>NZ_JBCNLB010000014.1:0-160117 GCF_039595735.1 Duganella sp.
CTTTGGCGTTGACGCAGTGGGCAGCGATCTGCGCGCCCATCACGCCGGCGCCCAGCACGGCTACTTTTTTAACGATGAAATTGGTCATGTCGTTTCCTCTGGTTGCTTAGAACAGGTCGGCGTCGAGGGCCATCAGATTGGCGGAGCCCGAGCGCGCCTGACGGATCAGGGTGGCGGTTTCTGGTTGCAGGCGGGCGAAGTAGAAGCGCGCGGTGGCCAGTTTCGATTTGTAGAAGGTGTCGCCGCTGTCTTCTTTTTCCAGCGCGATCTGCGCCATGCGGGCGAAGAAGTACGAGTACACCAGGTGGCCCACCACGCGCAGGTAAGGCACGGCGGCCGCGCCCACTTCGTCGGCGTTCTGGAAGGCTTTCATGCCGATTTCCATGGTCAGCTTCTGCACTTTGTCGCCCAGGTCGCCCAGCGGGGTGATGAACTCGGACATTTTTTCGTCCAGGCCATTCTCTTCCACGTAGGCCTTGATCTTCTCACCGAACTTGCGCAGCTTGGCGCCGTTGTCGCCCAGGATCTTACGGCCCAGCAGGTCCAGCGACTGCACGGTGTTGGTGCCTTCGTAGATCAGGTTGATACGGGCGTCGCGCACGTACTGCTCCATGCCCCACTCGCTGATGTAGCCGTGGCCGCCGTACACCTGCATGGCTTCCGAGGTGGCGATCCAGGCGTTGTCGGTGATGAAGGCCTTGATGATCGGCGTCAGCAGCGCGACTTCGTCGGCGGCTTCCTTGCGCACATCTTCGTCCGGGTGGTTCAGTTCGCGGTCGATCTGCAGCGCCACGTACGAGGTGAAGGCGCGCGCGCCTTCAGCGTAGGCCTTGCCGGTCAACAGCATGCGGCGCACGTCCGGGTGCACGATGATCGGGTCGGCTGGCTTGTCAGGTGCTTTCGGGCCGGTCAGCGAGCGCATCTGGATGCGGTCTTTGGCGTAGATCAGCGCGTTCTGGTAAGCCACTTCGGTCAGGCCCAGCGACTGCATGCCCACGCCCAGACGGGCCGCGTTCATGAACACGAACATGGCTTGCAGGCCTTTGTTCGGCTGGCCAATGATCCAGCCTTTGGCGCCGTCCAGGTTCATCTGGCAGGTCGAGTTGCCGTGGATGCCCATTTTCTCTTCGATGGCGCCGCAGAAGATCGGGTTGCGTTCGCCAACGGTGCCGTCGGCGTTGGGCAGGAACTTCGGCACCAGGAACAGCGAGATGCCTTTCGAGCCTTCCGGTGCGTCCGGCACGCGGGCCAGCACCAGGTGCAGGATGTTTTCCGACATGTCGTGTTCGCCGGCCGAGATGAAGATCTTGTTGCCGGTGATCAGCCACGAGCCGTCCGCCTGTGGCACGGCTTTCGAGCGCAGCATGCCCAGGTCGGTGCCGCAGTGCGGTTCGGTCAGGCACATGGTGCCGGTCCACTCGCCCGAGACCAGCTTCGGCAGGTACAGCTTCTTCTGTTCGTCGGTGCCGTGTTCTTTCAGGCACTCGTAGGCGCCGTGCGACAGGCCCGGGTACATGGTCCAGGCCTGGTTGGCCGAGTTCAGCATCTCGTAGAACGAGTTGTTCATCACCACTGGCAGGCCCTGGCCGCCGTATTCCGGATCGCACGCCAGCGCGGCCCAGCCGCCTTCCACGTACTGTTTGTAGGCTTCCTTGAAGCCTTTCGGAGTGGTCACGGTGCTGGTGGCGGCGTCGTGCTTGCAACCTTCGCGGTCGCCCGAGTGATTCAGCGGGAACAGCACTTCCGAGGTGAACTTGCCGCCCTCTTCCAGCACCTGGTTGATGATGTCGGCATCGATTTCCGCGTGCTTCGGCAGCGCTTTCAGTTCGTCTTCCACTTTCAGCAGCTCGTGCAGAACGAATTGCATATCCCGGATTGGTGCGACATATTGACCCATGATTTTCTCCTGATGACTACTTTTGAGTGTTTGAATTAATTAACCAGCTTGTGCGACCACCGCTGCCGGCGATTGCGGATTGCGATACGTCTCGATCAAGCGCTCGAAGCCCTTGCCGGCGCGCTCCAGGCTGCCCGGAATGCGCAGGAAACGCGCATCGTGGTGCAGGGCCAGGATCAGGCCGTACATCTCGTACACCAGCTGTTGCGGATCGGTGTCGGCTTTCAGGTCGCCGCATTCCACTGACTGCTTTACGCAGCGCAGCAGGGCGCCCTGCCAGGCGCCGACCATCGCCATCAGCTCTTCGCGGATCGGACCTGGGCGGTCGTCATATTCCACGGCGCCGCTGATGTAGATGCAGCCCGAGGCCACTTCCACGCTGACCCGCTTGACCCAGCGCGCAAACATCGCCTTCAGACGCTGGATGCCGCGCGGCTCTTTCACGCTGGGGAAGAACACTTCCTGCTCGAAGCGGTGGTGATACAGCTTCAGTACTTCCAACTGCAAATCTTCACGCGATCCGAAGTGCGCAAACACGCCGGATTTGCTCATGTTCATCTTATCCGCCAGCAATCCTATGGTCAGGCCTTCCAGGCCGTCGCGACTGGCCAGATCCAGGGCCACGTCGAGGATTGCAGCGCGGGTTAACTCGCCTTTGCGCATAAATTTAGTTGAGGTATTAATAAGATTGCATCCCAGAGTAAGTTTTTCAAATCATGGAGAAAGATTATTCTGCTCCAGTTAAATTTACTCTGTGTGAAAAGAATTGCGAACGCTCGTACTATTATCCACTTGAGGGGGAATGTCAAACAGTACTGTTAGAGGTGGTGTTCTATTGCTGCGACGCAGCAATACGGAGGGGAAACTACTTTATAGCTTGTCCAATTCGCGGCGATCGCGTTTGGTCGGGCGGCCCTTGATGGTAGTGCCGGGTTCGCGGTACAGGCGGCGGTTTTCCGCGACGGCAGCGCGGCGCGCCACGCTCACATCGGTCTCTTCGTAGAGGCTGCGGGCCACGGTGGCGGGGCCGCGTACATCGGACAGGCCCATCACATCGACCTCCCACTGATCGGAGCCGTTGTCGATTTCCAGCACGTCACCCAGCTTGACGTTACGCGCCGGCTTGGCGCGATCGCCATTGACGATCACGCGGCCTAGCGAAATGGCGTCCGTGGCCAGCGAACGGGTCTTGAAGAAGCGTGCTGCCCACAGCCATTTATCGAGTCGTACACCTTCGCTCACGCGTATTTCCCCACTGCGAATACCCGCATCAGTAATTTATAAAACACAAACGCAATCTCGTAGCCAATGCGCTTCACATGGCCAACGTGCTCAAAATCATCGTAAGTGATCACCTTGCCCTCGGCAATGGCGTCTTCGATATGCTTGCGCAGGCTTTGCGCGAACGCCGCATCCTTGATCACCACATTGGCTTCCTGGTTCAAAAACAGGCTCAAGCCGTCGACATTGCTGGAGCCGACCGTGGCCCAGTCATCATCGATCACCGCCACCTTGGCGTGCAATTGCGTCTTATGATATTCCACCACTTTGACGCCTGCCGCAAGCAGCTTCGGATAGAAAGAGTGCGCTACCGCATCCTGCAGCCAAATCTCGCCGACACCGATCAGCAGCACCACTTCCACCCCGCGCTCGGCGCAGGAGACCAGCGCCTGGCGGAACTTGCGGCTGGGCGCGAAATATGGATTGGCCAGCAGCACGCTCTTGCGCGCGCGGCCCAGCGCCTGCAGATAAGCGCGCTGAATGGTGCGGCGGTTGCGCAGATTGTCGCGCACCACAAAACCGGCCTGCACGGCGTGCTGGGCGGCGATCTTCTGCACCTTGCGCATGTCACGGTAGAGGCCGATCCGCTTGATGAGGCCGAGCTTGCCGAGCCGGCGCCACTGCGTCACCGCCTCCATCTGGATGTCGGCCACCAGCGGCCCGCGCACCTGCACCGCGAAATCCCAGCGCGGCGCCGACAGCGGCTTGTTGTGATCGTAATCGCAGAACATATCGTCGTTGATATTGATGCCGCCGACGTAAGCCACCTGGCGGTCCACCACGCAGATCTTGCGGTGCGTGCGCGTGACGCCGCGCTTGAACCAGGGATTGAACATGCGGTGCTCAACGCCGCCGGCGGTGAAGGCGTCGTGCATGCTGTTGATCTGGCGGCGGCCAGTGCCCCACCAGTCGGTAATCACGCGCACCTGCACGCCGCGCTGGGCGGCGCGGATCAGGGCGGCAATCACCTTCTGGCCGGTCTCGTCGCCGGCAAAGATATAGGTCTCGAAATAGACCTCGTACTGCGCCTGGTCGATGGCGTCGATCAGCGCCGGGAAATAATCGGTGCCGGTGTGGAGCAGTGTGACTTCGTTATCGGCGATAAAATTGACTGGGCGCATAGTTGGCGCTCAAGCCAGCGTCAGCGAGGCGACGATGGGAGCGTGGTCTGAGAGCTTGGCCCATAGACTACCATGCATCACCTCCGCCGTCTCGACCTTGAAACCACGCACATAAATGCGGTCGAGGCGGAAGAACGGCAGGCCGGCCGGGAAGGTGCGCGCGGGCGCGACGCCGGTTTTGCGGCGCAGCTTGCGCAGCACTTCATCGAGCGCCGAATTGCCGCCGATTTCATCAAACGCCTCGCGCACACCCAGCGCGTTGCGCAGCTCGTCGCTGAGGGTGTTGCGCCAGTCATTGAAATCGCCGGCAATCACCACCGGCTCGTCGTTGGGCGCGGTTTCCTTCACCGCTGAAATCAGCGCCTGGGTCTGCCGGCGGCGGCTGCCCTCGAACAGCCCCAGATGCACCACATAGCAATGCACCGGCCCCTGCGGCGTGTTCAGCACGCAATGCAGGATGCCGCGCTGTTCGTAAGCGTGATCGGAGACATCGCGGTTGGCCTGGCTGGCGATCGGGAAAGCGCTCAGCAGCGCATTGCCGTGGTGGCCATGATCATAGATCGCGTTCATGCCATAGGCCGAATGCAGATAGCGCGATTCGCCGGCAAAAAATTCATGCTGCGCTGCAGCGGGCCAATGTTTGTGGCCAAGGTGCTCGGCCCCGTATTTGGCGGCCTTGAGGTCATGTTTACCCTGCACCTCTTGCAAAAAAACCACATCGGCATCAAACATGCCGATCGCCTGCTTGAGCGCCAGCACCCGCGGTTCCGCCCGGATGGCGGACACGCCCTTGTGAATGTTGTAGGTGGCGACACGGATCTTCATGCCATCCATTTTAACCCTGAGTCCGGGGCCGCAACAGGGCTCCTGTGTACGGTCCCGCACCTTCGGCGCAGACTGCTCAGGCCATCAGCGCCCCGTGGCCGTACGCCTGGCTGACGCCGACAATTTCCGCCAGCGTGCCGGTGGCAGACATGTGCGAGACAGTGCTGTACACCGTGCTTTCATAACTGAGCAGATTGGTGTCCTGGCTGACCGCGTCCAGCATCGCGCGCGCCGTGGCGGCCGCAGTGTAACCCGCGTAGCCGGCAATCTCGGACGGCTGGTCCAGCAAGGCGGTGAAGTTGGCCGCCACCGTCACCCGGTTGGCCACCAGGGCGGCATCGATCTTGCCTTGCGCGGTAGTGTTGGCCTCGGCGCCGCCCACTATGTTCAGCGCCAGCAGGCTTTTCGCCACGTTGCCGCCGTCCAGCGCGTTCACCCAGAAATCCAGGCCTGGCCCTTCCGGTGGTGTGCGGCCCAGCAGGTGGACAAAAATCGACACCACGAAGTCATGGTTGCTGGCGCCCTGGTACAGCACCGCCGATTCCTCGCTGTTGCCAAAGCTGTCAACCAGTTGCTTGACGGCGGTATTGGTCTGGTACGCCAGCACAATGCCGTCGGCAGTGGTGGGCGCGCCGGCCGCGCTCAGCTGGGCTACCATATTGGCCAGCCCGTTGGCATCGGCCGGGCGGCCGAAGTACGCCACGTAGAATTTCTGCGCCAGCTGCACGTACTGCGCCTGGGTGGCGTCCTCCGCCAGACTGTTGACGTTGAGCGCCATGCTGCCGTCGGCAAAGCTGAGGCGCTCGATATTGGTCAATTTATCCTTTTGCGCCGGATTGCTGTTCAGCGTGACGCTGTAGCCGCTGCTGCTGGAGGTAAAGCTGTAGGCGCTGAAATTGCCGCTATAGACCGCAGTGTCAATGCCGCTGCCGCCATCCAGCGCATTGCTGCCGCCATTGCCCTGCAGATGGTTGGCCAGGCTGTTGCCGAGCAGCGTATCGTCGCCACTGCCGCCAATCGCGTTTTCTATCCACGCGCCGTAGGCGATGCCCAGATTATTGGTACCGTCGTAAGTGCCGGTTGGTGGCGGTGTGTCGCCCCAGTCAATATCGGTGCGCACGTCCGATGGGATATGGATCGATGAATAACGCCCGGGAGTGAGATCAATCACGCTGCCGTTGGTGAAGTTGGCCACCGAGATGGTGTCATTGCCGCCCGCGTCCCAGATCGTGCGCAGGAAGGGCGTCGACGGATCGAAAGTGTAGGTGTCGTTGCCGGTCTTGTAGCCCAGGTTGGCGCCATATTGGTACTGGATGGCGGCGATGTCGTTTACCATCGGCGTATCCGGCACCACATAGTAGGACTTCCAGTAGTAGCTGCGCGGGGTTTCCGTGATGTCAACGAACAAGCTTTTCGGCGCATCGTCGTACGCCATGATGGAATACTGGCGGTTGGCGTGCGCCAGGTCCAGCGGCGCATCCTCGAACGGGTGCTTGAGGCCAAGCGCGTGGCCCAGTTCATGGATCAGCGACATGTAGTTGTAGGAACCGACGGACCAATCGGTGTCCTTCAGTGACGAACTGATCCAGACGTCGCCGCCGGACGGGTAATACGGGTCAGGATAAGATGCCCAGCCCCAAGGGGAGGAGCCATCGCTGAACGTATTCGACGCCGAGGTGAACGCCAGCCGGATATCCCCGACCACGGTACTGCTGTCCTGCACCAGCATCGGCGTCACGTTGGCCACGTTGGCCCATGCCTGCAGCGCGTTTTGCGCGGCGGCCTGCTGAATGGCATTCAGGCCGTAATGCTCGGTGGCGGTGTTTTCGTTCAAGTCGGAATACACGCCGTTCGGACCGGCGAACACGGCGGTGGTATTGGTGGTCCACGGGAAGCTGTAAGTGACGGTGGCGCCGGTACCGGTCGCGCCGCCCCACTTAGTGCCACCCAGCAGGGCGTCGATAGTCAGCTGGCCGCTATTATTGACATCGCTGGTCTGGCCGGTAGTGCTGGGGCTGGGCATGGTAAAACTCCTTCATTGTTATCTCTGGTATCTCTCTCAGGCAAACAGCCCGTCGTGCGCCACTGGCTGTACCCCCACCAGTTGCACTGGCAACTTGGCGACCGTACTCAGTACCGTGCTCTCGTAGCTGATCACCGGTGTGCTCTGGGTGACGGCATCGAGCAGCGCGCGCGCTGCGCTGGCCGCTTCCGCGCCGGCGTAATTGGCCACCAGCGCCGGCACATTCAGCGCCACCGTGAAGTTGTCAGCCACCAGCACGCGGTTGGCAACCAGGGCGGCATCTATCTTACCCTGATCTGTCGTGTTTGCCTCGGCGCCGCCAACAATGTTCATTGCCGCCAGACTGCGCGCCACATTGCCGCTGTCGAGGGCATTCACCCAGAAGTCCAGTCCCGGCCCTTCCGGCGGCGTGCGGCCCAGCAGGTGGGTGAAGATCGACACCACGAAGTCATGGTTGTTGGTCCCCTTGTACAACAGCGCCGATTCCTCGCTGTTGCCGAAGCTGTCAACCAGTTGCTTGATGGCGGGATTGGTCTGGTAGGCCAGCACGATGCCGTCGGCGGTGGTGGGCGCCCTGGCGGCGCTGAGCTGGGACACCATGTTCGCCAGGCCATTCGGATCGGCCGGACGGCCAAAATACGCCACGTAGAACTTCTGCGCCAGCGCAGTGTACTGCGCCGTCAGCGCATCCTCGGCCAGGCCATCGACCGTCAGCGCCATGCTCACGTCCGTGAAGCTCAGTCGCTCAACTTGGTCCACGATGTCAGTCTGCGTGCCGTTGCGTGCCGCCACCTGATAATAGCCATCCGACTCCACGCTGACGGTATAGTCGGCAAACTTGCCGGTATAGACCACCGTGTCGATCCCGCCGTAACCATTCAGCAGATTGAAGCCGGCGTTACCCTGCAGGTGGTTATTCACCTCGTTCCCCCACAGAATATCGTCGCCGCTGCCGCCGATGGCGTTCTCAATCACGGCGCCCAGCGCGATGCCAAGGTTGTCGGTGCCGTCGTAAGTGGGGGTCGGTGGCGCCTTGGTCCAGCTGTAGCCGGCACCGGTGTCCGATGGTATGGCAATCGACGAGTATGTCCCGTCCAGCAAATCGATGACGCAGCCGTTAGTGAAATTGGCGACCGAAATGGTGTCATTGCCGCCAGCATCCCAGATGGTGCGCAAAAACGGCGTCGAAGGGTCAAAGGTGTAGACATCGTCACCACTGTGGTAGCTCATATTGGCGCCGTAAAGATACTGGATGACAGCAATGTCGGCCACCATCGGCGTCTGCGGCGACACATAGAAGGACGACCAACTGTGCGTGCTACCGTCATCGGTGACGTCGACGAACAGGTCATGCGGCGGATCCTCATAGGCCATCACTGTGTACTGGCGATTATCGAAATCGCTATCCAACACGGTTGCACCTTCAAATGGGTGCTTCAAACCGAGTGCATGGCCCAGTTCGTGGATCAACGACATGTAGTTGTATGAGCCTGCCCCCCACATGCCGGTGGGGTTGGCACCGGTGGACATGGTACTGATCCAGATATCGCCACCTTGCGGATAGGTGTTGTTGGGGAAATATGCCCAGCCCCACGCCGTGTCCCCGTCGCTGGTAGTGTCGGTTGCCGAAGTCCAGCCAACACGGATATCCCCCACCAGGGTGGCGCTCTCCTTTACCTCCACCGGCTTGATGTTGGCGACATCGGCCCAGGCCTGCAGGGCACCTCGCACTGCGTCCTGCTGCACGGTGGTGAGCCCGTAATGGGAGGTCGCGTTCGGCTCATCGTCGGAGGAATACGGTGTGCCATTGGCACCGGAGAATACGGCAGTATTGGTGCTGCTCCACGGAAAGCTGTAGGTGATGGTAATGCCTGTCCCCACCTTGCCGCCCCATTTGAGCCCCGCGATCAATGCGTCGTAGAGATTAATATCGAGTAAATCGACCTTGCTGGTGGGACTGGACGCGGTAGGCGATGGCATACATTCTTTCTGGAAATTTTGATTGCATGAAGAATATTGATTGTAATCAATAGCGAGCGGATTTACCAGAAGACTAATTATCAAGAATTAAATTTTGTGCTGAAAGCGTGACAGTTGCAGAATGGCCTCGGCGTTGGAGGGCGAGAAGCATTGGTCGGCGGCATCCAGATACGGCAGCCAGATGTAATTGACGTGCTCGCGCGGGCTGAGGGTGATGGCGATGTCGCGCGGGACTTCCACGCTGAACACGTGCTCGGTGTTTTCGGTCACCCCCGGGGCGTAGCGGTGGCGCCAGACCGGATAGATGGTGTAGACGTTGGACAGCTGCCAGTCGCGCAGCACGATGGTTTCGCCATCGGCCACAATGCCGGTTTCTTCGTACAGTTCACGGGCGGCGGTTTGCAGCAGCGGCTCGTCCGGCGCGTCCAGCGAGCCGGTGACCGATTGCCAGAAGCCCGGCTTGTCGGCGCGCTCGATCAGCAACACGTGCAGGTCGGCGGTGTGGATCACCACCAGCACCGATTCAGGAATCTTGTAAGACGTCATGGTCGCGATAAAAGAAAAGGCGCCGCAGCGCCTTTTCCTGGTCACACAAATTAACCGGCCACTTTCGGCTCGGCGGCACGCAGACGGATGTGCAGTTCGCGCAGTTGCTTCTCGTCGACTTCCGACGGCGCGTGGGTCAGCAGATCCTGCGCGCGCTGGGTTTTCGGGAAGGCGATCACGTCGCGGATCGAATCGGACTTGGTCATCAGGGTCACGATACGGTCCAGGCCGAATGCCAGGCCGCCGTGCGGCGGCGCGCCGTACTGCAGCGCGTCCAGCAGGAAGCCGAACTTCAGGCGCGCTTCGTCGGCATCGATCTTCAGCGCGCGGAACACTTTCGACTGCACTTCCTCGCGGTGGATACGGATCGAACCGCCGCCCAGTTCCCAGCCGTTCAGCACCATGTCGTAGGCCTTGGCGATGCAGGCGCCCGGATTGGTTTCCAGCATGTCCTCGTGGCCGTCTTTCGGCGCGGTGAACGGGTGGTGGGTCGCGGTCCAGCGGTCGGCTTCCTCGTCGTATTCGAACATCGGGAAGTCCACCACCCACAGCGGCGACCAGACGTCGTCGAACAGGCCGGCGTTCTTGCCGAATTCCGAGTGGCCGATCTTCACGCGCAGCGCGCCGATGGCGTCGTTGACGATCTTGGCCTTGTCCGCGCCAAAGAAGATCAGGTCGCCGTCTTCGGCGCCGGTCAGTTCCAGCACCTTGGCCAGGGCGGCGTCGTGCAGGTTCTTGACGATCGGCGATTGCAGACCGTCGCGGCCCTTGGCCTTTTCGTTGACCTTGATGTAAGCCAGGCCCTTGGCGCCGTAGATCGCCACGAACTGGGTGTAGGCGTCGATTTCCGAACGCGGCATGTCGGCGCCTTTCGGTACGCGCAGACCGACCACGCGGCCGTTCGGCATGTTGGCAGCGCCCGAGAACACCTTGAAGTCGACGTCCTTCATGACGTCGGTCAGTTCGGTGAACTTCAGCTTGACGCGCATGTCCGGCTTGTCCGAACCGTAGCTGCCCATGGCTTCGGCGAAGTCCATCACCGGGAATGGGTTAGGCAGGTCGACGTCCATGGTGTTCTTGAACACTTTGCGGATCATGTCTTCGAACAGATCGCGGATTTCCTGTTCGGTCAGGAACGAGGTTTCGCAGTCGATCTGGGTGAATTCCGGCTGACGGTCGGCGCGCAGGTCTTCGTCGCGGAAGCACTTGGTGATCTGGTAGTAGCGGTCGAAGTTGGCCACCATCAGCAGCTGCTTGAACAGCTGCGGCGACTGCGGCAGCGCGAAGAAGTTACCGGCGTTCACGCGCGATGGCACCAGGTAGTCGCGCGCGCCTTCCGGGGTCGACTTGGTCAGCATCGGGGTCTCGACGTCGATGAAGCCCAGTTCGTCCAGGTACTTGCGCACTTCCATGGTGACCTTGTAGCGCAGGCGCAGGTTGTTCTGCATCTGCGGACGGCGCAGGTCCAGCACGCGGTGGGTCAGGCGGGTGGTTTCCGACAGGTTGTCGTCGTCCAGCTGGAACGGCACGGCCACCGAGGCGTTCAGCACTTCCAGTTCCGAGCAGATCACTTCGATCTTGCCCGACTTCAGGTTGGTGTTGATGGTGCCGGCCAGGCGGTCCTTGACCACGCCGGTCACGCGCAGGCAGTACTCGTTGCGCACGGCTTCGGCGGCCTTGAAGACTTCAGCCTGCTCCGGATTGCATACGATCTGCACCAGGCCTTCGCGGTCGCGCAGGTCGATGAAGATCACGCCGCCGTGGTCGCGGCGACGGTGTACCCAGCCGCACAGGCTGACGGTTTGGCCAAGCAGCGCTTCAGTGGTGAGGCCGCAGTAGTGAGTACGCATTGAGGACATGTTTATTTCTCGGTTCAGGTTAGGTTACTCAGTTAATCTTGCTTAGTTCAGCTTTGCTTCGTCGACGATGACTTTGGGCGCTTCTTCCGGCGCCACCACGCCCATCGACACAATGTACTTCAGGGCCGCATCGACACTCATGTCAAGCTCGACCACATCCTTCTTCGCCATCATCAGGAAAAAGCCCGAGGTCGGATTCGGCGTGGTCGGCACGTAGACGCTGACGTAGTCGCCGACCAGGTGGTTCTTCACATCCCCGCCCGGCGCGCCGGTCAGGAAGGCGATGGTCCACGAATTCTGGTGCGGATACGGAATCAGCACCGCCTTGCGGAAGGCGTTGCCGGACGAGGAAAACAGCGTGTCCGACACTTGCTTGACGCTTGAATACAGCGAGCTCACCACCGGGATGCGGGTCAGCAGTTTTTCCCACAGGCGCACCACATAATTGCCGACCAGGTTGTTGGTCAGCAGGCCGGTCAGGAACACGATGACGATGGTCAGCAAGGTGCCCAGGCCGGGAATGTCGAAGCCGATAAACGTACGCGGCTGCCAGCGTTCCGGCACGAACAGCAGGGACTGGTCCATGGTGCTGATCACCAGGTTCAACACCCAGGCGGTAATCGCCAGGGGCACCAGGATCAGCAAGCCGGTAATGAAGTATTTACGCATCGAATTCCTTCGTGGTGGATGGAGCGCTTCAGTTGTCGCTGGCGCCGCCCGCTGGCGTTGGCGCGGGCGCCGGAGCCGCTGCGGCGTCGGTCTTGGCCGGGCCGGTGGCGGTGCCGGTGGCTGGCGGCGTGCCGCCGCGGAAATCGGTCACATACCAGCCCGAGCCTTTCAGCTGGAAGCCGGCCGCGGTCACTTGCTTCTTGAACGACTCCTTGCCGCACTCCGGGCAAACAGTCAGCTGCGGGTCGGAAATCTTTTGCAAGACATCCTTGGCAAAACCACATGCCTCGCAGCGGTACGCGTAGATCGGCATTACTTACTCCGCAAAAATCATCAAAACCCTGAATTATAAAGCCTTTTGCCGCCCACCTGACTGTTTCCTGTGACCAAGCCATGGCAATAATCGATTTCATTGGGAAAATCTATTCGCATATTGGCGATGAGCATGATTTAATCACTCTCAACCAGCGTAGATTTCCCAATCCCTGAATCGCCGCCTCGTTAGCTGTCCTTAACCGACGACGCTCCAACCATTTGATTCTTAGGGGAATTTTATGAAAAAATATCTGTATGCAGGCATCCTGTCTGCTTGTCTCGCCGCTCCCGCCATGGCGGCCGCCAGCAAATTCGTGCCTGAATCGCCGGACGAGCCCTTGCATCGCCGCACCGTGTTGCTGTGCATGGCCGTGGTAGTAGTGGTGCAAGCCTTCAAATACCGCCCGGGCACGCAACGCCGCCGCACCCCATCCCAATTAACCGAATAACTACAACAATACGCGGGGATGCCATGAAACCGCTCACCTCTTTCGTTCTGCTGTGCGTGCTGATCGCGGCCGGACCGGCATCGGCCATGCGCGCCACCAGCCACCTTGACGCGGACCAGCGTGGCAAGGTGACTTTGCCGGCCGAGCAATCCTCGGCCGAACTCAGCCTGGAACAGCCGCTGGACCCGATCGACCTGCAAGTCGCGCCCGGTGAAACGCCTCCCGACCAGCCGCGGCAGGCCCAGGGGCAGGCGCACGCCGCACCGCCGGTCGTCAGCCAGGTGCCGGAGCCTTCCGGGCTGGCCATGCTGGCCTGCGGGCTGCTGCTGCTGTTGCTGGCGCCATATGGCCGTAACGACGGCTCCATCGAACCCGACTACGTCAAGCCCGATTCCACGCTATAAACGGCGCCACACCATCCAGCGCTCCTTGCCGGCAAACACCGGGATGGAGTCGCTGACTTCCTGCTCCACCTGGCAGACGAAGTGCGGCTGCAGCAGGCTGTCGAGCTGCGCGCGGCTGATGCCGAACGGCGGGCCCTTGGGCGCATCGTCAAAGAAAAAATACCCCGCCAGCACTGCGCCGGGCGCCAGCAGCTGCGCCCAGCGCGCCGCCACCTGCGGCCACATGGCGCGCGGCATGGCGCACAGGAAGGCGCGCTCGTAGATCAGCTGCAGCGGCGCGGCCGGCTGCCATGCAAAGAAATCCGCCTCCATCACGCGCGCCGCATGCGGGCCGGCGGCCAGCTTGCCGCGCGCCACCGCGGCGCGGGAAAAATCGATGGCGGCAACGTCCCAGCCCTGGCCGGCCAGGAACGCCAGCTCATAGGCCGAGCCGCAGCCCGGGATCAGGGTGGTCAGCGGCGCACTGGCGGCGGCGAAAGCGCGCAAGGCTTGCGGCACGCCGCCCGCATCCCAGGGCGTGAAGTTGCGCTCGAAGCGTTCATCCCAGAACGCCGGCGCGCCTGGATCGCGCTGCTGGAAGTCCGCCATGACGGTCAGTGCCAGCGCAGGTACAACTCATAGCCGGCCACGCCCAGCACCGCGGCGCCGGCCAGGTAGACCACCAGCGCCAGCAGGCGGTTGGTGCGCTGCTGTTCGCTGATCAGCAATTTGATCAGCTCAGTGTTATCGGCCGGCTTGCCGGCCTGCCGTTCCAGCGCCTGGTGCACCAGACGCGGCAGTTGCGGGAAGATGTGGGCGTAGCGCGGCGCCTCGGCTTTCAGGCGCTGCATGAAGCCTTTGACGCCAACCTGCTCGGCCATCCAGTTTTCCAGATACGGCTTGGCGGTCTTCCACAGGTCGAGGTCGGGATCGAGCTGGCGGCCCAGGCCTTCGATGTTGAGCAGGGTCTTTTGCAGCAGCACCAGCTGCGGCTGCACTTCGACGTTGAAGCGGCGCGAGGTCTGGAACAGGCGCAGCAGGATCTGGCCAAACGAGATGTCTTTCAGCGGCCGGTCGAAGATCGGCTCGCAGCAGGCGCGCACTGCCGACTCCAGCTCGTCGACGCGGGTTTCCTTGGGGGCCCAGCCGGACTCGATGTGGGCCTCGGCCACGCGCTTGTAATCGCGGCGGAAGAAGGCCAGGAAGTTCTGCGACAGGTAATCCTTGTCGAAATCGTTGAGCGTGCCGACAATGCCGAAGTCCAGCGCGATATAGCGGCCAAAGGTTTCCGGCTCGACCGACACCAGGATGTTCCCCGGGTGCATATCGGCATGGAAGAAGCCATCGCGGAACACCTGGGTGAAGAAGATTTCCACGCCGTCGCTGGACAGCTTTTTCAGGTCCACGCCGGCCGCTTCCAGGCGGTCGATCTGCGACACCGGAATGCCGTGCATGCGCTCCATCACGATCACGCTGGGCGAGCAGTAATCCCAGAACATTTCCGGCACCAGCAGCAGGTGCGAATCGGCAAAGTTGCGGCGCAGCTGGCTGGCGTTGGCCGCTTCGCGCATCAGGTCCAGTTCATCGTGCAGGTATTTGTCGAACTCGGCCACCACTTCTTTCGGCTTCAGGCGCTTGCTGTCCGCCCACAGGTTGCCGATCCATTCGGCGGCGACGTGCATCAGCGCGACATCGTCGTCGATGGATTTCTTCATGCCCGGACGCAGCACCTTGACCGCCACCTGGCGGCCATCGCGCAAGGTAGCGAAGTGCACCTGCGCGATCGAGGCCGAGGCCACCGGCGTGCGCTCAAAGGTGGCAAACAGCTCATCCGGATGCGCGCCCAGCGATTTGCGGATCTGCGCGATCGCCAGGTTCGAATCGAACGGCGGCACGCGGTCCTGCAGGCGCGCCAGCTCGATCACCAGATCGGCCGGAATCAGGTCGCTGCGGGTGGACAGCACCTGGCCGAATTTGACGAAGATCGGTCCCAGCTCTTCCAGCGCCATGCGCAGGCGCTCGCCGCGCGGCGCCGACAGGTCGCGCCAGAAAAACACCGTGTCGATCAGCTTGGCGATGCGCGGCTTGCGCAGCCCGGAGATGGCGATTTCGTCAAGGCCGTAGCGCACCGATACCCGCAGGATTTTCAGCAGGCGCAAGAATTTCAGCATTATTGGGATCCCAGTTTCTGTTCCAGTTTGGCCAGGCGCTTGGCAAAGCGCTCGACATCGTCGCGCAGGCGCGTGACGTCGGCCGAGTAGCCATCGACCGTCTGCGGGCGGACCAGCACTTGTTGTTCATCGAGCAGGAACTCGGCCACGTTTTCGGCCAGCTTCTGGTGGCCGCTCTTGATCGCTTCGAACGCGGCCCGGGCGCCGGAGACGGCGCGCACGGCGGCGATCGGGCCGATCACTTTTTCCAGGTCGTGCTCGGCTTCCCAGCGCAGCGTCTTGCTGAGGTTGGAAATGGCGTTGGCGAATTCGGCATCGCCCTCGATCTGCACATAAGAGAAGGCGCGCTCGCGGTTTTGCGCGATCAGCGGCAGGTCGCTCAGTTTGACGCGGATGGTGACGCGCGCGGCCTGGTCGGCCGGCGCCGCTTCCAGATAGCCATCGGCCGTCACCCGCAGGCGCAGCGCCACCGTGCCGGCGTCGATGCAGGCGATGTTGCCGGCATGGCGCTGCAATTCCTGCCGCGCCCACGGCTCCTGCGCCAGCAAATGGTTGATGGCGGCGCTGGCCGGCGCCACGGAGAAACTGCCTGGATTCAATGAAATCATGTTCTAGAGGTTGAAAACAAAACCGCCCGATGACGGGCGGCCTTGATCTTACCAGTTTTACCGGTGAACCCGGTTTGCTTACGCCAGTTGCTGAATACCACCCAGCAGCCAGCCGCTCGAACCGTTGACCGGCTTGACCAGGTTCCACACCTCGTGGAACGGCTCGGCCAGCGCGTCCGGCGCCGGCTTGATCATGCCGGTGAACTTGACGCTGGCCAGATACTCGGTATCGCTGGTTTCAATGCCCAGCAGTTCGGCGTCGATGCTGACCACGTCGGTGTAGTCGGCCACGGTGCGCTCGCTGATCTGCATCTTCATCTCGGCAAACACTTCCGGCGTGGTGAACTCGCGGATATCGGCCACATCGCCTTTATCCCATGCCGCCTGCAGGCGGATGAAGTTGCTCTTGGCCACGCGCAGGAAGCTGGCCTGGTCGAAATCGCCCGGCACGCCCCACTGGGTATGCGCCGGCTGCTGCACCGGCGCGGCGGCAGGCTGCAGGCGCGAACCGATTTCCGGCGTTGCCGAGCCTGCCGACGGCGGCATGGAGTAGACATTGTTGCCGCCGAACGCAGCCGGCTGTGCCGCAGGCTGCGACTTGCCGCGGATCAGACGGAAGATGAAGAACGCCACGCCAGCCAGCAGGGCAATCATCAGGATCGCGCTGAGCGCGCTGGCCAGCGCGCCGCCGATGCCCAGGTGCGAGAACAGGGCGCCCAGACCGAGGCCCAGCAGCGCGCCGCCGAGGATGCCTTTCCACATGCTCGGCTTTTGCGGCGCGGCGGCCGGCGGCGTGGTTGGGGCTGGCGCAGGCTGTGCCTGACGTGGCGCCGGTTGCGGCGCCGGCTGGGCCGGCATGCGGCTGACGTTTTGCGACTGACGGCCAATCGAACGGCCGCCGCCCGCTGGGCGTGCGGTCGCTTCGGCCAGCATCGACATGGCGGAGACGGCAATTACAGCGCCGATCAGGATTTTTTTCAGGTTCATGGTCATTCCAGTCATCACATTTTGATACCAGTGTGTAAAGCGGCCACACCTGCCGTCAGGTTGTAATACGTGACACGTTCCAGGCCGGCCTCTTCCATCATGGCCTTGAGGGTTTCCTGGTCCGGGTGCATGCGGATCGATTCGGCCAGATAGCGGTAGCTGTCGGCGTCGTTGGCGATCTTCTGCCCCATCCATGGCAAAATCTTGAACGAGTACAGATCATATGGCTTTTGCAACGGCTCCGCCACTTTCGAGAATTCCAGCACCAGCAGCTTGCCGCCCGGCTTCAGCACGCGGCGCATTTCCTTCAGCGCCTGATCCTTGTGCGTCATGTTGCGCAGGCCGAACGCCACACTGACGCGGTCAAAGTAGTTATCCGGGAACGGCAGCTTTTCCGCATCACACAGCAAGGTGGGGGTCACCAGCCCGCGATTCAAGAGGCGGTCGCGCCCCACGCGCAGCATGGATTCGTTGATGTCGGTCAGCCACACCTCGCCGGTCGGGCCGGCCTGCCTGGCAAACACCTTGGCCAGATCGCCGGTGCCGCCGGCAATATCCAGGCACTTGAAGCCCGGACGCACGGCCGCGTTGGCGATGGTGAAGGTCTTCCACAGACGGTGCAGGCCGGCCGACATGACGTCGTTCATGATGTCGTACTTGGCGGCGACAGAATGGAAAACCTTGGCAACTTCGCGGACTTTATCTTCTTCCGCGACAGTCTTGTAACCGAAGTGAGTGGTGTTGGTCATGGTATGCAGGCCTGTTAATTTGCCAGCATTATACAAGACCCACTTTTTATTGCGGCTTAAGGTGCTGCCACGCCAGCCCCAGCATGGCGCGCTTGGGGAAGCCCTTCCAGTTATCGTCCAGATAAGCCTGCAATGGCGCGGCTTTCAGATGGATACCAAGGAAGGCGGTGACGTAATGCTGGTTGATATTGTTGATGCGGCGGCTGTCCCAGACCGGCTCGGAATAGGACTGGAAGTCGTCCGGGTTGCTCCAGTGCGCCGGCGATGGCGGATTCGGCGCGGCATTGTGGCGCCCGCCGACGTAGGTCAGCAGATAACGGTCGGCGTTGACGGCTTGCTGGAACAGTTTGAGCACGCCGTCCTGGTAACCGGCCACGTCGTCCTGGTCGCCGGTGATGAACAGGGTCGGCGTGCGGATGCCCGCCAGGCCGGCCGGGTCCCACACCTTCTGTTCGCCGCCCCACGGCGCAAAGGCCACCACCGCCTTGATGCGCGGGTCGCGTGCGGCTTCGTACGCCGGGTTGCCTTGCTGATTGACCGCCAGCTTGCCGCCGGGGACGTAGGCCACGGCCGCGGCGCTGATGCCGGCACCGACCGTGTTCAGGGCGCCGTAGCCGCCCATTGAGTAGCCGATCAGGGCGACGATGTCGGTATCCGCCACGCCGGACAGAAAACTGCCGCTGCCCGGCCTGGCCCAGGCGGCCACGGTGTTCAGCACGAACAGGTCATCAAGACGCCGGTTCAGCAGCGTGCTGGGGAAGCCGGCTTTGTCGGCGCGCGTGGATTCGGGATGGTCGATGGCGACCACCACGTAGCCTTTCGACGCCAGATTCTCGGTCAGATAGGACATTTGCAGCCGCGAACCGGGATAACCGTGCGAGACGATCACCAGCGGGTAGCGCTCGCCCAGCGGGGCCGCATCGCGCGCGGCGCGGCCGTTGAACTGAAACGGCGTGTTGGGCCGCTTGGGATCATTCGGGCCGGAGCCCAGCACATAGGGTGCGCACGCCCACTTGCAGCGGACCGCGTGCCGCCAGCTCCGGTGCATCCGGGCGCGCATCGCCAAAATACTCCTGCGCGCCAACCTGCCCCGCCACCAGGACCATCGCCAATATCAGCATCCTCACCAACATACGTTCTCCTATAAGCCCAAATGCCCGCGCAGCGTGCTCCCTTCATACGACGTGCGGAACAAGCCGCGACGCTGCAATTCCGGAATCACCAGCGCGAGGAAATCATCCAACCCGCCCGGCAGTGCTGGCGGCATGAAGTTGAAGCCGTCCGCCGCGCCATGCTCAAACCACTCCTGCATCTGATCCGCCACCTGCTGCGCCGTGCCGACCACCGTGAAGTGGCCGCGCCCGCCGGCGATGCGTTCATACAGCTGGCGTATCGTCAAATTCTCGCCCTGCGCCAGATCGGTCAGCAGCTGCTGGCGGCTGCGCTGACCATCCTGCGTCGGCGGCAGCTCCGGCAACGGCCCGTCCAGCGGATACGGCGACAAATCGAAGTTACCGATCATACGCCCCAACAAAGCCAGCCCCGCCTTGGGCTCGATCAGCGACTGCAACTGCGCAAACTTCGCCTGCGCCGCCGCCTGCGTGCGGCCGACCACCGCGAACAAGCCTGGCATCACCTTCACCGAATCCGGCGAACGGCCCTTCTCCACCACGCGCCGCTTGATATCGCTGTAGAAGGCCTGCGCCCTGGCCAGGGTAGGCTGCGCCGTGAACACCACCTCCGCCGTTGCCGCCGCCAGATCGCGGCCAACCTCGGAACCGCCAGCCTGCACCACCACCGGCCGGCCCTGCGGGCTGCGCGCCACATTCAGCGGCCCGGCAACCGCGAAATGCTGGCCGCGATGATTCAGCTTATGCAGCCTGGCCGGGTCATACGGCAGCGGGCCGGCTTTATCGATATCCAGCGCATCGGGTTCCCAACTATTCCACAGTCCTGTGACAACCTGATGAAATTCGCGCGCCCGCGCATAGCGGTCCGCATGCGCCACATGCTGATCGCGGCCGAAATTGGCCGCTTCCGCCGCGTTATCCGACGTGACCAGATTCCACCCTGCCCGCCCATCCGACAGCAAATCCAGCGAGGCAAACTGACGCGCCACCGTGTACGGCTCGTTGTAAGTGGTGGTGGCAGTGCCGATCAAACCGATATGGTCGGTAGACGCGGCCAGCGCCGACAGCAAGGTCAAAGGTTCCAGCGACGGCGCGCCAGTCAGCGCCACACTATCGGCAAAAAACACCGCGTCCAGACAAGCTTTCTCCGCACTACGCACCTGATCGCGAAACACCTTGAAAGGATTCGACAACAGATCCGTTTCCGGATGCCGCCACGCCGCGACGTGGTGGCCATAACGCATCATGAATGCGGCGACACTCAGCTTCCTGGCCATCAGAACTCCTTGCGTGCGGTGATACCGAAGTAGCGCTCATCATCACGCGGCACGGAGCGGGTGACATAACCGGTCGAGGTGACCAGGTTGGTGGCGTACGATTTATTGGCCAGGTTCTTGCCCACCAGCGCCACGCGCCAGCCGCCCACCGGCGACGACAGTGCGATGCCGGCGTTCACGACGCCATACGCGCCCTGAATCGCATCGGCCGACTGGAACAAGTCGTATTGCGTCCTGGCCTGCCAGCTGTAGTCAGCCGACAGATCGACGATCAGGCCATTCTCCAGCGGCAGCGCGTAGTTGGCGCGGGTGAAGGATTTCCACTTGGGCGAGAACGGCAGCGGCTTGCCATTCAGGCTGCACGACGCGGCAGCGGCCGGCGGGCAGTTGAAGTTGTCGATGGTGGCATCGGTGTAAGCCAGCGATGCGCTCAGGGTCAGCGCGCGGGTTGGCCGCGCATTCAGGTCCAGCTCCACGCCCTTGGTCGACACATCGCCAGCGTTGATCAGGCGCGTCACCACGGCACCCGCCACGGTGTCGTAAAAGTTGGCCTGATAGTTCGAATACTTCGTGTTGAACAGAGCCAGGTTGGCGGTCAATTTGCGATCGAAGGCGCTGGCTTTCAGGCCCAGTTCAAACGAATCCGACGTCTCCGGCTTCAGCGCCAGTGTGTCGCGATTCAGCATGTTGAAGAAGACGTTGTAGGCCGGTCCTTTGTAGCCGCGCGAGTAAGTGGCGTAGGTGTTCACGTCACGCGAGATATCGTACTGCAGGCCAAGGCGGCCCGAATAGCCATCTTCATTGGTGGAGCCGGCGTTCTGCACGGCCGGCTGCACACCTGGGAAGGCCGCGCTCTGCGTCGACACGCGCTTGTGGTCATAGGACAGTTCATCCCTGGTCCAGCGCGCGCCGGCGATCGCACGCCACACTGGCGAGAAATTCAGGGTGCTCTCACCGAACAGCGAGTAGCTGTCGCTCTTCACGCCATAATCCGCGCGCCCGGAGTTGATGGCCGTGCCATTGTTGACGATGCGCTGATAAGTCTCGCGGTCCTTGCCGTGCAGGTAGTAGGCGCCGACCACATAATCCGCGAAGCCGCCTTTTGGCGAGGCGAGACGCAACTCTTGCGACGCCTGGCTGAAATCCACGGTGCCGATATCGCGCGTAGCCGGGAAGGCCGCGGTGATGCGCGCCACTTCCGCCGCGTTGCCGATGGCCGAAGTGCTGGTGTACTGGGTGTTATCCCAATCGCGCACGGCGGTGATGGAAGTCAGCGTGTAGCCGTTGAAGCGATAATCGACCTGCGCCGACAGTCCCTTGTTCTTGTCGCGGATGTCAGCAGGAATATCGGCATTCACCTGACGGTTCTCCGGACCGGCCACCACCGGCGCGATGCCGGCGGTGAAGGCGGCGGCGGTCGATTTGTAGGCGGTGAACGCCGGCGAGGAATTCGAGCGCAAGTAGTCCGCGATCAGGGCGATATCCAGATCCTTGTTCGGCGTGATGTCGACGCGGGCGCGCACGCCTTTGCGGTCATAGCCATTCAGCTTGCCGCCGCCGGCGTGGACGTTATCGACATTGCCGTCGAAATCTGCGTACAGGCCAGTAATCGATGCCGCCACCACGCCCGGCTGGATGGCGCCAGACACGCCAGCGCGCACGCGCTTTTCATTGCCTTCGTAATAGGCGGCATCGACGAAGCCGGTGGTCTCTTGCGACGATTTGCGGCCGATCACATTCAACACGCCGGACGAGGCGTTCTTGCCGAACAGCGTGCCTTGCGGGCCGCGCAGGATTTCAATGTGCTCGATATCCAGCAGGTCCAGCGTGGCCTGGCCCGGACGCGCGTACACCACGCCGTCGATCACGGTCGATACGGTCGGCTCCACGCCCGGCGAGGTCGAGATGGTACCGATACCACGAACGAAGATGGTCGAATCCTTGTTGCCGCCCTGCTGGCGGAAGGTCACGCTTGGCACTTCCTGCACGATGGTGTCGATGCTGGTGCGGTTCGCCTGTGTCAGCGCCTCGCCATCCAGCACCGATACCGCCACCGGCACCGACTGCAGCGACGCGTTGCGGCGTGTGGCATTCACGGTCACGCTGGGCACGGAAGCGCTGTCGTCGCGGCTGGTGATTGGCGTCGGATCGGCCTCCGCATACGCACTGTTGACCAGCACAGCGCCGACCGTCAGCGCGCCGAAAAATGTGATGTTGTTCTTCATTTCGTGATCCCTTGATTTGAAAGCGCCCGTTGCGCCATATACGGAAAACCTACTTTCTTCATCGAAGAACCAGCTTAGTGCTCGGCAGGTCGTTCGCTACAATAAAGTGGTACCGGTACCCTTTTTTCAGTGTCGCGGCGGGTCGGTTTGAAGTCAAAGAATTAAAAAAATCATCGATATGTTTTTTCAGAATATGCAGCCATGAGCGAACCAACAGCACCACGCAAGCGCCGCGGATCGGGCCGCGCCACTGTTCATGATGTGGCGCGGCTGGCCGGCGTCGGCTCGATTACCGTCTCGCGCTATTTCAGCGATCCAGGGCGCGTAGCGGCCGAGCGCAGCGCACGCATTGCGGCGGCGGTGAAAGAGCTGGGCTACGTGCCCAACCTGGCCGCCAGTGGTCTGGCGTCGGCGCATGGCCGCGTGGTCGGCATGGTGATACCGAATATCTCCGGCCCCATTTTCGCCAACACCATCCAGACCTTCAGCGACACACTGAACCGCCACGGCTATCAGCTGCTGCTGGCGTCCAGTTATTTCTCGACCGCCAAGGAAGAAAATGCGGTGCGCGCCTTCCTCGGCTGGAAGCCGGCCGCGCTGGCGGTGGTAGGACGCTTTCACAATCGCGCGACGGAAAAGCTGCTATCGACGGCCGGCATTCCGGTGGTGGAGACCTGGGATTATCAGCCGCGCCGCAAGCCGATCCAGGTCGGCTACTCCAACAACGCGGTGGGCGAACAGGCGGCGCGCTATTTGTACGCCAAGGGGTATCGCCGCATCGCCTTCGTGCAGAACAGCCTTGCCGGCGATTTGAGCGCGGTGGACCGCAGCGATGGCTACGAGGTGGTGATGCGCGAGCATGGTCTTGAACCGATCATTTACGCGCCAACAGCGGAAGCGCCGTTCGACGCCGGCAAGCAGGCGATTGAAGCGTTGGCCTTGTCGCCGGCCAGACGCAGCAAGCCGGTCGAGGCGATCATCTTCGCCAACGATAACCTGGCCGCCGGCGCTTTGCTGGCGGGGCAGCGCGCCGGATTGAAGATACCGCGGCAATGCGCCATCGTCGGCTTTGGCGACTACGCTTTTTCGCCGCTGCTGCTGCCTGGCCTGACCACCATCCGTCCACCGGGGCGCGAGATCGGCGAGATTGCCGCGCTGCGCATACTGGAACAACTGGGCGTGCTGCCCGCACCGGCACAGGATACGCGATTGAACCTGCTGGCCTGCGAATTGATAGAGCGCGAGAGCGCATAAGGAAGATGATGAAGAAATGGATTTGCTTGTTGTTGGCGGCGCCGCTGCTGTCGTCGGCGGCCGAAATCAGGATCGGCTTTCAGAAGAGCGCTGGCTTGCTCAGCATGATGAAGACGCAGGGTGCCACTTTACCCGGCCATCAGATCAAATGGATTGAATTCCCGGCCGGCCCGCAGATGCTGGAAGCGCTCAATGCCGGCAGCATCGATTTCGGCAGCACCGGCGCGCCGCCGCCGATCTTTGCGCAGGCGGGCGGCGTGGATTTGCTGTACGTGGGCGCGGAGCCGGCGCCAGTCAACAGCGAGGCGCTGTTCGTGCCGAAGGATTCTCCGATCCGCTCGGTGGCGGACCTGAAGGGCAAGCGCGTGGCTTTTCAAAAAGGCTCAGGCTCGCACTTTCTGCTGGCTTCCGCTTTGCAGAAGGCGGGACTGAAGTTCAGTGACATCACGCCGATTTATCTGTCGCCATCGGATGCGCGGGCGGCGTTTGTCAGCAAGGGCATTGATGCGTGGGTGGTGTGGGATCCCTACTTCGCGTCGGCGCAGAAAGCCTATCAGGTACGCGTGTTGAGCGACTACACCGGGCTGCCGCTGGCGAACGGCTTCTACCTCGCCTCGCGCAAGTTCGCGGAGCAGTCGCCGCAACTGGTATCGGCCTTGCTGGAGCAGGTCAGACTGACCGGCAAATGGGCGCGTGAGCATCAGAAGGAAGTGAGCGCTTTGCTGACGCAGCAGACGGGCGTGCCGGCCGACATCGTGGCGGCATGGATGCAGCGCACCCGCTTCGGCGCCACGCCGGTGACGCCCGACATCGCCGCCAACCAGCAGCGCGTGGCCGATCTGTTCTATCAGCAGAAGCTGATCCCCAACGCCGTCAACATCGCCAGCCGCGTGTGGGCCTGGCAACCGAAGTAGCACACAGTTGACGCGCCACAAACCCTCGCTTGTTGAGCCGCCTACGCTGGCAGCTCAACAAGCGAGGCCGCCATGCCAACCATCTACCTCGAAACCTCCATCATCTGTCACCTGACAGATCCCCTCAGCCCCAACCCCATCACCCGCGCCTGCCAGCAACTCACCCAACTTTGGTGGCACACCCGTAGCGATCCCTCCAACACTTTTGTCTCTGACTTTGTACATCAGGAAATCAAGAGTGGTGACCCGTTACGCGCAATGCACCGTATCGCCACTATTCAACATCTGGTATCTCTTCAAGATAACGAAGAAATTAGATGTATGAAGGAACTCTTGATAAGTGGGGGAGGTCTAATCGCGAAGGCCCATTGGGCAGCATTTCATATCGCTTGTGCGACGCATAGTCATTGCGAAGTTTTAATGACCTGGAATTGCACCGATATTGCCAACGCCGAGAAGATGCGACTGCTCAAGATGCTAATTAATGACGGGGAGTATTTGCTTCCGGAATTGGTGACACCTTTTGAACTGCTGGAGAACAGTTATGAAACTCTTTGGCGTCGAAATTCCAGCTGACATTGAAATACCGGAAATAGATCCTGCAAGCAAAGCAGAGCTCGACGAAATGCACGCATCGGACATTCGGCATCGCGAAGAAGCGGAAAAACTTCGAAAAGACCCGCGTTTCGCCTGGTCCGTCGCAAATATGAAGCGGGTTCCTCGTCCAGCGCATGCTGACAGACCATACAAATTTGACGTGGAAAAGCTGCGGCTGCTATCGCCTTGGGCACGGGCACGGATTCTGTATGGATGGCGTGACCACCTGACGGATTAGTGCTTGCAGCCGCTGCCGCAGCCTCCGCCACCGTGCTGGTGCGTGGATGGGCCGGTCAGGGAGATGCCCGGTTCGCGGCCGCTGTCGCCTTCAAAGCCGGAGGCGTGCAGGCGGTCCATATAGGTCGCCCACAGCGCATCTTTCTGGCTGCCCAGCTTGTACAGATATTCCCAGGTGAAGATGCCGGTGTTGTGGCCGTCGCTGAAGGTCGGCTGCACCGCGTAATTGCCCACCGGCTCGATGCCGGCAATGCCCACCTCGCGCTTGCCCACCTGCAGCACTTCCTGCCCCGGACCATGCCCCATCACCTCCGCCGACGGCGAATACACGCGCAGCAGTTCAAACGGAATCGAGAACGACGCACCGTCGCTAAACTCAATACCCAGCACGCGGGATTTGTTGTGGACCGTCAGACCGGTAGGGACAGGCTTGCTCATAATGCTTTCACTTTCTCGACGATGGCTGCGTGCAGCGCCGGCAGCAGCGCCCGGCGCGCCGCCAGCACGTCCGCCGACGAGGTACGCTGCGCCACAGCCCAGGTCGGGTTGGGGAAATGCGCATCGTCGCGGTAACGCGGGATAACGTGCCAGTGCACGTGCGGCGTCATATTACCAAAACTGGCCAGGTTCACCTTCTCCGGGGCCATCACCGCGCGCTGCGCCGATTCCACCGCCCACACCACGTCCATGATGCGCACGCGGTCTTCGGCCGGCAGATCGGTCATTTCCTTGACGTGGTCATGCCACACCACGCGCGTGAAGCCCGGATACTCGGCCTCGTCCACCGCGACCACCGACAAGCGATCATCGCCCCAGATCAACGCCGCGCCCGGCGCAGCCAGCAAATTGCACAGATCGCAGGCCATGCTTACACCAGCACCCGTTCAATGCCGCCATCATTGGCGCGCTTGACGTAATCCGGCATCCAGTTCTCGCCCAGCAGGTGCTTGGCGATCTCCACCACGATGTAATCGGCGGTGGTGCCGGCATCCTCGCTGTAGCGCGAGACGCCGCCCAGGCAGGCCGGGCAGCTGGTCAGGATTTTCACCTCGCCATCGAAGCCGTCGGCGCGCAGCTTGTTGGCGCCCTTGACCACTTCCTCTTCCTTGCGGAAGCGCACCTGCGTCGAGATGTCCGGACGCGCCACCATCAGCGTGCCCGAATCGCCGCAGCAGCGGTCATTCTTCTCGATCTTGACGTTGTCATGCGTGGTGATCAGCGAGTTGACGGTCTTGGTCGCTTCCTGCAATTTCATCGGCGTGTGGCAAGGCTCGTGGTACATATAACGCGTACCGGTGACGCCCTCCAGCTTGACGCCCTTCTCCATCAGGTACTCGTGGATGTCCATGATGCGGCAGCCCGGGAAGATCTTTTCGAACTCATACGTCGCCAGCTGGTCATAGCAGGTACCGCACGACACCAGCACGGTCTTGATGTCCAGATAGTTGAGCGTGTTGGCCATGCGGTGGAACAGCACGCGGTTGTCCGTCATCATCTTGTCGGCCTTGTCGTACTGGCCCGAGCCGCGTTGCGGATAACCGCAGCACAGATAGCCCGGCGGCAGCACGGTCTGCACGCCGACTTCCCACAGCATGGCCTGGGTCGCCAGGCCGACCTGCGAGAACAGGCGCTCCGAACCGCAGCCCGGGAAGTAGAACACCGCTTCCGTGTCGGCATTGGTGGTCTTCGGGTTGCGGATGATAGGAATGACCTTGTCGTCCTCGATATCCAGCAGCGCGCGCGCGGTCTTCTTCGGCAGGTTGCCCGGCATCTTCTTGTTGATGAAGTGAATCACCTGCTCGCGCACCGGCGGCTTGCCCACGGTTGGCGGCGGCGCCTTGGTCTGCTTCCTGGCGAATTTCTTCAGGATGTCGTTGCCCAGGCGCTGCGCCTTGTAGCCCAGACCGACCATCGCCGCGCGGGTGGCGTTGATGGTGGCCGGATCGGTGGCGTTCAGGTAGAACATGGCCGCCGCCTTGCCCGGATTGAAGGTTTTCTTGTCCATCTTGCGCAACAGATTGCGCATGTTCATCGACACGTCACCGAAGTCGATGTTGACCGGACAGGGCGTGACGCACTTGTGGCAGACCGTGCAGTGATCAGCCACGTCCTCAAATTCTTCCCAGTGCTTGATCGAGATGCCGCGACGGGTCTGCTCTTCGTACAGGAAGGCTTCGATCAGCGACGAGGTCGCCAGTATCTTGTCGCGTGGCGAGTACAGCAGGTTGGCGCGCGGCACGTGGGTCGAGCACACCGGTTTGCACTTGCCGCAGCGCAGGCAGTCCTTGACGCTGTTGGCAATCGCGCCGATATCGCTCTGCTGCATGATCAGCGATTCGTGGCCCATCAGACCAAACGATGGCGTGTAGGCGTTGCGCAGGTCGGCTTCCATGCCCGGCGTGTTGAGCAGTTTGCCCTTGTTGAAGCGGCCTTCCGGATCGACCCGCATCTTGTAATCGCGGAACGGGCCAATCTCGTCTTCCTGCAGGAATTCCAGCTTGGTGATGCCGATGCCGTGCTCGCCCGAAATCACACCGTTCAGCGAACGGGCCAGCGTCATGATGCGCGCCACGGCCTGGTGCGCCAGCTGCAGCATCTCGTAGTGATCCGAGTTGACCGGCAGGTTGGTGTGCACATTGCCGTCGCCGGCGTGCATGTGCAGCGCCACGAACACGCGGCCGCGCAGCACGCGCTTGTGGATCGCGGTGCATTCGTCCAGGATCAGCTTGTAGGCGGCGCCGTTGAAGATCTGGCGCAGCTGGGCGCGGATTTCCTGCTTCCACGTCACGCGGATGGTGCGGTCCTGCACCACGTCAAACAGGGTGGCGTCCGGCTGGGTTTTCAGGCGCTCGCCAAATACCGGCAGCAGGCGGTCGAGGCCATGCGCGGCCAGGTCGCTGGTGACGGCGGCCAGCGGCTTGTCCAGCTCGGCCAGCAGATAGTTCCAGCGACCGTGTACTTGCGACAGCAGCGCTTGCGCCTGCTGGGCGCGATCGCCCAGCATTTCGGCGTCGCCGACGCTGTCGTCGGCGTCGTCGCTCTTGCCGATCGGCAGATTGCCGGCGGCGAAGAAGTCCTGCAGTTCTTCCACCAGCTGTAACTTGTTCCTGATCGACAGCTCGATGTTGATGCGCTCGATGCCGTCGGTGTACTCGCCCATGCGGTTGAGCGGAATCACCACGTCTTCATTGATCTTGAAGGCGTTGGTGTGCTTGGCGATGGCGGCGGTACGGGCACGGTCCAGCCAGAACTTCTTGCGCGTCTCCGGGCTGACGGCGATAAAGCCTTCGCCCACGCGGGTGTTCGCCAGGCGCACCACTTCCGAGGCGGCTTGCGCCACGGCGTTTTCATCGTCGCCGACGATGTCGCCAAACAGCGCCATCTTCGGCAGCACGCCGCGTTTCGATTTGGTGGCGTAGCCGACCGCGCGCAGGTAGCGCTCGTCCAGGTGCTCCAGACCGGCCAGGCGCAGGGTCGCGAACTCGGCGCCCTTGGCCGGCAGGCCGTCCAGGTAATCCTTGATTTCCACGATCGAGGGAATTGCATCGCGCGCCTGGCCGAAGAATTCCAGGCAGACGGTGCGGGTAAACTTCGGCATCTTGTGCAGAATCCAGCGCGCCGAGGTGATCAGGCCGTCGGTGCCCTCTTTCTGGATGCCCGGCAGGCCGGCCAGGAATTTGTCGGTCACGTCCTTGCCCAGGCCTTCCTTGCGGAACACGCGGCCGGCGATTTCCAGGATCTCGGTCTTGAACGGCGCGCCCTTGGCTTCGCCCTTGGCGGTCGGATGGGTCCATTCCAGCTTGAAGCGGGCCAGCGGCGTGTCATGGATCTTCGACAGATTGTGGTCGAGGCGGGTGACTTCCAGCCAGTCGCCCTGGGGGTCGACCATGCGCCACGAAGCCAGGTTGTCGAGCGCCGTGCCCCACAGCACGGCCTTCTTGCCGCCCGCGTTCATGGCGATATTGCCGCCGATGCAGGACGCATGGGCCGAGGTCGGGTCGACCGCGAACACGAAGCCGGCTTTTTCCGCGGCTTCCGACACCTTATTGGTGATGACGCCGGCGCCGGTGTAGATGGTGGCGTATTCCTTGTCCAGGCCCGGCAGCACTTTCATCTCCACCGCGCCCATGTTGAGCAGCTTTTCGGTGTTGATGACGGCCGACATCGGCGTCAGCGGAATGGCGCCGCCGGTGTAGCCGGTGCCGCCGCCGCGCGGGATGATGGTCAGGCCAAGCTCGATACAGCCTTTGACCAGGCCGGCCATTTCCTCTTCGCTGTCCGGGGTCAGCACCACGAACGGATACTCGACGCGCCAGTCGGTGGCGTCGGTCACGTGGGTGATGCGCTTCATGCCGTCAAAGCAGATATTGTGCTTGTCGGTGTAGCGGCCCAGCACCTTGTAAGTGCGCTTGCGCAGGTCGTAAACCTGCTTGAATTCCTCACCGAAGTCGGCCACCGCCTTGCCGGCCGCCTGCAGCAGCTTGGCCACGTTGGCGCTGCGCTGGCGGGCTGCCTCATCCTTCTCGGCCTCGTCCACATTCAGGCGGCGCTTGTCCACCTCGGCCAGGCGGTGATGCAGCGCATTGATCAGTTCCTGGCGGCGCTTCGGGTTATCCAGCAGGTCATCCTGCAGATACGGATTGCGGCGCACCGCCCAGATATCGCCCAGCACCTCGTACAGCATGCGCGCCGAGCGGCCGGTCTGGCGCGCGCCGCGCAGGGCGTCCAGCAATGACCACGATTCCTCGCCCAGCAGCCGGATCACGATCTCGCGATCGGAAAACGACGTGTAGTTGTAAGGAATTTCCCGCAGGCGCGTGGCCTCCGGACCGTGGGGCGTTTCCGCCAGTAAAGCTTGGATTTGTGCTGGGGCGTTCATTATGCGATTTGGACTGTAGACAGAACCCGGGAGGGTCATTCTAGCCTATTGCGACGCACCACGCGGGAACAGCCTTAGACCGCCGAGGGGCTCTGGCCCCGCACAAAATCCGGCAAAAATTCGAAATTTATGCGGGGATCGCGCAAGAATATGCCAATCTACTGCCGCAAACTGAATGAAATTTATGCATAAGCTTATGCGGCAATATGATAACTTGCACCAAATTAGCCCATCATTTGCCCGATCCGGTGCCACACGCCGTCCGGCACGTACAACAGCAGCGAGGTCATGGTGAGGTAGCGCAGGAACTTGCCGACCGCCATATAGGCAATACTGGGCCAGAATGGCAGCCGCAGCCAGCCGCCCAGGGTACACAGCGGATCGCCGATGCCGGGCAGCCAGGCCAGCAGCATGGTCTTGGCGCCATAGCGTTCCAGCCAGTGGAACCAGCGGCTTTTACGTTCCTTGGCAAAACTTTGCTTGGCTTGCCAACCGATGTAGTAATCGATGGCGCCGCCCAGCGTATTGCCGACGGTGGCGACAAAGATCGCGCTCCAGAACAGTGCTGGATTGGCCTTGATGACGGCAAACACCGCCGGTTCCGAGCCGAGCGGCACCAGCGTGGCCGACACCAGGCTGATGATGAAGACCGAAGTCAGGCCTACCTTGGGTGCGGCGATCAGGTGCAGCAGCCAGGTAATTGCAGATTCGATCATGGTTTGGTGGGCGGATAGGAAAGGTGCCATTATAATGAGTCGCACACCGCACGATTGAACAGTCCGATTCCAGCCCACCCGCCAGAATCAGCGCCCCTGCTCCCCCCGGTCACCCGCCGGATAGTTAGCATCGCCCACCTCCGGGGTCAGGTCCGCCATTTCTACACGGTCTCTGCCGTAGCGAACGCTACGGCAGAGACCGTGTAGAAATGGCGGACCTGACCCCGGAGCTAACAATATTCTGTTTGCAGACCATGACTACCGACTATCTGAAGAAAGTACTGACCGCCCGCGTCTATGACGTGGCTGATGAAACCCCGCTGGAACTGGCGCCGACCCTGTCGCAGCGCTACGAGAACCGGATTTATTTCAAGCGCGAGGACATGCAGAGCGTGTTCAGCTTCAAGATTCGCGGCGCCTATAACAAGATGGCCCATTTGAGCGACGCGCAACGCAAGCGCGGCGTGATTTGCGCCTCGGCCGGCAACCACGCCCAGGGCGTGGCCCTGTCCGCCGCCAAGCTCGGCTGCCGGGCGCTGATTGTCATGCCCACCACCACGCCGCAGGTGAAGATCGACGCCGTCAAGGCGCGCGGCGGCGGCGACGTCGAGGTGGTGCTGCACGGCGAATCCTATACCGACGCCTACAACCACGCGCTGACCCTGGAAAAGGAACAGGCGCTGACCTTTGTGCACCCGTTTGACGACCCCGACGTGATCGCCGGCCAGGGCACCATCGGCATGGAAATCCTGCGCCAGCATTCCGGCCCGATCCACGCCATCTTTGTTGCCATCGGCGGCGGCGGCCTGATTTCCGGCGTGGCCGCCTACGTCAAGGCCATCCGTCCCGACATCAAGATCATCGGCGTGCAAACCCTGGATTCGGACGCCATGGCGCGCAGCATCAAGGCCGGCGAACGCGTGACGCTGACCGATGTCGGCCTGTTCTCGGACGGCACCGCGGTGCGCCTGGTGGGCGAGGAAACCTTCCGCCTGACGCAGCAATATGTCGATGACATCATCATTGTCGACACCGACGCCATCAGCGCCGCCATCAAGGATGTGTTCACCGACACCCGCAGCATCCTGGAACCGGCCGGCGCGCTGGCCGTGGCCGGCGCCAAGGCGTATATCGAGCGGGCCGCCCTGACCAAGGACCCGATCAAGCATGAAACCCTGATCACCATCGCCTGCGGCGCCAATATGAACTTCGACCGCCTGCGCTTTGTGGCCGAGCGCGCCGAGCTGGGCGAAGCGCGCGAGGCGCTGTTTGCCGTCACCCTGCCCGAGCAGCGCGGCAGCTTCAAGCGCCTGTGCAAGCTGGTCGGCGCGCGCAACGTTACCGAGTTCACCTACCGCATCTCGGACAAGGATGACGCCCACGTGTTCTGCGGCGTGCAGATCGCCGACCGCGGCGAATCCACCACGCTGGCGCGCCGCTTCGAGGAGCATGGCTTCAAGGCGCTGGACCTGACCCACGACGAGCTGGCCAAGACCCACTTGCGCCATCTGGTGGGCGGCAAGAGCGCGCTGGCCGACAACGAGCTGCTGTACCGCTTCGAATTCCCCGAGCGCCCGGGCGCGCTGATGCGCTTCCTCGATTCGATGGCGCCGAACTGGAATATCTCGCTGTGCCACTACCGCAGCCAGGGCGGCGACGTCGGCCGCATCGTCATCGGCCTGCAGGTGCCGCCGGAGGAAATGAGCGACTTCGCGCAATTCCTCGCCACGCTCGGCTACCGCTACTGGGATGAGAGCCAGAATCCCGTCTACAAACTGTTCCTGGGCTAAACCAGGCAGGACGGCATGGTTTGCGTTACCATGCCGTCCATCTCTGAAATACCGATACCGCCATGACCAACACCGCCGACCAGTCCCCGCTCGGGAAAACCTCCGCCTACCGCACCGATTACGCGCCGGAACTGCTGTTCCCGATCCCGCGCCAGGGCAAGCGCGACGAGCTGGGCTTGTCCGGCACCCTGCCGTTCTTTGGCGTCGATATCTGGAACGCCTACGAAATCTCCTGGCTCAACCAGCGCGGCAAGCCGCAGGTGGCGATCGCCCGCATCACCTTCCCGGCCGATACGCCCAACATCATTGAATCGAAGTCGTTCAAGCTGTACCTGAACTCCTTCAACCAGACCAGGCTGGACAGCGTGACCGCGCTCAAGCAGCTGCTGCAGCAAGACCTGTCGGCCGCCGCCGGCGGCAATGTCCACATCATCCTGACCCAGCCCGAGGAATTCGGCATGGTGGAGATGGGCGAACTGGACGGCCTGCTGCTGGACCGCCTGGACATTGAAGTCGACAACTACAGCCCGTCGCCAGAGCTCCTGCAAGCCGCGCATGACGAAGAGCCGGTGGAAGAAAAACTGGTCTCGCACCTGCTGAAGTCGAACTGCCTGGTCACCGGCCAGCCGGACTGGGCCAGCGTGCAAATCCATTACAGCGGCCCGCAGATCGACCAGGAAAGCCTGCTCAAATACCTGATAGGTTTCCGCGAGCACAATGAATTCCACGAGCAGTGCGTGGAGCGCATCTTTGTCGACATCCTGCGCCAGTGCCAGCCGCAGCAGCTGGCCGTGTACGCGCGCTACACCCGGCGCGGCGGGCTGGACATCAATCCATGGCGCAGCAATTTCAGCACGGCACAGAAGCCGCCCAACCTGCGTGGCGCGCGTCAATAAACGTAATAATTTTTTCAATCAAACCGCAACAAACCGGCGTATGATGGGCGATCAGCGTGCAGTTCACGCGCTACGGCCCTCGCGGCCGAAAAACGCGTAAAAAAACGGCAAAACGGCCCGGTTCCCAAGCAAATACCGGTGTTTTCGACGAATACGGTGCGGAAATAGCGATTCCTTTCCGAAGTGCATTTTTAGCGGCGCACCGTCCAACGCCAATACAACGGTGGCAGAGCGATTTCATGTTACACGGCAGAGAAACAAGCCTATAATTCTGCTCGCATGCCACCCTTGTGCGTTGCAACATTTGACGTCGTATTATGAACAACCTTAGCAAAATACTCTCTCTGGAAAATGTGCAGCTGGATCTGGAAGTCTCCAGCAAAAAGCGCGCTTTCGAGCAAGCCGGCCTGATCTTTGAAAACAATTGCGGCATCGCCCGCTCCACCGTCTCGGACAATCTGTTCGCGCGCGAGCGCCTCGGTTCGACCGGCCTGGGCCATGGCGTCGCCGTGCCGCACGGCCGCATCAAGGGCATGAAGAGCCTGAAATCGCCGCTGGCGGCGTTTGTGCGCCTGGCCGAGCCGATTCCGTTTGAATCGCCGGACGGCAAGCCGGTCAATCTGCTGTTCTTCCTGTTGATTCCGGATCACGTGACCCAGCAGCACCTGGAGATCCTGTCTGAAATCGCCGAAATGTTCTCCGACGACGCCTTCCGCACCGCGCTGAGCACGGAAACCGATCCGCAAGCGGTGTACAGCCGCATCATCAACTGGCAACCCAGCCTGCAAGCTGCTGGCTGAGCGGCAACGATGGGGTTAAACTAGGGTTAGTTCAACTAACCTGGTGACATGCCCCATGCTGCAAACTCCGCTGACGATACAAAGGCTTTACGACGACAATCGCGAAAGTTTGCAGCTTGGCTGGTTCGCCGGCTTCCCCGGCGGCGAGCGCCTGATTTCCGGCGACGTGGCCTCAGCCGCCGACCAGGTCGGCCACCTGAACACCATCCACCCGGGCCGTATCCAGGTATTCGGGCATCAGGAAATCAACTATTACCAGCGCCTCAAGTCGCTGACGCGCGCCCATGTGATTGGCGAGCTGATCGCCGGCGGCCCGCCTGCGCTGATCATCGCCCAGGGGCTGGAGACGCCGCCCGACATTCTGGCCATCTGCGACGAGAAAAATATTCCGCTGTTCTCCACCCCGTTGCCGGCGGCACAGGTGATTGACTTCCTGCGCGTGTATTTGTCCAAGAAGCTGGCGCAGCGCATCATCATGCATGGCGTGTTCATGGACGTGCTGGGCGTGGGCGTGCTGATCACCGGCGATTCCGGCCTCGGCAAGAGCGAGCTGGGCCTGGAATTGATTTCGCGTTCGCACGGCCTGGTGGCGGATGATGCGGTGGAGTTTTCACGCATTGCGCCGAATATGATTGAAGGCCGCTGTCCGGCGCTGCTGCAGAATCTGCTGGAAGTACGCGGGCTGGGACTGCTGGACATCAAGGCCATCTTTGGCGAGACGGCGGTGCGCCGCAAGATGCGCCTGAAGCTGATCGTGCACCTGGTGCGCCGTGGCGCCGCCGACGAGGAAGTGGAGCGCCTGCCGTTCCAGTTCCCGACCGAGGACGTGCTGGGCCTGCCGATCCGCAAAGTGGTGATCCCGGTGGCGGCCGGCCGCAACATCGCGGTGCTGCTGGAAGCGGCCGTACGCAACACCATCCTGCAACTGCGCGGCATCGACACCCTGCAAGAATTCATGGAGCGGCAACGACAGGCCATGAGCGGGGACTAGCCCCGCCCATGACCTTAATGTTGCCTAGGAGCCGCGCCTTGCAAGGCGCGGCCGTTCCGCAGGCGCGCAGCTGCGCTGCACGAATTCCCTGCTCCACCAACGACAGGCGATGAGCGGCGACTAAGCAGTCGATGGTATCATCGCGGCTATGCGCATCGTACTTATCACTGGCATCTCCGGTTCCGGCAAATCCGTCGCACTCAACGTCCTGGAAGACACGGGACACTACTGCGTCGACAACCTGCCGCCCGCCCTGCTTTCCAGCCTGGTCCAGACCCTGACGGACGAAGGCCTGCAGGCGCTGGCCGTGGCGGTCGATGCGCGCAGCGCCGAATCGCTGGCCTCGCTGCCGGCCGATGTGCACCGCCTGCGCGCCGAGGGCCACGACGTCAAGGTGATGTTCCTGACCGCGAACACCCACTCGCTGGTGGCGCGTTTTTCGGAAACCCGCCGCAGCCACCCGCTGTCGCACGAACTGCGCCCGGGCCAGAATCCGGCCGCGCGCCGCACCCTGATCGAATGCATCATGGAGGAACGCGAGCGGCTGTCGGCGATTGAAAAGCTGGGCCACGTGATCGACACCTCCGAACTCAGCGCCAACAAGCTGCGCGGCTGGGTCAAGGACCTGGTGGTGACCGCGCATTCGCCGCTGACCTTGTTCTTTGAATCGTTTGCCTTCAAGCTGGGCGTGCCGATGGACGCCGACTTCGTGTTCGACGTGCGCGCGTTGCCCAACCCCTATTACGACCTCAGCCTGCGTCCGCTGACCGGACGCGACGCGCCGGTGATCGAATTCCTCGACGCCCAGCCCAGCGCCGGTGAAATGCTGAACGACATCCGCGCCTTCGTGGAAAAATGGCTGCCCGCCTTCAAAAGCGACAACCGCAGCTACCTGACGGTGGCGCTGGGCTGCACCGGCGGCCAGCACCGCTCGGTCTACATGGCGGAAAAGCTGGCCGCCCACTTCCATGCCACCGAACGCGTGGTGCTGCGCCACCGCGAGCAATCCTGACCCCCTACTACCCGATCAGGATTTCCCTACGAGAATATCTATTTTCCTTACGGAAAATTAAGTTATATCTTATAGGCAAGACCCCAGCCCTTCCGCCATCATCGTCTCCCGCTTTCCTTTTTCGAGACGCCCCAGATGGACCGAAATTTCGACGCACCCAGCCGCGCTTGGCTGCGCCGCGCACCCCGCGTGCTGGCGCTGCTGGCGCTGCCGCTGGCCGCCGCGGCCGTGCTGCCGGCCGGCATGCCGCTGGCACTGCGCCTGACCGGTCTGGTGCTGGCGGCCGCAGGCGGCTATGCGCTGGCCTGGCGCCGGCTGGCCACGGCCACCCAGCCTCTGGCCGACACCGCCGCCCCAGGGCTGGATGCCTTGTGCAGCAGCGTGCTGCCGGTGTGGTCGGACCAGGTCCAGCTGGCCAGCGAGCAGACCGAACAAGCCATCACCGCGCTGGCCCAGCGCTTCGTTGAAATCCATCGCCGGGTTGGCGTCGCGGTGGCCGCCAGCCACGCCGGCGACGATGGCGTCCTGCTCGACCTGCTCAACCGCAGCCACGAAGAGCTCGACTCCATCACCAATGCGCTGCGCGACGCCCTGGCCGCCAAGAGCGCGCTGCTGGAACAGGTTGGCGGCCTGGCGCGCTTCACCAGCGAATTGCGCGGACTGGCGGCCAGCGTGGCCGAAGTGGCGCGCAAGACCAATCTGGTGGCGCTCAACGCCGCCATCGAAGCGGCCCGCGCCGGCGAGGCCGGGCGCGGCTTCGCGGTCGTGGCGCGCGAGGTGCGCGAGCTGTCGCTGCTGTCGGGCGCCGCCGGCAAGCAGATTGCCGACACCATCGACACCGTCAACCGGGCCTTGAACGGCACCCTGGAAGCGTCGCAGCAATACGCGCGCCAGGATCAGCAGGCGCTGCTCAACGCGGCCGCCATCATCGAACGGGTGGTCAGCGATTTCCGCGGCGCCACGGCCACCCTGGCCGCGACCGCACACGATATGCGCGAGCACAGCAGCGCGGTCGGCCACGAGCTGGAGCAGGTGCTGGTCTCGCTGCAGTTCCAGGACCGGATCAGCCAGATCCTGGGCCAGGTACGGGCCGACATGCACAAGCTGGCCGTGCGCCTGGACGACCACACCGCGCCGCCGCCCGATCCGCAAACCTGGCTGGCCGAGCTGGCCGCCAGCTACACCGCGCCGGAACAGCACCATCCGCAGTTGGGGCGTGCGCCGCAACAGGCCGAGGCCGTCACCTTCTTTTAACCCGCCAACCCGCCAAGGATTTACTCGTGTCCAAAACCATATTGATCGTCGATGACTCCGCCTCCCTGCGCCAGGTGCTGGGCATCACCCTGCGCGGCGCCGGCCATACCGTGGTCGAGGCCTGCGACGGCGACGACGCCCTGAGCAAGCTGGATGGCCGCAAGTACCACCTGATCATCAGCGACGTCAACATGCCCAAGCTGGATGGCATCGCCTTCGTCAAGGCCGCCAAGCAGCTGCCGGCCTACAAGTTCACGCCCATCGTCATGCTGACCACCGAAGCCGGCGACGCCCGCAAGGCCGCCGGCCAGGCGGCCGGCGCGCGCGCCTGGATCGTCAAACCGTTCCAGCCGGAGACCGTGCTCAGCGCGGTCTCCAAGCTGATCCTGCCCTAACCACATCACGCCACGCCCGCCATGAGCCAGCCCTTGTCCGATACTGCCGCCATCATCCATCCCGCGCCCGCCGGCGAGATGACGATATTCACCGCCGCGCGGGACCAGCGCTGGCTGCTGGACGCGGTCCACGCCGGCCCCCTGGTGGTGCTGGACCTGGCGCAGGTCACCAGCATCGACAGCGCCGGCATGCAGCTGCTGGTGGGCGCCAAACGCCATGCGCGCGCGCTCGGCAACCAACTACGCCTGATCAACCACAGCGCCCAATTGCGCGAGGTGCTGGCCATCTGCGGCCTGAGCGCTGAACTCGACGCCGACGGGCTGCAGGAGCTGGCATGATGCACGAGGCTTTGCCGACCTTTATCGCCGAGGCCGGCGAGCTGCTGGAACAAATGGAAGCGGGCCTGCTGCATATCGAGCAGGACGGCGCCGATGCCGACGCCGTTAATGCGCTGTTCCGCGCGGTCCACACCCTCAAGGGCTCGGCCGGCCTGTTCGGCCTGCAGCACATCGTGGCCTGCAGCCATGTGGCAGAAAGTGTGCTGGACCAGGTGCGCGCCGGCCGCCTGGCCATCACGCCGGCGCTGGCCACGCTGCTGCTGTCGGTCAGCGACTATCTGACGGCGCTGGTGGCGCTGGCCGCCACCGGCAAAGAACCGGACGCTGCCTGCGCCGCCGCCGGCGGCGCGCTCGGCGCGGAGCTGCAAAGCTATCTGGGCGTCGATGCACTGCCGGCAGGCGCGGTCGATGAGGCCGCCATGCCGGGCACCACGCCCGCCAGCGCCAGCAGCGGCCACTGGCATCTGTCGCTGCGCTTCAACGCCGACGTGCTGCGTTACGGCATGGACCCGCTCTCCTTCCTGCACTATCTGCGCACGCTGGGCCAGATCGTCCACTGCGCCGCCGTCACCGGCGCCCTGCCGCCCCTGCCCGCGCTGGACCCGGAATGCAGTTACTTCGGCTACGAAATCGGCTTCCTCAGCAGCGCCGGCCACGCCGCCATCGATGGCGCCTTCGAGTTCGTGCGCGAGGACAGCAGCATCTGCCTGCTGCCGCCGGGGAGCAGCGGCGCCGACTTCCGCCGCCTGATCGAACTGCGCGCGGCACAGGAGCATAGCTGCATCGACCAGTTGCTGGTTCTGTGCGGCAGCCTGACGCCGGCCGCGCTGGAGGCGGCCATGGCGCCCGACGCCGAGGATGCCGATGGTGCCCATACCGCACATATTGCCAATCACGCCGGCGAGGCCGCCAAGCCTGCCGTGTCGAGCGCTGCCGGCGAGCAGGCCGCAGCCTCGCCAGCCCGCGCCGCACGCGGCCCCGAAGCCAACCTGATCCGCGTTGACGCCGCCAAGCTGGACCAGCTGATCGACCTGGTGGGCGAACTGATCATCGCCAGCGCCAGCGCCGGCCTGGCCGCCCAGCAGGCCGCCGCGCCGGCCCTGCTGGAATCGGCCACCAAGGTCACGCGCCTGGTCGAGCAGGTGCGCGACTCGGCGCTGACCCTGCGCATGGTGCCGGTGGGCGCCACCTTCAACCGCTTTCAGCGCGTGGTGCGCGATGTCTCGGCCGAGCTGGGCAAGGATATCCGGCTGGCCATCAGCGGCGCCGATACCGAACTCGACAAGACGGTGGTGGAAAAGATCGCCGACCCGCTCACCCACCTGGTGCGCAACGCCATGGATCACGGCATTGAGCCGGCCGCCGCGCGCCGTGCCGCCGGCAAGCCGGACCATGGCACCGTGCGCCTGAATGCCTACCACGATGCCGGCACGATTGTGATCGAGGTGGCCGACGATGGCGGCGGCCTGAACCAGCAGCGCATCCTGGCCAAGGCGGCCGAGCGCGGCCTGATCGAGCCCGGCGCCCAGCTGGCCGAACGCGACATCTACAACCTCATCTTCGAACCGGGCTTCTCCACCGCGGACACGGTCAGCAACCTGTCCGGGCGCGGGGTCGGCATGGACGTGGTCAAGCGCAACATCGCGGCGCTGCGCGGCAGCGTCGAGCTGACCAGCAGCGAAGGCCGCGGCACCACTGTCAGCATCCGCCTGCCGCTGACGCTGGCCATCATTGATGGCTTCCTGATCGGCGTCGGCCAGGCCACCTATGTGGTGCCGCTGGCCCTGGTGGTCGAGTGCATCGAACTGAGCGCCGAGCAGGCGGCCGAGGCCAACGACAACCACTACATCAACCTGCGCGGCGAAGTGCTGCCGTTCGTGCGGCTGCGCCAGCTGTTTGGAGCCGCGCCGGCCCCGCTGCGGCGCGAAAACGTGGTGGTGATCCGCTACGGCGGGCGCCGCGTCGGCCTGGTGGTGGACCATCTGCTGGGCGAATTCCAGACCGTCATCAAGCCGCTCGGTAAAGTCTTCAGCCAGCTGCGCGGCATCGGCGGCTTCACCATTCTCGGCAACGGCGCGGTGGCGCTGATCCTCAATGTACCCGAGCTGGTCGGCCAACTGATCCGCCAGCAAACCACGGAGGCTGCATGACCATCACCCGGAAAATGCTGTTGCTGGTGTTGTCGGCGCTGGGCGGCATCGTGCTGCTGGCGGCCACCTCGCACCACCTGATCGACCAGGTCTACCAGGACGCCAACCTCGGCAACCGCGACACCGCGCCCAGCCTGACCATCCTGGACAGCCTGCGCGCCAGCCAGATGCGCGTGCGCCTCCATCTCAACCAGCACATCCTCAGCCAGGACCCGCGCGACTATGCGCGCATCGAGGCCCAGCTGCAGCGCAAGCGGCGCGACACCTTTGACGCCGTGCGCCTGTATGCCAGCACCGGCTGCCAGGGCGCCAGCTGCGTCAACGACAGCCGCGACCAGCGCTATCTGGACCAGATCAAGGCACTGGCGCTGCGCTACGACGGCGAGATCGACGCCCTGCTGCAGGCCTCGCGCGACGGCGGAGACAAGGCCGGCGCGCGTGCCACGCTGACCGCGCTGGCCGGCATCGCCGACCAGATCGGCGACCTGATCAGCGAACAGTTCAGCTACAACGTCGAGCTGGGCCGGCAAGGCGCGGCGCGCGCGGCCGAAGCCAAACAGCACGCCCTGCTGCTCTCGCTGGGCCTGACGGCGGCCACGCTGCTGCTGGTGGCCGCGCTGGGCTGGTATATCACCGCCGATCTGCGCCGCCAGCTGGGCGATGAGCCGGCCCGCGCCGCCCGGCTGGCCCAGCAGTTCGCGGCCGGCGACCTCGACGCCCGCATCACCCTGCGCGCCGGCGACCGTCACAGCATCATGGCCGCGCTGGCCACCCTGCAGACCACCCTGCGCGGCGTCACCGCCGCCACCGCCCAGCTGACGCGCGCCGCCGCCCAGGGCCGGCTGGAGGCACGTGCCGATCCCGCGCCGTTCCAGGGCGAGTTCCGGCGCCTGGTCGAGGGCTGCAACACCATGGTCAGCAATATCGCCGGGCCGATGCTGGTGACCTCCGGCTATGTCCAGCAGATCGCGCGCGGCGTCATGCCGCCGCCCATCGCTACCGACTACCAGGGCGAGTACCGGCTGATCCGCGACAACCTCAACGACCTGATCGCCACCATGAACGCGCTGCAAAGCCAGACCCGAGTGCTGATCCAGGGCGCTGCCGAGGGCCAGCTTGAACGGCGCGCCAACGCCGCGCTCTTCAGCGGCGACTGGCGCGCGCTGGTGGACGGCATCAACCAGACCGTGGACAACATCGTCACGCCGCTCAACCTCACTGCCAGCTACGTCGAACAGATCGCCAGGGGCGTGATCCCGCCGCCGATCAGCACCACCTACCACGGCCAGTACGGCGTGATCCGCGACAACCTGAACGCGCTGGTGGCCACCATGGGCACGCTGCTGGCGCAAACCGACATCATCATCGAGGGCGCCGCCAGCGGCCAGCTGGGCATACGGGCCGACGCCACCCTGTTCGCCGGCGGCTGGCAGCGCCTGGTGGCCGGCGTCAACCAGACGCTGGATGGCATCGTGCTGCCGGTCAACGAGGCGGTCAGGGTGCTGGCGGCCATGGAACACGGCGATCTGACTCACACCGTGGCGGGCAATTACCATGGCCAGCTCAAGGACTTCAAGGATACCGTCAACCACACCATCGGCAAGCTGGCGCAGGTGATCGGCGAAGTGCGCGTGGCGGCCGAATCGCTGTCCTCGGCCTCGGAACAGATTTCCGCCACCGCGCAAGCGCTGTCGCAGGGCGCTTCCGAACAGGCCGCCTCGGTGGAGGAAACCTCGGCCTCGGTCGAGCAGATGTCGGCCACCGTACTGCAGAATACCGAGAACGCCAAGGTCACCGACGGCATGGCCAGCCAGGCCGCCGCCGAAGCCACCGAGGGCGGCGCCGCCGTGCGCGAAACGGTCGGCGCCATGCAGTCGATCGCGCAAAAGATCGGCATCATTGACGACATCGCCTACCAGACCAATCTGCTGGCCCTGAACGCGGCCATCGAGGCCGCCCGCGCCGGCGAGCACGGCAAAGGCTTTGCGGTGGTGGCGGCCGAGGTGCGCAAGCTGGCCGAACGCTCACAGGTGGCGGCGCAGGAAATCGGCGACCTGGCCGCGCGCTCGGTCAAGCAGGCCGAACGCGCCGGCCAGCTGCTGGACGGCATGGTGCCGACCATTACCAAGACCTCCGGCCTGGTGCAGGAAATCGCCTCGGCCAGCAGCGAACAATCGTCTGGCATTGGCCAGATCAATGGCGCCATGGAGCAGCTCAACCAGACCACCCAGCAGAACGCCGGCGCCGCCGAGGAGCTGACCGCCACCGCCGCGCAGATGGGCGAGCAGGCACTGCAGCTGCAGCAGATGATGCAATTCTTCACCCTGGCCGGCGGGTCGCCGGCAGCGCAAGCTTCCCCGCCCCGGATCGCGGCGTAAGCCGGCCCGCCGTCGGCACCACCATTTCATCAGGAGACACACATGGCATTCTTTGGCAACCGCATACGTCAGGAACGCATCGACACCGTCCTGCAAGTTCTGCAAGGATTGAGCGACAACGAGAGCGGCCCGCTCATCGACGAGCTGGGCGACGACGCGCTGACGCCGGTGCTGGCGCAGCTGCAGCGCATGCAGCAGACCGCGGCCGCGCGCCACGAGGACGAGCTGAGCCTGCAGCGCCTGCGCAGCGGCATGGAAATCGTTTCGACCTGCATCATGATGGCCGACGCCGACCTGAACATCAACTACGTCAACCCGGCAGTGGTGGAGATGATGCGGGTGGCGGAAGCCGACATCCGCCAGATCTTCCCCTCGTTTGACGCCAACAAACTACTGGGTTCGAACATCGACCAGTTCCACAAGAATCCGGCGCACCAGCGCAAGATGCTGAGCGAGTTCACCAAGCTGTTCCGCACCCAGATCACGATTGGCGCCCGCACCTTCGGCCTCAAGGCCATGCCTATCTTCAACCGCGACGGCAAGCGCCTGGGCGCGGTGGTGGAATGGGAAGACCGGACCGAGCTGATGCATTTCACCGGCGACCTGACCGCCTGCGTGCAGGACGCGCTGGCCGGCAAGCTGGATACCCGCATCAACTTCGACCGCCTGCCGGAGGGCCGCCTCAAAGACGCCAGCCGCGGCATCAACGCCATTCTCGACGCCGTGGCCCAGCCGCTCAACATCACCGCCGAGTATGTGGACCATATCGCCAAGGGCGTGATCCCGCCGCCGCTGGAGACCAATTACCAAGGCTTGTACGGCATCATCCAGGCCAACCTGAATGCGCTGGTCAAGATGATGAGCGACCTGCTGGCGCAGACCGCCACCATCATCGAGGGCGCCGCCAACGGCCAGCTCGACCAGCGCGCCGACACCGGGCTGTTCGTCGGCGGCTGGCAGCGCCTGGTGGCCGGCGTCAACCAGACGCTGGACGGCATCGTGCTGCCGGTCAACGAGGCGGTGGCGGTGCTGGCGGAAATGGAACAGGGCGACCTGACCCGCACCGTGGAAGGCAATTACCAGGGACAGCTGAAGGACTTCAAGGACACTGTCAACAACACCATCAGCAAGCTGGCGCAGGTGATCGGCGAAGTACGCGCGGCGGCCGAATCGCTGTCCTCGGCCTCGGAACAGATTTCCGGCACCGCGCAGTCGCTGTCGCAGGGCGCTTCCGAACAGGCCGCCTCGGTGGAGGAAACCTCGGCCTCGATCGAGCAGATGTCGGCCACCGTACTGCAGAATACCGAGAACGCCAAGGTCACCGACGGCATGGCCAGCCAGGCCGCCGCCGAGGCCACCGAGGGCGGCGCCGCCGTGCGCGAAACGGTCGGCGCCATGCAGTCGATCGCGCAAAAGATCGGCATCATCGACGACATCGCCTACCAGACCAATCTGCTGGCCCTGAACGCGGCCATCGAAGCCGCCCGCGCCGGCGAGCACGGCAAAGGCTTTGCCGTGGTGGCGGCCGAGGTGCGCAAGCTGGCCGAACGCTCGCAGGTGGCGGCGCAGGAAATCGGCGACCTGGCCGCACGCTCGGTCAAGCAGGCCGAGCGCGCCGGCCAGCTGCTGGACGGCATGGTGCCGACCATTACCAAGACCTCCGACCTGGTGCAGGAAATCGCCTCGGCCAGCAGCGAACAATCGTCCGGCATCGGCCAGATCAACGGCGCCATGGAGCAGCTCAACAAGGCCACCCAGCAGAACGCCGGCGCCGCCGAGGAACTGGCCGCCACCGCCGAGCAGATGGGCGATCAGGCGGTGCAGCTGCAGCAGCTGATGCAATTCTTTACGCTGTCCGAACCGACCGCCGGCACGCCAGCGGCGGCGCCCGTGCCGGCTGCCACCGCCGCGCGCCAGCAGCCGCGTCCAGCCGTACGCGCGCCACGCGCGGCCGTCGGCACGCCGCCCGGCTTCGTGCGCTACTAGGAGCGGCCATGGACGCAGCTCCTGCCGCGCCGGGCGGCCAGCAATACCTGACCTTCATGCTGGGCAGCGAGGTGTATGCCATCGGCATTCTCGGCATCAAGGAAATCATCGAGTACGGCGAACTCACCACCGTGCCCTGCCTGCCGGCGTTTATCCGCGGCGTGATCAACCTGCGCGGCGCCGTGGTGCCGGTGGTCGACCTCGCTGCACGCTTCGGCCGCCAGGCCGGCGCCCCGACCCGCCGCACCTGCGTGGTGATCGTCGAGGCGCGCGCGGACGATGCCACCCACGACATCGGCATCATGGTCGATGCCGTCAACGCCGTACTGGACATCCCGCCGGCGCAGATCGCGCCGCCGCCGGCGTTCGGTGCCGCCATCCGTGCCGACTTCATCGCCGGCATGGGCAAGGTGCGCGACCGTTTCGTGATCCTGCTGGACAGCGACCGCGTGCTGGCGGTCGACGAGCTGGCGCAGCTGGCCGACGTCGCCTGAACATGGGCGCGCGCCAGTCGGCGGTTCCGTGCGGACCGCCTCTCAGCGAACGGGAATTCCAGCTGTTCCGCGACCTGCTGTTCCGCATCGCCGGCATCCACCTGTCGGACGCCAAGCGCGCGCTGGTGGCCGGGCGGCTGGCGCGGCGCCTGCGCGACCATGGCTGGGACAGTTACGCGGCCTATTTCCGCCATCTGCAGGACGATCGCGCCGAACTGCAAACCGCGGTCGATCTGCTGACCACCAACGAGACTTATTTTTTCCGCGAACCACAGCATTTCGACTTCCTGCGCGACACCATCCTGCCGCCGCTGCGCGAGCGCGGCCCGGTGCGGGTGTGGAGCGCGGCCTGCTCCAGCGGCGAGGAGCCGTATTCAATCGCCATGACACTGGCACAGGCGCTGGGCCAGCAGCCGTGGGAAGTGCTGGCGTCCGACCTCAGCACGCGGGTGCTGGAACAGGCCGCAGCCGGCGCCTACCGTTCGACCGCCTTCGATGCCATTCCGCGCGAGCTGCGCCAGCAATATTGCCTGCGCGGCGTCGGCTGCCATGCCGGCACCTCCATCATTGATCCGGCCCTGCGCGCGCGCGTCAGCTTCCGCCAGATCAACCTCAACGCGCGCCTGCCGGCGCTGGGCGAGTTTGACGTGATTTTCCTGCGCAATGTGCTGATCTACTTCCCGCACGACACCAAGTGCGCGGTGGTGCAGCGGCTGCAGGCCCTGCTGCGCCCGGGCGGCTGGCTGATCGTCAGCCACGCGGAAAGCCTGAACCGCGTCAGCACCCAGCTGGCGCTGGTGCAGCCCTCGATCTACCGCAAGCTGGGCGGCGCGTGAAGCCGGTCAAGGTGATGATCGTCGACGATTCGGCGACCGTGCGCCAGGTGCTGTCCGCGCTGCTGGCGGCCGATCCCGCGCTGAGCGTCATCGCCACCGCCAGCGACCCGCTGTACGCCATGGAGCGCATGGCGCGCGACTGGCCGGACGTGATCGTGCTGGACGTGGAAATGCCGCGCATGGACGGCATCAGCTTCCTGCGGCGCCTGATGCGCGAGCGGCCGACGCCGGTGGTGATCTGCTCCACCCTGACTGAACAGGGCGCCGAAACCACCATGCAGGCGCTGGCGGCCGGCGCGGTCAGCGTGATCGCCAAGCCCAAGCTGGGGCTGCGCCAGTTCCTGCTCGACAGCGGCGACGACATGGCGAGCGTGATCAAGGCGGCCGCGCGCGCCAACCTGGGCGCCATGACGGCACGCGCGGCGCTGGCGCCGCCGGCGCCGCGGCTGAGCGCCGACGTGGTGCTGCCGAGCACGCCGCCGGCGCCGGTGCTGGGCAGCGAGAGCGTGGTCGGCATCGGCACCTCCACCGGCGGCACGCAGGCGCTGGAATACGTGCTGGGCGCGCTGCCGCGGGTGTGCCCGGGCATCGTCATCGTGCAGCACATGCCGCCGCACTTCACCGGCGCCTTCGCGCGCCGTCTCGACCAGCTGTGCCAGATCGAGGTGCGCGAGGCCGAGGACGGCGACCGCGTGCTGCCCGGGCGCGCCCTGATCGCGCCTGGCGGGCGCCACCTGGTGCTGCAGCGCAGCGGCGCCCAGTACCGGGTCGAGATCAGGGACGCGCCGCCGGTCAACCGCCACCGGCCATCGGTGGACGTGCTGTTCCGCTCGCTGGCGCACTGCGCCGGCCGCAATGCGCTGGGGGTGATCATGACCGGCATGGGCGACGACGGCGCGCGCGGCCTGCGCGAAATGCGCGACGCCGGCGCCCACACCATCGCTCAGGACGAAGCCAGCTGCGTGGTGTACGGCATGCCGAAAGAAGCGGTCAAGCGCGACGCCGCCCGCAGCATCCTGGCGCTGCGCGACATCCCGGCCGCCGTCGCGGCGGCCGGCCGCTGTCACAGATGACGCAGGGGATGGGCGTAGCCGGGCCAGACCGGGGCGAACATGGCTTGCACCATCTCATCGCGCACTTCGCCCAGGGTGGCGGGATGCCATTGGGGGGCATTGTCCTTGTCGATGACCAGCGCGCGCACGCCTTCAATCACCTCACCGTGCTCGAAATTGCGCCGCACCAGGGCGCGTTCCATGCGCAGGCAGCCGGCCACGTCCAGGGTCGCGCCGCGTTTGATCAGCTCGTGCGTGACGCACATCATCAGCGGCGAACGGGTGGCCATCACTGCCAGGGTGTGGGCGGCAAACTCGCTGCCATCCGCCTGCAGCGAGGCGATGATGGCGGGCACCGAGCCAGCGCTGAAGTGACGGTCGATGGCGGTGCGGCTGGCAGCCAGCTGGCTGTCGCCGGCGTGGTGGCCGGCGCCATAGGCGGCCAAGGCGCGCGGCAGGTCCACGCCCGGCGTGGCGCTCAGCAAGGCGTCCAGCGCGGCGCGGTCGGCCAGTGGCGCGTAATGGTCGGCCAGGCCGGCGTACAGGGCGTCGGCAGCGTTGATGGTGACGCCGGTGACGCCCAGGTAATAGCCCAGCGCGCCCGGCGCGCGCGACAGGAAGTAGCTGCCGCCGACGTCCGGGAACAGGCCGATATTCACTTCCGGCATGGCCATCCGGGTCTTGTCGGTAACGATGCGCACGCGCGCGTCAGGCCCGGCCTGCGCCACGCCCATGCCGCCGCCCATCACCACGCCATCCATCAGCGCGATATACGGTTTCGGATAAAAGTGGATCAGGTGGTTGAGCGCGTATTCCTCGGTGAAAAAATCCTCCACCAGCGCGCTGCCGCCCTGCGGCGTGGTCTTGCCGGCGTCGTAGAAAAAGCGGATGTCGCCGCCGGCGCACAAGGCTTTCTCGCTGCTGCTGCGGATCAGCACGGCATCGACCGCGGCGTCATCGCGCCACGCCAGCAGCGCCTGCGTAATCGCCCGCACCATGTCCAGCGACAGGGAGTTGAGGGCCTTGGGCCGGTCCAGTACGATCAGGCCGGTGCCGTTGCTGATGCTGGTGTGGATGTATTCGCTCATCCGCCCATTCTACTGCAGATGCTCCAGCGGATTGGGCACATCCAGTGCGCCGCCCATGCGCGGTTGCCACAGGGCCTTGCCGGGCGGCGGTGGCGGCTTGCCCTCGTGCCGGTTGTAAATGGTCGTCACCTCGCGGCTGCCCACCCGATCCTGCTCCACACCGGTGCGTTTGGCGATGCCGGATGGATCGGCCGAAGCGGCCACCGTGAACGCCACCAGCGTATCCAGACGCGGATCGTGCACATCCAGGATCGAGGCGATGAACACCAGCGGCGTGGCCGCATACACCTGGTAATGCAGCGCCTTGCCGGCGCGTTCCATCTCGGCCGGTAAGGCGCCGTCGGCCTCCATCTGGCCGAGCGCATGGTTGAGCACCTTGCGGCCCCAGTCCAGATAGCGCGTCTCGCCGGTCACGCCGCCGACCGCGGTCACCGCCAGGCCTTCCCAGTAGTAATGGTTGTTGCGGACGCCCTTCTTGGCATCCGCGTGCGCGATGGTGGCGTCGGCCAGCGCCTTGAACCAGCCCTCGATCACCGCGCGCTGCGCCGGCGTGGCCTGCTGCCGGATGCGCGCATAGTTGAGCGCCATGCCGCTCAGGGTCCACTTGCGCACGTAGTAAGCCTGCTCGCTCGACATCTTGCCCAGCATGGCTTTCTGCTCGCCCCAGCTGGCCAGCCACGACAGCGCGCAGGCGGGGTCGCCCTGCCCGTTCGCATCGCGCGCCACCTGCGCCAGGAAATCCTCGATCGGCTTGCTGGCGGCGATGTTCTTGGCCCGCAACACCGGATCGATCACCGAGTGATGCTTGTCCGAGTAATAGCTGTTGGCCTCGATGTCGCTGCGCGCCGGCGGCGCATCGGGGCAGGCCTGCGCCGCCGACACGGCCAACAATAATGGTATAAATAATTTCATGATGCTCCTGTCAGAAAGTCGCGCTGAGCTTGACCTGATAGGTGCGGCCGTCCACATCCAGACGACGCGGCTTCAGGTAAGAGCCCTCGTATTCCTCGCGCACCGAGTTGGTCATATTAAAGGCGTCGAAGGAAATCTTGTAATTGCCGGCAAAGGTGTAGCTGGCCGACATGTCCAACTGGCCGCGCGCCTTGACCGAGCGCGCCGCGCCGTTAAAGGTGCCGCCGGCCGCCAGGTCGTAATCGTCGCGATAGTTGTACACCGCGCGCACGCCCCAGGTCTTGGTCTCGTAGTAAGCGATCAGGTTGTAATTATTGCGCGACACGCCCGGCAGCGTCGCCGCCGAGCCGTCGTCGTTCTTGCCCTTGATGGTGGTGTAGGCGTAATTGAAGGCGCCGCCCAGGTTATTCCACGGCGCCGGCAGCCAGTCCAGATTCTGCTGCACGTTGAACTCCACGCCGTTCACCTTGATCTTCTGCTGGTTGGTCTGGCCGGTGATGACCACCCGTGCGGGCTGCAGCGACGGCGCTTCCGCCGTGCCGACATTGACCAGGATATCGCTCATGCAATTGCTGCCCACCACGCTCAGGTGGCCCAGGCCCAAGGCGGTGGCATCGGCCGGGCACAGACGGTTGACGTCGCGCACCGGCCCCACCAGCCCTTTCACATCTTTCTGGAACACGGTCAGCGCCACCAGCCCGTTCGGCCGGTTGTACCACTCCAGCGCCAGGTCAAAGGAATTGGCGGTGTACGGTTTCAGGTCGGCGCTGCCCAGCACCACGTTATAGGTCGGGGTGGTGGCGCCCTGCGCCGGTTCGGTCACCACCGTGGACGGCGTGATATCGCGCGGCTGCGGCCGCACAAAGGTGCGGTAGGCGGCGCCACGCAGCGCCAGCTTGTCGCTCAGGTCAGCCTTGGCCACCAGCGACGGCAGGAAGTTGCGATAGCGCTGCTCGAACTCGCGCGGGGTCTTGGTGGTCACCACCTTGGTGCCGCCGGGGATGGTGACGGTCTGGTTGCTGGTATCGATCGAATTGACGGTTTCGCGCGTGGTCTCGTATCGCGCGCCCAGATTGCCCTTCAGCGGAATGCCCAGCACGCTGGTGCCCCAGATGCTGGACACGAAGGCCGAAGCGATCCGGTTCTTGACCGAGAAGTTATATGAAGAGAAGCCCGGATCGGCGTCGTTGTTGACCAGGCCATACGGCGTCAGCGTCTGGCCCGGCAGCACCGTCACCGGCTTGACCGCGTTCAGCACCGCAGGAATATCGACCGCCACCCAGTTTTTGGTGTAGCCGGGGATGTAGCCGCCGGCAAAGGTGTCGAGATAGGGATTGGCAATCGCCAGCGAGGGCTGGATGGCCGCGAAGTTGATGCCTTGCGCGGTGTTGCGCGTACCGCTCGATACGAAGTCATTGTTCTCGGCGCGCAAGCCGGCCTTGACCGACTTGAAGAAGCCTTCCTCAAAGCTGCGCTCGGCCGTGGCCTGCACCGCATCCACCGAGGTCAGCGCGCGGCCGTTGGTGCCGGTCACGCCAAAGCGGTCGTTGCCATTGTTGCGCGCCTGCGTGACCGAGGTGCCGGGACGCTGGTCGTACGGCCCCGGATTGATGTGGCTGGCGGTGGGCGTGAACAGGGTCAGGATGGACTGCGCCAGGTCGGTGCCGCCCGAGTAGTAGTGGCCATAGGTGCCATTGGCGCCGGGCAGCGTGCGCGCCGATTGCACGATGTCAATCGACAGCTGGTCCTGGCGGTTTTCTGCGCGCGAGCTGTGCAGCGCGCCGTTGAAGTGCCAGTCGTCGTTCTCCCAATCGACATCGGCGCTCAGCCCATGCGTGCGCTGGCGTTGCGGCGCCGAGCGCAGCGAGTCGGTGATGCTGGCGTTGGCGTAATCGTAGGAATTGATCATGGCCTGCTTGCCGCTCGGCGTATCGATGGTGAAGATCGGCCCCAGGTTGGTGATCGGCGAATTGACGGTCGGGTCGATATAGTTCAGGTACTGGTTGGAGGCATCGAGCTTGCGGTCGCTGAAGTAGCCAGTGAGGTTGAGCTTGGTCTCGCTGTTCATGCGCCAGCCGACGCCGGCCGCGCCGCTGTGGGTGGCGCCGGTGTTGGCGGTCACGGTCTGGCGGATCTGGCCGGGGAACAGGATGCCCTTGGCGTATTCCGACTTTGGATAGCGCGCGTCGAACTGCGCTTGCGTGATGCCGAGGTTGGCTGCCGTCAGCTGATCGTAATCCTGAATCTGGGTCGAATCGCGGCGGAAATCTTCTTTCTTGTAGGCATACACGCCAAACACCGCCAGATCCTTGCCGAAGTGCTTGTTCCAGGACACCGTGGCATTCGGCGTGGTCAGGCGGCCCAGCTCGTCATATTCGTCGCCCACGGTGATGCCGCCGCCATCCTTGCGCGCCAGCGCCGAGGTGATGCGCAAATCGATGTTGCCGCTCAGGCCGCCCGGCTGTTCTGCCGCGGTCGGGCTTTTCAGCACCGTCACCGCGCTGAAAATGTCCGAGTTGAACGCCCCCAGCGGGGTCGATCCATTCAGCACCGGCTGGGCGAACGACATGCCGTTAATCGTGGTCAGCGCGAAGGTGCCAGGCAGACCGCGCAAGTTGATGGTGGCGTTGCGCGAGCCGGCTTCGCGGTTCAGTTGCACGCCGGGAATGCGCTGGATGGCCTCGCCCACGTTCAGGTCAGGGAAGCGGCCCAGGCCGTCGGATGAAATGCTGTCGGTAATTTCCAGGGTGTCGCGCTTCATGTTGACGGCGTCGGCATACGATTTGCGGATGCCGGACACCACCACCGTCGCGGGCTCTTCCTGTGCCCAGGCGCTGGACAGGCAGATCAAGGCAATTGCCGCGCTCAGCGGCCGGATCGCGAGTTGATTCATCGTGTAGTCTCTCTTTGTAGTTATAGGAAAACGTTTAACTTAATGATTAAACCATTCCAGCACTGTAAATTCCAGAGAGATTTGCGTTGCGTTGTGTAAACGCCAATGCAGCTTGCCAAGATTTAGAAAATCGTTTAACAGGGCAGGATCAAAAAAGGGCGCCCTCATGCGCCCTTAGTTGTATGTGCCGGGGCCGTTGTTATAGGGCGGCGGCAGCGGGTTCGTAGCTATCCGGGATATGCTTGATGGCATCGTGCCCGTGCGATTGAACTTTGGATTTGTACTTCATGACCTGGCGATCAAGCTTGTCGATCAGGGTATCGATGGCGGCGTACAGGTCTTGCGACAGGCTTTCCACGTAGACGGTTTTACCGGACAGACGCAGATTGATTTCAGCCTTCTGGCGTTTCTCTTTCTCTTTAAGGTTATCTACGGTCAGGATGACAGCAATATCAATCACTTGATCAAAGTGGCGGGTGACCCGTTCCAGCTTGTTCTGCACGTACTCGCGAATCGCTGCGGTCACTTCGAGATGATGTCCACTGATGGTGAGATTCATACACACTCCTAAAGATAAGTCGCTTCTGACGGTTAGTGCGGTGCCCATTGCTGCCGGGCGCGCAGGAACCAACACACTACAAAGACTTGCGGAGGCTTACTGGCGGGATTTTGAGAGCTTCGCGATACTTGGCAACAGTCCGTCGCGCAATCACCATGCCCTGTTCTCCCAGCATGTCCGCAATCTTACTGTCGGATAAAGGATTTTTCGGGTCTTCAGCTCCTGTCAATTGCACAATCAAGGCACGTATCGCCGTCGAACTTGCTTCCCCGCCAGCTTCGGTGGCGACATGGCTACCAAAGAAATATTTCAACTCAAACATGCCGTGCGGGGTCAGCATATATTTTTGAGTTGTTACGCGAGAAATAGTGCTCTCGTGTAGTCCCAGTGTATCAGCAATTTCGCGAAGCACAAGGGGGCGCATGGCGACGGCGCCATGCGAGAAAAAGTTCTTTTGTCTTTCTACTATCGCCTGTGCCACGCGCAGGATCGTATCGAAACGCTGGCGCATATTTTTAATCAGCCATTTGGCCTCTTGCAATTGCGCGCCCATGGCGCTTTCCCCCTTGCCCTGCTTGAGCAGGTTGGCGTACATGGCGTTCACGCGCAGGCGCGGCATGACGTCGTTGTTCAGGCTGACCTGCCAGCCGTTGCGCGATTTTTTGACGATCACATCCGGCACCACATAGTCCGACACATCGGAGGCGAACGCCGCGCCCGGATGCGGATTGCACTGGCGAATCACGGCCTGCGCTTCGCGCAAGTCTTCGTCATCGCACAGCAGGGTTTTTTTCAGCTTGTTGAAGTCGCGCTGGGCAAACCAGGTCAGGTGATTTTCCACGATGGCCAGGGCCATGCGCCGCGTCACCAAAGGCACGCCGGGCAAACGCCTGATTTGTATCGCCAGGCACTCGGACGCATTGCGCGCGCCCACGCCCATCGGGTCGAAGCTTTGCAGCAGCTTGAGCGCGGTCTGCAGCTCCTCGATTTCAATCTCCAGCTCTGGCGGCAGGCGCGCGTGGATTTCTTCCAGCGATTCTTCCAGGTAGCCGTTTTCGTCAAGCGCGTCGATGATCAGCTCCACCAGCGCGCGGTCGCGCATTTCCAGCACCGTCACCCGCATCTGTTCCATCAAATGCTCGCGCAGCGTGCAGTGATGGGCTTCCAGTTGCGGACGCGCTTCCTCGTCGTCGTTGTTCTTGCTGCGGCCGGAGTCACCCCAGTCCAGGTCGGCATCGGGGGTGGTGCTTTCAGTGTCGGCGGCCGGGGCATCGTAGGTGTCGGCTTCGGCCGCCGGCGCCTCGCCCGGCGGGCCTTCCGGCGGCGCTTCGCCGGCCGGCGCCTGCTGGCTGATGGCGCCATCGGCCAGCAGGCGCAGCGAATGGTCCAGCGGATCGTCCAGGCGTTCCAGCAGCGGGTTATCGATCAGCAGTTGTTCCAGTTCCTGGTGCAGCTCCAGCGTTGACAACTGCAGCAGCCGGATCGACTGTTGCAGTTGCGGCGTCAACGCCAGGTGCTGCGACGTGCGCAGTTGCAGAGACTGTTTCATGAAGACTTACATACGGAAATGTTCACCCAGATAGACGCGGCGCACCGACTCGTTGGCGATGATGTCGTCCGGACGGCCGGAAGCCAGCACCGTCCCCTGGTTGATGATGTAGGCGCGGTCGCAGATGCCCAGCGTCTCGCGCACATTGTGGTCGGTAATGAGGACGCCGATGCCGCGCTCCTTGAGGAAGCGCACGATGCGCTGGATCTCAATCACGGCAATCGGGTCGACCCCGGCGAAAGGTTCATCGAGCAGCACGAAGCGCGGATTGGTGGCCAGGGCGCGCGCGATCTCGACGCGGCGGCGCTCGCCACCGGACAGCGACAGCGCCTGGTTTTCGCGCAGCTTTTCGATTTGCAAATCGGCCAGCAGGGTATTCAGCCGTTCATCAATGTCAGCCTTGGATAAAGGCTTGCCGTCCACTTTCTGGATTTCCAGCACGGCACGGATATTTTCTTCCACAGTCAGCTTGCGGAACACCGACGCTTCCTGCGGCAGATAGGACAGGCCCATCGTCGCGCGGCGGTGGATCGGCAGCGAGGAGATATCGGTGCCGCTGATATCGATGCTGCCGGCGTCCGACGGCACCAGGCCGACGATCATGTAAAACGAGGTGGTCTTGCCGGCGCCGTTCGGCCCCAGCAGGCCGACCACTTCACCGCATTCGACTTGCAGCGACACGTCATGCACCACCTGGCGCTTGCCGTAGGTCTTTTGCAAGCCTTTGACGATCAGGGTGCTACCGCAGGATGCTTCCATCTTATTTCCCCGGTGCAGGCTGGGTGGTCGGCGCAGGCGGCGTTGCCAGCTTGCTCGATGGCTGAATCACCATGGTGCTGCGGCCCGCGCCCGGCTTGCTCTCGCCGCTGGCCGTGTTCTTCACCGCGAAGAATTCCTTGCGGCTGTCGTAGGAAATGAATTCACCGTCGACCTGGCTGGCGGGCTTGCCGCCTTCCAGCTTCTTGATCTGCGCCTTGGCGTACAGCTTGACCAGCTCGGTCTTGTTGTCGTACTCGATGCGGTCGGCCTGGCCCTCGACCCACTGGTCGCCGGCGCCGTCCAGCTTCTGGCGGAAGGTGGCCTGCACACCCGGCGCGCTGTGCAGCACGACGAACTGGTAGCCTTCCGGATCTTCCGTCACCACCGCCTTGGGCGACTTCATCAGCAGGGTGCCGCGCGTCAGCACCACATTGCCGGTGAAGGTCTTGATCTGCTTGACGTCGTCGGCGTCCAGCTGGTCGAAAGTCACCTGGGTCGGCTTGGTGGAATCGGCCTTCTCGGCGTGCACCACGCCGGCAGCGGCGGCCAGCAGCAGCGCCGCCGACAACATCAGTTTATTCATCTTCATCATTGCTTCCTTCAATGTGCCGCGCGCGGCGGCATCGTAATCGTTCCGCGGCCGCCCAGCGCAATCTGGCGGGTGGCGTTGTTGGCCTTCATGCCGGTGCCGGTGGCAGTCGAGGTGCCAACCAGCATCTCGACCGGGGCGTCGGTTTCCATGCGTTCTTCATCCGGGTACACGGTCAGCGTACTGGTCTTCAGGCGCAGCTCCTGCGCTTGCCTGGTGGCGGGCCGCACCACGTCCACATTACCATTCAATGTGACGCGCGTATTGCCCTGATCGACAACGGCAGTCTGCGCGTGGATATTCATCGGCGGCTGTTCGGTGGCCAGCCCGTGCACGAACGGCTTGTCGATCAGCGACGAGTCATCCAGCGGGCGGTGCGTCAGCTTATCGCCGGAAATGATGTAGGCCGGCTGGCCATTCTTGTTCATGCGTACGGTACTGAAGCGGTCGATGATGTAGTCCGGCTCGTCGCGGAACTTGTCGGCCTGGGCTTCCTCGCCGGCCTGGTTGACCACCTGCACCAGCCAGAAGCTGCCGACGGCCACAAACACGCCGGCCATCATGATCAGGGTCAGCTGCCAGCGGTGGGCTGTTCTTTTACGCATGATTACCCCCTGTCAAACCAGGAATTGCGCCAGCACGCGCTCGTACAGCCCCTGCGCGTGCAGCACCAGCTCACAGACCTCGCGCACCGCGCCACGGCCGCCGTGGGCCACGGTCACGTGGTGGGCGCGCTCCAGCACTTCCTTGCGGCCGTTCGGCACCGCAACCGCAAAGCCGGCGCGCGCCAGGATCGGCAAGTCCACCACATCGTCGCCGATGAAGCCGACCTGCTCGGCGGTCAGGCCGGTCTTCTCCAGCAGCGCGTTGAACGGCGTCAGCTTGTCGTGGCCGCCCTGGTGCAGATGGCTGATGCCCAGATCGGCCGCGCGCCGGATCACCTGCGGCGAAGTGCGCGCGCTGATGATGGCGGTCTGGATGCCGGCTTCCTGGATCAGCTTGATGCCCAGGCCATCCTGCACGTTGAACGTCTTGAGCGCCTCGCCGTCGGCGCCGTAATGCAGGCTGCCGTCGGTCAGCACGCCGTCGACGTCGAAAATCATCAGCTTGACGCGCGCGGCGCGTTCCACATAGGTCAGCTCGGTCATCAGATCACCTTGGCGCGGGTCAGGTCGTGGATATGCAGCGCACCGACCAGCTTGCCGTCGGCATCGGTCACCAGCATCTGGTTGATGCGGTATTGCTCCATCACGGCCACCGCATCCACCGCCATTTTCTCAGGCGAGATGGTGCGCGGGTTGGCATGCATCACATCCCCGATCACCACTTTGCTGAAATCCTGGACTTTTTCAATCATGCGGCGCAGGTCGCCGTCGGTGAATACGCCGACCGGCTTGTTGTCGGCATCGACGATGGCGGTCATGCCCATGCCCTTCTGGGTGATTTCCAGCAGCGCATCGGTCAGCTTGACGCCGGCGGTCACGCGCGGCACGGCGTCGCCGCTGCGCATCACATCTTTCACGTGGGTCAGCAGGCGGCGGCCCAGTGCGCCGCCCGGGTGCGAGCGGGCGAAATCTTCTTCCTTGAAACCGCGCAGGTCCAGCAGCGCCACCGCAATGGCGTCGCCCAGGGCCAGGGTGACGGTGGTGGAGGTGGTCGGCGCCAGATTCATCGGACAGGCTTCCTTGGCCACCGCCACGTTCAGGTGGACATCGGCAATGGTGGCCAGGCTGGAGCCCGGCTTGCCGGTGATGGCAATCACCTTGCTGCCCATGCGCTTGACCACCGGCAAGATGGTCATCAGCTCCGAGCTCTCGCCGGAGTAGGAAATGGCAATAAATGCATCATCGGCGGTGACCATGCCGAGGTCGCCGTGGGCCGCCTCGGCCGGATGCACGAACAGCGCCGGCGTGCCGGTCGACGCCAGCGTGGCGGCGATCTTGCGGCCGATATGGCCCGATTTGCCGATGCCGGACACGACCACGCGGCCCTTGCAGTTCAACAGCAGGGAAATGGCTTGCACCACGCTGTCGTCATCGGCCAGGCGCGCGTTCAGGGCAAGGATGGCATCCGCTTCGTTCTGCAGCGTGTCTTGGGCAAGACGCAGTGCCGTTTTTGCATCAAAAGCTTTCAGCATTGTTTTTTCATGGGTTACACTCATGCCCAAGTATAGCCGAATTGAGAAAGCAAAAAACTTGCCAGTGACAACAAAATGACGTTTTCCCCGCTTGAATTAACCCTGTTGTTGCTGGGCAGTGCCGTGCTGGGCGTGGTCGCCTTCCGCATGCTGCATCTGCCGCCGATGCTGGGCTACCTGGCCGTCGGCATCCTGATCGGCCCGCACGCGCTGGGTCTGGCCGAGCAAAGCGAAACCACCCACGGCCTGGCCGAGTTTGGGGTGGTGTTCCTGATGTTCTCGATCGGCCTGGAATTTTCCCTGCCCAAACTCAAGGCCATGAGCCGGATCGTATTCGGGCTGGGCATGGCGCAGGTAGTGCTTACTATCGTCGCAACCATGATATTTGGCTGGACCATCGCCACCCAGCTGCCGCCTGCCCTGCACATCAGCTGGCAGGCCTCGTTTGCGCTGGGCGGCGCGCTGGCCATGTCCTCCACCGCCATCGTGTCCAAGATGCTGACCGAGCGGCTGGAGCTGGAAAGCGAGCATGGCCGCAAAATCATCGGCATCCTGCTGTTCCAGGACCTGGCGGTGGTGCCGCTGCTGATCCTGATCCCGTCGCTGGGCGAACGCCCGGACAAGCTGATGGAAACCCTGGCCTGGGCCGGCCTGAAGGCGGTGATCGTGCTGGCACTGCTGCTGGTGGTCGGCCACAAACTCATGCGCGGCTGGTTCACCATCGTGGTCAAGCGCCGTTCGCAGGAACTGTTCATGCTGAACCTGCTGCTGGTGACGCTGGGCGCGGCCTGGATCACCGAGCGCGCCGGCCTGTCGCTGGCCCTGGGCGCCTTTGTGGCCGGCATGCTGATTTCCGAGACCGAATACAAGCACCAGGTGGAAGAGGACATCAAACCGTTCCGCGACGTGCTGCTGGGACTGTTCTTCATCACCATTGGCATGCTGCTGAACGTCAAGCTGGTGATGGCCAACTGGTGGCTGGTGCTGGTCCTGTTGTGCGCGCCGGTGCTGATGAAATTTGCCCTGATTGCCGGCCTGGCCAAGCTGTTTGGCGCCTCGGACGGCGTTTCCATGCGCACCGGCCTGGCGCTGGCGCAGGCCGGCGAATTCGGTTTCGTGCTGCTCAACCTGGCCGCCGGGCAGAACCTGATGGATGCCTACATCGTGCAGGTGGTGCTGGCCTCGATGGTGCTGTCCATGCTGCTGGCGCCGTTCATCATCGCGCAGTCGGACAAGATTGTGATGAAGTTCTCCAGCAATGAATGGATGATGCAGTCGCTGCAGCTGACCAAGATCGCCAGCCGCACCATGTCCACCAACAAGCACGTCATCGTCTGCGGCTTCGGCCGCAGCGGCCAGAGCCTGGCCACCCTGCTGACCGAGGAAAAAATCGATTATCACGCGCTAGACCTCGATCCGGAGCGCGTGCAGGAAGCGCAGAGCGCCGGCGCCAGCGTGTCCTACGGCGATGCGGCGCGGCGTGAAAGCCTGGTGGCAGCCGGCATCTACCGCGCCAGCGCGATTGTGATCACTTATGCCGACACCCGTTCGGCGCTGCGCGTGCTGCATCAGGTGCACGAACTGACGCCATCGCTGCCGGTGATCGTGCGTTCGCATGACGATACCGATCTGGACCGCCTCAAGCAGGCCGGCGCCGCCGAAGTGGTGCCGGAGCTGATGGAGGGCAGCCTGATGCTGGCCTCGCACGCGCTGGTGATGCTGGGCGTGCCGCTGCGGCGCGTGGTGCACCGGGTGCAGGCGGCGCGCGAGGAGCGTTATGCCTCGCTGCGCGGCTATTTCCACGGCATGAGCGATGTGGATGAGGAGGCCGACCTGGAGCGCCTGCATTCGGTCACCTTGAACGGCAGCGCGCCGTGCGTGGGGCGTTCGCTGGGGTCGCTGGATGTGCATGCGTCGGGCGCGGAAGTGGCCAGCATCCGCCGCGGCAAGAGCGGTGTGGAAGTGACGCCGGAGACTACCCTGCAGGCCGGTGATGTGGTGGTATTGCGCGGCGCCGCCGAAGCGGTCAACCGCGCCGAGCAGCGCCTGACCCGCTAACGTCATTCCGGCTTTCGCCGGAACGACAGTCACGCCTCGCGGGTGCTGACCACGCGGTTGCGGCCGTGCTCCTTGGCGTCGTAAAGCAGGCCGTCGGCACGCTCGATCAGCGCGCGGGCGATGGCTTCCGGCTCGCCCTCGGCCATGCCCACCTCCAGGCAGGCCACGCCGATCGACACCGTCACCGACAACTGCAACTCCGGCGACAAAGTGATCATGCTGCCGGCCACGCTGGCGCGGATGCGCTCGGCCACAAACGCCGCGCTTTCCAAATTCGCATCAATCAGCAGCACCACGAATTCCTCGCCGCCAAAGCGCGCCAGCGCGTCCGACGAGCGCAACTCGTTCTTGATGCGCCCCGCCACCTCGCGCAGCACCTCGTCGCCGCCGCCATGCCCGACGGTATCGTTGACCCGCTTGAAATGGTCGATATCGATGTACATGAAGGAAATCGGATACGACTGCCGGCGCGCACGCGCGATTTCCTCCAGCAGGCGGCGGTCGATGTAGCGGCGGTTGTACACGCCGGTCAGCGAATCGGTCAGGCCGATATATTTCAGCATCTCGTTGCTGATGACGTTCTCCAGGCAGATGGCGATGATGGACGCCATGTGCTCGATGAAGTCCGTGCCCAGGCTGGGCGTGAAACGGGTGGGATCGCGGCTGCCCAGATTCAGGCTGCCGATCACGCGCTTGTTGCGCAGCAGCGGCACCAGCGCCACGCTTTGCAGCGTCGACGGCGCGTTCGGGAAGGCGTGCGCATGGCGCTGCGCGTCGTACATGCCCAGCAGCGGCTTGGGCGTCGGCGTGTAGGCGTTGCGGCGGCCCAGGTCGAAGCCCAGTTCATCCACCGTTTCCACAAAAATCAGGTCGGGGAAATCTTCAAACACCACGTCCAGCTTGAGCATGACGGTGCGGATGTCGGCATCCTCGTCGATCAGTGTCAGGGTGACGCTATCGAGCTCGGAAATCACCGGCAGCACGCGGAAGATGGTGCCGATCAATTCCGGGAAATTGCTGGCGCCGACGATCTCCAGGTCGAAAGCCTGGTGGCGCGTCATGATGGAGTGATTGCGTTCGGCCTGCTCCAGCAGGTAAGCCATCCGCGCGCGCAAGGCCCGGTTCTCGGCCGCCAGATCGTGTTGATCGGTCTGAGGCGGAAGTTTTCCGGTTGCAGTCTGCGTCATGATGGCCCTTTCTTGCGTATTCCCACATTACGCCAAGTCGGCCCGGTTGGGAATGCCCGGATTGCTTAAAACGCCAGTGTAACCTCGATTTCCTGGCCGACGCGTACCCGCTGGTCCACGCCGGCGATCAGAATGCTGTTCATGCCGAAGCACAGCGCCCCCTCCAGCTCCGGCTTGGCGCGGTAGCTTTGCATGATGTCCAGCGGATCGGGGCCGAATTCACCGGTGGTCTGGTCGATCGACGGCATCGGGCAGCGTGGGCAGGGTTTGACTGGTTTCAACACGACTTCGCCGATCTGGAACGACTCGGCGTAGTCTTCTTCGAATGCTTCGATGCCGTCGATCACCAGGTTCGGGCGGAAGCGGTTCATGGGGATGGACTGGCGGCCAGCGGCCACCAGTTTTTGATTCAGGTCGTCCAGCGAGGCGGTGCCGGTGACCAGCATCGGGTAGCCGTCCGAGAACATGGTGGTCGCCTGCACGCCATCGGTCCATTTGGTGCTGACCGCGCGTTCGGCGTTGGCGTGGAAGCGCGCCAGGCGGCATGGCACGCCGATGGCCTTGGTGAACCATTCGGCGGTCAGGGCATCGCAGTCGTAGGCCAGTACGCTGTCGTCCCAGACTTGCGTTTGCAGCGTGGGCGCGCTTTGCGGGTCCGGCAGGCCGAGCGGGATTTCCAGGCGCAGCATGCCGGGAGCCTGCAGTTCCAGCGTGGCGCCCTTGATGGTGGGCTTGATCAGGGCCATGCGCGGGTGTTCGCGCTGGGTCAGGGCGCAGCCATTGCTGTCCACCACCATCCATTCACGATCGTAGATTTGCGCGGACATCAGGCCGAGCGGCGTCAGCGTCGCTTCTTCCAGCGACAGGCCGGCGCAGGATTTGATCGGGTAGATGGTGATGGCGGACAACGTGGGCATGCTTATTCCTCGGTTGGGGCGGCAGCGGCTTTGGCTTTGGGCGGACGCGGGGTGCGCGGCGCGGCCGGCTTGCGGGCTGGCTTGGCCTTGGCTGGCTTGTCGGCGTCAGCGGCAGGCGACGCTTCGGCAGCAGGCGCTGGCGCGGCGGCGGCCTTCGGCTTGCCGGCATTGGGCTTGCCAGAGCGCGACTTGCCCGCAGGACGGCCCTTGGCAGCAGCCCCCTGCTCGCCCGGCGTAGCGGCGGCCGGCGCGGATGCGTCAGCAGCGCGGGCCGCAGCGCCAGACGCACGAGCAGCAGCGGCTGGTGCGGTATCAGTGCCATGGGCCGGGGTGCCGGCCGCGCGGGGCGTGGCGGCTGGTGCGGCATCCGCGGTGGGGGCCGGGACGCCTGGCGCGCGGGGGTCAGCGGCGGTTGCGGACGATGCGGCATCGACTGGCGAGACGGCGACGCCCTTGCCTTTCTTGGCCTGCTCCTTCAGCTTGCGAGCTGGCGGCTTGGTGCCGTTCTTCTTCTTGGCCTGCGCTGGTGCGCCAGCTTCGACCGGCAGTTCGACGGCGGGTTCCAGTACGACCGGAGCGGCGTCTGCCGCTGCAGCGCCGGCGTCGTCCACCGGCGCGGCGTTGGCTGCGGCCTCCGCTGGCGTGACGTCGTACCATGCAACCGGTGCCGGTTCGGTGGCGGCCGACGCTTCATCGACGTCCACCTCGCCAGCGGCGCCTTCAGCTTGCCCTTGCGTGGCGCGCTGTTGCTGCGCCAGGCGCTGGGCCTGACGCTCGGCAAAGCGCTCGGCGGCGGTGCGGCCACGGTTGCGGCTGCGGCGCGATTCCTGCTGGCCGCCTTCTGCCGGAGCAGTCACTACAGCCGCTGCGCTGCCATCGGCAACGACGGGTGCATCGCTCACCGGCTGCGGCACACCGCTGCCGCGGTACACATACGCCCCCGACTTCTCATCGCGGCCAAACTCCAGATAACCGCGCGCCTTGCATTCCTCGATCAGATTGCCAAAGGTGCGGAAGCCATAGTACGACTCGCTGAAATCTGGCTTGCGGCGCTTGATCGCCTCCTTCAGCACCGAGGCCCAGATCTTGCCGCTATCGCCACGCTCCAGCACCAACGCCTCAAACGTATTGACCGCAATCTCCACCGCCTGCGAGCGGCGTTTCTCCATCTCCTCGCGGCGGGCGCGCTCCTCTTCCGGCGTGCGCTTGACCTGCGGCTTGTCGTTGCTGGCATCGCGACGCGCACGGCGGCTCTCGCGCACCAGATCATCGTAGAAAATGAACTCATCGCAGTTGGCCACCAGCAGATCGGACGTCGACTGCTTGACGCCCACGCCAATCACCTTCTTGGCGTTCTCGCGCAGCTTGGACACCAGCGGCGAAAAATCGGAATCGCCGGAAATAATCACAAACGTATCCACGTGCGACTTGGTGTAGCACAAGTCCAGCGCATCCACCACCATGCGGATGTCAGCCGAATTCTTGCCGGACTGACGGACGTGCGGAATCTCAATCAGCTCAAAGTTGGCCTCGTGCATCGAAGCCTTGAAGGATTTGTAGCGATCCCAGTCGCAATAGGCTTTCTTGACCACGATGCTGCCCTTGAGCAGCAGGCGCTCCAGCACCGGCTTGATATCGAACTTGTCGTAGTTAGCGTCACGCACACCGAGCGCCACGTTCTCAAAATCGCAGAACAGCGCCATGCTGACGTTTTCGTTGGAAGAAGCCATGAAGAGTATTTTCTAGAGTAGGGGTAAAGCAGGCAATCCGGCGATTATACCGAACTGGCCCATCCAGCAATCAACAGCACTGTTGATTTCGCAGCAGCGGCGCTGCGCAAGCCGCAGCAGCAGGCCGCCGCCATTTCCAAATAGTCCCGTGAAAACAAGGGCTTGCGTCCATTCCAGCGACTGGCATACCGCTTGCAATCAGCATGCAAGTACCACTTTCTGGAGAATCAACATGAACGCATCCCTGCCGCGCCTGGCAGCAGTCGCCACCCTTGGCGCCATCCTGCTGGGAACCCCCGCCGCGCAAGCGCACCACGCCTTTGCCGCCGAATTCGACGCCAAACAGCCGCTCGACCTGCAAGGCGTCATCACCAAAGCCAAATGGGTCAATCCCCACAGCTGGCTGTACTTCGACGTGACCGGCCCGGACGGCACCGTCACCAACTGGGGCGTGGAATTCGGCGCGCCCAACTCGCTGGCCAACAAGGGCCTGAGCAAAAGCGACCTCAAAGTCGGCCAGCCGGTGCGCATCCGCGGCTTCCGCTCCAAGAACGGCGAACCGTTCGGCTACAGCGTCTACGTCACCCTGGCCGATGGCCGCGTGATCCAGACCGGCGGCGCGCAGGATGCCCCAACCACCGAGGCGCCGCGTCCATGACCCGCAAGCTGCTCGCATTCGCCCTGCTGGCCTTCGTGGCCAGCCACACCATCGCCGCCGACAAAATCCCGCGCCTGTCCAACGGCAAGCCGGACTTCTCCGGCATCTGGCAAACCACCAGCGCTGCCGAATACGACCTCGAACCGCACGCCGCCCGCAAGGACGCGCCGCCGAGCGCCGGCATCGTGATCGGCAACGAAATCCCTTACCTGCCGGCCGCGCTGGAGCAAAAGAAAAAGAACTTCGCCAACCGCGACAGGGATGATCCGCGCCTGAAAGGCTGGACCCTCGGCGTGCCGCGCGGGATCTACTATCCGGAACCGTTCCAGATCTTCCAGCGCCAGCGCGATCTGACGCTGGTGCATCAGTTCGGCCACTCGGTACGCACCATCCATACCAACAACACCCTCCATCCGGGCGGCGACCGCAACCAGTTCTGGCTGGGCGATTCGCGCGGCAAGTGGGAGGGCGACACGCTGGTGGTGGACGTCAAGGACTTCAACGACGAAACCTGGCTGGACCGTGCCGGCAATTTCCACAGCGAGTCGCTGCATGTGATCGAGCGCTGGAAGTACCTGGACGCTAACACCATCGAATACAGCGCACGGCTGGAAGATCCGGAAGTGTTCAGCAAGCCATGGGACATCAGCGTGATCCTGCACCGCCACCGCGAAAAAAACTTCCAGCTGATCGAGGACTACCGCTTCACGCTCGATTACGAACAGTACTACCCGCCGCAACCACCTGCCGCCACGCCACCGGGAGCCCAATGAAAACCACCGCAAGCCTGCTGGCAGCCCTGTTGACGCTGCCGGTCCACGCACAAACCGCCAAGCCGCTGGCCACCACCGACCGCATCAGCTTCGAACCGACCTACGAACAAATCGCCTCGGGCAAATGGACCGGCAAGCGCCTGGCCGACGGCCAGCCGGACGTCGAGGGCCACTGGTCCAACACCGTCGCCAACCATAACAACTGGACCGATCCGCAAGGCGGCATCCCGGGCGATCCGGCGCCGCCGCGCAAGCCGCTTGGCCCGCGTGCCGAGCGCGCACCGAGCCGCGTCACCGATCCGGCCGATGGCCAGGTGCCGTTCCAGCCCTGGGCCAAGGCGGCGCAGGAAGACTTCCTGAAAAACTTCCACAATCCGACCCAGCCGCAATACATCGAGCCGCTGGCGCGCTGCGCGCCGGCCGGCGTGCCCAAGTCCTTCATCTGGCACGGTTACGAAATTCGCCAGTATCCCGGTTATGTGGTGTTCCTGTTCAACTCCGGCACCCGCATCATCCATCTCGACGGCAAGCCGCACCTGCCGGCCAACATCAAGCTGTGGAACGCCGACTCGCGTGGCCGCTGGGAAGGCAACACGCTGGTGGTGGACGTCACCAACAACAACAGCAAAGCCCTGTTCGGCCGCACCGGCGAATTCGCCAGCGAGAACGTCCACATCACCGAGCGCTACATCTTCTCGCCGGACGGCAAGCGCTACAACTACGTCGCCACGTTTGACGATCCCACCGTCTACACCCGGCCATGGAGCGCCACCATCCCGGCCAAGCGCCGCACCGCGAAAGACGCGGTGGATGGCTGGCATTACGAAGTAGCGGAAAACAAATCCGGCAACCAGACCGTGATCGAGCGGGACGAACGCATCTGCACTGAAAACAATATCGGCTTCGCGCGCGTCGCCGTCAAACGCTAGGGAAAGAACCATGAAACGCACCACCATCGCCACGCTGCTGACGTTAGCCTTCGGCAGCGTCCAGGCCCAGGATAGCGCCGCCACCATTGTGGGCGACGCCGCCACCACCAGCATCATCGACAGTATCGTCGTGCTGGGCTCCAGCCGTCATGACGCCACCGTGTTGACCAGCTCTTCGCCGATCGACGTCATCACGCCGCAGCAGTTGAAAGAAACCGGCGCCGTCAGCCTGAACCAGGCGTTGTCGCGCCTGCACCCATCGTTCAACTTCCCGCAGGGCCAGAACGCGGTGAAAGGCCAGGGCGTGCGCTCGGCGTCGCTGCGCGGCGTCAGTCCGGCCTTCACGCTGGTGCTGGTGAACGGCAAGCGCCGTAACACCTCGGCCCAGCTGTCCGGCACCGATCCGTGGCCGGCCGCCACCGTGGTCGACCTCAACACCATTCCGATCAGCGCGGTGCAGCGCATCGAGGTGCTGCGCGACGGCGCCGCTGCCCAATACGGCTCGGACGCGATTGCCGGCGTGATCAACATCGTCCTGCGCGAGAACGGCAGCGGCGGCGAACTGAACGCGCATGGCGGCGGCTACAGCGACGGCGGCGGCCACACCACCGCCATCAATGGCTGGACCGGCGTCAAGCTGGGCCAGGACGGCTTCGTCAACTTCAGCATCGACCGTCTGAAGAACACCAACGTCGACCGCAGCGAAGCGGACTGGCGCCAGCTGTTCCCCAACGGCGACCCGCGCAACAGCAGCTTCAATAAAAAATACGGCCAATGGGGCCAGTCCTCACGCGACAACTGGAGCGGCTTGATCAACGCCGAACTGTCGCTCAACGCCAAAACCGTGGCTTATGGCTGGGTCAACTACTCGGACAAGTCGGCCAATAACTGGGTCAACCCTGAACGCGTGGTGAAAGCCATCACCAGCAACACCACCGTCACCGACGGCACCAAGCTGGGCGAGAACGACGTACTGGGGTTGTACCCGAATGGCTACCAGCCCTGGATGAAGTACCACGCCAAGGACGCCGCAGCAGCGGGCGGCGTGCGCTTCGACGCCGGCAGCGCCGGCAAGTTCGATGTGGCGCTCAGCTATGGCGCCAACGAAACCGCGCGCGACACCTACAACACCGCCAACCCGTCCTACGGCGCCAACAGCAAGACGCACTTCTATCTCGGCTCGTGGAAGAGCGATTCCACCAGCCTGACCGCCGATTACCTCAACAACATCCCGGTCAGCGGACTGGAAGATGGCCTGAGCATCACTGCCGGCATCCTGGGCCGCCACGAGCGCTGGCGCACCGGCGACCTGGGCGACCCCGACGGCTACACCGGCGGCCCGCTGGCCGGCAGGACGGTCGGTTCGCTGTATCCCGGCACGCCTTACGCCACCGATACCACGCGCATTCCGGTCAGCGGTTCATCCACTTCCGGCATCAAGCCGCAGGACGCCAGCGAGATCACCCGCAACGTGGTGGGCGGCTATGCCGGCTTTGATGCACGCGTGAATGCGAAATGGCTGGTCGGCGCCACTGGCCGCTACGAGCATTACTCGGACTTCGGCAGCACCAGCAACTACAAGCTGACCAGCCGCTACGACTTCACGCCGGCAATTGGCCTGCGCGGCACCATCAGCTCCGGCTTTCACGCGCCGAGCCTGGCGGCGATCGGCTTCCAGAATACCGGCACCACCAGCAACTGGTCCAACTCCGGCACCGGCGCGCTGACGCCAGGCCAGACGCGCCAGTTCCGCCCGGACGATCCCGCCGGCGCCGCTTTCGGCGCGCGCCCGCTGGAGCCGGAAAAATCACGTACGCTGTCGCTGGGCGCGGTGTGGCGTCCGGATGCGGTCAGCTCGCTGACGGTGGATGCCTATCGCCTGAAAGTGCGCGATGTGATCATCGCCACCGAGACGCTGCAGGGCGCAACCGTGACGGCGGCCTTCACGGCGGCCGGCCTGCCGGGCTTCACGCAGGCGTCGTACTACACCAACGGCTGGGATAGCCGCACCGACGGCATCGACGTGATCGGCAAGCGTCACGTCAGCACCGGCGCAGGCCAGCTGGAACTGAGCGCGGCGGCCAGCCTGATCAACACCAGCGTATCGAATGTGCAGCGCTATGTGACCATCGGCGGCGCGTCGATCCTGGCAGTCGGCAACGCCAAGGTGCGCGACGCCGAAACCGGCACGCCGAAGAACAAGATCGTGCTCGGCGCACGCTACAACGTGGGCGACTGGACGGTGGACAGCACCGTGACGCGCTACGGCCGCTACCGCTACAACGTTGGCGATGTGGCCGGCGTGGCGGCGGCCAACGGCAATGTGGATCAGGTGTTCTCGCCGGAGACGTATGTGGACTTTGGCGTGGTGTATGCCATCAGCAAGCGCTGGAAGGTGGATCTGAATGTGCAGAATGCGTTCAACCGCTATCCGGATAAATACCTGCAGGCCAACCGCGCCAGCGGCATCAATCCGTATTCGTTCATTGCGCCGAACGGCGCGTCCGGCCGCTTTGTGTACGCCGGCGTGAGCTACAAGCTGTGAAAGCAGCGCTGATGCAGGATCGTCGTCAGTTCTTGCGCAGCGCCGGCATCGGCGCGCTGGCCCTGGCGGCTGGCGTGCCGGCTGCCGCGGCGCCCAGGCCGCGCGTGCTGGTGGACTGGCATGCGCACTTCGTCACCAACGCCGAGATCGAATTCCTGCGCGAGCGCACGGCTGCGCCGCGCGTGTTTGACGGCCCGGATGGCGTCAGCCTGATGGAGAACCTGACTACCGTGTCTTTCGCCGCCGGCAAGCCGTCACCGTTCAGCGCGTCCGATATCGATGCGCGCATCCGCCACATCGACAAGCTGGGCATCCGCCGCCAGTTGCTGACGCACACAGTGGCACTGGGCTTCGACGCCACGCTGCCGCTGGCGGAGCTGCGCCCCCTCTTCCGCGCCGTCAACGACGAACTGGCCAGCGTGGTCAGGCGCCATCCGGACCACTTCCTGGCGGTGACGGCGTTGCCGGCCGCCGATCCGCAATGGGCGGCACAGGAGCTGCTGCGCGCGCATCAGGAATTGGGTCTGATCGGCGGCTCGCTGCCGCTGAACGCCTTCGCCACGCTGGAAGGCGCGCGCACGCTGGCGCCCTTGTTCGCGCAAGGCCAGAAACTGGGCAGCCACTTCTTCATCCACCGCGCGCCGGCCAACGCGCTGGTGCCGGGTCAGCCGCCGCTTATGACGCCAACCGATACCGGGTACGCGCGCTGGAGCGTCATCAGCAATGCGCACCTGGCCAACGGCGCGATCACGCTGGGGCTGACCGATTTCCTCGATCCGTATCCGGACGTGTCGGTGCAGGTGATCATGCTGGGCGGCTTCCTGCCGTATCTGATCGATACCGTGGTGCCGGCGGCGCACAAGGCCGGCGTGGCCGATCCGCTGGCGCGGCTGCGCCGTATCTACCTTGATCCTGGCCCGTATTCACGCAACGGCGAGTGGGTCAAGCTGGCGATCAGCAAGCTGGGGGCGGATCGGATTTTGTTTGGCACCGATTACGGTGTCGGCGGTGGCGACCGCGGCGATTCCGGCCCCGGTCTGGCCACGCTGGACAAAGTGCTGACGCCGCAACAGCGTCAGCAAATCTACATCGACAACAGCCGCCAGCTGCTGGCCCGCAAGGGCATCACGGTGTAGCGGCGGCCTGCTTGAGCGGAGCAGGCCATTTCGGCTGCTCCGCGTTCGGATACCAGTACGTGATGTGGCAGCGCTCACAGGCCGCATCGATCTTTTCCCCCGCCACCAGCAAACGCTGCGGATGTCTGGCATCGATCGCGGCCAGCGCTTCGCGCGCCGCCAGTTGCAGATCATGCGCACGCTCGGCAAACAGCTGGCGGTCCGCATCGATTTTCTTTTGCACTTCGGCCGCCGTCAGGATGCCGGCCACATGGGCATCCTCCAGCTGGTTGGTGTGGCTGACCTTGCGGCCTTCAATCAGCAGCAGGTTGGCCGCCTCGGCCAGCGTGACCGCATGATGACGCACCGCCAGCCATTCCGCATCCGTGCGCGGCTGATGCTCGACCACGCCTTGGGCGGTGGTCTCGCTGCTGACCGCTTCCCACAGCGCGTCGGCGGCCGGATCGACCACCGACGCCATCAACTCCTGGATCGAAGCATCGGGCCGGAATTCGGAAGGCGCAGGCTGGCTGCACGCGGCCAGCAACAGCAAAGACAGGTACCGCGGCTTCATACGTATCCAATCGCACGGCCAAACAAGCCCACGCTGAACCATAAGGACAGCGACAACACCGCGCTGGCGCCGGCAAACAGCGGCTTGGGCCGCTCGGTTCGTGTAACCTTGCGGTACAGCGTGAATTGCACCAGCAGAGCAAGCGCCAGCAACACCATCTTCGGCACGAACGCGCTGTTGCAGAAATAGCGCACCGGCCCGGAGAGGAACAGGATGGTGCCAGTCAACACCGTCAGTGTCAGGCCGCCCCACACCAGTGGCGCAGCGGCACTGGCCACCAGCGGCGAGGACTGCCGCCGCAAGCCGATGTTCAGCAGGCGCAGGTTCACCAGCAGCAGCGCCGCCAGGAATGTGACCAGCCCGAGCACATGCAGCACTTCAGTGACCTCGATCACCAGATGGTTGGCAGCGCGCAGTTGCGCGATGGGATAGCTGTCTTGCAGCCATCCGAGAAAATTGACGACACTCATAGGATCAGTAATAAGGAATGGAACGGCCAAAAATGGTAGCGAGGGTCCAGAAGCTGAGCGAGATCCAGCCGGCACGCGCGGCGCCCGCCGGCAGAACGGCCTGATTGGCCCACTGCGCCGCTCGATGACCCCATCTGCTTTCAAAGTACAGCGCATTCAGGCAGGCGATCACCATGCAGCCAACCTTGAGCCAGAACGGCAGGTTGCTGTACAAGGTCTCCGCTTCCGCCCAGAACAGCAGGCCGCCGGTGATGAAGGTCAGCGCAAAGCCGCCGAAGATGTAGTAGCGCAGCTGGTCCAGCAGATCAGCCAACGGAATGCGTTTCAACAGCAAACCGGTCAGGCGCAGGTCGGTCAGCAGGATCAGACCGAAAGACAGCGCAAGGCCCAGCAGGTGCAGCGCTTCCAGCAGCGGAAACGCATACAGCGATTCGCGCAGCGCGGTGCTGCTCTCGGTTTCCTGAATGGCGTGAAAAATATCAAACAAGGTCATGGCTTCACCGGTGCGGCAATGCGGGTGATGGTCCCGCCCTGCGCTTCATAGTCTTCCGATCCGGTGGCGCCAGCCACCTTGTAGCCTTTGGCCGCCAGCAGATCACCGACCGCGCCGGCACGGTGCGCATGGTTGGAGACGGTGATGATGGTGCGGTCTTTCGGAATATAGGCCAGCTGCTGTTCCACGTCCTTGGCCTGGATGCTCAGGTAGACCGGGAAGCTGCCCTTGGCGGTCACCTCGTCCGGGCGTCGCACGTCCAGCACCAGCACCTGATCCGGCTGCGCCAGCAGCGCATCCACTTCGGCGCGCGGCAGTTGTTTGACGGCGTGGTCCCATGCCTGCTGTGCATGGGCGGAAAGGCTGGCGATCAGGCCCAGCGCGAGGATGGCTGTTTTTCTCATATTGGCTCTCTCAAGATGGTTACTGCAATAGTTCGCTGCCGGCTTCACGGCCGGCGTCAAAGCCGATCAGGCCGAAACGCTTCAATTGCGTGCGCAGGATGTTGCGGCTGACGCCCAGCACGCGCGCGGCATGCACCTGATTGCGGTTGCTGGCGTTGAAGGCGGTGCGCACCAGGATTTCTTCCACGTTTTCCGCCAGGTCGGGCTGGTCTGCCTCGATCATGCGGCTGAACAGCGCGGCCAGCTGCTGCTGGAAGCTGCCGCCGGCGGGCAAGGCGTCGCTGGCCGCTTGCAGATGCTGATGGCGATGCGAGATACCGGTCAGTTTCAAGTCTTCCGCCTGGATCACATCGCCACTGCAGACGATCAGCGCGAAGTGGATGACATTCTCCAGCTCGCGGATATTGCCCGGCCATTCATAGGACAGCAGCGCCGCGCTGGCCTGCGGCGACAAGGTCACGTTGTTGCGGTGCAGCTTGCCGCTGTAGACGCCAATGAAGTGGCGTGCCAGCGGCAGGATGTCGCCGGCACGCTCGCTCAGCGGCGGCAGTTGCACCGATGCCACGCCCAGCCGGTAGTACAGGTCCGAGCGAAAACGGCCCGCCTCGATGGCCTTGTGCAGATCGACGTTGGTGGCTGCCACCAGCCGCACATTCAGCGGTATCGGCTGACGTGCGCCCAGCCGCACGACCTGCCGCTCCTGCAGCACGCGCAGCAGCTTGACCTGCAAGGCCAGCGACAAATCGCCTATCTCGTCGAGGAACAGCGTGCCGCCATTGGCCGCTTCAAACCAGCCCGAGCGCGCCTGGGTGGCGCCGGTGAAGGCACCGGCCTCGTGACCGAACAGCTCGGCGTCGATCAAGGTTTCGCTGAAGGCGCCGCAGTTGACCGCCACGAATGGCCCGCGCCGTCCGCTTTGCTCGTGAATGTGGCGCGCGATCAATTCCTTGCCGGTGCCGGTCTCGCCGATGATGAGCGTGGTGGCATCGCTACGGGCGATGCGCTCCACCTGTTGCAGCAACGCGGACGAACGCGGATCATGGAACAGCATGGCCTTGGCGCGGATCGACAAGACCATCGCCGCCTGATCGGGAAAGGTTAGTAGTTTATCCATCGTTCAAAGGTAACGAATTTCGCGGCCCACGCCCACGAATCATTCCAAACAAACAAATGCGCATTCTGGATAAGACGTGGCACAATGGCCTCTCGGCAATAGAGAGAGCGTCCCTTGAGTAAACGCAGCAAATACCTGTTCATTCACCAGAACTTCCCCGGCCAATTCAAGCACCTGGCCCCCGCGCTCGCAGCGCAAGGCCACGAGGTGGTTGGCGTGGGCATGAACCAGCCCACCATCCCCCAACCGGGCGTGCGTTATTTCCGTCATGATGTTGGCAATCTGCCACAGGGACCGCGCCCGCCAGCACAGCTCAAGGATTTATACGGCAAGGTACTGCGCGCGGAATCGGCGTGCGCGCGGCTGGAATGGTTGAAGGAACAAGGCTTTGAGCCGGACGTGATCTTCGTCCACCCCGGCTGGGGCGAAGCGCTGTATGTACGCGACGTCTTCCCCAAAGCCAGGCTGCTGATCTACGCCGAGTACTACTACCAGGGCGAAGGCGGTGACGCTTTTTTCGATCCGGAATTTTCCAAGCCCGGCATGGCCGCGCTGCAGCGCCTGCGCATCCGCAACACCCACTTGCTGCACGCCATGTCGGTGGCCGACGGCGCGCTGTCACCCACCGAGTTCCAGCGCGACCGCCATCCAGCCTGGTTCCGCGACCGCATCACCGTGATCCACGACGGCATCGACACCGAGCGCTTCCGCCCGGAACCGACTGCCTACGTGCAGTTGCAGGCGGCCGGCATCACACTGCGACCTGGCGATGAGGTGGTGGTGTTTGTCGCGCGTCAGCTGGAACCGTATCGCGGCTACCACATCTTCATGCGTTCGCTGCCCGAACTGATGAAGCAGCGCCCCAACGCGCGCGTGGTGATCGTCGGCGGCGACGGCGTCAGCTACGGCGCCGCGCCGCCGCTGGGCAAGACCTGGAAGCAGATCTTCCTTGATGAGGTGAAGGGCAAGCTCGACATGAAGCGCATCCACTTTGTCGGCAAGGTGCCGCACAGCGTGCTGACGCAGCTGATGCAAGTGTCGGCGGTATACACCTATCTGACCTACCCGTTCGTGCTGTCATGGTCGCTGATGGAAGCCATGAGCACCGGCTGCCTGATCGTGGCGTCGAAAACCGCGCCGGTGGAAGAAGTGATCGAGCACGGCCGCAACGGTCTGCTGGTCGACTTCTTTGACGCGCGGGCGCTGGCCGCCACGGTGGCCGACACGCTGGAACGGCGCGCCAGCCTGCAACACCTGCGCGACGCCGCCCGCCAGACCATTCTCGACCGCTACGACATGCAGCGCCACTGCATGCCGGCGCTGCTGCGTTTCGTCCAGCCCTAGACCGCGAACAGGCAGTCGTCCACGGTGGTGGTCGGCGTGCCGGTGAGCGTGACCAGCGCGGTCAGCTCGGCGGCGGACACCTTGCTATCCGCGCCGCTGGAAACGAAGCGGTATAGCGTGGTGTCCTTGGTGGTCGACACCACGAACAATGCCGTGTCGCCCACGGCGTAGGCCATATCGGCCGAACCGATAATCGCCGCCGCATTGGCCGTACTGGCGGTAGCCATGCGCACCGTGAACAGCGACAGCTGATTGCCTTGGTCAAAACCGCCCGGCGCATCGTAGGTGCCCGTGCGCAGGTTGTAGCTATGCAGGCCCAAAGCGGTCAAGTCCAGCGACAGGTGGTCAACCCCGGCGACAAAGTCAGTAATGGTGTCGCTGCCGGTGACGTTGGCAATCACAAAGGTGTCGCTGCCCGCGCCGCCAGTCAGCTTGTCGCTGCCCGCGCCGCCTTGCAAGACATTGTCCAGCACATTGCCAACGCCGGTAAACCCCGCCGTGCCGGTGTAGCGCAGGTTTTCCACGTTGACGCCCAAGGTATAGCTGGCGGCCGAGGTCTCCACCCGGTCGACGCCGCCGGCCGCCAGTTCGACGACACGGTCACCGCTATTGTCGACGCGGTACAGGTCATCGCCCGCGCCGCCCGCCAATGTGTCGATGCCGGCGCCGCCGTCGAGTGTATCGTTGCCGTCGCTACCCAGCAGGCTGTCATTGCCGGGGCCGCCGGTGTTGGCTTGTAATTGCGCCAGCGTCTGCGCTTGATCGGCAAAGTAGAAGGTCTCCACACCGCGCACGGTGATGATCTCGCCATCGCTGCCGGTCAGCACTGTATCGGTGGCGGTGCGAACGACGCTGTAGCTGTCGCGCGCGTTCAGGCCGGCGATATAGTCGTTGCCGGCGCCACCATCAACCGTGTCTTTACCGCCGAGGGTTTCGATATGGTCATCGCCGGTTCCGCCGATCAGGTTGTCGTTGCCCGCCGCGCCAACCACCGAGTCGTTGCCGGCGCCACCATCGAGCTTGGCGCCGGTGCTGCTGCCGGCAAACAGGCGGTTGTTGCCATCGTTGCCGGCAGCGGTGAAGGCGCCGGTACCGTTGAACACCAGGTCTTCCACGTTGGCCGACAGCGTGTAGGAAGCGGCCGAGGCAAACACCGTATCATACCCCGCGTCGGCAGCTTCCTTGATGACGTCGCCGCTTTCGCTGACGAGGTATTCGTCGCTGCCCTGGCCGCCAATCAGGGTGTCGTTGCCCGCGCCGCCAATCAGGGTGTCGTTGCCGAGGCCGCCGCTCAGGCTATTGCCGGCGGCGTTGCCGTATAGGTAGTTGGACAACTCATTGCCGACCACGTTGATCGCCACCGTCGATGCCGGCGTCATGATCGCGTATTCGACATTGGCCGCCAGCGTATAGGTACCGGCGGCGGCGAAGTCCAGCCTGACGCCATCGATACCGGCGTTAGCCGCTTCCACGACGACGTCGCCGGGCGCCGACAGCAAGTAGTAATCGTCGCCGTTGCCGCCGATCAGCACGTCGTTACCGGGACCGCCGTCCAGCGTATCACTGCCATATGTGCCTTCGATGGTGTCAGCGCCTACGGTCACGCTGTGCGCCAGCACGTCCGCCAGCGACATCGCGGCGTCGTTGAAATGGAACCACTGCACATTGCGCACCAGCATGGTGACACCGTTGTGATGGGTCAGCAAGGTATCGGTGGCGTTGACGCGCAGCACGGTGTAGTTGGCGAAGTCACCCAGCGAATGCAGCTCATTATTGCCGGTGCCGCCATCAATCGTGTCCTTGCCAGCACTGGCCTCGAACCAGTCGTCGCCGCGCCCGCCCAGCAGGCTGTCGTTGCCGACGTTGCCAATCAGCAAGTCGGCGCCATCGCCGCCATCGAGCTTGGCGCCGCCGCTGCCGGCCGCCATCACGTTGGACAGCGCGTTGCCGGTGCCGGTGAACGCAGCGCTGCCCCTGGCGAACAGCGCTTCGACATTTGCGCCCAGCGTGTAGCTGGACAAGGTGGTGATCACCACGTCGGTACCCTCGTCCGCCAGCTCGGTCACCACGTCCCCGGATTCGCCGACGACGTAGATGTCGTCACCGAGGCCGCCCGCCAGCTTGTCGGCGCCGGCGCCCCCGTCCAGCGTGTCGTTACCGACGCCACCGGTCAGGACGTTGGCGGCGGCATTGCCGGTGAGGAGGTTGTCCAGATCGTTGCCGGTAAGGTTGACGGCCACCGATGCGGCCGCCGTCACGGTGGCGTCATCGACGTTCTCGCCAAGCGTGTAGCTGCCGGCGCTGGTGAAGGCCACTTGCACCAGGTCGATGCCGGCGGAGGCGTCCTCGATGATGACGGCCGCCTTGTCGGCAATGACATAGACGTCGTCGCCAAGGCCGCCTTCGAGCGTGTCGGCGCCGGTGCCGCCGTTGAGGGTATCGTCATAGACCGTGCCGGTCAGGTGATCGGCGCCCGGTGAAGCGATATTGAACAGCAGCTCTGCGATCGGATGTTCGTCGGCGCCGCCGCTGAACGCCACATACTCGACATTGCGCAACGTCAGCGTATTGCCGGCGCTGTCGGTCAACACGGTGTCGGTAGCGGTCGGGCGGGCGATGGTGTAGTTGCCCGACGCGCCGGCCACCGCCACGGTGTCGATGCCGGCGCCGCCATCGACCGTGTCCTGGCCTCTGCCCGTGGACAGCCTGTCATTGCCGGCGCCGCCCAGCAGGCTGTCGTTGCCGTTGCCGCCAAACAGCTGGTCGTCGCCACCTCCGCCGTCCAGCTTGGCGCCGCCGTTGCCGCCGTAAATGAAGTTATCCTGCGTATTGCCGGTGGCGCTGAAGGCGGCCTTGCCGGTGTATTCCAGCTGTTCGACATTGGCGCTCAGCACATAGCTGCTCAACGCGGTGCGCACGGTGTCCCAGCCCTGGCCGGTATTTTCCACGATGGTGTCGCCGGCATCGACAGCCAGGTACAGGTCATCGCCTTCGCCGCCCTGCAGCTTGTCGTTGCCGGCACCGCCATCGAGCGTGTCATCACCGGCGCCGCCGTTCAGCGAGTTGACAGCCGCATTCCCAGTCAGCAGATTGTTCAACGCATTGCCGCTGAGGTTGACTGCCGCCGCCGAACTGATGATGCCATTTTCGACGTTGTCGTTCAGCGTGTAGGTAGCGCCGGCTGTGGCTAACTCCACTTGCGCGGTATCGATGCCGCTGCCAAGCTCCTCGACGATGGTGTCGCCAACATTATCGATCACATAGCGGTCATCATCGCCGTACCCGGTCATGGTGTCAGCCCCAAGGCCGCCGTTAATGGTGTCCTTATCGCCGCCGCCGTACAGCTTGTCGTTGCCGGGACTAACGATGTTGTACTGCAGCTGGTCCAGTGTCTTGCTCTCGCCCGCGAAGACAAAGTTTTCGACATTGCGTACCGTGATGACTTTGCCGCCGGTGCCGGTCAGCACCAGGTCAGTGGCATTAGGCTTGCTGACGGTGAAGGACTCGAAATTGCCGGCGATGTGCAACCCATCGAAGCCATCGCCGCCATCGATGGTGTCCTTGCCGCCAAGGTAGACCAGCATGTCGCTGCCAGTGCCGCCCAGCAGGCTGTCGTTACCGGCGCCGCCGCTCAGGCTGTCGTTGCCGGCGCCGCCGTCCAGCTTGGCGCCGCCGTCGCCGCCGTTGATGATGTTGTCCTGTGCGTTGCCGATGCCGGTGAACGCCACCTTGCCGGTGTACGCCAGCTGCTCAACGTTGGCGCTCAGCGTGTAGCTGGCCAACGACGTGCGCACCAGGTCCAAGCCGTCGCCGTCGGCTTCGGTGACCGCGTCGCCGCTGTCGGCCACGGTGTACACATCGTCGCCGCTGCCGCCGATCAATTTGTCCGCGCCGGCGCCGCCATCGAGCGTATCGCTGCCGGCACCACCAATGAGGGTATTGGCGGCGGCGTTGCCGGTCAGGGTGTTGTTGCCGTCATTGCCGCTCAGGTTGATCGCCGCGGACGAGGTAAGAATGCCGTTTTCCACATTGGCGGCCAGCACGTATGTCAGGTTGCCGGTGCTCAGCCCGACGCGGACGGTGTCGGTGCCGTCCACGGTATCTTCGACGATGGTGTCGCCGGCGTTGTCGACGATGTAGGTGTCGTCACCGCCACCACCACTCATGGTGTCGGCGCCAAGACCGCCGTCGATCGTTTCCGGCGCCACATTCTCCTGGCCATACAGTTTGTCGTTGCCGACGCTGACGAGGTTGTATTGCAGCTCGTCCAGCGTGGTGATACCGCCGCCCTGGAAGTGGAAGTTTTCCACATTGCGCACGGTGATGGTATTGCCTGCCGCATCCGTCAGCACGGTATCGGTGGCGTTCGGGCGGCTGACTTTGTAATCGATCAGGTAGCCGGCGATATCCAGATAGTCGACGCCTTCGCCGCCGTCGATGGTGTCCTTGCCGCCATTGCCGTAAAGGCTGTCGTCGCCGAGACCGCCGGCCAGGCTATCGGCGGCGCTGCCGCCGGCCAGCCAGTCATTGCCGGCGCCACCATCGAGCTTGTTGCTGCCGCTGGCGCTGCCTGTGATGTGGTTGTCGGCCGCATTACCGACCGCGGCAAACGCGCCCTTGCCGGTGAACTGCAGGTCTTCAACGTTGGCGCTCAGGGTATAAGACGACAACCCGGTCTGCACCAGGTCATGGCCCCCGTTCAAGGCTTCGCTGACCTGGTCACCCGCATTGTCGACCAGGTACAGATCGTCGCCCGCGCCGCCCACCAGCTTGTCGGCGCCAAGGCCGCCGTCCAGCGTATCGTTGCCGGCGCCACTGCTCAGGGTATTGGCCGCGCCGTTGCCGGTCAGGCGGTTGTCGGCGGCATTGCCGGTCAGGTTAACCGCAACCGAAGCGGCGGCGCTCACCGTGCCATCCTCAATGTAATCGGCCAGCTGATAGGTGCCGGCCGCGCTGAGTTTCACGAACACCTGGTCGTGACCGCCGAACAATTCCTCGACCAGCACATCGCCGCTAAGGTCAACATAGTAGATGTCGTCGCCGTAGCCGCCGGCCATGGTGTCGGCGCCAAGGCCCCCGTCCATGACATCGGCGCCGGACCCGCCGTGCAGATTATCGTTGCCAATGCTGGCAATATTGTCCTGCAACTCGGCCAGCGTTTGCTCCAGGCCACCGGCGAACGCGAAGTGTTCGATCCCACGCACCGTGAGCACACTGCCGTCGCGGTGGGTCAGCACCGTATCGGTCGCGTTCGGACGCGTGATTGTGTAGTACGCGGGCAGGTCCAGGCCTGCCAGCAGATCGACGCCGTCGCCACCGTCGATGGTGTCATTGCCGGTGCCGTTGCCCGTGCCGGCGGCGATGGTGTCGTCGCCGGTGCCGCCGCTCAGGCTGTCGTTGCCGGCGCCGCCGATCAGGCTGTCATTGCCGGCGCCGCCATCAAGCTTGTTGCCTTTGTCGCCGCCGGTGATGACGTTGTTCAATCCGTTGCCCAAGCCGGTGAAGGCGGTGCTACCGGTGCCGGCATACTGCAGGTGTTCGACATTGGCGCCCAGCGTGTACGAGGACAGCGCCGTCAGCACGGTGTCGCTGCCTTCGCCAACGGCTTCGGTGATGCCGTCACCAGCCTCGCCCACGACATACACGTCATCGCCGAGACCGCCCAGCAGCTTGTCATTGCCGGCGCCGCCGTCGAGCGTGTCATTCCCCGCGCCGCCGATCAGTGTGTTGGCAGCGGCGTTGCCGCGCAGTTCGTTGTCCGATGCATTGCCAGTCAGGCTGACCGCCACCGTGGCCGCCGACGTGATGACCGCGTTCTCCACATTGCTCGCCAGCGTATAGGTGCCGGCCGCGGCCAGCGCCACCTGCGCCACGTCCTTGCCTTCGTTGGCCGACTCGATGATGGTGTCACCCAGGGTATCGATCACATACGTATCGTCGCCGGCGCCGCCGACCAAGGTGTCGTTGCCGGCCAGCCCGTTCAAGGTGTTATTGCCGCCATCACCTTCCAGGTAATCGTTGTTACTGCCCGCTGTACCCGCTTGCACTTGCGCCCGTACCTGCGCCAAGGTCATCTCCACGCCGTTGAATTTAAAGGTTTCTATAGCACTAAACTTGATGCGATTGCCGCTGGCGTCGGTCAGCGTGGTGTACACCGGGTCAGCGCGCGTCACGGTGAAGCTGGCAAAGCTGGCCGCGACTTGCAGCAAGTCTTTGCCTGCACCGCCCTCGACCGTGTCCTTGCCCCTGCCGGCAACGAAGACATCGTCACCGCCACCGCCGTCCATCGAATCATCGCCGGCGCCGCCCCAGAACACCTCGCCGCCCAGATCACCCAGCAAGGTGTCATTGCCGTTCCCGCCGTCCAGGGTGACGTCGTGGAGGTTCCCGCTGAGCTTGATCACATCATCGCCGCCGTCGCCGTTCAAGCGGGCCACCGAAAGCGCGCCAAGCAGCGTGTCGTTGAACAGCCCGCCTTGCCAGAGGCCATTGCTGGAGTGGTCGATCAGCGCACCGGCCACTGGGCCGCCGCGTGGATCGAGGCCTTGATCAAAGTTGTCAGCGGTAAGGCTGCTGGCCTGCACGCCTTGCAGACGCAACAAGGTCACCCACGGCGCCTTGGGATCGCCGCCAGCATGCATTTGCAGCAGCGTATCCTTGCCTTGCTGGATCAACTGCAGCGTGCCATCGACGAAGGGGTTGCCGCCCGTATAAGCGAAGATGCGCGCTGCCTTGGCCAGCAATTCATCCAGGCCAAGGCGATCGCCACCCGGCCCGGCAGTAAAGTCCTGCACGGTGTAACTATCCCGCACGGTGGCACTATCGCCCCAGTGCGCACCGTCCAGGTCGTAGAAATCGCGGCCGGCGCCGCCGACCAGGGTGCTCGAATATTTGCCCGTGCCGCCCATGGACAAGTTGAAATAATCATCGCCGCTGCCGCCATCGGCCAGCAGCGTGCGCGCGCTGCTGTTATAGACGATCGAGTCGCTAATCCAGAACGCATCGTTGCCGGCACCGCCGCTTGCCGTCAGCTTGCCGCCAGCGGAGAACAGGCTCAGATTGTCATCGCCATCGCCGCCATCGAGCACGTCACTGCCGCGCGCGGCGGTCAAGGTGTCATTGCCGGCGCCTCCGGTCAGCGTATCGTCGAAATGGGTGTCGCTCAGCTTGTCGTCCCCGGCCCCGCCGGCGATGCGCGCGCCAGGTGTATACGTGCCATTGGGATTGATGCCGCCGACGAAATTATCCGCCGTCAGGCTGGTGGCGCGCACATTCGCCAGTGTCACCACTGTGGAATAGCTGCTGGTGTCCGGCACGCCATTGGAAAGCGTGCAGCGCTGCAGCAGCGTGTCGGCGCCGGACTGCAGCAGGCGGAACAGCGGCTGCTCCGCGGCAAACGGATTGCCGCCGAGGTAGCCGTTGAAGTCGGCGTTCTCAAGCAACGCCATCAGGTCCAGCCGGTCACCGCCGGCGCCCGCCGCGAAATCGCTGATCTTGAGTCCGTAGGAGCCGGCGACGCGGTAGGTATCGCGGCCGTCGCCGCCGGCTGCAACCACACCGGCGGCCCCGCCCTCTTTACCCATGACGATCAGGTCATCGCCGCTGCCGCCGGCGATGGTCAGCGCGCCGTGGCCGCCGAATAAATCGAACACATCGTTGCCAGCACCGCCATCGAGCACGCCATCGCCGCCATTATCGGTCAGCGTATCGTTGCCCGCGCCGCCGTACACGCTGTCGTTGCCCGCGCCCCCCTGCAAACTATCGTCGCCGCCGCCACCGTCGAGGGTATCGTTGCCCGCGCCGCCATCCAGCGTATCGCCAGCGCCGGTCTCGTCTCCGCCCTGCAGAACGTCGGCGCCGGCGTTGCCGCTCAGGCTATCGGCGCCGGCCCCGCCGTCCAGCCTATCGTCATAGTTCGACCCGGCCAGCGTATCGCTGCCGCCGGTACCGGTCAGCTTCACGCCAGCCATCGGGGTGCCATCGGGACTGAAGCCGCCGGTGAAGTTGTCGGCGGTCAGCTGGCCGGCAAGGATATTTTTCAGCGTGATGAGATCACGTACGCTGTTCTGCGCCGTATATTGCAATACGGTGTCAGCGTCCCGTTGCACCAAACGGAACAGGCCGCCGTTGGCGGCAAACGGATTACCGCCCTGGTATGCTGCAAGACCCAGCAAGGAAGTGAGATCAATGCTGTCGCCACCGGCACCAGCCGTAAAATCGGTCACTTCCAGCGTGGCGTCGATGACCGGTGTCGCAAACTTATAGGTATCTCTGCCCGTTCCCCCGGTCAGGGTGCCGCGGCCACCGTTACCAGTGGCATACCCAATAACGAACACATCATCGCCCTCGCCGCCGTCGGCACGCAAGCCCGTAGCGCCATAATAGCTGGTGGGCTCAAACCGGTCGTTGCCCAACCCGCCCAGCAGTGTGGTGCCACCGCTGCCACCGCGCAGCCAGTCGTCGCCGGCGCCGCCATCATACACGCCCTGTGTGGCGTCAATGATGTCGTTGCCATCCTCGCCGTAGACCATGCCCGAACCCTGCAGGCTGTCGTCGCCGGCACCGCCGTAGAGCGTGCTGGTGCCGTAATCACCGTGCAGGTAGTCATTACCGTCACCGCCGTTCAGGACGTCGTCCCCGTAGTCGCCCGCCAGTGTATCGTTGCCGGCGCCGCCGTTGAGGGTGTCGGCAAACAAGCTGCCACTCAGCCGGTCCGCGGCATCGGTGCCCTGCAGCAGTTGGCCTGGACCGGCCGCGCCGTCCGGCAGCGTGTAGGGCGTGAAATGATAGGAGGTGAGATCAGTGGCCTTGACATTGGCGAGCGTGGCCACCACGCGGTAGCCATAATAGCTCGACGCAGGGCCATCCTGGTCGAACTGCAACTGCGTATCGGCGCCATCCTGTACCAGGCGGAAGTAACCCACGTCTGGGCTGAAGGGATTGCCGCCGCGATAGCCGCTGCCGGAGAGCATGATGCGAACCAGCTCGGTGATGTCAATACGGTCAGCATCGGCGCCGGTGCCGGCCTGAAAGTCTTCGATACGGAAGCTGACGCCGGTACTGTACTTCACGATCTTGTAGAGATCCGCGCCAGCGCCGCCGGTGAAGCTGTAGCTGATAGGGGAAGTCCCGCTCAGGTTCAAATTGAACACATCTTCGCCGTCGCCGCCGTCGAGCTGGATGGCGCCCTGCGCGGACAATTGGGAGGTGTACAGGTTGAATCTGTCAGCGCCGGCCCCGCCCAGCGCCAAAACATTGCCACCGCTGAGCGTTTGTACGAGGAACGAGTCGTTGCCGTCGCCGCCATCAAGCAGCTTGTTACCGCCAGTGGTCGACAACGCATCGTTGCCATTGCCTCCGATCATGGTCGCATCGCCTTGCGCGCTGATGGTGTCATTACCCTCACCACCGTCCAGGCTGTCGTTTCCCTTGCCGCCATTCAGTGAGTCGGCGCCATTGCCACCGGTGATGAAATCCGCAAGGTCGGTGCCGATCAAGGTGTCGTTACCGTCACTTCCGGCGAGGGTGTTGTCAAAGCTGGTCGCAGCGATTGTGCCCAAAGGAACTCTTTCTGATATTTTTAGCAATTGCCAATAATAGCACGTTGCCTATCGGAAAAGACTCACCATCGGTCACAATTTGATACACGTATTAAATATTTTTTTACAGGCAAAAAAAATCCGCGCTAAGCGCGCGGATTTCAGGGTGAACAAAACGCTGGTCAGACGTTGAACAGGAAGTTCAGCACGTCGCCATCCTTGACCACGTATTCCTTGCCTTCAGCGCGCATCTTGCCAGCCTCTTTCGCGCCAGCCTCGCCCTTGTACTGGAGGTAATCGTCATAGGCGATGGTTTGTGCACGGATGAAGCCGCGTTCGAAGTCGGTGTGGATGACGCCGGCCGCTTGCGGCGCGGTGTCGCCAATCTTGATGGTCCAGGCGCGCACTTCCTTCACGCCGGCGGTGAAGTAGGTTTGCAGGCCCAGCAGCTTGTAGCCGGCACGGATCAGGCGATCCAGGCCAGGCTCTTCCATGCCCATGTCGGCCAGGAAGGCGGCCTTGTCGGCGTCGTCCAGATCAGCGATTTCCGCTTCGATAGCGGCGCAGATGGCCACGATCGGCGCGTTCTGGGTGGCGGCGTAAGCGGTCAGCTGGTCCAGCAGCGGGTTGTTGGTGAAGCCGTTTTCCGACACATTGGCCACGTACATGGCCGGTTTGGCGGTGATCAGGCACAGCGGCTTGATCAGCAGCATTTCCGCTTCATCCAGGCCCAGCGAGCGCACCGGCTTGGCTTCGTTCAGGTGCGGCACCAGACGCTCCATCAGGGCCACCAGCTTGATGGCGTCCTTGTCGCCCGAGCGCGCTTTCTTCTGCTCGCGGTGGATGGCTTTTTCCACGGTGCCGAGGTCGGCCAGGGCCAGCTCGGTCTGGATCACTTCGATGTCGTCCAGCGGGCTGACTTTGCCGGCCACGTGGATCACGTTGTCGTCTTCAAAGCAGCGCACCACGTTGACGATGGCGTCGGTTTCGCGGATGTGCGACAGGAACTGGTTGCCCAGGCCCTCGCCCTGCGAGGCACCGGCCACCAGGCCGGCGATGTCGACGAATTCAACGATGGCGTTGACCAGGCGCTCAGGCTTGACGATCTCGGCCAGCGCGGCCATGCGCGGGTCCGGCACTTCCACCACGCCGACGTTAGGCTCGATGGTGCAGAACGGATAGTTCTCGGCCGGGATGCCGGCCTTGGTCAGGGCGTTGAACAGGGTGGACTTGCCGACGTTAGGCAGGCCGACGATGCCGCATTGGAGACTCATGAAAAACCTTTACAGTATGGAGTTGCTTGCTATTTACAGCGTTCAAGGGTCCATTGTACCTTTGTTGGCCTCACACTTCAAAAAACAGGAGACAGCATGAGCATGCGCGACGCCGGCCGGGAACAGTTCCGCCACTTCCTTACCATCCCCACGCGATGGATGGATAACGATATTTATGGCCATGTGAACAATGTTGTTTATTACTCCTATTTCGACACGGCGGTGAACCAGTTCCTGATCGAGGCGGGCGTGCTGGATATCCACCAGGGCGAGGTGGTGGGTTTCGTGGTCGACAGCGGCTGTTCCTACTTCAGCCCGATCGCCTTCCCGGACGCGGTGCACGCCGGCATCCGCGTGGCCAAGCTGGGCAACTCCAGCGTGCGCTACGAAATCGCCCTGTACCGCAACAACGATCCGTTGCCGGCCGCCGCCGGCCACTTCGTCCACGTCTACGTCGAACGCGCCACCAACCGCGCCGTGCCCATCCCGGATACCGTGCGCGCGGTGTTGCGCGACCTGACCACCCTCACCTGACTTTTTTGATGCTAGACTCCTTGGCCATCACGAACCCCTGGGAAACCTCATGACTATTGCTCGTCTGCGTACTTCTGTTCTGGTGGCCAGCTTGATGCTGGCTGGTGCTTACACGCTGCCGGTGCAGGCGGCGCCGGTGGCGGCAACCGCCAAGGCGAGTCAGGCGCAGAAGCAGTTGGCCAAACTGGCGGCCGCCTTCCATACGGCGCGCTGCAAGTTTGATCCGCTGCTGTTTGCCACCGCCAACGGCGACAGCCGCTACGACGATCAGCTCGGCCTGGCCATCTCGCCCAAGGTGCGCGCGGCGCAGTTCACGCTGTACCGCTCGCTGCAGAAGCAGTTGATGGCAGTGAACCGCAACCAGCTCAGCGCCCATGACCAGCTGACCTACGATCTGCTGACTTATGAACTCAATAACGCGATGCAGATGGAGTCCTTCCCCGACCACCTGCTGCCGCTGAACCAGATGGACAACGTGCCCAGCACGCTGGCCAATTACGCCAGCGGCACCGGTTCGCAGCCGCTGGAAACGGTCAGGCAGTATCAGGCTTACCTGAGCCGCCTGAACCAGTTGCCGGCGTGGATAGACCAGGCCATCGCCAATATGCGGCAAGGCATGCGCAGCGGCGTGGTGCATCCGAAAGCCATCATCACCGCCATGCTGCCGCAGCTGCAAAACCTGCGCGCGGCCTCGCCGGAAGCCAGCGTGTTCTACTCGCCGGTGACGCACTTCCCGACCGCGTTCTCCGACGCCGACAAGAAGAAACTCACCGCCGCCTATCTGAAAACGGTGGACAGCAAAGTAGCGCCGGCCTTGAACCGCCTGGTCGGCTTCCTGGAAAATGAATACCTGCCTGCCGGCCGCAGCAGCACCGGCTGGAGCGCCCTGCCGAACGGCGCGGCCTGGTACGCGGCCCACATCAAGGACAGCACCAACCTGCCGCTGTCAGCCGACGAAGTCCACGCGCTGGGCCTGAAAGAAGTGGCGCGCATCCAGCAGCAGCTGGCCGCGCTTGGTCCCAAGCTGGGCTACGAAGGCCCGGAAAAACAGTTGCCGCAATGGATGCGCGAGCAGACCAGGTTCAACATCTTCACCACCGACGAACAGGTGCTGGACGCCTACCGCGCCATCTACGCGCAAGTGCAGGCCAAGCTGCCGGCCTACTTCAGCCTGGTGCCGAAAGCCAGGCTGGAACTGCATCTGGAGCCGGAGCTGACGCGCGCCACGGCGTCGGACCACTATACCCCATCGGCCGCCGACGGTTCGCATCCGGGCGTGTTCTGGCCGGTGGTGAACGATCCGAAGAAATACAGCCGGGTCGACATGGTCAGCCTGTTCCTGCACGAAGGCGTCCCCGGTCACCACTTGCACGCGGCGCTGCTGAAGGAAATCGACCTGCCCGACTTCCGCAAGTTCAGCACCGAGAATCCGAACAGCGCGGCGTTTACCGAAGGCTGGGCGCTGTACTCGGAAACGCTGGGCAAGGAGATGGGCTTGTATGACGACCCGGTGGCCTACTACGGCCACCTGAACGCCGAGATGCTGCGCGCGGCGCGGCTGGTGGTGGACAGCGGCATGCACGCCAGGGGCTGGACGCGCGAGCAGGCGATCAGCTATCTGATGGACGTGCTGGGCTGGACCGAGCCGCGCGCCCGCAATCAGATCGAGCGTTACATGGTGCTGCCGGCGCAAGCGCTGAGCTACAAGATCGGCTCGTTGAAGATCCTGGAACTGCGGGCCCGCGCCCAGCAGGCGCTGGGCGACAAGTTCAGCTACCAGAAATTCCACGAAGTGGTGATCGGCGACGGCACCCTGCCGCTGCCGATCCTGGAACAGCGCGTCGACCGCTGGATCGCGACGTCGAAATAAACTCCGGGGTCAGGTCCGTCATTTCGACACGAGCGCAACCGTAGGCAAACTACGGCTGTGCTCGTGTTGAAATGACGGACCTGACCCCGGAGTTATTTCATGACGTTCATGACTGCCAGTGTCATCGCCTGGGCGGCGGTCTTGATCGATGGCTCCGGCACCGGGGCGTAGTATGGCGAGTGGTTGAAGGCAACCGGCTTGCCGCCCTTGTCCGCTTCCGCCACCACTTTCGGGTCGTACACGCCGGTGAAGAAGAACATGCCCGGCACGCCCTGCTTGATGTACTGCGAGAAGTCTTCGCTGGCCGTCATGGCCGGCATGCGCGAGACGTTGGCGTCGCCAAAGGCTTGCTTCAACACGCTTTCGGTGCGGCTCACCAGGGCGTCGTTGTTGTCGATGGCGATGCCGCCAGGGATCAGGTCGACGTCCGGCGCCGGCGCGTCGGCCATCGCCGCCGAGGCGTCGGCCACGCGGCGCACGCCAGCCAGGATTTTCTCGCGCACCGCCGGGCTGTACGTACGGATGGTGCCGCGCACTTTTACCGTATCCGGAATGATGTTGCCGACCGTGCCGCCGTTGATGGCGCCAATGGTCACTACGCCGAATTCCTTCGGATCTTTCTCGCGGCTGATGACGGTCTGCACATCGACCACGAAGCGCGCGGCAATCGTGATCGGGTCCAGCGCCTTGTCCGGCGCCGAGCCGTGGCCGCCGCGGCCCTTGAAGGTAATCTCGATCGCGTCGGAATTCGACGATACCGCGCCGCTGTTGTAGCCGATGGTGCCGTAAGCCAGCGGCCAGGAGTGCAGCGCAAACGCGTAGTCCGGCTTGCCGAAGCGCTTGAACAGGCCATCATCGAGCATGGCTTTGGCGCCGGAGACGGTTTCTTCCGCCGGCTGGCCGATGAACATCAGCGTGCCCTTCCATTGCGATTTCAAGGACACCAGCGCGCGCGCCGCGCCCAGCCAGGCGGTCATGTGGACGTCGTGGCCGCAGCTGTGCGCCGCGCCGTTCTTGCTGGCGTAAGGCAGGCCGGATTTTTCATCCATTGGCAGGCCGTCCATTTCAGTGCGCACCAGTACCAAGGGGCCGGCGCCGTTTTTGTAGATGGCCACCACGCCGGTCTTGCCAACTTTTTCTGTGACCTCAAAACCGATCTTGCGCATCTCGGCCGCCAGTTTGGCGGCGGTGCGGGTTTCCTGGAAGGCGATCTCCGGATTGGCGTGCAGATCTTTGTAAATCGCGTCCAGCTGCGGGTAGATGCTGTTGATGACAGCGCCGGCATCCTGCGCCTGCGCGCTGGCGGCGGCGGCCAGCAATGCCATGATCGGGATGAGTTTCATTGCGTCCTTTCAGTCAGTGTGCAACTTCATGGTGGCGGCGGGGAATTCGCCTTTGACGATCTGCGGCATCACCAGCAGCGATTTCTCGATGGCGCGTTCGATCAGGTCCTGGTCTTCACGGCGCGGACGGTGCAGCACGAAGTCGGCCACCTGCTGCGCCAGGTTGAGCGAGCGCGGATGGCCGATGCCGAGGCGCAAACGCCAGTAGTCCTGTGTGCCAAGCGCGGCGGTGATGTCCTTCAGGCCGTTGTGGCCGCCGGCCGAGCCGCCTTTTTTCAGGCGGGCGATGCCGGGCATCAGGTCCAGCTCATCGTGCACCACCAGCACTTCGTCGGCGTTGATCTTGAAGAAGCGGCACAGCGCGCCGACCGACTGGCCGGAGCGGTTCATATAGGTCAGCGGTTCCAGCAGATACACTTCCTGCCCGGCGATGGCGGCCTTGGCAAACATGGCGTTGTACCTGGTCTCGCGCTGCAGGCGCGCGCCGCTGTCGTTGGCAAGGTTGTCCACCAGCCAGAAGCCGGCGTTGTGGCGGGTTTGTTCGTATTCTGGGCCGGGGTTGCCAAGGCCAACGATAAGACGGATGGGCATGTGAATCTTTAAGCAAATAAATACGATTATGACGAAAAAAAACCCGCCAGAGGCGGGTTTTCTTTGAAGCGGCGCGAAGAATTACTTCTTGGCTTCTTCGGTGGCAGCTGCTTCAGCAGCAACGTGGCCAGCTGGTACCGAGGCGGTCGCGATGGTCAGGTTGTTGCCGTGGGTGACAGCGGTCACGCCTTTTGGCAGGGTCAGGTCAGCAACGTGAACCGAGTGGCCAACGTCCACGTTGGTCAGGTCAACGGAGATGAATTCTGGCAGGTCGGCCGGCAGGCACTCGATGTCCAGTTCGTTGGCAACGTGGCTGATGGTCGCGCCGTGCAGTTTCACTGCTGGCGAGATTTCGGCGTTCACGAAGTGCAGCGCCACTTTCACGTGGATCTTCTTCGACGCGTCAACGCGCTGGAAGTCAGCGTGCAGCACCAGTTGTTTGTAAGCGTGCATCTGGAAGTCGCGCAGCAGAACTTTTTCTGCTTTGCCGTCAATTTCCAGGTCCAGGATCGACGAGTGGAACGCTTCTTTTTTCAGAGCGTGGAACAGGGCGTTGTGGTCCAGGGCGATCGCTACCGGGGCTTCGGTGCCGCCGTAGATGATGCCAGGGGTTTGGCCCGAGTTACGCAGGCGGCGGCTCGCTCCGGAACCCTGCAGTTCGCGTTTGAATGCTACTACTTTCATGTGATACTCCAATAAATAACAGGACTTGCGTCCCGTGTTATGAAGCGCCCCGCGACCAGGCGCGCTTCGGGAAAAACGGCGCGCCCGGCAAAATACCGGGCGCGCCGCTGAAAAACTGGGTTGGTCGCCGGCGGCTTAGTCGACGAACAGGGAGATCACGGAATCGCCCTTGATGATGCGTTTGAAGGTCTCTGCCAGCAGCGGGGCGCAGGTCAGTTGACGGATCTTGGTGCACTGCTTGGCTGCTTCCGACAGCGGAATGGTGTCGGTCACCACCAGCTCGTCCAGCGAGGAGCTGTTGATGCGGTCGATTGCCGGACCGGACAGCACCGCGTGGGTGCAATAGGCAACCACTTTCTTGGCGCCGCGCTCTTTCAGCACTTCAGCGGCCTTGACCAGGGTGCCCGCGGTGTCGACCATGTCGTCCATGATCACGCAGTTGCGGCCTTCGACGTCACCGATGATGTTCATCACTTCGGACACGTTGGCTTTGGGACGGCGCTTGTCGATGATGGCCAGGTCGCAGCCCAGGCGTTTTGCCAGGGCGCGCGCGCGCACCACACCGCCAACGTCCGGCGACACCACCAGCAGGTCTTCATTGTGCTTCTTCTGCAGATCGCCCAGCAGAATTGGCGAAGCGTAAATATTGTCAACCGGAATATCGAAAAAGCCCTGGATCTGGTCGGCGTGCAGATCCATGATCAGGACGCGCTCGACGCCGGCTTCTTCCAGCATGTTGGCCACCACTTTGGCCGAGATCGCCACGCGCGCCGAACGCGGGCGGCGGTCTTGACGGGCATAACCAAAGTAAGGAATCGCAGCGGTGATACGGCCGGCCGATGCGCGTTTCAGGGCGTCAACCATCAGGATCAGTTCCATCAGGTTGTCGTTGGTTGGCGCGCAGGTCGATTGCAGCACGAAGACGTCTTTACCGCGGACGTTCTCGTTGATTTCAACCATGACTTCGCCGTCCGAGAATTTCGAAACGTTCGCTTTGCCGAGGGGGATGCCGAGATTTTTTGCGACTCCCTCTGCCAACGCAGGATTAGCGTTGCCGGTAAAAACCATCAGGTTTTCGTAAGCCATTGGGATTCCAGAGAAGTTGTAGAAGATTCTTTGAAGAGCCAGCGCATGCGGCGCGGCGCTGAAACCAAGTAGAATGAGGCGCATCGTGCGCCTCACTTTTTGCTTTATCTGGCCGGAGACTTGAGCCTCGACGGTTCCAGATACAAACGAATGGCAGGGGAACAAGGATTCGAACCTTGGTATGCCGGAATCAAAATCCGGTGCCTTAACCAGCTTGGCGATTCCCCTACGCAACTGACTGCTTGTCGTTACAGGCCGATATTATACAGCCTTTTTCACGCTTCGCAAAAACTTTTTTGCCGTCTCACAACTTCGTGGTGAGTGGATGCCGATGCAGCGACTGGGCCTTCCAGGCTTTCCACTTCGCCGGCACTGTTGCAAGTACCGCGTCGGCGTCTGCCTCGGTTGCTACCGCGCTGAACACACATGCACCGGAGCCAGTCATCCTGGCATCACCGTAAGCTCCCAGCCATTCTACCGCTTCTGCTACCGGCGGGAATAACTTCGTTGCTACCTGTTGCAAGTCGTTCTTTCCAAACCCCGTTGCACTGGAGTGGCTGGAAAAGTCCGCTATATTAACGGCCGGTGTGTTCCTTGTCAAATGTTCCGAGCCAAAAATCGCGGCTGTTGGCACCATGACCCCCGGTTCGATAACCACATACCAACAATCCGGCGCGCGCACCGGCTGCAGCGCCTCGCCCACGCCTTCGGCAAATGCGGTCTCGCCAAAGATGAAAAACGGGATGTCGGCGCCCAGCGGCAGGCCCAGGTCCATCAGTTCCTGCTTGCTCAGACCGGCATTCCACAGCTTGTTCAGGACCATCAGCGTGGTGGCCGCGTCGGACGAGCCGCCGCCGACGCCGCCGCCCATCGGCAGCACCTTATCGATCGCGATATCGACGCCGCGCGGCAAGGCGCCGCGGCGGCGCAGGACTTCGGCCTGCAGCAGCCTGGCGGCACGGATGATGAGGTCGCTCTGTTCCGGCACCCCGGGCAGGTCGGTCACGCGGCGCAGGGCGCTGTCATCGCGCAGCGTGAAGTGCAGCGTGTCGCCGTGGTCGATCAGCTGGAACACGGTTTGCAGCAGGTGATAGCCGTCCGGACGGCGGCCGTTCACGTGCAGGAATAAATTGAGCTTGGCCGGAGCCGGGCAGTTTTTCAGTTCGGTCATGCCGGCATTTTACTGCGCGACCGGATCAATGACGATGCGGATCGCCATGTCGTCCACCGCCTGCCCCAGCACGATGCGGGTGGCGTCGATGCGTTTGGGCACCGGCACGGCGGCGTTTTCATCTTGCCAGCTCACATACTCCAGCTTCCAGCCATCGCGCGTGATGACGTTGTCGTTGGCCGGCGTGGCAACAAAGCGTTTGCCATCGCTGGCGATGGCGTAGCCTTGCAGCCAGTCGCGCAGGCCGGACACCGGCAGGGTCCAGCCCAGCGCTTGCTGGGTCAGCGCGTCCAGATCGGGCGCGGTGCGCGGCGCCTTGCCGCTTTCTTTCAGCGTGGCGGAGGTCGGCGTCACATTGATCACGGCCACGGTCTGGCCGGTGGGCGAGATCAGACTGACGTCGGTGTTGGCCTTGCTCTGCTGCCACACGAATTTGCCGTTCAGCGATTCCTTCTTGCCGTCGCGGCTGTAGTTGATGGCGATGCGGCCGGCCAGTTCCAGGTTGTCGCGGTAAGGCGCCACGGCGGCGGTCGAACGCGGTGCGGAGGGCGTGGCGGCGCAGCCGGCCAGCGCGGCCAGGGTCAGGGCAATCAGGAGCGGTCGTTTCATTTACAGGCTTTGGTTGAGACGCGCCAGCGTGCTTTTCAGCGCATCGTTTTTCGGATCTTTGGCGTGCGCCTCTTTCCACATCTTTTGCGCGCCCTCGACGTCGCCCTTGGCGAACAACACTTCACCGAGGTGCACGGCGATTTCCGGATCGTTGCGCAAGGCATAGGCGCGGCGCAGGAAGCCCTCCGCCTCGTTCAAATTGCCCATGCGGAACTGCACCCAGCCCATGCTGTCCATGATGAAGGGGTCGCCCGGCGCCATTTTCATGGCCTTGTCGATCAGGCTCAGGGCTTCCGGCAGGCGCTCGTTGCGCTCGGCCAGCGAATAGCCCAGCGCATTGTAGGCGTGCTGGTTGTCGGGCGCGGCAATCATCACCTGGCGCAAGGCTTTTTCCATCAGTTCCACCTGCCCCAGCTTTTCGGCCACCAATGCAAAGTCATACAGCAAGTCCGGATTGTCCGGGTAGCGCTTGAGGGCGTTTTCCAGCACGATGTAGGCGGCGCGGTGATCGCCGGCATCGCGCAGCAGCTGGGCGTCGGTCTGGAACACCTGCGCCTGGTCGGCGGGGTCGGATGGCTGCAGTTCGGCCAGTTGCTGGCGCGCCTGATCGACCTGCCCTTTGCGGGCCAGCAGCACCGCCATTTTCATGCGCGCGGCCAGGTAGATTTTTTCATCGTTGCCATCGACCTTTTCCAGCCAGTTGTAGGCCGCGTCCAGGTCGCCGCGCTGCTCGGCAATCTGCGCCAGGATCATCAGCGCCTTGGACGGATCACGCTCGTCGTTGGGGTGCTGCTCCAGCACGGCGACGAAGCGGCTGAAATATTTTTCCGCTGCCGCCAGGTCGTTGGTCTGCGTCCCCAGCACACCCAGGGCGTACAGGGTGGCGATATTGTCCGGCTGATCCTTCAGCAGGGTCAGGAATTGTTTGCGGGCCTCGTCATACTGTTTGTTGTCCACCAGGATGCGGGCATAGGCAGCGCGCACTTCGCGCGCGTTCGGGTATTGTTCCAGGAAGCCGGTCAACAGCTTCATCGCGGCTTCGATGTCGCCCGATATTTGCGCAGTGGTCAGGATCGCCAGTTCGGAATCGGGCTTGATGGCCAGCGCCCTGCTGGCTTCGGCGCGCGCGCGCGTCAGGTCGTTCAGGGCGAACGCGCCCTGGGCCAGGATCAGGTGCGCTTCCAGCGTGCCGTCGTACGGCATCAGCACGCGCTCCTGCAGTTTGAAGGCGGCGTCCTTGTCCTTGGCGCGCAGCAGGTATTGCTGCATCTGGAACATGGCCAGCGGGCGCGCTTCCGGCTTGGCGTTTTTCAGGCGCTGCTCGAACACGGCCTCGGCCTCGTCCAGGTTGTCGGCCACCACGGCAAAGCCGAGGAAGTATTGGGTCGCCTCATCCGAATCCGGCGCCAGCTGGCGCCACAGGCGGATGGCGGACAGCGCCTCGCCGGTCTGCTTGGCGGTCAGCGCCATTTCAGCGGCACGCCGCGCCAGGCGCGGATCGCGGGTTTGCTGCGCCAGCGCCATCATGGTGATGTACGGCCCCTGCCAGCTACCCTGCTTGAATTCCAGCTCGGCCTTGGTGATGCGGTACAGCAGGTCGCCGGTCAGCTCGTTATTTGGCAGGGCTTCCGGCGCCGGGGCCGGCGTGTCGGCCGCCTCGGGTGCCGGCGACTCAGCCTCGGCCGACGTCGCCGGCGCCGGCGGCTGCGGCGCTGGGGCAGGCTCGGCCGGCTTCTGCGGCGCCATGGCGCACGCGGACAGCAAGGCAGAGAGAGTTACAATGGCGAAAGCGTTTTTCAAGAGAAATCCTGGCAAGTCAGCATAGTCAGTCAGATTTTACGCCGTTCGCATCGCGCGCGGAGTTTGACTAGTGTAACCAAATATTCCGTTAGAGCCACATCGATGCCAGAATTACCAGAAGTTGAAGTCACCCGGCGCGGTGTCGCGCCCCATCTCGAAGGCCGCGTCGTGCGCGCGGTGGTGCTGCGCCGCGACGGCCTGCGCTGGCCCTTCCCGTCCGCACTGTCGCAATTGCTGGCCGGCCGCACCATTCTGCGCACCGGCCGCCGCGGCAAATACTTGCTGCTACATTTCGACCATGGCACGCTGATCATCCACCTCGGCATGTCCGGCCATTTGCGGGTACTGGCACCCGGCATCGCGCCGGAGAAACATGATCATTTCGACCTTGAGGTCGAAGCGCCGGACGGCCTGCGCCAGGTGCTGCGCATGAAAGATCCGCGCCGCTTCGGCGCCGTGCTGTGGCATGACGCCGCCGATGGCGAGCTGGAACATCACGTGCTGCTGCGCACGCTGGGCGTGGAGCCTCTGGAACCGGGTTTCAGCGGCAAAGTGCTGTACGATCAAACCCGGCAGCGCAGCGCGCCGGTCAAGCAGGTGCTGCTGGCCGGCGATATCGTGGTGGGCGTCGGCAATATCTACGCTTCCGAGAGCTTATTCCGGGCCGGCATCAATCCCAAGCTGCCGGCGCGGCGCATCAGCCTGGCGCGCTATGAAAAACTGGCGCAAGCGGTGCGCGAGGTGCTGGCAGAAGCGATAGTGCAAGGCGGCAGCACGCTGCGCGACTTTATTGCCGTGAATGGGCAGTCCGGCTATTTCCAGCAGACGTATTTCGTCTATGATCGGACTGGCGTGCCTTGCCGCGTGTGCGCGGCGCCGATACGCCAGATCAGGCAGGGGCAACGGTCGACCTTTTATTGTGTGAATTGCCAAAAATAAGGGCAGGCAGATGATGGTCCGGGACTTTGAACAGTACAGCGCGTGGCGGCAAGGCGTGGTCAGCGCGCTGAAAAACTATCAGGCGTGGGTCGCCGGCGCTTCCCTGACCGATGCCGCCACCGAGCAGCGCATCGTGCGCAACCTGGCGCGGCTGGAAGATGACAAACTGTCGGTGGCCTTCGTGGCCGAATTCTCGCGCGGCAAGTCGGAGCTGATCAACGCCATCTTCTTTGCCGAGTACGGCCAGCGGATTTTGCCGTCGGCGGCCGGCCGCACCACCATGTGCCCGACCGAGCTGCTGTGGGATGGCAGCATGGCGCCCTCGATCCGCCTGCTGCCGATCGAAACGCGCGCCGACAATCTGTCCACCAGCGATTATCGCGAGCAGCCGGGCGCGTGGACCGTGCTGCCGCTGAACCTCGACGCCGGCGCCGACATGCACGAAGCCTTCAAGCAGGTCAGCAAGACACGCCTGGTGACGGTGGAGGAAGCCAGGCGCTATGGTCTGTACGACGACGACGATCCCGACATGCCGGTCACGCTGGACGAAAACGGTCTGGTGGAGATTTCCTACTGGCGCCACGCCATCATCAACTTCCCGCACCCGCTGCTCAAGCAGGGGCTGGTGATTCTCGATACGCCGGGCCTGAACGCCATCGGCACCGAGCCGGAGCTGACGCTGAACCTGATTCCGAACGCGCACGCGGTGCTGTTCATCCTGGCCGCCGACACCGGCGTGACCAAGAGCGATATCGAAGTCTGGCGCAACCACATCGGTGCCGGCGCCGGGCGGCTGGTGGTGCTGAACAAGATCGACAGCATGTGGGACGAGCTGCGCAGCGAGGACGATGTCAACGCCGAGATCGAACGCCAGCAGGCCAACGTGGCGCATGTGCTGTCGCTGGAGCCAGGCCAGGTGTTTCCGGTGTCGGCGCAGAAGGCGCTGGTGGGCAAGATCAATCAGGATGTGGAACTGCAGGCACGCAGCCGCCTGCATGCGCTGGAAGGCGCGCTGTTCAACGAACTGATTCCGGCCAAGAAGGAAATCGTGCGCAAGCAGCTCAGCGACGAGTTGCAGGCGCTGAACACGGCGCAGCTGGGCATGCTGAATGGCCGCATCCGCGGCATCGTCGAGCAGTTGCACGAGTTGAAGAGCTTGCGCGGCAAGAACCAGAGCGTGGTGGCGCACATGATGCGCCGCATCGACGTCGAGAAAAAGGAATTCGACGCCAGCCTGTTCAAGCTGCAGGCCACGCGCGCGGTGTTCACGCGCCTGTCGACCGAGCTGTACACCTGCATGGGCATGGACATTGTGCGCGACGACATCGAACTGGTGCGCGAAGAGATGCAACGCAGCCGTTTCTTCACCGGCGTGCGCGAGGCAGTGCGCGGCTACTTCGAACGCACCCGCGCCAATCTGGACGCGGCCGAACGCAAGACCATCGAGATCACCGAGATGATGGGCGTGATGTACCGCCGCTTCTCCAGCGAACATGGCTTGACGCTGGCCTTGCCGATGCCGTTCTCGCTGGCGCCCTACCGTGAGGAGATCGCCAGCATCGAGGCCATCTACGCCAAGACCTTCGGCACCGCCACGCTGCTCACCACCAGCCGCGTGACCCTGATGGAACGTTTCTTCGATACGATTGCCTCGCGCGTGCGCGGCTGCTTCAAGGCGGCCAACAACGATGCGGAAGCGTGGCTGAAGGTGATCATGGCGCCGCTGGAGGCGCAGATCCGCCAGCACAAGGATCAGTTGAAACACCGGCTGGCGTCGATCCAGCGCATCCACGATGCGACCGACAGCCTGGAGCAAAAGATCGATGCGTTTGAACGCAGCCAGCAGGAGCTGGAGGCGCAGAAGGCGCGCCTGCATGAACTGGCCGGTGCGATCAGCATCGCCATCAACGCGGAATTCGTGGCGCTGGACGCCGCCGCTTAAGTACAGGAAAAGAATGAAAATTGTCGCAGTAGAGAATTTTGTCGACCCCAGTTTTTCGGCCGACCTGATCGGCTGGCAAAAGGTTCATGGCCGTCACACGCTGCCGTGGCAAAACACCCGCGATGCCTATCTGGTGTGGCTGTCGGAAATCATGCTGCAGCAGACCCAGGTGTCGGCAGTGCTGGGTTATTACGCCCGTTTCCTCGAACGCTTCCCTACCCTGCGCGACCTCGCCGCCGCGCCGGTGGAGGACGTGATGGCGCAGTGGAGCGGCCTGGGCTATTACACGCGGGCGCGCAATCTGCACAAGTGCGCGCAGCGGGTGGTGGCGGAGTATGACGGCGTGTTTCCTTCCGATCCGCTGCTGCTGGCGGAGTTACCGGGCATCGGCCGCTCGACGGCGGCGGCGATTGCGGCATTTTCCAGCGGCCGGCGCGCGGCCATCATGGACGGCAACGTCAAGCGCGTGTTCGCGCGGGTGTTCGGCATCGATACCTATCCGGGCGAGAAGAAGACTGAGGAAGCCATGTGGCGCCGCGCCGAGGCGCTGTTGCCGGAGGAAGGCATCGAGGCTTACACGCAGGGCTTGATGGACATGGGCGCCACCTTGTGCACACGTTCCAGCCCGTCGTGCGAGCGCTGCCCGATGCAGGTGCGCTGCGTGGCGTTCAACACCGGGCGCACCAAGGATCTGCCGGTGCGCAAGCCGAAGAAGGCTACGCCGGAGAAGCATGCGGTGATGCTGGCGATCGTCGATGGCGGGCAGGTGCTGCTGGAGCAGCGTCCGCCCAGCGGCATCTGGGGCGGCTTGTTGTCGCTGCCGGAGCTGGACGGGCATATGGCGGCAGAGGATGATGAAGTTGCGCCAGCCGATCATGATGCCTTGATGAGCGCGGTGAGCAAGTTCGGCGCGATGGAATCGTACGAGCGCCTGTCGACGGTCACGCATGTGTTCACGCACTACAAGCTGCACATTGCGCCGTACCGCATTGCCTTGTCGCGCCGTCTGGGACTGGCCGCCGAGGCCGGCCACGTCTGGCTGGACGCGGCCCGGATCGCTGATGCCGCCCTGCCCGCGCCGGTGAAGAAACTGCTGCTGGAACTGCTGGGCGACCACAACGCCGCCCAGCAGCGCATGTTCTAAGGAAGATAGCGCGCCATGGCAAACACCACGCCGGCAATCGTGATGGCCGTCCCGACAAACCACTTGATGATGCGCGTTTCCAGCCGCGCTATACAAGTTTCAAGTTTGCTGATCTCCACATGGACTTTGCCAAATTGCACTGCCACTTCTTCGCGGAATGCCATCAGCTCGACCTTGGTGGCGTGGGTGTTCCGCGCTTCCTCTCTGAACTGTTTGATGAATTCCATGACTTCGTTATCCATTGCGGCCTCCGGTGCTTGCTTCATCATCGGCCGCGCAAGGGAGCACGTCAAGCTGAACGCTCGCCGTGCTTGAGGCGGATCAAAGTTCGTCGAGCGAGAACAGGCGGCGGTGTTCGCGGATGGCGTAGCGGTCGGTCATGCCGGCGATGTAGTCGGCAATTTTGCGCGCCTGCTTGTTCACATCACCCGACTGGTCCTGGTAATCCGGCGGCAGCAGCACCGGCTCCGACATGAAGGCGTCAAACAGTTCGCGCACGATGCGGCTGGCCTTCACCCGCATGCGGTTGACCTTGTAGTGGCGATACAGATTCGCATGCAGGAAGCGCTTCAGTTCAGTCGCATCCTTGCGCATGCCGTCCGAGAAGCGGATCAGCGGCGGCGCCGCGCGCACGTCGTCGATGTGCCGGGGCGCGGCCTCGGCAATGCGCGCGCTTGAGGTGGCGATCAAATCATCGGCCAGCGCTGTGATCAGGCGGCGCAGGGTTTCGTAAATCGCGCGGCGGCCGGACAGGCCGGGGAAGGCTTGCTGCACGTCGCGCCACAGGCGCGCAAAGAATGCCACCTGCTCCAGCTGCCCGATCGTGATCAGGCCGGAACGCAGGCCGTCATCGATGTCATGGCTGTTGTAGGCGATCTCGTCCGCGAGATTGGTCAGCTGCGCTTCCAACGACGGCTGGGTGCGGTCAATGAAGCGCTGCGCCACCGGTCCCAGCAGTTTGGCGTTATTCAGCGAGCAGTGCTTGAGGATGCCCTCGCGCGTTTCAAACATCAGGTTGAGGCCGTCGTATGCGCCGTAGTGCTGTTCCAGCTCATCGACCACGCGCAGGCTTTGCAGATTGTGCTCGAAGCCGCCGTAATCCTTCATGCACTCGTTGAGCACGTCCTGGCCGACGTGGCCGAACGGCGTGTGCCCCAGATCGTGCGCCAGCGAAATCGCCTCCACCAGATCCTCGTTCAGGCGCAGGTTGCGCGCCAGCGAGCGGCCGATCTGCGCCACCTCCAGGCTGTGCGTCAGCCGGGTGCGGAACAAATCGCCTTCGTGATTCAGGAACACCTGGGTCTTGTACTCCAGCCGGCGGAACGCCGAGGAGTGGATGATGCGGTCGCGGTCGCGCTGGAACTGACTGCGCGAGGCGTGCGCGGTTTCCGCATAACGCCGGCCGATGCCGCCCTCGGAATGGGCGGCATACGGGGCCAGGAATTGTTCCGGCGTCATGGCGGCTTACACGCAGGCAGCCAGCGTCGCCAGCAGCAGCTCCTGCGGCGCGTTGGTGATCTTCGGCGAGCCCAGCGGATTCATCAGGATGAACTTGATGGCGCCGCCCTCATTCTTCTTGTCGACTTCCATCGCTTCCAGCCACTTGGCCACGCCCAGGTCCGGCGCCTTGACCGGCAGGCCGGCGGCGGCGATCAGCGCGCGCACGCGCTCCACGGTGGCTGCGTCGATCAGGCCCATGCGGTGCGACAGATCGGCCGCCATCACCATGCCGCAGCCCACCGCCTCGCCATGCAGCCAGGCGCCATAGCCCATGCCGGCCTCGATGGCGTGGCCGAAGGTGTGGCCGAAGTTGAGGATGGCGCGCAGGCCGCCCTCGCGCTCGTCCTGGCGCACCACGTCGGCCTTGATTTCGCACGAACGGGCAATCGCGTAGGCCAGCGCGCCCTTGTCGCGCGCCATCAGCTTGCCGATATTCGCTTCAAGCCACTCGAAGAACGGCAGGTCGATCACGGCGCCGTATTTGATCACTTCCGCCAGGCCGGCCGACAGCTCGCGCTGCGGCAGGGTTTCCAGGGTGGCGGTATCGGCAATCACCGCGCGCGGCTGGTAGAAGGCGCCGATCATGTTCTTGCCCAGCGGATGGTTGATGCCGGTCTTGCCGCCCACCGAAGAATCAACCTGCGACAGCAGGGTGGTCGGCACCTGGATGAAGTCGACGCCGCGCATATAGCTGGCGGCGGCAAAGCCGGTCAGGTCGCCGATCACGCCGCCGCCCAGGGCGATCAGCGTGGTCTTGCGGTCGGCCTTGGTTTCCAGCAGCTGGTCGAAGATCGCCATCAGGCTGGACCAGTTCTTGTGCTCCTCGCCGTCCGGCAAGGTAATCGTCGTTATTTGCTTGCCGGCATTGCGCAAGCCGGCCTCGATGCGCGCCAGGTACAACGGCGCCACGGTGGTGTTGCTGACGATCGCGACCTTGCTGCCATGCACATGGCGCGCCAGCAGCGTGCTGTCGTTCAGCAAGTCGGGGCCGATGGCGATCGGGTAGCTGCGCTCGCCCAGGTCTACGTTTAACAGGATGTTGGATTGTTCGTTCATCGATGGTTCGGCGTGAGTGACGCAGTTGGGCGCGGCTTCGCAAGCCAGGGTGTCCAACTGGGTCAGGATGGTCTGAACCATCGATTGTACGTTAGGACGGCCGGTATCGATGATCAGATCGGCAATTTCCAGGTACAAGGGATCACGCACGGCCATCAGCTCTTCCAGCTTCTTGCGCGGATCGGCGGTTTGCAGCAGGGGACGGTTCTTGTCGTGCGCGGTGCGCTGCAGGATGCTGTTGACACTGGCGCGCAGGTAAATCACGGTGCCGCGCGCCTTGAGGAAGGCGCGGTTGTCGGCGTTGAGGATGGCGCCGCCGCCGGTGGCCAGCACCAGGCCTTCCTGGCCGGTCAGCTCGCGGATGACGTCGGCCTCGCGGCGGCGGAAGCTGGCCTCGCCCTCGATTTCAAAGATCCACGGGATCGAGGCGCCGGTACGCGCCTCGATCTCGTGGTCGGAATCCACAAACTTCAGCCCCAGCTTGCGCGCCAGGATGCGGCCGATGGTGGTTTTTCCCGCCCCCATCAGGCCGACTAGAAACACATTCTGCATTCAACATCCAAGTTTTATAGTGTGTTACTGCACTGCGTAGACGTCCCGTAAGGACTGTTGCGGCCCGGCGGGCTGACGGTCTGGGAACTGTAATCAGTGCTCAATCCCATCAAGTGTACCAGAGAGGTGTAGCTGGCCTCCGTGCCGCTGGCCTGGCCGCGTATCGTCAGGTTCACATCCAGCCAGTAAACCCGGTCGCGCGGATAGACCAGCGAGACCATGGCGCGGCCGCTGGCATCGGTGGTCACGCTCGGCGTGACGGTGACCGGAATGCCGGGATCGAGCACGCCGTTGCCGTTGTAATCCTCGCCCGCATCCAGGATGCCGTTGCTGTTGACGTCTTCGTTGTTGCATTCAACGCGCGCCTGCGGCTCCCAAGGCCCGGTCGGCGCGGTATAGGTCAGGTAGCCCTTGTAGTACTTCACCGGCAATACCGACGCGGTCAGCTTGATGCCCGATACCGCGTTGCCAGCAGCGTCGGTGACGATCACCGCGTAATCCATCTGATAGGTGGCGCTGCTGGGGAGGCCAACCGTATTGCCGGTGCCGGCGCTGATGAACAGCGATTTGGCGCCCACCGTCAGCTTGGCAATTGCCGATGGGCCGGAACCGCCGATCAGTTTGGCCTGGATGCGCACGCCGTCGGTCGCGGTGGCGGCGGTGCCGGCGATGAAACTGGTGGTGGCCACGCCATCCGAACCGGTGGTGACCACGGCCGGCTGGGTCAGGGTGCCGCCGCTCGGGTCGCTGATGATGGAGAAGGCCACGGTGGCATTCTTGACCAGGTTGTTCTGCGCCGTGCCGTCGCGCACGATGGCACGCAGCGTGGTTTGCTGGCTGGTGCTGCCCGGCGTGTTGACGCCCAACACGGCCGGATCGGCCTGCACGCTGATGGTGGTCAGGTTGGTGACCGGCGCCACGAATTCCAGGTCGGTCTGGGTGGTCTGGCCGCCGGCATTGGCGGTCAGGGTGGCCACGCCCGGGCTGGTGGCGTTGACGTAAGCGCTGGCGGCGCCCCCCGACAGCGTGACCGCGCTGCCCAGCACGCTGGTGCAGGCGGCATCGCTGTAGACCGTGCCGCGCGAGCTGCTGATGGTGACGCTGGCGCCCGGGGCGTTGGTCACCGCCACCTGCTGGCAACCGCCGATCGGCGCCGTGGTTTCCACATTGCCGCTGCCGTCCAGCACGCGGATAGCAAAGGTGGACGAGTTAATCGCGATCCCGGCAGAGGCGATCTCGCCCATGGATTTCACCGTGATCACGTCCGCCGTGCCGCCGCTGGCGGCGTAGCTCAGCACCAGCTGGCCGCCGGCATTGGTGACAGCCGCGCCGCCGCCTTTCACGGTCAGCGAGTTGGCGTTGGAGCTGAACGTCACCGGCTTGCCGACCAGCGCATTGCCGGCCGAATCGACCAGCTTGACGGTCACATCAGCGATGGCGCCGGCGTTGATGGTGGGCGAGGCATTGATGGTCAGCTTGTTGCCGCTGACATTGACGATGGTGGTCACCGGCGCCGCCCCCGCCACGGTGGCGGTGATCTTGATGGTGCGCGAGGTCGGGTCGCCGCCGGTGCTCAGTTTTTCCGTGACAATGCCCTGGGCGTTGGTGACGCGGTTGGTCAGGCTCAGGCTGCCGGAATCGGTTTTCAGGTCCACACTCACGTTCGGCATGACGGTGTTATTGGCATCGCGCACCAGCGCGGTCACCGTGACTTCATTGCCGGCCGTGCCGGCCGAGGCCAGCGTGCCCGAATCGGTGGTCAGCGACAAGGTCGGCACCGCGGTCACCACCTGGATCTGCACCGGCGCCGAGGTGGCGTTGCCAGCCTTGGCGGTAATGGTGATGGTGCGTGGCGTGCTGTCGCCCTTCACGCTGAGTTTTTCTTCCACCTGGCCGGCGGTGTTGGTCACGCGGTTGACGCTGCTGACGGTGCCGGAGCTGGCGGTAAACGACACGCTCTCGCCGGCCAGCGCATTGCCGCCCGCATCCTTGACGATGGCGGTCAGCGTGACTTCCGTGCCGTCCAGGCCGGACGAGGCAATGGTGCTTGCGCTGGCGGTCAGGGTGACGCTGGCCGCCTTGGACGGCGCCACGCCGTTGGCATTGGTGCCGGGCGAGCCGCCGCCGCCGCCGCACGCGGAGAACAAGCCGGCACAGGCCAGCGCGGTCAGCCATGCAGAGATCTTTTTCATGAAACGTTCATCCCAGTGAGTGTGAATCGGATTAGCGTGCCGTGGACAGGCGGTCAGCCACGATCTTCGGCGTGATGAAGACCAGCAGCTCGGTCTTGTCGTTGGTGCGGGTATTGCTGCGGAACAGATAGCCCAGCACCGGCACATCGCCCAGCAGCGGCACCTTGTCGGTGGTGCTGCGCTCGGTCTGCTGGTAGATGCCGCCCAGCACCACGGTGCCGCCGTTGTCGACCATCACCTGCGTCTTGACGTGCTTGGTGTCGATGGCAAAGCCGGAACGGGTTTCCTGGCCGACGCTGTCCTTGTTGACGTCAACGTCGATGACGACGTTGCCGTCCGGCGTGATCTGCGGCGTCACTTCCAGCCGCAGGTTGGCCTTGCGGAACATGATGGAGGTGGCGCCGCTGCTGGTGGCCACCTGGTACGGCAGTTCGATGCCCTGCTCGATCAGCGCCACCGCCTTGTCGGCGGTGATCACGCGCGGGCTGGAGATGATCTTGCCGGTGCCGTCCTCTTCCAGCGCCGACAGTTCCAGGTTGAGGAAGCGGTTGGCCGCCGAGGAGAACAGGCTGATCGCCAGGTTGCCGGCCTGGACGCCGTTGATGCTGGAGGCCGGCAGGTTGACGAACTGGGTGTTGTTGTAAGTGGAGTCGGTCAGCTTGACCTGGCCGGTGACCTCGCCGATGCCGGTCATATTGCCGGCGATGCCGATGCGGGTATTGCCGTTGCCGATCTGGTAGCCGGCGTCGCCGCCGCGGATGGTGCGCAGGTCGGTGAAGCCGAGCTTGGCGCCGAGGTTGCGGGTGAAGGTGTCGCTGGCCTCGACGATGCGCGCCTCGATCAGCACCTGCTTGGTGGCGACGTCGGTCTTGGCGATCAGGCGGCGCACGTCTTCCAGCTTGGAGGCGATGTCGGTCACGAACAGCTGGTTGGTGCGCGGCTCGATGATGGCGCTGCCGCGCTTGGACAGGATGCGGTTCTTGGCGTCGCCGCCTTCCAGCCCGAACACGGTCTTGAACGATTCCGCCTTCTGGTAGTTGAGCTGGAAGATTTCCGATTTCAATGGCTCCAGGTCGGCAATCTGGGCCTTCTGTTCCAGCTCCAGTTTTTCCTTGGTCAGCAATTCCTCTTTCGGCGCGATCCAGATCACCGAGCCGTTCTTGCGCATGTCCAGGCCCTTGGCTTGCAGGATCACGTCCAGCGCCTGGTCCCACGGCACTTCCTTCAGGCGCAGGGTCAGGTTGCCGGCCACGCTGTCGCTGGTGATGATGTTGAGGCCGGAGATATCGGCGATCGCCTGCAGCGCCGCCCGCACTTCGACGTTCTGGAAATTGAAGGACAGCTTCTCGCCGCGGTAGCCTTGCGAACCCTGGGTCAGCTTGTTGGGGTCTTCCTTGATCGGCTTGACATCCACCACCAGCTGGGTGTCGCTCTGGTACACGGTCTGTTCCCACAGGCCGCGCGCCTCGATGGTCAGACGGGTGTTCTCGCCCTGCGGCACGGTGGTGACCAGCGCCACCGGCGTGCCGAAGTCGCCCACGTCCAGCCGGCGGCGCAGGCTTTCCGGCACCCCGGTCTTGAGGAAATCGACCACCACGCCGGTCGGCGTCTGCCGCACATCGACCGCCACCTGATTGTTGGGCAGGTCCACCACCACCCGGCCTTCGCCATTGGCGCCGCGGCGGAAATCGAGATCGCGCAGCACTTGCCTGGCGGCCGGGGCGGCAGCAGCTTTGGCCGCCGGCAAGCCGCTGGCATCGACCGCGGTGGCCACGCCGCCGGAACCGTCAATGGTCAGGATCACCGCTTTGCCATCGAGGGCGGTGGCGTAATTGAGCGTGCGTTTCAGGTTGAACACCAGGCGCGAGCGGTCACCGGCCTGCACCACGTTGACGCCGCGCAGGTCGCCCTGATTGAGTTCCTGCACGGTCTTGCCGGTGGCGTTGACGGTGGCGCCAAAGTCCAGCGCAATGCGCGGCGGATTGGTGATGGCAAAATTGATCGGCAACTTGTCCGGCGCATTGCGCAGGCCGATCTTGACGATCACATTGGCGCCCTGCTGGTTGGCGGTAATCGATTCGATGGCGTTGCCGGCCGACGCCGTGACGGCGGCCGGCTCGCTGGTCTGTGCGTGGGCGCCGCAGGCAAATTGCAAGGCCAGCGCCCAAGTGGCGGCGGCCAGGGCGCGCCGGGCCGTGTGATGAGCGGTCATTTGGTGTTCTCCTTGCTTTCCTGCAGTTCCAACTTGGACTGGCGCTCGACCCAGTCGCCGGTGGCGTCCTGGACGATTTCCCTGAGGTTGACGGCATGCTCGTCAATGCTGGTGATGCGGCCATCGTTCTGGCCCAGGTGCTGCCCCACCACCACCTGGTGCACGGCACGGTCGACCTGCAGCACGGCGTGGATCACGCCTTTTTTCTCGATGGTGCCGACCATCTTGATGGTGTCGAGCGGATAGGTCTCCAGCAGTTCCTTGCGGCGCGTGGTATCGGGCCGCAGCCCGCTGGCGCCGGCCTGCGCCGCCTGCTTGGCCAGCTCAGCCAGCAGCTTGTTGGGATTGAACGGGTCCAGCTCGTCCTTGTGCTGGTAGGCAAACGGGATGAAGGTCTTGGGCTCGGCCAGCGGCGGCACCTGGACCTTGGTTTGCGCCTCCACCTGTTTCATCCAGGTGCGCACTTCCTGCACGTCGCTGTCGCCGCAACCGGTCAGCAGCGTGAGCGCCATCAGGGTCGGGAGGATCAGCGTTTTCATGATTTTTTCGCCGCCTTTTTCTTGTCGGCGGCGGCCTTGCGCTGCGCGGCCACCTCTTCCGGATCGAGATAGCGGAAGGTCTTGGCCACCGCTTCCAGCGTCAGCGTGCCATCCTTGCCGGTGCTCAGCGCCAGGTTGTTGAGGGTGACGATGCGCGGCAGGTTGGCAATGTCGCCGGTGAAGGCGCCGACGTCGTGGTAGCTGCCGGTGATCTTGATGTCGATCGGCACTTCGGCGTAATAATCCTTGACCACTTCCTGCTGCGGCTTGAACAGCTCGAACTGCAGGCCGCGGCCGGAGCCGGCCTGGTTGATGTCGGTCAGCAGCGCGGCCATCTCGGCCTTGCTGGGCAGCTGTTTCTGCAGGCGGTCCACATACTGATCGACCTGGGCTTTTTGCGCGCGCAGCGCGTCCAGGTTGATCGCTTGCGCGGTCTTGATCTTGTATTCCTCGCGCAGCCTGGTTTCCTGCAGCGCGCCGGCCTCCTGCTCCTCGAACTGCGAACTCCAGTAACCGAAATAGCCGGCCGCGCACACCGCCGCCGTCACGCCCAGCGCGCACAGCACGCGCGGCGCCAGCGGCCACTGGCCGGGATGGCGGCCGTTGAGGTCGCGGAACTGGTCGGCAAACTGCGCGAACAGCAAATTGAGGTTGATATCAGCCTTGGCCATGGCGTCGGTTCCTAGGCGTGGGCCGGCGGCAGGCCGGCGGCTGGGGTGGCGCCCGGCGTGGCCGGTGCGGCGCCCGGCGGTTTACCCTTGGCGCCCTCTTCCGGCTTGTCCTTGTCGCGCGGGCGCTTGATCTTGACGTTGAGGTTGAACTCCACCACTTTCTTGGCGGTCTTGCCCTGCCCCAGGCCGGTCGACTTCACCTCGATCAGATCGGGCCGCTCCAGCCACGGCGACACGCCGGCCAGGTTGCGCAGCAACTCCGACACGCGCTCCTGCGACTGCGCGTAACCATTGACCGCCACCTTTTGCCCGTCCTGGCGGAAGGCCTTGAGGTAGACGCCGGGCGGGGTCTGCCTGACCAGTTCATCCAGCAGGTAGACCGGCTGGTTGCGGTCGCCCTGCAAATCCTCCACCGCCTGCTGACGCGCCTTGAGCGCCTCGATTTCCTGCTTGAGGGTGGCGATTTCCGCGATCTTCTTGTCGAGCCCGACAATTGCCGTCTTCAGCACCTGATTGCGCTGGTCCTGGATGGAGATGGCGCGCGCGTTGTAGCCGCCGACCAGCAGCACGATGCCGACGCCCACCAGGCCGCCCAGCGCCAGCAAGGCGAAGAAGGCGGTCTTCTTCTGCTTGCGCTTTTCTTCGCGGTGGGGCAGCAGGTTAATCCGTATCATCAGTCGAACCTCCGCAGCGCCAGGCCGCAGGCGACCAGGTAGGCCGGCGCGTCAAGGCGCAGCTGCGATTCGCGCACCGACGGTCCCAGCGTCATGCCCTTGAACGGCGAGATCACCGCGCTGGAAATGCGCGTGCGGCTGGCCACCAGCTCCAGCAGGCCGGGGATCAGGGCGCAGCCGCCGGCCAGGAACAATTGGTCGACCCGGGTGTAGGGGGTGGAGGTGTAGAAGAACTGGATGGCGCGCGTGACTTCCAGCGCGGCGCTTTCCAGGAACGGCGTCAGCAGCTCGGCCTGGTAATTGTCGGGCAGGTCGCCGGTTTTCTTGCGCGCCTCGGCTTCGTCGAACGACAGGCCGTAGCTGCGCACGATGTCTTGCGTCAGGGTGTTGCCGCCAAACGGCTGCTCGCGCTCGTAGACGGTCGCGCCGTCCAGCATCACCGAAATGTGGGTGACCTGCGCGCCGACCTGGAACAGCGCGATCACCTGGCCGGCGCCGCCTTCCGGCAGCTGCGCGGTAATGCGGTCGAGCGCGGCGCGGGCGGCGTAGGATTCAATGTCCATCACGGTGGCCTTGAGGCCGGACGCCTCGGCGATCGCCACCCGGTCTTCGACTTTCTCGCGGCGCGAGGCGGCCAGCATGACTTCGATGTCCTCGGCCGAATTGGCGGCCGGGCCGATCACGTCGAAATCCAGGCTGACTTCATCGAGGGCAAACGGAATGTACTGGCTGGCTTCGGACTCGACCTGCACTTCCAGCTGGTCTTCCGGCAGCCCGGCCGGCAGGATGATTTTTTTGGTGATCACCGATGCCGGCGGCATGCCCAGCGCGGCGTGCCTGGCGCGCGTGCCACTCTTCTTCCACACCCGGCGCACGGCTTCCACCACCTGATCCATGTTCTCGATATTGCCGTCGGTGACGGCGTTGCGCGGCAGCGGCTCGGCGGCGTAGCGCTCCAGCCGGAGCTCGCCCTTGGCGCCCTGCGCCAGTTCCACCAGCCGGACGCTGGAGGTGGAGATATCGATCCCCACCAGCGGCGGGTTGCCTTGGCCCAGCAGGGCCTTCAAATCGATCATACGAGCCCTCCGGCGCCATGGCTGGCGCCTACCCTGCAGGACATCCGAACACACTGTCGAACTGTTTGCATAAAAGGAAACTCGTTTGAAAACCAGCGTTTAGAAGGCTTATATCAGCCTGTACATTAAAACGGGTCTATTTAAGTGTAAAGGTATTTCTACTGTGCACAATTGCTGCGGTGTGCGGGTTTCGCCACACTTATTTTTGACGCCGTAAGCAACAAAACAACTGAGTTGTTTTGTTGGTCACGCGGAAATATTCCTGCCGTAGGGTACGGTGCGCGGCTCGCTTATAATGGCTTGCATAATCAACCGAAACGATCTGACTGCATGGCCTCTTCCAATACCACCCCTCCCTCATCGAATCCGCCAGAGAAAAAGGCACCGGCGGGCAAAGGCTCCCGCTTCCTGTGGATGGCCGGCCTGTCGATCGCCGGGCTGGGCCTGACCGGCGTGCTGCTGGTGGTATTCGGCCTGGCGATGGCCTACCCCAACCTGCCCGAGCTCGATACGCTGACCGACTACCGGCCGAAAATGCCGCTGCGGATCTTCTCCGCCGATAACGTGCTGATCGGCGAGTTCGGCGAGGAGCGCCGCAACCTGGTGCGCATCAAGGACATCCCGGACGTGATGAAGAAGGCCGTGCTGGCGATCGAGGACGACCGCTTCTACGAGCACGGCGGCGTCGACTACACCGGCATTCTGCGCGCGGCCCTGCACAACGCGGTGGGCGGCGGCGGCCGCCAGGGCGCATCCACCATCACCCAGCAGGTGGCGCGCAACTTCTTCCTGTCCAGCGAGCAGACCATCAAGCGCAAGGTGTACGAGATGCTGCTGGCGTGGAAGATTGAAAAGAATCTGAGCAAGGACCAGATTCTTGAGGTGTATATGAACCAGATCTATCTGGGCCAGCGCGCTTACGGTTTCTCGTCCGCCGCACAAATCTATTTCGGCAAGAATCTGCGCGACATCAGCATTGCCGAAGCGGCCATGCTGGCCGGCCTGCCGAAAGCGCCATCGGCCTACAACCCGGTGGTCAATCCCAAGCGCGCGCGCACCCGCCAACAGTACATCCTGCAGCGCATGCACGAGTTGGGCTACATCAGCGACAAGCAGTATGAAACCGCCAAGGCGGAAGAACTCAAGGTCAAGACCGACAGCAGCGAGTTCGGCGTGCACGCCGAGTACGTGGCCGAGCTGGCGCGCCAGCTGGTGTATGAGCAGTTCAAGGAAGACACCTACACCCGCGGCCTGAATGTGTTCACCACCATCACCAAGGCCGATCAGGACGCCGCCTACCTGGCGCTGCGCAAGGGCGTGATGGATTACGAGCGCCGCCATGCGTATCGCGGCCCGGAAGCCTATATCGACATTCCGGCCAACAAGGAAGAGGCCGACGACGCCATCGAGACCGTGCTGGCCGAGCATCCGGACAACGACGACCTGATCGCGGCCGTGGTGCTGCAGGCCACGCCGCAGCTGATTACCGCCGTCACCGCCTCCGGGGAAGAAATCAAGATTGCCGGCGCCGGCCTGGAGATGGGCCGCTCGTGGCTGTCGGACAAGAACCCGCCCAACAAGCGCATCCGCCGCGGCGCGGTGATCCGCGTGATGCAGGAAGGCAAAGACTGGCTGGTGGCGCAGATGCCGGAAATTGAATCGGCGTTTGTGGCGGCCAGCACGCAGGATGGCGCGATCAAGGCCATGGTGGGCGGCTTCGACTACAACCGCAACAAGTTCAACCACGTGACCCAGGCCTGGCGCCAGCCGGGTTCGTCGTTCAAGCCGTTCATCTATTCGGCCTCGCTGGAGCGCGGCCTGTCGCCGGCCACCGTGATCAATGATGCGCCGATCTCGTTTGACGCCGGCCAGACCGGCGGCCAGGCGTGGGAGCCGAAGAACTACGACGGCAAGTACGACGGGCCGATGACCATGCGCAAGGGCCTGACCAAGTCCAAGAACATGATTTCGATCCGCATCCTGCACCGCATCGGCGCCAAATACGGCCAGGAATACGCCACCCGCTTCGGCTTTGACGCCGACAAGAATCCGCCCTACCTGACGCTGGCGCTGGGCGCGGGCAACGTGACGCCGCTGCAGATGGCCGGCGCCTACGCGGTGTTTGCCAACGGCGGCTACAAGGTTAGCCCTTACCTGATTTCCAAGGTGACCGATGCCGACGGCAAGATCCTGTCGCAAGCCCATCCGGACGTGGCCGGCGACGAGAAAAACCGCGTGATCGACGAGCGCAATGCCTTCCTGATGGATTCCATGATGAAGGACGTGGTGCGCTTCGGCACCGCCACCAAGGCGCTGGTGCTCAAACGTCCGGACATTGCGGGCAAGACCGGCACCACCAATGATTCGATCGACGCCTGGTTTGCCGGCTATCAGGCCAAGCTGGTGGGCATTGCGTGGATTGGCTACGACCAGCCGAAGAACCTGGGCAACCGCGAGACCGGCGGCGGTCTGGCGCTGCCGATCTGGATCGGCTACATGCAGAAGGCGCTGAAGAATATCCCGATCGAGGAACGCGCGGTGCCGGAAGGCGTGATGCTGGTGGGGGATGAGTACTACTATGCGGAGAATCCGCCGGGCGCCGGGGTCAACAATCTCGACGCGCCGGGCCACGGCACCCCGGCCGAGGAAAAGGCCAAGGACGCCGTCAAGAACGAGCTGTTCTAGGACTCAGGGCTTGAGCACCACCGGGGCGCCGCCCTGGGCCGAGACCATCTCGGACAGCGAGGCGTACAGTTCGGTGTGGTCGCGGCCATTGATCCACTGGCCATCGACCTGCTTGTAATGGTAGCCGCCCGAGCGGGAGGCTACCCACAGTTCCTTCATCGCCGCCTGGCTGTTGACGATGATCTTGCTGCCGTTGTCGAGAAACTCGATTTCCAGCACATTGCCGCTGCGGCTGCACTCGACGTCAACCACGTCTTCATCGTTCAAACGGTCCAGCGCTGCCTCGATGGCATCGAGAGCGGCTTCCGCCTGCGCCAGGAATTCTGATTCGCCCATGCTACACTCCAGTATCTGATCTCAAATAAACCGTGATTTTATCGTGAAGTCCTCTCTCCGTTTGATTATCCTGAGCGTATTGCTGAGCGGCTGCGGCCAACCCGGCCCGCTGTACCTGCCCAAGCCTCCAGCGGCCAAGCCTGCCAAGAGCGGCAACGCCCCTGCACCGACTTCTGAACCCGCCGCCCCTCAACAATAATTGCTTATGTCTCAATTCTCGTACCAAGACGGCGTGCTGCACGCCGAAGGCGTCTCGCTGAGCGCCATCGCCGCACAGTTCGGCACCCCGACCTACGTCTATTCCAAGGCCGCCCTGCTGGCCAACTTCGCCGCCTACGCCGACGCCTGCCAGGGCCGCGATGCGCTGGTGTGCTACGCCATGAAGGCCAATTCGAATCTGGCCATCCTCGACCTGCTGGCGCGCCAGGGGGCGGGCTTCGACATCGTCTCCGGCGGCGAACTGCTGCGCGTGCTGGCGGCCGGCGGCGACGCGCGCAAGGTGATCTTCTCCGGCGTCGGCAAGAGCGTGGAAGAAATGCGTCTGGCGCTGTCGCACGACATCCTGTGCTTCAACGTTGAATCGATTCCCGAGCTGCACCGCCTGAACGAGGTGGCCGGTTCCATGGGCAAGAAAGCGCGCATCTCGCTGCGCGTGAACCCGAATGTGGACGCCAAGACCCACCCGTACATCGCCACCGGCCTGAAAGCCAACAAGTTCGGCGTGGCATTTGACGATGCGCTGGCAACCTACCGCACCGCCGCCAGGCTGCCGCACCTGGAAGTGTCGGGCATCGACTGCCACATCGGCTCGCAACTGCTGGACGACGCGCCGCTGCTGGAAGCGCTGGACCGCCTGATCGAGCTGATCGACCAGCTCGGTTCGGAAGGCATCGAGCTGCACCACCTGGACATCGGCGGCGGCATCGGCATCGACTACCGTGAAGCCGGCGAATCGGCGCCGGTGCCGGTGGGCGACTACCTGGGCCGCCTGTTTGCCAAGGTCGACGCCTGGCGCGCCGCGCGCCACCACGGCAAGCCGATCAAAGTCATCTTCGAACCGGGCCGCTCCATCGTGGGCGACACCGGCGTGCTGCTGACCAAGGTGGAATTCCTCAAGCACGGCGAAGAGAAGAATTTCTGCATCGTCGATGCGGCCATGAACGACATGGCGCGTCCGGCGCTGTACCAGGCGTGGATGGACATGCAGCCGGTGGTGCAAGGCAAGGCAGAGGCGGCGGCGTACGACGTGGTGGGGCCGATCTGCGAATCGGGCGACTGGCTGGCGCGCGACCGTTCGCTGGCAGTGGCGGCCGGCGACCTGCTGGTGATGCACACCGCCGGCGCCTACGGCATGACCATGGCCTCCAACTACAACACGCGCGGCCGCGCCGCCGAAGTGATCGTCGACGGCACCGTACCGCACCTGGTGCGCCAGCGCGAAAATCCGGCCGACCTGTACGCGCTGGAGTCGGTCATCAAGTAACACCGCCAACAAAGCCGCCGCTCTCCGGCGGCTTTTTACTGCGCTGACGATTTGCGCAGCGGCAGCGGCGGCTCGGCAGGGTAATCTTTCGGCAGGTTCGGGTTGGCCAGCACCAGGCAACGGACGGCGCTGGACTTGAGGTGTTTGATTTCTTTCTGGAAGTGGCGAGCGGTCAGCGCGTCGAGGGAGCCGTCGCGCCTGGCTGCGGCCAGCCCGACTTCCAGGCGCTCGGCCAGCTTCGGTTCGGCGGCGCTGACGTAAAACACGGCGGGCAGCGGGTAGTACAGCACCAGGTCGGGCACGATCGCCAGATCGTCGGTCAACAGCGATGGCGCTTCCACGATGCTGGTGGGCAGATAATCGAAACGCTTGTTGAGCAGCATTTCCAGCAGCGTCGCCACGTTGCCGCTGTCCTCGACCTTGTAGCCATTGTGCCGCAGGATGGCCGCGTCCAGCCAGCCGCGGCCCTGCCCCGCCGGTATTTTCCTCAGCTGCGCCTGGCTGGTGATGGCCTGGAACCTTGGCAGATCCAGCTTGCGCACTATGAGCACACGGTAGCCGAGCAGGCCAGACAGGATGGGGGTGCTGATCAGGATATTGCGCTCTTGCGGATCGCCAGCGGCGACGTCGCGCCACGGGCCGGCATGGACGTTGAGGTGGCGGCCGGCGTAGACCTCGCGCCGCACGCGCATGGTGCTCAGGCTGTCCAGCACACGCTCCACGGTGAAAGCGCCATAGGCCGCCCTGGTCTTGTCCAGCGCCAGCGTCAGCGCGGCGACCTGGTAGTCGTCGCGCCGGGGCGTGCGGCCCCAGTCCCAGTAGCGGTAGGTCATGGCCGCGCTGGCGGCGCGGGCATCCCACACGCCCAGCGAAGCCAAAGCCAGCAGCGTGCGCCGGCGCAGCAGGTTAAGCTTGATGTCAGACAGCATGGAACCAGTCTAACATGCCGGCTCTGCTGCCCTATTTCCTGAACCACCAAACCACCCGCATCAGCAGGAGGCTGCCCAGGATGGCGCCAAAGAGGATGGGCTGGGTGAAGTTGTGCTTGCCCGCTTTCATCCACCAGAAGTGCAGGATCGCCAGCGGCGCAATCAGGTACACCAGCCGGTGCAGCCACTGCCACTGCTTGCCGCCCAGGCGTTTGATCATGCCGTTGGTGCTGGTCACCGCCAGCGGTATCAGCAGCACAAAGGCGATGAAGCCAACGGTAATGAAGGGCCGCTTGAGCACGTCTTTCCACATCTCCTGCACATCGAAGAAGTGATCGAACCACAGGAAGGTCATGAAGTGCAGGAAGCCGTAGAAGAACACATACAGCCCGAGCATGCGGCGCAGTCTGATCAGCCAGTTCCAGCCGCTCAGCTTGCGCAGCGGCGTCACCGCCAGCACCATGCACAGGAAGTACAAGGTCCAGTCGCCGGTGCCGCGCGTGATGAATTCCAGCGGATCGACCAACTGCCCGGTGACGGTCAGATACGCCATGCGCGCCAGGGGCAGCAGCGCCAGCACAAACACCGCGCCCTTGAGCCAGCTGATTTGCTTCGTGCTCAGCATCAGTAGAACTTCTTCAGATCCATGCCGGTGTACAGCGAGGCGACGTCGTTATAGCCGTTGAACATCAGCGTCTTGCGCTTGCGGGCCAGGAAACCGTCTTCACCAATGCGGCGCTCGGCGGCTTGCGACCAGCGCGGGTGGTCAACCTCCGGATTCACGTTGGAGTAGAAACCGTATTCGTTTGGCGCCGACAGATTCCACGAGGTGCGCGGCTGCTCTTTGACAAAGCGAATTTTCACGATCGACTTGGCCGACTTGAAGCCGTACTTCCACGGCAGCACCATGCGCACCGGCGCGCCGTTCTGGTTCGGCAGCACTTCGCCGTACATGCCAAAGGTCAGCAGCGCCAGCGGGTGATTGGCCTCGTCGATGCGCAAGCCTTCGGTGTACGGCCATTGCAGTACGCGGCTGTTCACGCCCGGCATCTGCTTCTTGTCGGCCAGGGTGACAAACTCCACGTACTTGGCGTTGCCGGTCGGCTCGACTTTCTTGATGATCTCGGAGAACGAGTAGCCGATCCACGGGATCACCATCGACCAGCCTTCCACGCAGCGCAGGCGGTAGACGCGCTCTTCCAGCGGCGCCAGCTTCAGCAGCGCGTCGATGTCGAGCGTGACCGGTTTCTTGACCTCGCCTTCGATGGTGACGGTCCACGGCCGGGTTTTCAGCGTGCCGGCGTACATGGCCGGCTCGCTCTTGTCGGTGCCGAATTCGTAATAGTTGTTGTAGGTGGTGGCGTCCTTGAACGCGGTCTGCTTGTCCAGCGCCGAATAGGCCGGATTGAGCTTGGCCGGCAGCTTGGTGCCGGTCTGGGCAAAGGCTTCACGGCTGGCCATCTGCAGCAGCGCGGCACTGCCGACCGCGCCCATGGCGATCTGCTTCATGAAGGTGCGGCGCGATTCGTACAACGCGCGCGGCGTGATTTCCGAGGAATACGGCAGGTCAATGCCGTTGGGACTGCGCTTGATCAGCATGTCGGCTCCAGAAGATTGGTCTAGGGCTAAACCTTACACCGAATCTTCCGAAACAAATATTAAACTTAAGTTTACAACTTGCCGTAGGAGTGCAAACCGGACAGGAACATGTTGACGCCAAGGAAAGCAAACGTCGTCACCAGCAGGCCCACCAGCGCCCACCACGCCGCCGGACGGCCGCGCAGGCCGTTCATCAGGCGCATGTGCAGCCAGGCCGCATAGTTGAGCCAGACGATCAGCGCCCAGGTCTCTTTCGGGTCCCACGACCAGTAGCCGCCCCACGCTTCGGCCGCCCACAGCGCGCCCAGGATGGTGGCAATGGTAAAGAACGCGAAACCGGCTGAAATGGCCTTGTACATCACGTCATCCAGCACTTCTTCCGATGGCAGGCGGTCCTTCAGGTAGCCCGAGGTTTTCAGCAGATAGGCCGAGGCCACCATGGCGGCCAGCGCGAAGTTGCCGTAGCCGATGAAGTTGGCCGGGACGTGGATTTTCATCCACCAGCTTTGCAGCGCCGGCAGCAGCGGCTGGATGTCGGCGGCGTTGCGCGAGGTGGTGTACCACATCAGGAAACCGATCGCGGCCGAGATCACCAGCAGCACGAACGGCCCCATCTGGCGGGTGGCGTAGCGCTGCTCGAAGTACAGGTAGAACATGGCGGTGATCAGCGAGAACAGGATGAACACTTCGTACAGGTTGGACACCGGGATGTGGCCGACGTCGGCGCCGATCAGGTAGGACTCGAACCAGCGCACCATCATGGCGGTCCAGCCCAGCACCACGGCGGCCCAGCACAGCTTGGAGCCGATGCTGGATGCCGAGCCCGAGCGGCCGGCAAAGCCGATCCAGTAGAACACGGTGGAGATGGTGAACATTACGCTCATCCACAGCACCGCCGACTGGCTCGACAACATCATGCGCAGCCAGAATTTCTTGCTGCCGTTGTCGAGCTGGCCGGCGTACATGAAGATGGCCCACAGCGACAGCAGCGCCACCAGCGGCATCAGCCAGCGCACCGGCTTCCAGTGCCAGCCCAGGGCGGCAAAGGTCGGCACGGTGGCGACCAGGATGGCTTGCTCGTAGACGTCCATGAAGTGGCCGTAGCGGTTCAGCGCGAACACGGCGCCGGCCAGCAGCGCCAGCGCGAACAGCCAGTCGGTCACGGTCAGGCGCTTGAAGTAGCCGGGCGCCTGCTGATAGGTTTGCTGGGATTGGGTCAGTTCCATCATCTCTCCTGCTTAAGCCGATTGTGGCAGCTTTTCTTTCAGTATTGCGAATTCGCGTTCAAAGTCCAGCGTTTTGCGCTGGGTGCTCATGGCCATCAATGCTTCCGCCCCGGCGCCATCGTCCTTGATCCAGATCCACAGACGGCGCTCGCGGATGTAGAACATGGCAAACACGCCGAGCACCAGGAACAGACAGCCAAGATACACCACATTCTTGCCCGGCGAGCGCGTCACCTGGAATACCGAGGCTTGCACGTGGGTGAAATCGTCCAGCTGCAGATAGACCGGGGCGCCGTAGAAGAAGGCATCCGACAGCGCGTTGGTGGCCAGTTGCAGGAAGCGGGCGTGGGTCTCGTCCTCGCTGACCGCCTCCAGGCCATCCCTGGCGCGCGCCACCTGCCACAGATCCCACAGGCTGCCGTTGAGGATTTTCATGACCACATCGGCAGCTTTTTCCTGCTCGGCGGCCGGGATTTTTTCCAGGAACTGCGACATGGCCATGAAGCCGCCCACTTTGCCATCGCCGGCGAAAATGCCCAGGCTTTTATCAGCAGAGGCCAGCAGCTGGGCGCGCAGGGCGTCGCCGCTGGCCGACTTCGGCGTGGCGCGTTCGGCGTAGCGTTTGGCGGCGGCGGCGCGCAGCTGCGGATCTTGCAGCGCGGCGCGCAGGCGCATCCATTCGGTCACGCTGTGGCCATCGTCGGCCGGGATGCGCAGGTAGCTGAAGTTGTCCGACGGATGGGCGCGCATGCCGGCCAGGAACACGGTGGCGCCGTCCACCGTCACCGGCTGCATATAGTTCTGGTATTCGCGCGCCTGACCGGTCTTGTCGCGCAGCTTGTAGCTGACGCTGGGGCCGACGTTTTTCAGGTTCTTGTTGTTGGCGTTCTTGCCGGCCGAGCCCATGTGCTCGCCCAGTTCTTCCTGCAGGCTCTTGCCCTTCTTCACCGCGCGCGGATCGTCGGTCGGGCCGACGTTTTCGACGTTGAAGGGACGGAAGCCCGACCATTCGACGGTGTAGGCATCGCCCAGCGGCGTGCTGGCGCCGACTTCGCCGGCGATCTCGAAGCGCTTGCTGTCGTTGCCGGCCATCGGGAAGCCGGTGAGTTTCAGCTTGCTGCCGCCGTCGTCAAAGCTGGACTGGTAAATCGCCACGCCCTTGAAGATCAGCGGCTTGTTGACCTCGATGGTGGCCTTGACGGTTTCACCGGTCTGGTTGTCGCGCACTTCGACATCGCTGGCAAACAGCTTGGGCATGCCGGTGCTGTAGAAATCGATGGTGAATTTCTGCAGGTTGATGGTGAACGGCAGCTCCTGGATCAGCACGCCGTCCGGCCGGGTCAGGGTGGCGGTGTTGCTGGTCTGGCCTTCGGGGATGAAGGTATTGCCGCGGAAGGTGGGATTGCTGGTGCTGAGGCGGTGCTGCGGCGGAATCTGCGAGATCAGGCCGCTGCCGGTGAACGGCGTCTTGCCGAAGAACCATTCCTGCAGGCGGATCGGCAGATCCGAATCCAGCACCCCGCCCAGGCAGATCACCACAATGGCCGAGTGCGCGAAGATGTAGCCGAACTTGTTGGCGGCGCCCTGCTTGGCCGCCACCAGCGTGCCATTGTCCTTTTCGACCAGCTTGACCTTGTAGCCGGCGTCGGCCAGCCGGGCCGCGCTCTGCTGCGCCAGCGCGGCGCGCGCCAGCGGCGAGCGCCACTGCATCTTGTGGTGGAAATTGAGCAAGGAATTCTCGCGCACATTCTCGCGCCAGCTGCGCATGTCCTTCAGCATCTTGGGGGCATTGCGCACGATGCACAGCGTGGTGGAAATCACCAGCGCCGCCATCAGCAGCAGGAACCACCAGGCCGAGTAGACGGTGTACAGGCCGATCTTGCGGAACACTTCGTACCAGAAGGGGCCGAATTGATTGATGTAGTTGGCACTGGCCTCGCCCTGCTTCATCACCGTGCCGATCACGGCGGCAATGGCAATCATCGCCAGCAAGGCGATGGCGAAACGCATGGAGGAAATCAGTTCGACGATTTCACCGACGACGGGGCGGCGGGTTTTCAGCTGGATGCCGGTGGTGCTGGGACTGCTCATGCGGGTTCAGACTCTTTAAAAATGGTAGCCGCAGCATACCAACAAAAAGGGCAGCCTGCTCACGCCGCCGCCCTCTCTTTTGCATGATGCCGCTACGTTATTTCAGGCCTGCCACGTAATCCGCGACCGCCTTCATTTCTTCGTCCGACATGCGCTTGGCGATGGTTGCCATTTCTACACTCTTGCGCGTGCCGGCCTTGAACAGGCCCAGCTGCGCAACCGTGTAATCCTGGTGCTGGCCGGACAAACGTGGATACTGCACCGGAATGCCGGCGCCCGAGGCGCCGTGGCAGCTGGCACAGGCCGGCACATTCTTTTCCGCGATGCCGCCACGGTAAATCTTCTTGCCCAGCTCGATCGTATCCTTGTTCTTGGCCGCACCCGGCTTGGCCGACTGCATGACCAGCCAGGCCGCGACGTTGTGCTTTTCCTCATCGGTCAGCATCTTGGCGTAGGTGGTCATGACCGGTTGATTCCGGTCGGCGGTGGTAAAGTTCACCAGCTGCTTGTAAATATATCCCTCGTGCTGGCCGGCCAGCTTGGGATTGACGGCAATGGTGGAATTACCACCGGCGCCGTGGCAAGACACGCAAGCCGGCAAGCCGCGGGCGTTGTCGCCGTCGGTGTACAGGGTGGCGCCTTTAGCTGGATCGATTTTCGGAGCGGCAGGTTGGGCGGGCTTCTTGTCGTCGGCGGAGGCGGTGGCCGAAACGGCCAGCAAGGCGACGAACAGGGATTTTACAAACGGTGAAAACACACTATTCATTAAAGCACCCTAGTAGGAGTCTAAAAAGTTATGCACCAAAGTGTCCCGCTGCAGCACCAAACCGTGCATAGAAGCACTTGGTAACCACTCATTGTACAATAGCTTAAAAAAATACCTGCTTTAAACTGTTGCTTTTTCCCCAATCCCCATGTCCAAACTCTGGCAAGCCCGCTTCTTCACGACCGTCAACCAACTGCGCGAACTCCCCGACACCCAGGTGCCGGAGATCGCTTTTGCGGGTCGCTCCAATGCCGGTAAATCGACCGCCATCAATATTTTGTGCAACCAGAAGGGGCTGGCGTTTGCCTCCAAGACCCCGGGCCGCACGCAGCATATCAACTTCTTCTCGATCGGCGGCGCGCATGTGGCGCAGCACCGCAAGGACCCGACCATCGTCGAGGAAATCCAGGCCCTGCTGGTCGACCTGCCGGGCTACGGCTATGCGGAAGTGTCCGGCTCGGCCAAGCTGCACTGGCAGCGCCTGCTGGGCGACTATGTGCAGCGGCGCGAGCAACTGGCCGCGCTGATCCTGATCATGGACTCGCGCCGTCCGTTCACCGATCTGGACATCCAGATGCTGGAATGGTTTGCCCCCACCGGCAAGCCGATCCACTGCATCCTGACCAAGGTTGACAAGCTGAACCGTGAAGAATCGATCAAGGTGCTGCGCCAGGCGAAAGCCAAGCTGGACAGCTATGTCGATGAAGACGGCGAAGGCTTCCCGTTCACCGTGCAACTGTTCTCCGCCGTCAAGCGCGTCGGCATTGACGAAGCCAACGACAAGATCCTGGAGCTGGCCGGTCTGTTAGAAACTGATGAAAGTGATAGCGATGAGTAAAGTGAGTGCGCAGTTCCCAGGCATCCGCATGCGGCGCATGCGCCGCGATCCCTTCTCGCGCGCGCTGATGCGCGAAAACGTGGTGACGGCGGCCGACCTGATCTATCCGGTGTTCATCCTTGAAGGCACGCACCAGCGCGAAGCGGTGGCGTCGATGCCGGGCGTGGAACGGGTGTCGGTGGATCTGCTGCTGAAGGTGGCGGAGGAATGCGTGGCGCTGGGCATTCCGGTGCTGGCGCTGTTCCCGGTGATTGATGTTTCGAAGAAAACCCCGGACGGCATTGAAGCCACCAATCCGGAAGGCCTGGTGCCGCGCGCCGTGCGTGCGCTGAAGCAAGCCTTCCCGGAGCTGGGCATTCTGACCGACATCGCGCTGGACCCGTACACCAGCCATGGCCAGGACGGCCTGATCGACGAGAGCGGCTACGTCATCAACGACATCACCACCGACATGCTGATCCGCCAGGCGCTGTGCCACGCGGAAGCGGGCGCCGACGTGGTGGCGCCGTCGGACATGATGGATGGCCGCATTGGCGCGATCCGTCAAGCGCTGGAAGCCGGCGGCCACATCCACACGCGCATCATGGCCTACTCGGCCAAGTATGCCTCGGCGTTCTACGGCCCGTTCCGCGATGCGGTGGGGTCGGCGGCCAATCTCGGCAAAGGGGACAAGAACCAGTACCAGATGGACCCGGCCAACAGCGACGAAGCCCTGCGTGAAGTCGGGCTGGACCTGGCGGAAGGTGCGGACATGGTGATGGTCAAGCCGGGCATGCCCTACCTGGACATCGTGCGCCGTGTAAAAGACGAATTCAAGGTGCCGACCTTTGCCTACCAGGTCAGCGGCGAATACGCGATGATCAAAGCGGCCGCGCAAAACGGCTGGCTCGACCATGACAAAGTGATGATGGAATCGCTGATGGCCTTCAAGCGCGCCGGCGCCGACGGCGTCCTCACCTACTTCGCGCTGGACGTCGCGCGCAAGCTCAAAACCTAAACTCCGGGGTCAGGTCCGCCATTTCTACACGGCCTCAGCTGTAGCGTTCCGCTACAGCTGAGGCCGTGTAGAAATGGCGGACCTGACCCCGGAATTTAGCGCGAGGCGCCTCGGGTGTACTCGGGGAACATTTCTTTCAGCAGGAAGGCCATCAGTTCTTTTTCGTCTTCCTTGCGCGCACTCAGGGTCACGACTTTGCCCAGGCGGCGCGATTCCCATTGGAAGTCGCCCTGCTTTTCTTTGCGAATGATCTTGATCATCTCTTTCGCCACCGCCGTCTCGATGTCCTGCTCGGCGCCCTGCTCGACGTGGATCTGCTGCAGCCAGTTGCGCTTGAAGTTGGTGTTCCAGCCGCGGAATTTCACTTCGGCGCTGTGGTAGCTCTTGTCGACCTGGAATACGCCGCCAGTGTCGTCCTTGTCGGCGCCGCTGCTCTGGCCGGCGCCGTTGGCGCGGGCGATGTTGGCCTTGGCTATGCGGTTGGCGCGTTCGGCATCGCTTTCCACCGGGGCCGGCGGCGCCGGCTGCGGGTTCTGCGCTTCCCGCGCGGCACGCCGCTTGGCGATCATTTCCGACATGTCTTGCTCCGGCGGCGGCGTCATGGTGGCCTGCACCGGCGGTACATAGGTTTCCAGCTTCGGCCGCACGGCTTGCGGCGTGTCCTTGCTCACCACCTGCTTGCGCGGCGGCGGTTTGGCGGCCGTGGCCGGCTGCGGCTTGGTGACCGGCTTGTTTGGAATTTTTTTCTCAGGCAAGGGCGCGATGTAGACCATCTGCCCGCCCTTGGACGGCGGCGCCTTGGTCGGCTTGGGCGACGGCGCAAACAGGTAGTACAGCACGCCCAGCAAGTGCAGCGCAATCGAGATGCCGATGCCGATGCGGTTGTTTTTGGTTTTGCGTTCCCACGTGGCGAACCCATCCTGCGCCGACGGCAAGCGCTGGCCGCAAGTTTCGCAGTACTCGGAGTGCGCGGAGAGGATGTGGGAGTCGTGGTGCAAAATGCAAACCTTGGGGAACGCTGAAGTCGTCAAAATGGGGCCATAGTGCCAGAGTCCCGCTCTTTTGGGAACCGCTCGGATGGCATGATACCAGTATCAGGCTGCCCACTTTACAAGTTCCCTGTCTTGATGGGTGTTACCGTATGTATCAATCGCTTTACAAAGTGCCATGCGTTTGCCACCTTGCCGCGCTGCGCCGGCGGCTGGCCCGGCGCGGATGGTCAGCGATTTGCGCCACCAGCATGGCCACGCAACGGTCGGCGTCCAGCACCTGCCGGGACCGCATCTGCGGCCGCGCCAAGGCGTGTGTGTAGTAGTGCGGGCCTTCGACCGGGTAGCCCAGCGCCCACATATTGCCCACCACCTCGCCGTGCGCGTCGAGCGGTTGGCCGGCGCGGTTGATGTCAATGCCGCCGGGGTGAAAAACACCGTTGTAGTACGGCCGGATCAGGCCGCGTTTTAACAGATTACGGATAAGTAAGGATGTCTCGGTTTCGGGAAAAAACACGTCCAGTCTTGCAATCACGACCACATCAATGGCCTGTTGTTCGATGCCGCCGGCGAATTTGGTGCTGAGCACGTAGGTCGAGTCGTTTTCGTCGATGCCGATGCGGCTGCCGGGGCCGGCATGCAGCGCGATCACGCCGGCGTCCAGCAGCGCCAGCAGCTCCTGGTTGCGCCGCAGCGGCGGACCGAAGGCGGCGCGGTTGATGGCCGGGTGGTAGACGTTGAGGAATTTGCGGTGCGAAGCCGGGGTGAGCCCGCCGTGCTCGATGGCGGCCTGCAGGGTTGCCCGCACGTCGCGCAGCACATCGGCGGCGGCCTTGGCCGGGCTGCTCAGATTGCCCTGCTGCGCTTCGGCCAGGTCGGCCCGCAACCAGTCGAGGAAGTAGTCGCGGAACGCGGCCAGCGAGGCGAACTGGCGGTCTTGCAGCGGGAACAGCAGTCCGGCAAACACGGTGTCGTCCCCGACGGCGGCCGCGCCCGGCGTGGCGCGATAGACGTCGCCCATTTCGCGCTTGAGCAGGGGCAGCAGTTCGCGATCGAAATCAAGCTGGCTGCTGCCGCGCGTAATCAGGGCCTGGCGGCGCAGCGCTTCAACCGCATCCAGCGTGAAGTGGCGCGGCTGGTGGCGGCCATCCAGGCCTTTCTGGTTCACGCCGCGCGCGGCATACGGCAGGCAGTGGCGGGAGCACAGCGTCAGCCGGGGCTCGCGGCCCGAGCCGATGTAACGCAGCCGGCCCGCTTCCTCGATGAACGTGCCGCCGCGGCCGACGGTCAGTTCGGCAATCACGTCGTGCGCGCTCAGGCCCAGTCCCTGCACCGCCACCCGCGCGCCGGCGCCTATGCGCGCCAGTTGTTCGACCGGGTAGGCGTGGCGCACAAAAGCCAGCCTGCTGTTGTAACGCGCGTGGTCTTGCGCGAACTTGGCCAGCCAGGCGTCGAGATCGCTCGGCAGGTTGCTGCCGTGGCCGGTGGTCAGGAAGACGAAATCGCTGAGCACGATGTAGCCGCTCTCCAGCTCGATCACGCTGGCGCCGTCCGGCTGCTTGCGCAAATCGGCCGCGCGCTGGCGGTGATGGGTGAGCGTGACGCCGGGCGGCAGCGCCGCCGCGATCTGCTGGTAGACCCAGCCGAGATATTCCCCCAGCAGGCCGCGCGGCAGGTAGTCGCCATCGCCAATCTCGGCGCCGCCGTGCTCGCCCAGGCGGTAATAACGCCGGCCCACGCGCCGGTAGCCCTGCTGACGCGCCCATGCCGTCAGCGAAGGCGTGGCGCACACCGGCGCATGCTGCACCGCGCCCGGCGCCGGGAACATGGTGACCTGGCTGGCCAGGGTGTTGATCAGCAAATGCTGCGGCTGGCGCGCATGGTGCACGCCGGCGCCACAGTCACCGGGATCGATCAGGATGATGTCGAGCAGCAGCTGGCGCGCCGCCGCCGCGGCAGCAAGGCGTTCGAATACGCTGAGCCCGCGCGGCCCCATGCCGATGATGGCGACGCTGGTCCGTTTCATCTGATCACCTCTTTATCATGGACAACTTGCCCATGATAAAGAGGCGACCTTCAGGCCGGCTTGTGACCGCTCAATGCTTGTTCACGGCTTTCAGCGGCACCGGCTGGGCCGCGTCGTGCCTGACGGCCGGGATGGCCTTGTCGGCGGCGATTTCCTCGTCCAGCATCGGACCGGTGCCGCTGTACTTGTCGAGGAACAGGTAGATCACCGGGGTGATGTACAGCGTGATCACTTGCGAGAAGATCAAACCGCCCACCACGGCCAAGCCCAGCGGCTGGCGCAGCTCAGCGCCCGCGCCCAGGCCCAGCGCGATCGGCAAGGCCCCCATCAGCGCCGCCATGGTGGTCATCATGATCGGGCGGAAGCGCAGGATACAGGCTTCGTGGATGGCCTTCTCCGGCGACATGCCCTGATTGCGCTGCGCGTCCAGCGCGAAGTCGATCATCATGATGGCGTTTTTCTTGACGATACCGATCAGCATCAGGATGCCGATGATGGCGATCATGGTCAGGTCCATATTGAACAGCCGCAACGTGATCAGCGCGCCCACCGCCGCCGACGGCAGGCCGGCCAGAATGGTGAGCGGGTGGATGTAGCTCTCGTACAGCACGCCCAGCAGCACATAGATCACGCCCAGCGCGGCCAGGATCAGGATCAGCTGACTGCCCTGCGAGCTCTGGAACACCGCCGCATCGCCGCCGTAGTTGGTGATGATGGAGGGCGGCAGGCGCATGTCGGCGGCCCAGCTGTCGATCTTGGCGGTGGCCACGCCGAGCGGCACGTCCGGCGCCAGGTTGAACGACAGCGTGATGGCCTGCAGCTGGCCCTGGTGGTTGACGGCGGTCGGGCCGATGGTGCGCTCAACCGTCGCAAAGCTGGACAGCTGCACCAGCTGGCCGGTCTTGTTGCGCACCGAGATGCGGGTCAGCGCGCTGTCGAACTGGCGGTCGGCGTCGGCCGCTTCCAGGATCACGTAATAGCTGGCGGCCGGCGAGTAGATGGTCGACACCTGGCGCTCGCCAAAGGCCAGGTACAGCGCGGTGCGGATATCGCCAATCGCCACGCCCAGGTTGTTGGCCTTGTCGCGGTCGATCTTGAGCGAGGCTTGCAGGCCCTTGTTCTGCGAATCGCTGGTGACGTCGCGGAACACCGGATCGGCGCGCATGCGCTCCATGTATTTGTCGGCCCATTCGTTCAGGGCGCCGGGGCTGACCGATTGCAGCGTGTACTGGTAGCGCGACTTGGACTGGCGTCCGCCCAGCTGCAGGTTCTGCACCGGACTGAGATATACCGCGATGCCGGGCACCTGTTTGGTGGCCTTGCGCAGGCTGTCCAGCACCTGCGGCATCTTGGCGCGCTGGTTGCGCGGCTTGAGCACCAGGAACATGCGGCCGGTATTGCCGCCGCCGACGAAGGAGGTCACGTCCTGCACATTCGGGTCGGCCTTGATGACGGCGGCGACTTTTTCCTGCAGCTCCATCAGCGCGGCCGAGGAGATATCTTCCGAGGCTTCGGTGTTGACGCGGATCTGCCCCAGGTCTTCTTCCGGGAAGAAGCCTTTCGGGATGGTGATGTACAGCACGGCCGTCAGCGCGAAGGTGCCGAGCGCGGCCACCAGCACGATGTAGCGGTGCTCCAGCGCCATGTCCAGCGTGCGCGCGTAGAAGTTGCGCAGCGCGCCAAAGCCGGCCTCGAACCAGCGGCCGATGAAGTTGCCTTTGTCGTGCTCGGGATCGATGGCGTCGGCCGGCAGCAGGCGGCTGGCCAGCATTGGCACCAGCATCAGCGACACCGCCGCCGACACCAGCACCGACAACGCCACCACCACGGCAAATTCATGGAACATCAGGCCGATCACGCCCGGCATGAAGAAGATCGGAATGAACACCGCCACCAGCGACACGGAAATCGAGATGATGGTGAAGCCCATCTCTTTCGCCCCCACCAGCGAGGCTTCCAGCGGGCGCTTGCCCATCTCGATGTGGCGCACGATGTTTTCCAGCACCACGATGGCGTCGTCCACCACCAGGCCGACCGCCAACGTAATCCCTAACAGCGACACGTTGTCCAGCGAGTAGCCAAACGCGTACAGCAGCGCCAGCGCACCCAGCAGCGAGATCGGCATGGTGATGGCCGGAATGAAGGTGGCGGCGGCGCGGCGCAGGAACAGGAAGATCACCATCACCACCAGCCCGACCGTCAGCAGCAGGGTCAGGTTGACGTCGTGAATCGCTTCGCGGATCGACACCGAGCGGTCATTCACCAGGTTGATGTTGATCGAGGCCGGCAGCTGGGCCTTGAACTGCGGCAGCAGGCGGCGCACGCCGTCCACCACCTGCACGGTGTTGGCATCCGGCTGACGCTGCACCAGCAGCACGATGGAGCGCTCGCCGTTGTAGCTGCCGGCCGCCTTGGTCGACTGAAAGCTGTCCTGCACGTCGGCCACGTCTTTCAGGCGCACCGGCTCGCCGTTGCGCTGGGCGATGATGAGGTTGGCGTAGTCGGACGCCTTCATCAGCTGGGCATTGCCGGTGATGGTCAGGGTCTGGGACGGGCCGTCCAGGATGCCCAGCGGCGTGTTGGCGTTGGCCGATTTGATCGCTTGCTGCAACTCGTCCAGCGTCAGGTTGCGCGCGTTCATCAGGTCGGACTTGGCGCGGATGCGCACGGCAAAACGTTTCTGGCCGTTGACCGAGACCTGCGCCACGCCCGGCAGCGTCGACAGCGATGGCGCGATCAGGTTTTCAGCATAGTCATTCAGTTCGGACAGCGTCAGCGACGGCGAGTTCATGGTCATGAACAGCACCGGCGCGTCGGCCGGGTTGACCTTGCGGTAGGACGGCAGGTCGGTCATCTCGATCGGCAGCTGGCGTTGCGCGCGCAGCAGCGCCGCCTGCACGTCGACCGCCGCCTCGTTGACATTGACGCTGGGGTCGAATTCCAGGGTCAGCGAAGAGTTGCCGAGCGTGTTGGTGGAGGTGATCAGCGACAGGCCGGCAATGGTGGAGAATTGTTTCTCCAGCGGCAGCGCCACCGAGGACGCCATGGTGTCCGGCGAGGCGCCCGGCAGGTCGGCCGAGACGTTGATCACCGGCGTGTTGTAGCTCGGCAGGGCCGCCACCGGGATGTAGAAGTAGGACAGCACGCCGGCCAGGATCAGGGTGGCCGACAGCAGCACCACCATCACCGGACGGCGGATACACAACTCGGAAAGGTTCATCGCTTAGCCTTTCTGCTTAGGTCCATCAACCGGGGCATTGGCCGGCTTGTCGGCCGGCGTCTCAGCCGCTGCAATGCGCACTTTGCCGCCCGGCCGCAGGTTTTGCTTGCCGTCGACAATCACTTGCTCGTCGCCGTTCAGGCCCGACACGGCGGCGTTTTCGCCAAAGGCATACAAGCGCTTGATATTGACCACTTTGGCGGACTGGTCCTTGTCCACGGCGTACACAAACGTCCCGCGGGTGTTGCTAATGATAGCGTTTTGCGGGATCACCGTCGCATCTTTTATGACGTGGGACGTGAGCTGGGTGTTGACGTACTGGCCCGGCCACAGGGCGGTGTCCTTGTTGTCGAACTGGGCCTTCACGCGGATCACGCCGGCCACCGGATCGACGGTATTGTCAATGAAGCTGAGCTTGCCGTTCACGGCCAGGCTGGAGTTGTCCAGCTTGACCTGGACCGGCACCGCGCCCTCGCGCTGGGCCGCCATCAGCCCGGCCAGCGCGGTTTCCGGCAGGGTGAAGGCGACCGTGATCGGGTCCAGCTGGGTGACCGAGGTCAGCAAGGTGGTCATTTGCACCAGGCTGCCCGGGTAGACGTTGATGGCGCCGACCCGGCCGTTCATCGGCGAGCGGATCGCGGTGTAGCTGGCGTCCACGCTGGCCGCGCGGGCGGCGGCGATGTCCGCCTGCAGCAGCGCGCGGGCGGAATCGACCTGGCTTTTCAGGGTGTCGACCGCGCCCTGGGCGATGAATTTTTTGTCCAGCAATTCCAGCGCGCGCTTGTACTGGCGCTCGTAGTCGGCCAGGGCGGCGCGGTCGCGCTCGACCTGGGCCTGGGCCTTGTCCACGTTGGCGCGCTCGCTGCGGTCATCGAGGGTGAACATCAGTTCGCCGGCTTTGACAAACTGCCCTTCCTTGATATGCACCTTGGAAATGGTGCTGGTGGTTTGCGGATGCAAATCCACGGTGCTGATCGGGGTCACGGTGCCGTTGGCTTGCAACACGACCGGCACGTCCTGACGCAGCGGCGCCACAATGCGCACGGTGGTCGGCCCCTGCTGGCCGCCATTCAGCGGCTTGTGGCCGCCTGCCGGCTCAGCGCTGTGGTGCGTCATGTACCAGATGCCGCCACCCACCACCAGAATTGCGCCGACCACGGATGCTAAGGAAGATTTTTTCATTTTTAATAATAATTTTGCCGTCGAAAAATATCACCGCCTTGATAAGGCGAAATATTGTCGCATAGTATCTACGAGAAAAACTGCACCAGTATGACCGCCGGACGCTTTTTTATATATGAGAGTTGGTTAGCTGCCGGCGTAGTACTCAGGCACTACCAGCGTCACTTCCAGACCGCCATCCTGGTGGTTGGACAGGGTGACGTTGGCGCCATGTTGCTCGGCGATGTTGCGGGCGATGGTCAGCCCCAGGCCGGTCCCGCCCGACTCGCGCGAGCGCGAGGTTTCGATGCGGTAAAACGGTTCAAACACGCGCGCCATCTGGTCCGGGGCAATCCCGGGGCCGCCGTCGCGGATGCGGATGCGGGCGGCGCCGGCCAGCCGTTCAACGGTGACGTTGGCGTAGTGGCCGTACTTGACGGCGTTGTCGATCAGGTTGACCAGGCAGCGGCGGATCGCCATCGGCCGGCCCATCAGCGCCATCGCCGCGCGGCCGCGCAGTTCGACTGGCTGGCCGACGTCGGTGGCGTCGCTGCAGACGCTGTCGAGCAGGGCGTCGAGGTCGAGCGCCTGCATGGTTTCGGTGGAGTCCATGCTGCGCGCCAGGTCCAGCCCTTCCTTGACCATTTGCTGCATGGCCGACAGGTCGTCGATCAGGCGCTGCTGCAGTTCGGGGTCGTTGACCTTTTCCAGCCGCAGACGCAGGCGCGTCAGCGGGGTTTGCAGATCGTGGGTGATGGCGGCCAGCATCTGGGTGCGCTGGGTGATGTGCTGGCGGATGCGCGCCTGCATGGCATTGAAGGCGGCGCTGGCCTGGCGGATTTCGGAAGCGCCGCTCAGGACCACCGGCGGATGGTTGATGTCATTGCCCAGGTCCTTGGCGGCCTGCGCCAGGCGCTTGAGCGGCCTGATGGTCATGCGCGCCACCAGGTAGGCCAGGAAGGCGATGCTGAGCAGGAACGGCAGCAGCGACAGCAGTTCGCTGTGCGGCGAGGCCGGCGGCTGGCGCGGCGGCAGTACCGACAGCTTGAGAATCTGGCCGTCGTGCAGCTGCACGTTCATGGTTTCGCAGGTGCCGCGCCACTGGGTCGGCGCGAAGATGCTGGTGGTCTGGCGCGGCTGGTCGCAGGCGATCGGGTGTTCGGCCAGCGGCCCCAGCTTGTAGCGTTCGCCCAGGCGCTGCTGCAGCGAGGTGGAGAATTCGGTCGGCGGCAGCACCTGCGCTTGCGGCATGTCGCTCAGTTCCAGCCGCACGGTGCCGCGGCTGGCGGCCACCAGGAAGGTCGGGCGCGCGCTCTCCGGCATGACATCGGCGGTGGTGATCAGTTGCTCGGCCCGTTCCAGCGCGTGGAAGTCGCGGTAGCGCTCCAGCGCGCGCGTGCGTTCGTTGACGGCCAGCCACTGGGTCAGCGCCGCCGAAGCGACGATCCCCAGCAGCAGGACCAGAAACACGCGTCCGGTCATCGAACCGAGGAAAGCTTTCACGCTTGCGGCTCCACCGTCACCTGGCCGGCCAGCACATAGCCGCCGTTGCGGACCGTCTTGATGATTTGCGGCATGCGGGCGTCCTCGCCCAGCTTCTGGCGCAGGCGGCTGATCTGGATGTCGATCGAGCGGTCGAAGGGATCGGCATCGCGGCCCTGGGTCAGGTTCAGCAGCTGGTCGCGGTTGAGCACGCGGTTCGGGTGCTCCAGGAACACCTTGAGCAGGCGGAATTCCGCGCCCGACAGCATGATGACGATGCCGTCCGGGTTGAGCAGGTGGCGCGCGGTCAGGTCCAGCGTCCAGCCCGAGAATTTCATCTGCTGCGCCTTGTCCGCGCCGACGCCGACCGGCATGGCGTTGCTGCGGCGCAGGACGCTGCGGATGCGCGCCAGCAGCTCGCGCGGCTCGAACGGCTTCGGCAGGTAATCGTCCGCGCCCATTTCCAGGCCGAGGATGCGGTCCAGCGGCTCATTGCGGGCGGTCAGCATGATCACCGGCAGGGTCGAGTGGGCGCGCAGCTTGCGGCACAGGGTCAGGCCGTCGTCGCCGGGCAGGTTGAGGTCGAGGACCACCAGCTCGGGACGGCCCTCGTCCAGCAGCTTCCACATGGCGGCGCCATCGGCCGCGCACAGGGCGCGGTAGCCGTTTGATTCGAGGTAGTCAGCCAGCAGGGTGCGGATATCGCGATCGTCGTCGACGATCAAAATGGTAGATGTCGGTTCCATGCGCTCATTATCCATGCAAGACGATGAAGCTATTGTATCGTCTTGTATATGGCCGTTGGCGGTTCTTGCCGGCGAAACATCTGGATACAAAAACTGCGGGGAGCGCAACGTAAGAGCAACCTTGGGAGCTGAAGATGGTCACAAGCGCAGACCGCTGCGATGACTAAACCCTCAACAATGAAGGAACGACCATGAACATCTTACGCAAAAGCATACTGATCGGTTTTACGGTACTGGGCATGGCGGCAGCGCACGCCCAGGACGCCCAGCCGGCGGCCAAGGCCCACGGCGCCCGTCCGAGCAAGGAGCAGATGCAGGCCAAGATGGCCGATATGTACGCCAAGCGCCAGGCACGCCTGCATGACCTGCTGAAGCTGAGCGCGCAGCAGGAATCGGCCTGGGCCACCTATCAGGCCGCCATCAAGCCGGCCGCGATGGACGGCCAGCGCCCCGAGCGCAAGCCGATGAACAAGCTGACAGCGCCGGAGCGCCTGAACCTGGCGCTGGAAATGACCAGGAAGCGCGAGGCGTTCCTGGAAACCCGCGTGAAAGCGGTCAGCGCGTTTTACGCCCAGCTGAACCCGGCCCAGCAAACCCTGTTCGATGAGCATGGCCTGGGCGGCGAGCGCGGCGGCCGGCGCGGCCACTGGGGCCATCACGGCCACCGCGGCGGCTGGGCGCACGCAGGCTGGGGCGGCGAGCACCGCGGCTGATCAGTTCAGGGCGGACAGGGATGCGGTGAATTTGGCCGCATCCTGGAAGCCGATCACGCGGGCGTTGGCGATTTCCTTGCCCTGCTTGTCGAACAGGATGATGCCCGGCGGGCCGAACAGGCCGAAGCGTTTCAGCATGGCCTTGTCGTCGTCATCGTTGGCGGTGACGTCGACTTGCAGCAGCACGGTGTTGGCCAGTCTGGCGCGTACTTGCGGATCGACAAAGGTCAGTTTTTCCATCTCTTTGCAGGACACGCACCAGTCGGCGTAGAAGTCGAGCATGGCGGTCTTGCCGCCGGTCCGGGCCAGCGCGGCGTCCAGCTGTTGCACGGTCTTGATGCGCTGGAAGGCCAGCGGCGCTTCATGCGCGGCCTTGCCGGTCAGGTGCGCCAGCGGCGCCAGCGGATCACGGCCACCGCTGACCACGCCGACCAGTTGCGCCACGCCCAGCACGGCCACGATCACGCCCACCGATTTGGCCACCCACTGGCCGGAATTCAGCAGCAGGTACATGCCGTAGCCGACAAACAGCGCCGCCCAGCCCATCATCTGCACCGCGCCCGGCAACACCGGCGACACCAGCCACCAGCCGACGGCCAGCATCAGCACGCCGAAGAAGCGTTTCACCGAATCCATCCACATGCCAGCCTTCGGCAGCAATGCGCCGGCAGAGACGCCGACCAGGATCAGCGGCACGCTCATGCCGACCGCCATCGCGAACAGTGCGCTGCCGCCGATGACGATGTCGCGCGACTGGCTGATGTAGACCAGCGCGGCCGCCAGCGGCGCGGCCACGCATGGGCCGACGATCAGGGCCGAGATGGCGCCCATCACGAACACGCCGGCCAGCTTGCCGGACGCCTGGCGGTTGGAAACGGTGCTGAGTTTGCTTTGCAGGGCGGCCGGCACTTGCAGTTCGTAGAAGCCGAACATCGACAGCGACAACAGCGCCATCAGCAAGGCAAAGGCGCCCAGCACCCAGGGATTTTGCAGCGCGCTGGCAAGGCCTTCGCCGGCCAGACCGGCCGCTATGCCGAGGGCGGTGTAGACCAGGGCCATGCCCAGTGCGTAAGTGACGGAGAGCAGCAGCCCGCGGCTGCGGCTCGATTGCGCGCCCTCGCCGACGATGATGGACGACAGGATGGGCACCATCGGCAGCACGCACGGCGTGAACGACAGCCCCAGGCCCAGCAGGGCGAACAGCGGCAGGATGACCAGCAGTTTGCCGGATTTCAGCGCGGCTTCCAGGCGGCCGGATTCGCTGGCCGCTGCGGCTGGCGCGGTAACGGCCGGCGCTGGCTGCGGGATGTCGGTGGCGGTCGGCTTCGGCACGGTGTAGATCTTGACGCCAGGCGCGGCCGGCGCGGCCTTGCCGCCGTCCACGCCGAAGCTGACGGCGCCCTGCCCGGCTGCGGCAGCCGGTGCGGCAGTCGCGGCGCCGGCTGCGGCGTCAGCGGCCGCTGCGCCGCCAGCCGTGCCGCCCGCGCCAGGCTGGGCGGCCGTGGTCGTGGCCGGAAGGGGCACGGAACCGCTGCCGGTCAGCGGCGCCTTGTAATCCTGCGGCGCGTAGCACAAACCCTTGTCCGAGCAGCCCTGCGCGCTGGCCAGCAGCGTGAAGGCGCCGTTCACGTCCACCGGCATGGTGATGGTGACGCTCTTGCGATACGTCTCCACATCCTTGGCGAAGGTCTCGTCGTAGTGCACCTTGCCTGGCGGGATCTGCGGCGCGCCCAGCCTGGCGCCCTGCGCGCTGAACTTGAAGCGCTCGCGGTACATGTAGTAGCCGTCCGCGATCTGGAAAGTCACCGCGACGGTATGCCCATCCACCATGCGCGCCGAGAATTTGAACGCCTCGGACGGATCAAGGAAATCCTCCGCGCGAACGGGCTGGCACAAGAGCGCGATCAGCGCCAGCAGGGGCGCGATAAAACGGGCAAATCGGGACATGAAATCTTCTCTCGGAGAACTGGTCATTGGAGCAACCGGCATAGTACACCGAGCGCGTTTTTCCCGCCTGAGCAGGGCCTTAAAAGCTTGTTTTATGCGAAACTCGGCGCTTTCAACACCGTGGAGCAAGCCCATGTCCCCTTTCCGCCCCCTCCTGCTGTCCGCCCTCGTGCTGAGCGCCCTACCCGCGCTGGCGCAAGCGCCGGCCAAGGCCCTGGACGCGATCTCGTCCAAGGATCTGCTGGAACACATCAAAACCCTGGCTTCCGACGAATTTGAGGGCCGCGCGCCGGGCACCGCCGGCGAAACCCGGACCGTGGCCTACCTCCAGCAGGAATTCAAGAAGCTGGGCCTGCAGCCGGGCAATCCGGACGGCTCATGGGTGCAAGCGGTGCCGATGCGCGGCCAGAAGCCGACGCCCAGCTTCAGCTACATCATCAACGGCCAGAAAGTGGCGCTGAATTTCCCGGATGACTACGTTGCCCATTCGACCAGCCAGCCGGCCACGGTCAAGGTCAATAACTCGGACATCGTGTTCGTCGGCTATGGCGTGCAGGCGCCGGAATACGGCTGGGACGATTACAAGGGCGTCGACGTGCGCGGCAAAACCCTGCTGATGCTGATTAACGACCCGGCCATTCCCGATCCGGACAATCCAGCCGAGCTGGATCCGACTATGTTCAAGGGCAAGGCGATGACCTACTACGGCCGCTGGACCTACAAATACGAAATCGGCGCCAGGCTCGGTGCGGCTGCGGTGATGATCATTCATGAAACGAAACCGGCCGCCTATCCGTGGGACGTGGTGCGCAGCGGCGGCGTGGCCGAACACTTCAGCCTGACGCGCAGCGGCGACGATCCGGACGCGCCGCCGGTGCCGGGCTGGATTCAACTCGATAAAGCCAAAGCCATGATGAACGCCGCCGGCTACGATTTCGATACGCTGAAAAAACAGGCCCTGAGCAAAGAGTTTCGTCCGGTCAGCCTGAAAGGCACGGCCGATTTTAAAATCGAAAATATCGCGCGCAATGTCGACTCCAAGAACGTGGTGGCGAAAATCGAAGGCAGCGATCCCAGGCTGAAAAATGAATATGTGATTTACAGCGCGCACTGGGATCATTTGGGCGTCGATCCAGGCAGTAAAAAGATTTATCACGGCGCGCTGGATAACGCCTCCGGCGTGGCGGCATTAATGGAATTGGCCAAAGCCTATAAAGCATTGCCGAAAGCACCAAAACGCTCAATTCTGTTTATTGCCACCACCGCCGAAGAAAAAGGCCTGCTGGGCGCGAAGTATTATGCCGCCCATCCGCTTTATCCGCTGAAAAATACCGTCGCCAATATCAATATCGATGGCATCAATGCCTGGGGTAAAACCGCGCAGATTGAAAATGTGACTTCCGGCCACTCCAGCATCGACGGTTTGCTGGAGAAATATGCCAAAACCCAAGGCCGTTTAATGGAAAAGGATAGCCGCTCGGAACTGGGCAGCTTCTACCGTGCCGATCAACTGGAATTCGCCCGTGCCGGCGTGCCGGTTTTATATACCAAGGCGCGCAGCCGTTATCTGGATAAGCCGGAGAATTACGCGCGTGAAGTCGTGGATAACTATTTCACCCACGATTATCACCAGCCGACCGACGATTTCCGCAAGGACTGGGATTTCAGCGGCGGCGTGCAGGATATCCAGCTGCTGTTCCAGGTGGGGCTCGATATCGCCCAAGGCGTGACACCGACCTGGAACGCCGGCTCCGAGTTCAAGGCGGCCGGCGACCGCCGTATGAAGTAATTCAAACTCAAAAATGGTTTGTACATGCCAATTTCTGGCATGTATCACCCTAGGCGCCAGCCAATTCCCCAGCGCGCCGTTCCGCCGTCACCACGCGGGACGCGCGCTTGCGCCACCAGATGATCACACCGGTCACGCTCAGCATGGCGACCACCACGCCCATGAAGGAGATCAGGATGCGGCCCGGCAGGCCGAGTATGCGGCCGGAATGCAGCGGGAATTGCGCCTGCACGAAGATATCCGCCGCCGTGCCTTTCCACGGCAAACGCTCACCCAGCAATTTACCGGCACCGTCGTAATATAAATACGCCGGGCCGACGCCGCCCGAGCCATGATCATCGCCGGGTTTATAGAAACTCACCCCATAAACATCAAAAGCACTGGTATAAAATACGCTGCCAACCGGTTCCGACCATTTTCGTTGTACGGCCTCCTGGCTGGCGGTTTCAATGACCTGCGCATAACCGACGGTTGGCACGTGCGGCTTATGAATATCGGCCAGGGGGCGGGTATCGAATGGGGTTGGCGTCACTCTGGAAATCTTGCTCATTACCGGATAAAAAACCTCACTGTATAAATTCAGCGAGAAAGCGGTAAAGGCTAGAATGAACAGCAATATCCAGGTCCACAGACTAAATGCCCGGTGCAAATCAAAATTCAGTTTATTGCTGCCGCCGCGCCAGCGGATTTTCCACGCTGGTTGCCAGCGCTGCATCCAGGTTTTATTGGCGTTTTGGCGGCGTAATGGCAGGGTGAGATAAAAACCGACGAAACTGTCGAAGACCCAGATAATGGCGATGCCGCCCATCAGCCAGATACCCCAGCGGTCGATCCCCCACATTTCAGGAATATGCAGGGTGTAATGCAAGCGGTACAGGAAGGAAACGAAGGTCTCTTTGGTAATGGGCCAGACCGCGCCCCATTCGCGCTTGCCCAATTCAGCGCCGCTGACCGGGTCGACAAAGACCTGATTAAATCCCGGCGTGTAGAGTTTCTGCGTGGCTGGATTCACGCGGGGCGTCACGCCAAAGGCGATCGCCTCGCCCGGCTCCAGCTGCAGCGGCACAAAGGAGACCTGCACCTGCGGATACCGCGCTTCCAGCTGCTGCACCAGGTTCAGTGTCGGTTGCGGGGTGCCAGGGGTGTGCGCCTCCATCAGATGCGGATTGAGCAAGTCATCCAGCTCGTGGTCCCAGGAAATCACGGCGCCGGTAATGCCGCTGATGAACAAAAATCCGGCAGTCAACAGGCCAAGGTATCGGTGTACCAAAGTCCAGAAGGCGCGCATGGCAGTTCTCTCGCTAAATCAGACAAAAGATGAATGATAACGATTCGCATTCCAATGTCAAACAAAAGACGAAAAAAAAGCCAGGCGAGGCCTGGCTTTCAGTACTGCGGGACGACCGGCTGATTACTCAGCGGTTGGCGCGTCTTCTACAGCGGTGACTTCTGGACGGTCCAGCAGCTCAACGTAAGCCATTGGAGCGTTGTCGCCAACGCGGAAACCCATTTTCAGGATGCGCAGGTAGCCGCCGTTACGTGCAGCGTAGCGTGGGCCCAGTTCCGAGAACAGTTTGCCTACGATTTCGCGGTCGCGCAGACGGGAGAATGCCAGACGCTTGTTAGCCAGGGTGTCGGTCTTGCCCAGGGTCAGGATAGGCTCAACAACGCGGCGCAGCTCTTTAGCTTTTGGCAGCGTGGTTTTGATGGCTTCATGACGCAGCAGCGAAACGGTCATGTTGCGCAGCATAGCCAGACGGTGGGACGAGGTACGGTTCAGTTTACGGAGGCCGTGACGGTGACGCATGGTACTTCCTTTCGATGATGTTTAAATCCGAGTTCTTCGATCGCTCAACATGAGCGCGGACCGGTTTTAGTGATGAACGCCGCGGCAACATGCCGCAGCGGTACTGCCAATCCGTCGTCCCGGCGCAGGCCGGGATCCATACCGAGCATGCTCAGCATGGACTCCCGCCTGCGCGGGAGTGACGGCTTGAATTACTTCTCCAGACCAGCAGGCGGCCAGTTTTCCAGCTTCATGCCCAGGGTCAGACCACGGGAAGCCAGGACTTCCTTGATCTCGTTCAGCGACTTGCGGCCCAGGTTCGGGGTCTTCAGCAGTTCGTTTTCCGAACGCTGGATCAGGTCGCCGATGTAGTAGATGTTTTCTGCTTTCAGGCAGTTGGCCGAACGCACGGTCAGTTCCAGATCGTCCACTGGACGCAGCAGGATCGGATCGACCAGCGGTGCGCGCGATGGTGCTTCCGCGGCCGCTTCGGTGCCTTCCAGGGCAGCGAACACATTCAGTTGATCGACCAGCACGCGCGCCGATTGACGGATCGCTTCTTCCGGCGAAATCACGCCGTTGGTTTCGATGTTGATGATCAGCTTGTCCAGGTCGGTACGCTGTTCGACACGGGCCGACTCAACGAAGTACGACACACGGCGCACTGGCGAGAACGACGCGTCCAGAATGATGCGGCCGATGGTCTTGTTGGTGTCTTCCGACAGGCGACGCACGTTGCCTGGCACATAGCCGCGGCCTTTTTCGACCTTGATCTGCATGTCCAGCTTGCCGCCGGCGGTCAGGTGTGCAATCACGTGGTCCGGGTTGATCAGTTCCACATCGTGTGGCAGATCGATGTCCGAAGCCAGCACGGCGCCTTCGCCTTCCTTTTTCAGGGTCAGGGTGACGGAGTCACGGTTGTGCACTTTGAACACAACGCCCTTCAGGTTCAGCAGCAGGTCAACCACGTCTTCTTGCACGCCGTCCAGCGACGAGTACTCGTGCACCACACCGGCAATGGTCACTTCGGTCGGCGCATAGCCCACCATCGACGACAGCAGGACGCGACGCAGCGCGTTGCCCAGGGTGTGGCCGTAGCCGCGTTCAAAGGGTTCCATCACGACTTTGGCGTGACCGGCGCCCAGCGCTTCGACATCGATAATACGTGGTTTCAACAGGCTGTTTTGCATGTAAATGTCCTTTTCAATACCCTCGGCGCGTTAAGCCGATAAGGCTGATGGCATTAGTGAAAACGCCCGCTTGAATAAGCGGGCGGGTTTTGGTGCTACTTAGACGACAGATTAACGCGAGTACAGTTCGACGATCAGCGATTCGTTGACGTCAGCGGCGATCTCGTTGCGCTCTGGCAGGGACTTGAACGTACCTTCCATTTTCTTGGCATCCACCGACACCCAGGCTGGCATGCCAACTTGTTCAGCCAGCGACAGGGCTTCCAGGATACGCACTTGCTTCTTGGCCTTTTCGCGCACGGCGATCACGTCGCCCACTTTGACCGAGTACGAAGCGATGTTCACCACATTGCCGTTCACGGTGAAGGCTTTGTGCGATACCAGCTGACGCGCTTCAGCGCGGGTCGAGCCGAAGCCCATGCGGTATGCCACGTTGTCCAGACGCGATTCCAGCAGCTTCAGCAGGGTTTCGCCGGTGTTGCCCTTGCGGCGGTCGGCTTCGGCGAAGTAGCGACGGAACTGACGTTCCAGCACGCCGTAGATACGCTTAACTTTTTGCTTTTCGCGCAGCTGGTTGCCGTAGTCCGAGGTGCGGGCGCCCGACTTCACGCCGTGCTGACCTGGCTTGACGTCCAGTTTGCATTTGCTGTCCAGCGAGCGGCGGGCGCTCTTCAGGAACAGATCGGTGCCTTCACGGCGGGAGAGTTTTGCTTTTGGTCCGATATAACGTGCCACGGTGCTTTCCTTTTAAAATAAATGACGTCCCAACTACCTGCGTAGTTAGACGCTAGTCTGGTCTGCAGTGAGCCAGACGTGGCTGGGGTCTGTTGAAAACAGACGACAATAGCCGGGCAGTATAGCCGTCTCCGGCTTCCTGCACCAGCTTTATTGTGTAACAGCGCAGCCGGCAAGCCGGCCAGCCATTAGATACGACGACGCTTTGGAGGGCGGCAGCCGTTGTGTGGCACTGGCGTCACGTCCTGGATCTCGGTGATCTTGATGCCCAGGTTGTTCAGCGCGCGCACCGCCGATTCACGGCCTGGGCCTGGGCCCTTGATGCGCACTTCCAGGTTCTTCACGCCGCATTCGATCGCGACTTTACCAGCGGCTTCAGCAGCAACCTGCGCTGCGAACGGGGTCGATTTACGCGAACCCTTGAAGCCAGCACCACCGGAGGTCGCCCACGACAGCGCGTTGCCCTGACGGTCGGTGATGGTGATGATGGTGTTGTTGAAGGAAGCGTGAACGTGGGCGATGCCTTCGGCAACGTTCTTCTTGACCTTCTTGCGTACGCGAGCGGCTGCTGCGCTGCTTTGTTGCTTAGCCATGTGATTTCCCTAGATTATTTCTTGAGCGATTGAGCGGCTTTGCGCGGGCCCTTGCGGGTACGAGCATTGGTGCGGGTGCGTTGACCGCGGACCGGCAGGCCCTTACGGTGACGCATGCCGCGGTAGCAGCCCAGGTCCATCAAACGCTTGATGTTCATGGACAGTTCGCGACGCAGATCGCCTTCAACGATGAATTTTGCTACTTCATCGCGCAGCTTTTCCAGTTCGCTGTCGTCCAGGTCTTTGACCTTTTTATTGGTCGCAATACCGGTCTGCGCGCAGATGAACTTTGCGCGTGGACGGCCTACACCGTAGATGGCGGTCAGGCCGATAACGGTGTGCTGATGATTTGGGATATTAACCCCTGCAATACGTGCCATTCGTTATTCCTCGATAAATAACGGTTATTAACCTTGACGCTGCTTGTGACGTGGTTCGACGCAGATTACGCGAACAACGCCCTTGCGCTTGATGATCTTGCAGTTGCGGCAGATCCGCTTGACTGAGGCGTTAACTTTCATGATGAACTCTCTTCTAAGGTTCGATTATCTAAAATTACTTGGTCCGGAACACAATGCGGGCGCGGGACAGGTCGTAAGGTGTCAGTTCAACCGTCACCTTATCGCCAGGCAGGATGCGGATATAGTTCATCCGCATTTTACCTGAAATATGTCCCAGCACCACGTGCCCGTTTTCCAGCTTTACTCGAAATGTTGCATTAGGGAGATTTTCCAGGATCTCGCCCTGCATCTGTATGACGTCGTCTTTTGCCATTCGGTGTATGTGAAACCGCGCTTATCGCGTCGGAATTCCGCCTTTGAAGTTTGCTTTGCGCAGCAGCGATTCATATTGCTGCGACATCACGTAGTTTTGTACTTGGGCCATGAAGTCCATGGTCACAACCACAATAATCAACAGAGAAGTACCACCAAAATAGAACGGTACCTTCCACTCGGCTACCATGAATTCCGGCAACAAACACACCAAAGTGATGTAGATGGCGCCAGCCAGTGTCAATCGCGTCAGGATCTTGTCGATGTAACGGGCAGTCTGCTCACCGGGACGGATCCCTGGCACAAAGGCCCCGCTCTTCTTCAAGTTGTCTGCCGTCTCCTTGCTGTTAAACACCAGCGCGGTGTAGAAGAAGCAGAAAAACACGATGGCAATGGCGTACAACAGTGCGTGGATGGGCTCGCCTGGCCCCATCGATGCGGCCAAATCTTTCAGGAACCGGACCGCCGGGTTAGCCGTATCGGCGCCGGTGGTGAACCAGCCCACGATCGTAGCCGGGAACAAGATAATCGACGAAGCGAAGATCGGTGGAATCACGCCGGCCATGTTCAACTTCAATGGCAGGTGTGAGGTTTGGCCACCGTAAATCTTGTTACCCACCTGGCGTTTCGCATAGTTGACCAGGATCTTGCGTTGGCCACGTTCCACAAACACCACCAGGAACGTCACCGCCACCACCAGGATCATGATGATGATCGCCGACAGGGCACCGATCGAACCGTTGCTCACCGACTGGCCGAGGCCACCCAGTGCGCCCGGCAGACCGGCGGCGATGCCTGCGAAGATGATGATCGAGATGCCGTTACCGAGACCGCGCTCGGTAATCTGCTCGCCCAACCACATCACGAACATGGTGCCGGTCAACAGCGTAACGACCGTCACGAAACGGAAGGCATAGCCTGGATCCAGCACCAGGCCTGCCTGCGACTCCAAAGCAACTGCAATCCCGAGCGCCTGGAACGCCGCCAGCACCACCGTGAAATACCGGGTGTACTGCGTGATCTTGCGTCGGCCTGCTTCGCCTTCCTTCTTCAACGCTTCCATCTGCGGCGAGACGATCGACACCAACTGCATGATGATCGAGGCCGAGATGTACGGCGTGATACCCAGCGCAAACACCGTGAAGCGCGCGAGCGCGCCACCGCTGAACATGTTCAACATGCCCAGGATGCCGCCCTCTTGCGACTTGAACAGTGCGGCCAATTGTACCGGATCGATCCCGGGAACCGGGATGTGAGCGCCGATACGATAAACCACCAATGCGCCAAGCAGGAACCAGAGCCGGCCCCAGGGGAAACCAGCTGCTGCACTTTTAGCCAATTGTGGATTAGTCGCCAATTTTCGCTCCGATCAAGCTGTGTGCGGGGCTCAGGCTACCGAGCCGCCGGCTGCTTCGATGGCGGCTTTCGCGCCAGCGGTCACTTTCAGGCCTTTGAGGTTCACCGCTTTGGTGACTTCGCCGGACAGAATGACGCGCACATCGCGTGCCAGCACGCTCAGTACGCCAGCTTGTTTCAGCACCAGGATGTCGACATCGCCCACTGGCAGGTTGTTCAGGTCGGACAGACGCACTTCAGCTTTGAAGGTGGCGTTGAGCGACTTGAAACCGCGCTTAGGCAGACGACGTTGCAGAGGCATCTGACCGCCTTCGAAGCCGACTTTGTGGAAGCCGCCCGAACGCGATTTCTGACCCTTGTGGCCGCGGCCCGCGGTTTTACCCAGGCCGGAGCCGATACCGCGGCCGACGCGGCGCTTGTAGTGCTTGGCGCCGTCAGCTGGTTGAATGGTATTCAGTTCCATGATTTCTCCGTGAGTAAGCCGGGGCTTACGCAACTACTTTAACGAGATACGAGACTTTGTTGATCATGCCGCGTACCGACGGGGTGTCCTGCAGCTCGGCAACGGAGTTGACGCGACGCAGGCCCAGACCTTTAACGGTGGCACGGTGATCCTGGCGGGTGCCGATCAGGCCTTTCACCAGTTGTACTTTGACGGTTTTCGTAGTCATGTGGTTCACCTTAACCCAGGATCTCTTCCACCGACTTGCCGCGTTTAGCAGCGATGTCAGCAGGAGTGCTCAGTTTAGCCAGGCCGTCCAGGGTGGCGCGGACCAGGTTGTACGGGTTGCTCGAACCGGTCGATTTCGCGACCACGTCGGTAACACCCATCACTTCGAAGATAGCGCGCATGGCGCCGCCAGCGATGACGCCGGTACCTGGTTTGGCCGGCGACATCATCACCTTCGAGGCGCCGTGACGGCCCAGGACGGTGTGATGCAGGGTGCCGTTCTTCAGCGGTACTTTGATCAGGTTGCGGCGGGCTTCTTCCATTGCCTTCTGCACACCGACCGGTACCTCTTTCGACTTGCCCTTGCCCATGCCGATGCGGCCATCGCCGTCACCGACCACGGTCAGCGCCGCGAAGCCCATGATACGACCACCCTTGACCACCTTGGTCACGCGGTTGATCGCGATCATTTTTTCGCGCATGCCATCATCCGGCTTGTCGCTTGCCATTTTTGCTTGCATTTTTGCCATGATCGTTCCTTAGAACTTCAGACCGGCTTCACGCGCGGCTTCTGCCAGCGCCTTCACACGGCCGTGATAACGGAAACCGGAACGGTCGAAGGCGACTTCGGTGATACCGGCTTTCAGTGCTTTTTCTGCTACGCGCTTGCCGACCAGTGCGGCGGCAGCGGCGTTGCCACCCTTGCCCGACTTGCCAGCCAGTTCAGCACGCACTTCCGCTTCCACGGTCGAGGCCGAAACCAGTACTTTGGCGTCCGGGGAGATCAGGTTCGCGTAAATGTGCAGGTTGGTGCGGTGCACCGACAGGCGGTTCACTTTCAGTTGCGCGATCTTGATACGGGTTTGACGTCCGCGGCGCAGACGAGATTCTTTTTTATCCATCGTCAGCCCCTAATTACTTCTTCTTAGTTTCTTTAAGCTTAACCACTTCGTCCGCATAACGGACGCCCTTGCCCTTGTAAGGCTCCGGAGCGCGGTAAGCACGAACTTCTGCTGCTACCTGACCCACTTTTTGACGGTCGATGCCTTTGATGACGATCTCGGTCGGGGTGGCGGTGGCGCAGGTCACGCCGGCTGGCATGGCATGCACGACCGGGTGCGAGAAACCCAGCGACAGGTTCAGCTTGTCGCCCTGGGCCTGGGCTTTGTAGCCCACGCCAACCAGGTTCAGCTTTTTCTCGAAGCCCTTGGTCACGCCGGTCACCATGTTGTTGACCAGCGCGCGCAGCGTACCGGACATGGCGTTGGCTTCGCGGCTGTCATTGGCCGGTTCGAAGCTCAGGGTGCCAGCATTGTTTTCTACTTTTACCAGGCCGTTCAGGTTCTGGGTCAGGACGCCCAGCGGGCCCTTGACGGTGATCGCCTGTGCGGAGATGGCGACATCAGCGCCAGCGGGCACAGCGATAGGCATTTTAGCTACACGGGACATGTCTTACTCCTTAAGCCACGAAGCAAATCACTTCGCCGCCGACACCGGTAGCGCGTGCTTTGCGATCGGTCATCACGCCTTGCGGGGTCGACACGATTGCCACACCCAGGCCATTCATGACCGATGGGATTTCGTCCTTGCCTTTGTAGACGCGCAGACCAGGGCGCGAGACACGCTCCAGACGCTCGATAACAGGACGGCCTACGTAGTACTTCAAACCGATTTTCAGTTCCGACTTGCCACCGGTTTCGGCGACAGCGAAATCTTCAATGTAACCCTCGTCCTTCAGGACGTTGGCAATCGCTACTTTGACTTTCGACGATGGCATCGCCACGGTCGTTTTTTGAACGCCCTGGGCGTTGCGAATGCGGGTCAGCATATCGGCGATAGGATCGCTCATACTCATTGCTTATTCTCCTATTACCAGCTAGCTTTAGTCATACCCGGGATCTCGCCACGCATGGCGAATTCACGGAGCTTGATACGGCCCAGGCCGAATTTACGGAAGGTGCCGCGTGGACGACCGGTGACCTGGCAGCGGTTGCGCTGGCGGGTCGGCGCCGAGTTACGTGGCAGGGCCTGCAGTTTCAGGCGCGCTTCGTAACGCTCTTCTTCCGACTTGGTCTGGTCATCGATGATGGCCTTCAGAGCGGCGCGCTTGGCGGCGAACTTGGCCACCAGGTCAGCGCGTTTCTGTTCACGGTTAATCAGTGCGAGTTTTGCCATGATCTCTTAGTTCCTGAACGGGAATTTGAAGGCGGCGAGCAGAGCTTTCGCTTCGTCGTCGGTCTTAGCGGTGGTGGTGATCGAAATGTTCATACCACGCAGCGCATCGATCTTGTCGTACTCGATCTCAGGGAAGATGATCTGCTCTTTGACACCGATGTTGTAGTTGCCACGGCCATCGAAGGCGCGGCCGTTCACGCCGCGGAAGTCACGCACGCGTGGCAGCGCCACGGTGATGAAGCGGTCGAGGAACTCGTACATGCGGGCGCCGCGCAGGGTCACCATGGTACCGATCGGGTAGCCTTCACGGATTTTGAAGCCGGCGATTGCTTTGCGGGCTTTGGTCACCACTGGCTTCTGGCCGGCGATCTTGGTCAGGTCGCCCACCGCGTGCTCAATGATTTTCTTGTCCGCGACTGCTTCCGACAGACCCATGTTCAGGGTGATCTTGGTCAGACGTGGAACTTCCATCACCGATTTGTAACCGAATTTCGCGGTCAGGTCGGCGACGACCTTTTCTTTATAGAATTCTTGGAGACGTGCCATGATTTCTTAAGCCTTCACTACTTCGCCGGACGATTTGAAGACGCGGACTTTCTTGCCATCCACTTCCTTGAAACCAACACGGTCTGCCTTGCCAGTCGCGGCGTTGAACAACGCTACGTTGGACACGTGAATCGGCATGGTCTTATCGACGATACCACCTTGTACGCCAGTCATTGGGTTCGGCTTGGTCGCTTTTTTCGCGACGTTGACGCCTTCAACCACAACGTGTTCAGCGTCCACACGACGCGAAACTACGCCACGCTTGCCCTTGTCTTTACCGGCCAGAACGATGACTTCGTCGTTTTTACGAATCTTATCCATTACTGACTCCTTACAGGACTTCCGGTGCCAGGGACACGATCTTCATGAACTTTTCAGTGCGCAGTTCGCGCGTCACTGGTCCGAAGATACGGGTACCGATCGGTTCCAGCTTGGCGTTCAGCAGCACGGCGGCATTGCCGTCGAACTTCACCAGGGAACCGTCCTGGCGGCGAACACCCTTAGCGGTGCGCACTACCACGGCGTTATAAATTTCACCTTTTTTGACACGACCACGTGGCTGCGCCACCTTCACGGTGACCTTGATCACGTCGCCAATGCCAGCATAACGGCGCTTGGAACCGCCCAACACCTTGATGCACATGACTTCCTTGGCACCGGTGTTGTCGGCTACTTCGAGCCGGCTTTCAGTTTGAATCATAATATTCTCTTTCCCAACTTAAGCCGAAGAATCCACACAATGCGGACCTGCGGTCAGTCTTGGTCCCGCCAGAGAGCCCTGCTGGGCCCGCTGCTTGGGTGCTTGACCTTCGTACTGCATACTGACCGCGCGGTACAGCGTCTGTGGCCAGACACTTTGCGGCGTTACATGAACGAAGCCCACGAGTATTACACACAACTCGCGGGCTTGCAAGAACTAATTGCAAAATGCCGCCCCCACCAGGGCGGGGACGGCCATCTTGTCAATTAAACGATTTGCGCGGTTTGCACCACGCGGGTCACGGTCCATGCCTTCGTTTTGGAGATCGGACGACCTTCCGCGATTTCCACCGTGTCACCGGCTTTCACCTGGTTGGTCTCGTCGTGCGCGTGGTACTTGGCGCTGCGGACGATGATCTTGCCATACAGAGGGTGCTTCACGTGACGTTCGATCAGAACGGTAACGGTTTTGTCCATCTTGTCGGACACAACTTTACCGATCAGCGTGCGCTTCAGCTTTACTTGCTCGGTCATTTTGCTTCCTTCGTGTTCAATACCGTTTTTACGCGTGCGATGTCGCGACGTACCTTCTTGAGCTGCGAGGTGTTGCTCAGCTGTTGCGTAGCGATTTGCATACGCAGGCCGAATTGTGCCTTCAACAGATCGTTCAGCTCTTTTTCCAGAGCTGCCTGGTCTTTGCCGCGGAGTTCAGATGCTTTCATGTTTCACTCCTGTTATTGACCAACTTGGCGCACCACGAAGGTGGTGGCCAGTGGCAGTTTGGCAGCGGCCAGGCGGAATGCTTCGCGCGCCAGTTCTTCTGCGACGCCATCCATCTCGTACAGGACTTTGCCTGGGCGGATTTCAGCGACGTAGTATTCCGGATTACCCTTACCGTTACCCATACGGACTTCGGCTGGCTTGTTCGAGATCGGCTTGTCCGGGAACACACGGATCCAGATCCGGCCGCCACGCTTGATGTGACGGGTCATGGCACGACGCGCTGCCTCGATCTGGCGGGCAGTGATACGGCCACGAGCCACGGCCTTCAGACCGAACTCGCCGAACGACACGTTGGTGCCGGCGGTGTGCGAAATGCCGGTGTTACGGCCTTTCTGCTCTTTACGATACTTTCTGCGTGCTGGTTGCAGCATGGTTATTCTCCTGCTTTCTCAGCCGGCTTGGCAGCGCGACGGGCGCCACCAGCTGGACGTGGACGGCCAGCTGGCTTGCCGTCTTCACGACGTGGGCCACGTGGCTTTTTCTCTTCAGCCGGGGTGTCGATCACAGGGGCTTCGCCGGTGGCCGAACGGTCACCCTTGTAGACCCAAACCTTGACGCCGATGATGCCGTAGGTGGTCGATGCTTCCGAGGTGCCGTAGTCGATGTCAGCGCGCAGGGTGTGCAGTGGCACACGGCCTTCGCGGTACCATTCGGTACGGGCGATCTCGATGCCGTTCAGACGGCCGGACGACATGATCTTGATGCCCAGGGCGCCCAGGCGCATCGCGTTCTGCATCGCGCGCTTCATGGCGCGACGGAACATGATACGTTTTTCGAGCTGTTGAGCGATCGAGTCAGCGATCAGCTGCGAATCGATTTCCGGCTTGCGGATTTCTTCGATGTTCACGTGCACCGGCACACCCATGATCTTGCCCAGGGCCGACTTCAGAACTTCGATGTCCTCGCCCTTCTTGCCGATCACAACACCTGGACGCGAGCTGTAGATGGTGAAACGCGCGTTCTTGGCTGGGCGCTCGATGACGATGCGGCCGACCGATGCGTTCTTCAGCTTGGTCTTCAGGTAGGTACGTGCTTTCAGGTCTTCGTTCAGCATGTCGGCAAAGTTACCATTGCCAGCGTACCAACGCGAAGCCCAGTTACGGGTTACCGCCAGGCGGAAACCAGTTGGATGAATTTTTTGACCCATCTTTTGGCTCCTTAGTTACCGACGGTCACGTAAATGTGACACGATTGTTTCGAGATACGATCGCCACGACCTTTTGCACGCGCAGTGAAGCGCTTCAGGATCGGGCCCTTTTCGACGTAGATCGTTTTCACGAACAGTTCGTCGATGTCAGCACCATCGTTGTGCTCGGCGTTGGCGATGGCCGACTCCAGCACTTTCTTGATGATGGTGGCGCCTTTTTTCGGGCTGAACTGCAGAATGTTGAGTGCAGCGTCAACTTTCTTGCCACGGATCAGGTCAGCAACCAGGCGGCCCTTTTGGTCCGACAGGCGCACGCCTTTGAGGATAGCTTTGGTTTCCATTATTTCTTCGCCTTCTTGTCAGCGGCATGGCCCTTGAACGTGCGGGTCAGCGCGAATTCACCGAGCTTGTGACCAACCATGTTCTCGGAAACATACACAGGCACGTGCAGCTTGCCGTTGTGAACAGCGATCGTCAGGCCGATGAAATCAGGCATGATGGTCGAGCGACGGGACCAGGTTTTGATTGGCTTTTTGTCTTTGGACGCTTGCGCGGCTTCGACTTTTTTCACCAGGTGGGCGTCACAGAACGGCCCTTTTTTCAATGAACGAGTCATGATTTATCCTTATTTCTTGCCGCGGCGCGAGACGATCATCGAAGAAGTGCGCTTGTTGCTGCGAGTCTTCTTACCCTTGGTCTGCTGGCCCCATGGCGACACTGGGTGACGACCAGCTGCAGTACGGCCTTCACCACCACCGTGCGGGTGGTCGATCGGGTTCATGACCACACCGCGCACGGTAGGACGAACACCGCGCCAACGCATGGCACCGGCTTTACCGATCTTACGCAGGCTGTGCTCGGCATTGCCGACTTCACCCACGGTAGCACGGCACTCGATGTGCACGCGACGCACCTCACCCGAGCGCAGACGCACTTGCGCGTAGGTGCCTTCGCGCGCCATCAGCACCACGCCGGCGCCGGCGGTACGGGCCATCTGGGCACCTTTACCTGGCAGCATTTCCACGCAGTTCATGATGGTGCCGACCGGGATGTTGCGGATCGGCAGGCAGTTACCGGCCTTGATCGGAGCTTCCGAACCGTTCATCACGGTATCGCCCACAGCCATGCCTTTGGTGGCGATGATGTAAGCACGGGCGCCGTCGGCGTAGCACAGCAGAGCGATGTGCGCGGTACGGTTAGGATCGTATTCGATACGTTCCACTTTCGCCGGGATACCGTCCTTGCTGTTACGCTTGAAGTCGATCACGCGATAGTGCTGCTTGTGACCACCACCGATGTGACGGGTGGTGATGTGGCCGTTGTTGTTACGGCCGGCAGTTTTCGATTTTTTCTCAACCAGGGCGGCAAACGGACGGCCTTTGTACAGGTCGCTGTTCACCACCTTCACCATGCCGCGACGGCCTGGGGAGGTTGGCTTCATCTTAACGAGTGCCATTATTTAGCCTCCTCGGTGAAATTGATTTCCTGGCCTGGCTTCAGGCACACGAAAGCACGCTTGGTGTGGTTGCGGCGGCCGATGTGGGCGCCCGAACGCTTTTGCTTGCCTTCGCGGTTCACGGTTTGCACCGATGCCACTTCGACTTTGAACAGCAGTTCCACGGCAGCCTTGATTTCTGGCTTGGTCGCGTCGGTGGTGACACGGAACACGATCTGCTCGTTCTTTTCCGCGACCAGGGTGGCCTTTTCGGAAATCACTGGCGCAACCAGTACTTTCAGCAGGCGTTCTTCGCTAAATTTCAATGCGCTCATGCCAGCATCTCCTCAATCTTCGCCAGCGCAGCCTTGGTCACCAGGATCTTTTTGTAGAAGACCAGCGACATCGGATCGGCGTGACGTGGCTCGACAACCAGCACGTTCGGCAGGTTGCGGGAAGCCAGTTCCAGGTTTTCGTTGGCGGTGTCGGTGATGATCAGCACGGAGTCGAAGCCCAGGCCGGTCAGCTTTTGCGACAGCAGCTTGGTTTTTGGTGCTTCGATCGACAGATCTTCGATCACGACCAGACGGTCTTCACGGGCCAGCTGCGACAGAATCGAGCACAGACCAGCGCGGTACATCTTCTTGTTCACTTTGTGGGTGAAGTTCTCGTCAGGCGAGTTCGGGAAGATGCGACCACCGCCGCGCCACAGTGGCGACGACGACATGCCTGCACGCGCGCGGCCGGTGCCTTTTTGGCGCCATGGCTTCTTGGTCGTGTGGTGGACTTCTTCACGGTCTTTTTGCTTGCGGTTGCCGCTGCGTGCATTGGCTTGGTAAGCAACGACGATCTGGTGGATCAGCGCTTCGTTGTAGTCACGGCCGAAAACGGTATCGGCGGCGGCGACGTTAGCAGCGGCTTGACCTTGAGCGTTCAAGAGCTTGAGTTCCATCGATTAAGCTCCCTTCTTTGCTTTAACTTTAACGGCAGGCGAAACCACCACTTCACCGTTCTTGGCGCCAGGAATGGCACCCTTGACCAGCAGCAGCGAACGCTCAGCGTCGATGCGGGCGATTTCCAGATTCTGCACGGTGCGGGTGACGTCACCCATGTGACCGGTCATGCGTTTACCAGGGAACACGCGGCCCGGATCTTGCGCCATACCGATGGAACCTGGCACGTTGTGCGAACGGGAGTTACCGTGGGTCTGACGACCCGAAGCAAAGTTGTGACGCTTGATGGTACCGGCGTAGCCCTTACCGATCGTCACGCCCTGTACGTCGACTTTTTGACCGACTTCGAACAGCGACACGGCGACCACTTCGCCGGCTTTCAGTTCGGCAGCTTTAGCAGCGTCAACGCGGAACTCTTTCAGCAGAGTACCAGCTTCAACACCGGCTTTAGCGTGGTGACCAGCAACGGCTTTGGTCACGCGAGAAGCGCGACGTTGACCGAATGCGACCTGAACTGCAGCGTAGCCGTCAGTTTCAGGAGTTTTGATTTGCGCAACACGGTTGTTCGATACGTCCACCACGGTGACTGGGATCGAATCCCCGTCATCGGTGAAGATGCGCATCATACCAACCTTGCGACCGAGGAGGCCAAGGCTCATTTTTTCTCCAATTCCCACCTACGATTGGGCGGGGATATGTTGAACTACAAAAAAGTACAGACCAATAAAAAGACGAATCCATACCGAAGCCGGCTAGTGTACTGTGAAAAGACTCTTGACGCAACAGCTTTGTACGAGGTATGTCAGGTTTTTGACGCGCCCGGCGGCGCGGGGCAGGCGCCGGCCTCACCTCCAGCCGCCATGCGGGCTGGCGGGCCGTTCAGGCCGGCCGTTTTCTTGCCGAATGCTTAATGCGCAGCAGATGCACGCCGTCCCGCTGGACGCGGTAAATGACCAAGTAGTGAACGTGCACCACAAGTTCGCGGGTGCCAGGTTTAGTGCCCAAATGGCCCAATTCAGGGTATGCGGCCAGCAGCTCCACTTTCGCCGTGATCTGGTCCAATCGTTTATCAGCACTTGCCGGATTGGCAACTGCCACGCGCTGGCCAATCCGGGTCAGGTCATTAATTGCCGTCTCGCGCCAATGCAATAGTTGCGGGACACGCATTATTTGGCGTGGATCGCGGACCGTATCCTGCGAATAGCCTCCTCATGCGGAACCGGCGGTGACGGGTCGTCCAGCGCTGCTTGCACTTCGCCAATAAGCCACTGGTCGTAGCCCTCGTCCTTTTCCATTTCGCCGATCTCAAAGTGCTCGACACCCAAGCCCAGCAAGCGCTGTTTGACCGCCTCTAAAGCGTCAAACACGGCGGCCGCCTTGCTTTCCAGATCGAGCAAAACACGGTCCCCTTGCTTGTCATGGACGTACACAACCCAGCCAAGATCGTCGGGCTGGACTGATACGCTGAAGTCGTTCTTCTTGCCCGCCAATCTGGCCAGAGCCGCAGGTTCTATGGTCTGCGCTTTCATACTGCCCTCCCCATCGGTTAAAAAGTCAATCTAGCACGTACCAAGACAGGCGGTTTGAGATGGCGCAACCGGGCACCCGGCGCTATTTTTCAGGCACATGGATGTGCTCCTTGATGTGTTTCAAGTTTGCCACGATGGGGAAGGTCATGATGACCAGCAGCGACCAGGAACTCCACTTGCTGACGTGCACCGCCGACCAGGCACCGATCTGGTTGGGGTAGCGCCGCACGCCCCGCGCCCGAGGTCTTGAACACTTCCAGCGCAAAGCCGACCGCGTGAAACAGGCTGACCGCTTTCCAGCTCATCCCAGGTTTCCAGCCGGGCCCACACCATCCAGCCCTGGATGGCCAGCGCTGCCGGCAGCAGCACGTCATAGCGCGGCAGGCCGAACAGGCCGGTGCGCGGCACCACGAACACGGCGCCAAAGAACAGCGCCACAAACAGGCAGGCGCGCGCCTCCTTGAGGCCGAAATACCAGAATTCCGTCAGAAAGCGCATCAGGCCGCGCAGGCCCGGACGGGCGGCGCCGTCCAGCAACTGGTGGTCAAGGGTGGCCAGCATGGGCGCTACTCTAGCGTACTGGCGGGCGAAAAAAAACAGGCCGCCGGGACGGCGCGGCCTGTGCAAGTGTTGGGGTGGCACGACCCACCCCTCCCCCTCTCAGTACTGCAAGAGTTCTTACAAGCCCGAACCTAGCGGTTCAGGCGGTTCAGCAACTGGGCGCGCAGCATGCGCGCGCCGGCCTCGTCCAGCGGCGCCAGCGTCCCGCGCGCGGCCGGCGGCAGGTGCGCCGCCTCGCTGCCGTCGCTGTCAAACACATAGTGGCGGAAGATTTCCTGCCACGCCGCGCGCTGGGCCGGCGGCAAATCGCGCATGCTCATCAGCCCCAGCAGCAAGGCGTTGTACGGCGTGTCCATCCAGCCCGGCGACTGACGCCACCAGTAATTGACCAGAATGTTGAGCGCGTCCAGCCCCTCCACGTGATGCCACCACATGCTGGGAATGAACAGGGCGTCGCCGGCTTCCAGCTCGGCCGACTGCGCCTGGGCCAGGGCCTCGGCAAAGCGCGGGTAACGCGCCAGGTCGGGCTGGCGCAGGTCGACCATGCTGACCGATTGCCCGGCCGGGGTGAAATCCAGCGGCCCGACGTATAAATTCTGCAACTGCTCCGGCGGGAACAGGGTAAAGCGGCGGCGGCCGGCAGCCACGCACGCCAGGTTGTCCGGCAAGTCGTAATGGGCCGGGATGCAGGTGCGGTTGCCGATCCACAGGCTGGCCAGCGGCTCGCGCGCCCCCAGATGCAGGTCGTTCTCGGCGCGCAGGCCGGGCAGGCAGGCGTCGAGGGTGGTCGAGCCGACGTACAGGGTCGGCGGCGCCGGCGCGTCGTGGTGGGCGGCCAGGGCGTCCAGCACCTGGTCGAAGCGCACCATCTGGCTGTGGAAATTGAATCCGCTCAGGTCATCGTTGTAAAAAATGCGGCCGTCGCTGCCCGGCGGGCGATGGCTGGCCAGCACCGTGGCATCGCGGTAAAACCGGCGCAGATAGGTGTCCGCCGCGCGCGCCGAACGGCGCGCCGCCTGCACCAGCGGCCAGTGCGCCACCAGGCCGCGCAACACCAGCGGCACCGGCGAGCACAGCACTTCATCGGGCAGCGGCTGGCGACCGTCGCCACGCAGCTCGGCACTGCGCGCGCAATCGATCTCGGCGATGGCGGGGAGACTGCGGGACATGACTTCTCTCACGAAAACAGGCCGCCGCCGCAGCGGCGGCCTGTGGACTTACTCAGCTACAGATCAGGCTTAGAACTTGTAGCGCAGGCCCAGCAGGTAACGCGGTCCGGCTTGCGTCACATTCAGGGTGGCCGCCTCGGTACGGCCATGCTGGCGCGTGGTGCGGTCGGTGAGGTTGATGGCCTCGGCCTGGAAGCTCAGGTTCTTGTTGAAATTGTAGCCGACGCTGAGGTCGACCTGGCCATAGGCGTCGGTGTACACCGGCGCCGCGCGGCCATTGCCGTCCACCGTGGCGGCCAGGAAGGAATCGCGCCAGTTGTAGGCCAGGCGCACCGACCAGTCCTTGTTCTCGAAGATCCCCACCAGGTTGGCCGAGTTGCTCAGTCCCAGGATGGCGAACTGGTCATTGACGTCGGCGTTGTTGTACTTCAGCGGCGAGTGCACATAGGTGTAGTTCGCCTGCACGCCGAAGCCGCTCTGGCCGAACATGTGCTGCACGTTGACCTCGGCACCGCTGACATTGGCCGACTTCTGGTTGGCGTAGGTGGTGGTGTTGAACATCAGGATAGGGTCGGTCGACAGGCCGGTGATGGTGCCGTCCAGCATGCCGTCCGCCTTGACGCCGGTTTTCTTGACGCCAGGCTGGCCGTCGAAGTTGCCCAGGATGTAGTTACGGATGCAATTGGTGTCCGCCGCGGTACAGCCGTGCGCCAGCGCTTCCTTGTAGTAGGCGCCGCCGATCGGGGTGTGCAGGTTGTACAGCGACTGCGACACCAGGGTCTGGCCGGCGTAGTTGTCCATCTGCTTGCGGAACAGGGCCAGCGACAGCACGCTCTGCTTGTCGTAATACCATTCCCACGCCAGATCCAGGTTCTTGGCCTTGACCGGTTTCAGCGCCGGGTTGCCGACCGAAGCGCTGCCGCCGGTGAAGACGTTGGCAATGGTGCCCAGCGTCAGGCCGCCCTGCAGCTGATCAAAACGGGCGCGGCCGATGGTCACGCCGGCGCTGGCGCGCAGTTTCATGTCGCTGCGGATGTCGGCGTCGATGTTCAGCGCCGGCAGCACATTGGTGTAGGACGCATCGGTGTTGCTGAAGGCCTGGCCGCCAAAGGTGATCGGCAATTCGTTCTGCGCCACCCATACCACGGCCGTGCCCGGCAGCACCTGGGCCACCGAGGTGACCTTGGTGCGTTCAAAGCGCACGCCCGCCGAGGTGTGGACCGGGATCGCGGTATCCCAGTCGGTGCCCAGCGAGGCGTACACCGAGGTGGTTTTTTCCTGCAGCTGGCGGTCGGTGTCCGGCTTGCTCATGTTCGGCAGGTAGGCCGCCTGGTTGCCCACGGCATTGGCAGTGGTCTGGCGCACGGTGGCGAAATCGAAGCTGTACAGGGTGGCAAACAGGTTGGGCGAGTTCGAGCCGCCCAGCTTGTCAAAGAACGACGACATCGGGTTGGCCGTCCACAGGCTGGCCGGGTAGTCGGACGCCTTGGTGGCGCCGCCCCAGGTGTTGTTCTGCACGTTGGAGTAGGTCGAGCGGTTGGTGCTGTCGGTGTAGCTGACGCCGAAGTTCAGGTCGGACGCTTCCCACAGCTTCAGGCTGGCCTTGGCCTGGGCCTGCTTGACGGTCGACTTGATGTAGGTGTTGTGGAACCAGGAACCGGCGGCCTGGATCGGCGCCGCCGCCAGGTTGGCGGCCGGCATGCTCAGCACCGGCAGTTCGGTGGTGAAGTCGATCTTGGTGGTGCCGCGGCTGAAGCTGGCGTTGGACAGCGAGTTCTCGCTGCCGAACGGGCTGTCGGCGCCCGACTCGGCGGTCGAGTGGTGCGCGTCGAACTCCACTTTCAGGTCCGGCGAGGCTTTCCACACGGCGTTAAAGCCGAGCGACTTGTTCTTGGTCTTGGTGGCGAAATCGCCGCCCACCACCGAGATATCCTGCGGGGTCGGGTAGACTTCCTGATAGGTCAGCGGGCTGACCACGTGGCCGCTCGGCCAGGTGCTGGTCGAGGTCGGGGTCTGGGCAAACCAGACACTCAGCTCGCTACGCTTGGTCTGGATCTTCTGCTCCGAGTAGGTGTAGTCCACCGTGGTGGTCAGTTCCTTGACCGGACGGAACTGGAAGGTCAGCTGGCCGTTGGTGCGCTGACGCTGGATGGCGGAGCTGTTGTAGCCGAAGTTTTGCGGAATCGAGTACAGCGCGTCCGGGGCCGGACGGTTGGTGATGTTCTGCGAACCCGGCTGGCCTGGCTGCGGCAGGGTCTGGCCGTCGATCACCGCCGAGCCCAGGTACGGGCCCTGGTAGCCGTTGAACAGGCCGGCGCGGTTGACGCCCGAGTCACGCGACTGGTAGCTGGCGCTCAGCGCCACGCCAAAGCGGCCGTCGGCGCTGGTGTTCGAGTAAATGCCGGACACTTCCGGGGTGACGCTCTTGCCCTTGAAGGCATCCACCACGTGGTCGTTGGAGGTGTCTTTCAGCGCCTTGACGCCGACGCTGGAGTGCAGGCCGGGATTGTCGAACGGCCGCGCGGTCACCACGTTGATGGTGGCGCCGATGCCGCCGCTTGGGTTGTCGGCACGGCCTGTCTTGTACACCTGCAGCTGCGAGATCGATTCCGACGCCAGGTTGGAGAAGTCGAAGGAACGGCCTTCGCGGTCGGCCAGGTCGCTGGTCGGCATCTGGCGGCCATTCAGCAGCACCAGGTTGAAGTCCGGGCCGAGGCCGCGCACGGTGACCTTCTGGCCTTCGCCGTTGTTGCGGTCGATCGACACGCCGGAAATCCGCTGCAGCGATTCGGCCAGGTTGGTATCCGGGAATTTACCCATGTCTTCGGCCACGATGCCGTCGACGATACCATCGGAATTACGCTTCAGGTTCAGCGTCGATTGCATACTGGCGCGGATGCCGGTCACCACCACGGTGGGGGCATCCGGCGCCGGGTCGGCCGCCTTGACCGCGTCCTGGGCGTAGGCCGGTACGAAAGTGGCGCAGGCGCTGGCCACGGCCAGGCTGATCAGCCGGCGCTGTCGTGGCGCCTTTGAAAACGTTTTCATAGAAGTACGCACTTCATCTCCTTATTTTATGATTATTCCGGCGTTGGGCTGCCGGGCTGATTGCTACTCAAACTGACTGCTGGGTAGTTCTTTGCAAGGCGCCGCAGAACACGGACGGCGGTGTGATGCCCGCCTGGGAAGCTGTCCGATCGGTTCTAGTGACTTATTAGACAAGTTCAGGATAGGAGAAACGCTTCCATTCGTCAATCGGTCGAACAAATTGCGCACCGAATATGCGCAAGGCTGTTGTAAAGGCGCACCATAACGGCACGGCCAGGTGGCCTCAGGGATTGATAGTCGATGTGACAAGCTTGGTGTATCATCGTCAGACGCCCTCTTTTGGAACCCTGCCCCATGATCGTCGCCGGCGACCAGCAATTACTCAAGCAAATCAACCGCATGGCCCTGGTGCGCCAGTTGTGCAGCGTACCGGGCCTGTCGCGCGCCGCGCTGGCCGAGGCCGTGGGCCTGACCAAGTCCACCGTCAGCCTGCTGGTGCGCGAACTGCTGGACGAAGGCTGGCTGACCGAGACCGACATCCGCGCCACCGGCGCGCTGGGCCGGCGCGCCACCCCGCTGCAGCTGGACGGCGGCCGCCTGGTGCTGCTGGGCGCCGACCTCGGCATCGGCATGGCGCGCATTGTTGCCACCAACCTGCTGGGTGAAGTGCTGGCCGAGCAGGAACTGCCGTATCTCGATCCGGCCGACACCGCCGGCTGCATCGGCCTGATGGCCCAGGGCCTGACCGAGCTGACCACCTGCGCCGCGCTGCAGGGGCGCACCGTGCTGGGCGTGGGGGTGGGCTTGCACGGCGTGGTGGACGACGCCACCGGCGTGCTGCACTACGCGCCCCACCTGGGCTGGCGCAATGTCGACGTGGCCAGCCAGTTGCGCCTGCACTTTGCCGACACGCCGCTGGCCGAGCTGCCGCTGTTCATCCAGAACGAAGCCAACGTGGCGGCGCTGGCCGAGCTGGAGTTTTCCGGCCAGATCGACGCCGACCCGCTGATCTACCTGAGCATTGGCTATGGCGTGGGGGCCGGCATCATCGTCAACGGCCGCCTGCTGACCGGCCTGTACGGCTTTGCCGGCGAGGTCGGCCACACCATCCTGCAGCAGGGCGGTCCGCCCTGCTCGTGCGGCCGGCGCGGCTGCGCCGATGCACTGATCGGCCTGCAGGCCTTGCTGGACGAGGTGTACGGCAAGCTGCCGTCATCGACGCCGGAACAGCTGGAGCAATTGTTCACCGAGGCCGAAGCCGGCGACGCCCATGCCGCGCGCGCGGTGGAAGCGGCCGGGCGCAACCTCGGCGTGCTGCTGAACAATCTGTGGGTGGCGTTCGACCCGATGTGCATCGTGGTGGGCGGCGCCGCCCTGCGCCTGGGCGGGCGCTTCATCGGGCCGGGGCGCGCCGTGCTGCATGACTGCGCCAGCGCCACCGGCCTGCCGGCGCCCACCATCCGCACCCCGCACTTCGGCAACAATGCAATTGCCATCGGCGGCGCCGCCATGGCGCGCCACTATCTGATGCGGCCCTTCACCGAACAAAGCCCGGCACGCCGCAGCAACGCCGTGCCGCCGGCGCTGGCGCCGAGCGTGCTGGCCTGGACCTGAGGCGGCCCGCTTACTCAGTCCAGCCCGGTCTTGCCGGGCGCCCAGTAAGCCTTGCTCTGACGGCGCGCAGCGCTGATGCCATGCTCCCGTACCAGGCGCGCCATCTGCTGGATCGCGCCGGCCTTGCCGCTCAACACCACATCTGCCATGGGATGGGCTTGCAGCAGCGCATCCATGTGGGCCTGCAGCGCGGCCGGATCGCTTTCCACGCCGGCGTTCTGCAGCTGCAGCTGGGCGATCTCCAGCACCCGCGCGCTGCGCGCGGATATTTTAGCGCTGAAAAACAACGGGCCCGGACGCTTGCGCGTGCGGGCCCGTGGTCAGCCGGCAACCGGGGCTGCCAACTTAAAGACGATTACTGCAGTTTGATTTCGACATCAACGCCAGCTGGCAGGTCCAGCTTCATCAGGGCGTCAACGGTCTTGTCGGTTGGGTCGACGATGTCCATCAGGCGCTGGTGGGTGCGGATCTCGAACTGGTCGCGCGAGGTCTTGTTCACGTGCGGCGAACGCAGAACGTCGAAACGCTGGATGCGGGTTGGCAGTGGAACCGGGCCTTTGACCACAGCGCCGGTGCGCTTGGCGGTGTCCACGATTTCCAGGGCCGACTGGTCGATCAGCTTGTAGTCGAAAGCCTTCAGGCGGATACGGATTTTTTGATTGGTAACGGTCATGATAATTCCCTAAAAGAGCGAACTGGCAACTTTGTAGCGCCAGCAATTTCTAAAAGAACGAGTTTGAAACAAAGGCCGACATGGTATCACACCCTGTCGGCCTTTTTACATCAGCGCTTAAAAATTAGGCGATGATCTTGGCGACAACGCCTGCACCCACGGTACGGCCGCCTTCGCGGATAGCGAAACGCAGACCTTCTTCCATTGCGATCGGGTTGATCAGCTTGACGGTGATCGACACGTTGTCGCCTGGCATAACCATTTCTTTATCGGCTGGCAGCTCGATCGAACCGGTCACGTCAGTGGTACGGAAGTAGAACTGTGGACGGTAGTTGTTGAAGAACGGGGTGTGACGGCCGCCTTCATCTTTCGACAGAACGTAGATCTCGCCGGTGAAGT
>NZ_JBCNLB010000015.1:0-157777 GCF_039595735.1 Duganella sp.
CCGCAGAAATTACCCACGGCTGCCTGGATCAACCCGCCGACCATGGAGAAAAAGGCTGCCTGAAAACCGAGATTTAGACACTCACCAATTCAACAAGGTGTTTCAAATTCATTGACACGCTCCGGCCACCTTCCATGACACTCGTTTGCGTAATTTCCCATTCTAATTTCTGCAAATTTCCTTTCCGAACGCCGCAGTCAGATCGCGTAGTTTGTTGCGCGCGATCTGGTTCAGCTCCGGGTGCGCCTCAGTCATTCGCGAATGTTTCCTCGCTCGTGAATACTTAACTTCGCCGGTCTCCGGATCGACCTTACGGGTCTTCATTCGGCCCATTCCACGAGCTACGCATGTCAACCCGATGGCACAGGCCTGCTCCATCACCGAGCCAGGTGCTGCCACGAATGGTTTAAATCGCAGGAACTGCAAATGGTCTTTCGCAAAGGTCTCAAACTTTAGTTGCGCAAGATCATCTAGGCCGATGCGTTCAATCCCAGTGTGCTGGGCCAGCGCCTGGCGCGAGAGCGTCACCTCGGCGCGCGCGCGGTGCTGGGCAGGCGGAAGATGGCGCACCGTCGTTCCTTGCTTCGTCTTCACTTCATCAGTCGTCTTGAAGTAGACCCGCCACTGCAAATCAGCGCTGTTGTGACCAATCCGCATGGTCTTGGTTGGGTCTATGCGCGTTCCGTGCTTCCCGCCGCCCAGCACGTCCATGCGCTTCATATCAGGGGCATACAGGCGCGGGTTGCCGTCGTACGCGGCAATGCTTTCTTGAAGCTGTCGAGTCATTGCCAGCAAGTCGCCTTGCCCTTCCTTGCGCTGATAAAAATCCAACGCCAGCTCAATTCCATCAACGTAAGGCGGCTGAGCCATTGGGAACCGCCGCCCGAGTTCACCCATGATCCGGCGTAGCTCATGGATGCTGTTGGCGTGTTCATCGTGGAATCGGAGGGCGTAGGGAACGAGGTCACTGCCGGGGGCGCCTGCGCACGGCTTAACATGGATTCTTTTGCCTGGTGTCAGATTCAAGATCGCCGAGAGTTCTCTCTGAATCCACTGAAATTGCGTAGGGCCTTGAGGGGTCACGACGATGCTAATCCAGTCCACTACCGCATGGGCGCGGTAGATTGACAGGATCGTGGGCGTCTTGGGTGCGTCCGTCACGACTTGCCTGCACCCGTATCGCGGCTAAACTCTTCCAGCAGCGGCAGCGGTTCAGGCCGGAGATGAGCCTGCATGAATACCGCAACCTGCTCATCAGTAGCGCCATTTTCTTTCATCAATTCACAGCGACGCATTACGCCAACGTAGCGATCGAGAACCGGCTCCAGCAGCGCGCTTAGTACCGCGCTCGCAGAGACCCCGTTGTGTTCAGCGGTTTGCTGGACATAATCCAAGTGCAAGCCCTCCAGCTGCAACTGAAACACTTTGACGCCCGCAGCCTTCTTACGCTCACGACTGCGTCGCGCCCGCTCGGTGCTGGTCATGGGTGCATCGCCGGCAAGTGGGCGACCGATCTTGGTAGGTTTGGTGAGATTGGTTGTCATGCGGAAATTATAACATCCTTTCGCTGCATGCAGCAAAACGATGCGTCCTGATGTATACTGTGTCATATGTAAATGGTCATTTAGAAATGACACGAATCAGGGGGGGGAGATATGAAAAAGGCAATCATCTATCGTCGGGTCAGCACTACCGAGCAAAGCAAGAGCGGGCTGGGTCTGGACGGTCAGTTGGCTACGCTTGAGCGATTCTGCGCCACTGAGGGGTTTGAGATCGTTGACGGCTTCGTGGACGTCGCAAGCGGCAAGCTTGCCGTGGACGATCGTCCTGGCCTTGCCGGTGCGCTTGATGCTGCGCGCCGCCTCGGTTGCCCAGTCATCGTGGCAAAGCTGGACCGCCTGAGCCGTGACGTTGCCTTTATCTCAGGTCTGATGGCTCGTCGGGTGCAGTTCATAGTAGCGGAGCTTGGCGCTGATGTTGACCCGTTCGTGCTGCACCTGTATGCCACGCTGGCAGAGAAAGAGCGCCGCCTGATCTCCGAACGCACAAAGGCCGCGCTGGCGGTCAGGAAGGCTTCCGGCGTGGTCTTGGGTAACAGGACCAACCTATCGGACGCGCAGGCGAAGGGGCGCGAGGCGCGGCAGCAGGCCTCCGTCGAGTTCGCGAAGAAGATGATGGGCCACCTGGGCAACCTGCGCGAAGGCATGAGCCTGAAAGCGATTGCCGCCCACCTGAACCAAATGGGCGTGCCGACGATCCGTGGCGGGAAGTGGACGGCGAAGGCAGTTAGCCGGATTCAACAATGGGCGGCCTGATCTGTACTAGCTCAGACTTGACCTGACACTAGGTGTCAGATGAGTTAGAGTTCTGAAAGACCGTTACTAGGAGCTTCCGTTGAGTTTTTGCCGTTCGCTCCTTTAACCCCTTATTTGCTGTTGCACCAATTAACGTAGGAAGAAACGACTCATCATGCTCGGCAAATTGTTTGGCCTTAAAAGGCTTCCAGTCGCTAAGGGAGTGCACATATATTTCTCTTCGGCCGGGATAGTAGTCGCTGCGTTACACCAGAATCTTTCGGGAATACTGTTCGAGCAAAAAGGGGCGCGGTACATCGAGGGCCAACCGGATGCCGCGCAACTTGGTGCTGCATTTCGAGAAGCCTTTGACCTCTTCTCTGTCGAAGACCGAGACCTAAGTAGTGCGACTAAAGCCCAGTGGCCAGCGTTCTTAGCTTCGAAGCTTAGTTCAGTAAAACGCTTTGAGAGTTCGTATCGCTTCATGAGCTGCATGAGCGTGAACTCTTCGAACAGTGTCGTGCGAGCCGCGACTGCGCATCCGACGGCAAATGGCGTTGAGCTATCGGTGTCGTTCAATCCTTTCCTGGCACCACAGATAGTGGGAGAGGAGCTTTTGAAACTTGTATCTGTTGCTGTTGCGGTATAAGGATTGCGCCGCTGTTGACGGCCAGTAGCCAACGCTCTCAAAATTTTCGAGCGCCGAATGTTTTATAAGGAATTTCAAAAATAATGTTTGCTTTCAAATGTACCTCTTGCGGCGAAGTTCATGAAGGCATGCCTAGCTTCGGTGCGCATGCACCTCTTAGCTACTATGAGGTTCCGAAGGAGGAGCGCGAGAAACGGTGCCATTTGGGAACTGATGACTGCGTAATAGACGATGAGTTTTTCTTCGTTCGGGGATGTTTGGAAATTCCCGTTATCGGTGAAACAGAGCCGTTCAGTTGGGGCGTTTGGGTGTCGCTTAGCGAGGCCAGTTACCTTGAATGGATAAAGTGCTATGAGTGGGATAAGCGGTCACACATAGGCCCTTTCTTTGGCTGGCTGAACGCCTGGATAAAACCATATCCGGACACGATTAGCTTGAAGACCAACGTGCACCTACGGGACGATGGCATCCGGCCATTCATTGAGTTGCAATCTACTGACCATCCACTTGCAATTGAACAAAGAGCGGGCATCACAGTTGATAGGGTAGCCGAACTCTATGCCCAGATGATGCACTAAGCAGTCAAGTAGCGGCCAACACCTGAAATTGAACACGACCAAGCGAGCACAAAGACATGAAAGATGTTCCGTTCCCGATTTCCAATTGGCGCGCGGACCCACATTGGATGGTAAAGAGCTTTTTCAACTACGTTTGCGAACAAGGGGCTTTGATTCACGCTCTCGAAGCCATCTCCAACAGACAGGGGTACGCGTATAACGAAGAATATTGCTTTTTCCCTGATCTTAACGACCCAGACCCCAGTTTTCACTTTGACGGTGTGGCATTTGGGGTTTCTGATGAAGAGGTAGTCATCACTGAAGCCCAGTGTTGGGAGTACACCAGAAAAGCGGCTCTGTTCTGGATGGAGCGTAACAAGGAAGACGCTGTTACCGTTAAGGGTATATTACTGCGTGTCCCCCATTGAGTTGTAGTCAAGGTCCGCAACGGCGAGGGTGCTGCCGGTCGTTCGTCAGACACCCTGTGTCAGGTCAAGTATGAGCTAGTTCACCTGATCCGGCAACCAGCGCCAGCCACCAGGCGGGCGCTTTGCCTGGGGGGGGCTACCTACTTGCGCTTCGATCTGGCGGCAAGGGATCGCTCTAGCGCCGCCAATGTCGGCGCACGCTGCGCCAATGCCGCATAGTCGATCACTCCGTCAAAGTCCAGCGCGGCAACAGCGGCTAGCTTGTCATGCACGCTGTAGTCGTTCTGGATATCGCCGTAATCGTCGTGGGTGTCCTCCGATGCACTGTGGCCGACGACTACCATACGCAACTCCTTCGGCACTTTCGCGGAACGCATACGACCGACCGCGCCGTGTCGGAAACTATGAAATACCAACTCCGGGTCAGTCAGCTTAATTCTGTCGCAGTAGCGCCCGAACTGCTTGGATGCTGGCTGGCCAGGCCCGTCGCGGCCGCCCACCAGGTCGGGGAAGAGACGCGTATGCCCCGCCGTCCGGAGCGCATCAGCATAGGCAAGAAGGCCCAGCGCAACGAGTCGCGCATGAATTGGCACGATGCGCCGCCCCGCATCGGTCTTGATGGTCTTCGCCCTTGCTGCGGCTTCCGGCTCCTCTTCCGGGTCGGGACTGTCTGTCACGTTAAAGCACGGAATCCCGTCGAGCGTTACAAGGTCAGAAAGCTCTAGCTGCGCGATCTCGTTGATGCGCATCCCGGTGTGCGCCCCAATCAGCGGAAGCCAGAACATGTACGGACTGGCTTGGGTGCTCCTCCCGAGCGTCGCAGGATTAAACACCATGCGCAGTTCGTCGTCAGTGAACGCCCGCCGCGTCTTGGCTACTTTTTTCTTCTTGTTAACCTTGACTCTTGCGAGCAACTGAAACGGCGGCTCGCTGCCCTCGCGGTCGAACGCCCACCACAGGAATCCATTTGTGCGCCGCGCCGACTGCTTCGCATTTTGTAAGCTGATGGGCTTCAGGTTGAGGAGCAGCATTTCGTCAATTGACAAGCCGCGACACGCGGCCAGTTTATTGCTGTTGACCGGTAGTTTAACGATTATGTCGTCATACCTGTTCCGATCCTGAATGCCGAGCGCGTGCAAAGGCTTGTCGCCGACAATCTTGATGAATGTGATGATAGCGGCGCGATATGCCTCCAGTGATTTATCGTTGGGTCGCTGAGACGGTGGGAAGCTGTCCAGATAGGCATCAACATACGATGATACGACTGGAGTGTCTTTCACGGTAGCACGCGGAACCTGCCCACTAGCGCCAGCAACACCCACTGCCTGTAAAAACTCAACCTGCGCGTTTATTCGGTCTTCCGGCCTGTCGTCCGGTTCTGGGATCAGGCGCAACTTGGGGCGCATGAACTCATCCAGGTGTATCTCGGTGATGAGGTCGAGCCGGACGCCGTCTTGCTTCGAATCTGTGCAGCCGGTGCTGCTCCCAGGTTGAGGCGAGTCCGGACCGCCAAAGATGCCCCAATCCTCGCCATAAGGCCCTGAGGCCGTTTTCTTCTGTTCTGACATATCTGACTTGCGTAGCCGTTGAAAAGCGCGCTTGGCGGCCTGCGAGAGTGCTTGCGCGGCTGGCACTGCCTCTCGCACGCTCGCGGTTCGTAGGCTGCGGTAAATTTCACAAGAGGCGAAATGATGGCGGAGGTCAGGCGGGATTGCAATGCGGAAGTGCAGGGTGCCCGACCTGCTGCGGTGGAGGTGTGAAGGTAGCTTGATTGCCATTTCTTGTCCGACTTGGGGTGCTGACTTGGGGTTCCAGGCCAAATCGGACAGGCGAAAAAGAAAAAGCCGTTGACGAATCAACGGCTTAGGTGTTTTTTGGTGGAGACGGCGGGAATCGAACCCGCGTCCGCAAGCACTCCACAGACAGTTCTACATACTTAGCATTATCATTTAATTTAACCTGTACGGCACGGATATGCACGTTACGGACAGGCGATTCACCTTAGATTTAACGCTGCTCCAAGTGACCCGTTGCAGCGCGATTCCCTGTAAATGACTCCTTAGCTTTTAACGGCCCGCCCCAGGGAAGAAGCGTTTAGGAGCTAACAGCCCTTAGGCTGCCAGTGCGTACGAGTTATCGTTTGCAGTTATTGATTTCTGGGTGTATTTACGAGGTAACCAGGCCTCGGTATGCCCTGCTCTGCTTTGCAACCCACGTCGAAACCAGGTCGTCCCCACAGACTTCCTATTTTACCGCACTTTGTGCGCCCCCGCCATGCACGTCAAACGCCGGTCATATTCGGGCGTTATGATGCTCACAGTTCTCACATGGAACGACCATTTAGCGCTCCTCGTGGGCGGCTACTACCGGCGCCGGCGGTCGGGAAATATACCGGCACCAACACTCTCTACGGCAGCTTGATCAGCAGGCCGGCAATGCCCAGCAGGCTGGCTGCGATCAGGCCGACCAGCCAGCGGAACTGGATGTCGCTGTGATCCATGCGCTTGCTGCTTTCGCGGAACAACGTGTCGATACGCACGGTGGTTTCCCGGGTTAGCGCATCGATGCGAGCCGTTGTCTCCCTGTGAGTTTCCGAGATCTTGGCGTCCACCAGACGAAAATTGTCGGCAATTCGCGTGTCGACCGCACGGAGGTTGTCGATAGTTTCCTTGCGAGAGTCGGCAATTTTGGCTTCCACCAGACGGAAGTTGTCAGCAATTCGCGCGTCGACCGCGCGGAGGTTGTCAATAGTTTCTTCGCGGGAGTCGGCAATTTTAGCTTCCACCAGACGGAAGTTATCGTGGGTTTCTTTCCGCGAGTCGGCAATTTTAGCTTCCACCAGACGGAAGTTATCGTTGGTTTCCTTGCGCGAGTCGGTGATTTTGGCTTCGACGGCCTTGAAATTATCCTGCGTCTCCCTTCTGAATTCGCTGATCCGGGCTTCAACCTGTTTGAGATTGTCCTGCGCTTCCCGTCGCGTCCCGCTAATCTTGGCCTCTACCAGACGGAAGTTGTCGAGCGCCTCTTGGCGCGAGTCGGCAATCCGGGCGTTGACTTCGTCGAGCCGGCCGCCCAGGTCGCGCCGGAGTATGTCAATTGCGGTGTCCATTTCTTCATCCTCCGCAGCACGATTGAGGTTGTCAAGCTGAGCCGGTGCGTTCATGGTCGTCTCCTCGGTCATACCGCCGAGCTTAGGCCTGCAACCCTGCTGCTTGATGATCTGGCTCAAACGTGCGCTGTTGTTGCGCCGCAGCACACGGCTGAGCTGTTTGGTGAAATCATGCCAGCCCTGCATTAGAATGGCAGTGTCATCAATCCAGCTACCGACCTCGCCATGCACGATGCCGCTGTCCAAGCTGTGCCCCCGCCAAAGAAACGCGGCCGCCCGCAAAAGGGTGAAGGCGGCGGCCTGCGCGCCGAGTTGATTGAGAAATCCGCCGAGTTGTTCCGCACCAAGGGCTACGACAACACCACCGTGCGCGATATCGCTGCCGCCACCGGCATCCAGGCCGGCAGCTGGTTTTATCATTTCAAGACCAAGCAGGACATCCTGGCCGCCATCATGGAACAAGGCCTGCAGCACGCGTTGGCCGAGATCGAGGCGATCGCCGCCCAGCCGCTGGCGCCCAGCGCCATGTTGCAACGCCTGGTCGAACAGCACTTGCACGCCCTGCTCGCGCCCGACCACCATTTCATCGCCGTGCTGCTGTACGAATGGCGCTCGCTGGACGAGGCCTCGCGCGCCCGCATCGGCGCCCTCAAGGACCGCTACGAAGCCATCTGGGAGCGCGCAATTGCTGCTCTGCACCATTCGGGCGACTGGAGCATGCCGTCGCAATTCGACCGTCTGCTGGTGTTTGGCGCCCTGAACTGGACGGTGCAGTGGTACAAGCCAGGCAACGGCGCCGATGTGCAGGAGCTGGCGCAACAGGCCATGCGCTTCATCCTGCGCACGCCGGCCGCAGTTGAGGCACAATAGAGCATCGCCCACTGTCAGGAATGTCCATGATTTACGAGATCGCCGAGCTGTACATCAAGCCCGAAGCCCACGACGCCTTCCAGGCCGCCGTCACCGAAGCTGTGCCGATTTTCAAGGCCGCCAAGGGTTGCCTGTCGATGCGCCTCGACCGCGATATCGAAACCCCGGACACGTATCACCTGGTCATCCAATGGCAGACGCTGGAAAACCACACGGTGGATTTCCGCGGCAGCAGCGGTTTCCAGGACTGGCGTGGGCTGGTCGGCAGCTATTTTGCGCTGCCGCCGAAGGTAGAGCATTTCCACACCGTGGTGGCCGGCTTTTGAGCGCCGCCACGCACATGTGTCTCAGCAGGAGGCCATCATGACCCGCAGCATCCATCGCAACTTCGAGCAGGTGGCGGACGCCGAAAACGCCCGCAGCGCCCTGCTGTCCAGCGGTTTCCCGCAATCGAGCGTGAAACTGACCAAGCACACCACGCTGCCGCCCAACGTGGCGACCAGTACGGTCGGCAACCTGCTCGATGCCCTCACCCCGGGCGGCCCGGCGGCCGCGGCGGCAGCACGCCAGCGCAGCGGCGCCATGCTGACCGTCGATATTTACGATGACGACGAACGCGACAAGGCCGACTCCATCATGGGCGGCTATGGCGCGCGCGAGGCCTGATGCACGCTGCCGCTTAATCGGCCAGGGCAGCCTCGTCGTCATCGGCGCGGCAGGCCTCGCCCTGGCTGAACTGGCGCTGCAGCCAACCGCCGGCATCCGCCACGGTCAGCGGCCGCGCGTAGTAATACCCCTGTAACACGTGACATCCGGCGTCACGCGCGGCGATCGCTTGCTCCAGCGTTTCGATGCCCTCGGCTACCACCTGCAAGTCCAGCGCGCCGGCCAGCTGGCAGATTGCCGTCACCACCGCCACCGCATCGGCTGCCGGCAGCGGCGCAATCAGGCCGCGGTCGATCTTGAGGGTGTTCAGCGGCAGCTCGCGCAGCATGCTGAGCGAGGAGAAGCCGGTGCCGAAATCATCCATCGCTACTTCGATGCCCAGCGCGCGCAACTGCTGCAGCTGGCTTTGCGTATCTTCCAGGTTTTCCACCGCCGCGCTCTCGGTGATTTCCAGCGTCAGGCAATGTGCCGGGATGCCGGTCTCGCGCAAGATCCGCTGCACCAGCTGCGGGAAGCCCTTGTTCAGCAGCTGCATCGGTGACACGTTGACCGCCACTGGCACGCAGCCGCCCAGTTCGCGGCGCCAGGCGGCAATCTGGCGGCAGGCCTGCTCCAGGAACATGGCACCCAGCTCCGGGATCTGCCCTGTGCGCTCGGCAATGGCGATGAATTCCACCGGGCTCACCATGCCGATGCCGGGCCGCTGCCAGCGCGCCAGCGCTTCAAAGCCCAGCAGCTTGCCGCTGACGGCGTCGAGCTTGGGCTGGTAATCGAGATACAGTTCCTGGTTGCGAATCCCCTTGCGCAGCGCCTGCTCGTTCTCCAGCGCGGTGCTCGACATCTGCGCGAAGCGGCGCTCGGCCATCGACAGCGCGGTGCCGGGAATGCGCTTGGCCTGGTACATGGCGGCGTTGGCCGCGCGCAGCAGTGCCTCCGCATCCACCGCGTGGTCGGGGAAGATGGCCAGGCCCATCGACGCGTCGATCACGTATTCGCCGCCGGCCAGCCGCACCGGACGGCCACAGGCCTGCTGCAGGCGCGCAGCCAGCTCGCGCGGATCGCCGCCTTCCGGATCGACAATCGCAAACTCGTCGCCGCCCAGCCGCATCATCTCGGCGCGCGCGCCCAGCACCTCGCGCAGTTGCGCGGCAAAAGCTTTCAGCAATTGATCGCCAGCCACCAGGCCCTGGCTCTGGTTGAACAGCTTGAAGCGGTCGATGTTCAGCACCACCAGCGTGCACGGCGGCGAGCCATCGGTCAGATAGCAGTATTCGTTCAGGCGCTGCATCAGCACCGCGCGGTTGGGCAGGCCGGTCAGCTTGTCGTGGGTGGCCTGGTGCAGCAGTTCGCGCGCGTTGGCGTTGCGCTCGGTGTCGTCGGTGATCAGGATCTGCGTGGCCGGCAAGCCGTCCCATTCCACCCGCCACGCCTCGAAGCGCAGGTCCAGCTCCCGCCCGTCCGCCACCTGACGCCGCCCCTCCCAGTTGGCGACCTCGGTCTGGCCGCTCTGGATCTGCTCGTGATAACGCTGCAGCAGCTGGGCGTTGAAGGCGGCCGGCGGCAGGTCGGCAAAAGCGATATGCTCATCGATACCAAGCGGCATGCCATAAATGCGCCGCACCGCCGGATTGGCGTACAGGATGCGCGCGCCATCGGTCACCACCACGCCTTGCAGCGAGTGTTCGGTCAGCAGCTGGAAACGGGTGGCCATCTTGCCGGCATCGCGCAGCGCGCCATCCAGTGCCGACAGCATGAACACCGCGCCGATCAGCGCCCGCAGCATGACGGCAAAGATGATGTTGGGCGCCAGCCCCTGCTCGCCGTAGACGATCAGCAGCAGCTGGTTCAGGCCCAGTGCAATCACCAGCGGGCCGACCAGCCGCACGCCGGTGCCGGTGCGCCACAGCCACTGCATGGCCAGCACGCCCATGATCAGCAGCACAGTCATATTAAACAGCGGCCAGTACAACAGCTTGTCGTCGCCGCGCGGCAGCACCAAGGCGGCCAGCGCCAGCGCGATGATCAGCGCGGCCGCGCCCTGCGGCAGACGGCGGCCGGACAGCTGCATCACGCCGGAGGCCAGGAACAGCAGGTTGGGGATCGCCCCCAGCACCACCAGCGGCACGCCCAGCACTTGCCACGGCGACGGCGCGGCGGTGGCCACCAGATAGCCGAACGGCAGCAGCGCGGTGAACATAGTGGAGCAGCCCATGTCGCGCGCAAACGTTTGGGCGCGGTGGCGCCGCCACACCAGCAGCAACACCAGGCCGATCACCAGGTACATCCCGGTGCTGATCAGATACAGATAATTCATGCGGCAGCCGGATGGTTGAACACCTGGCGCAGGTAAGCCAGGAAGGTTTCGTCCCTGCACACGGTCTTGCCGGGTGAATCGGACAGCTTGGCCACCGACTGGCCGTTGCAGCACACCAGCTTCATCACGATGTTGAGCGGCGCCAGGCCAACATCATTAGTCAGGTGGGTGCCGATGCCAAAGCCGGTCATGATGCGGTCGGCAAAATGGCGGTACAGGGCGATCGCGCTGTCGAGCTTCAGGCCGTCCGAGAACACCAGGCGCTTGGTGCTGGGGTCGATGCGCAGCGCGGCATAGTGCGCGATGGCTTTCTCGCCCCACACCACCGGATCGCCGGAATCGTGGCGCAGGCCGTCGAACAGCTTGGCGAAGTACAGATCGAAGTCATCCAGGAAGGCATCCATGCCCACCACGTCGGTCAGCGCCACGCCGAGGTCGCCGCGGTATTCCTGCACCCACGCCTCCAGTGACGCCTTCTGGAAATCGCGCAGGCGCACGCCGAAGGCCTGGAACGACTGCATGTATTCATGCGCCATGGTGCCAATCGGGATCAGGTCGAACTTCATGGCCTGGTAGACGTTGGAGGTACCCTTGAAATACTCCGGCACTTCGCGCGCCAGGCGCTGCACCACTTCGTCGTGCCAGGCGCCGGAAAAGCGGCGGCGCGTGCCAAAATCGGAAAACTCGAACGGGAAACGGCGCGCCGGCTCGGCGCTGAAGGCTTTCAGCGCGGCGATCTTGGCGCCCAGCCGCTGGCGCCCTTCAGCCAGCGCGGCGGCCTGGTCGAAACGGCGGAAGTACAACTCGTTGACGATGTACAGCACGTAGATTTCAAACCCCATCACGTGCACCTGCGGGCCGCTGGCGTGGATCACCAGCGTGTCGCCGGCGGTCCGCACCTCGATGAACTTGCGCTGGAAGCGGAACACGGTGAGGAAGTCGACAAAGTCGCTTTTCATGTACCGCAGCGCGCGCAGGTAATTGAGCTCCTCGTCACGGAAGCTCATCGAGCACAGGTGATCGAGTTCGCGCTCGACCTCCCCGCACAGCTCGGCCAGCGGGAACGCCGGCGTGTTCCGGCAGACGAATTCGTATTCGGTATGCGAGTTGGGATGACCGTGCAGCAGCGCCTGCCACATGGTGAATTTGTACAGGTCCGTCTCCAGCAGACTACGGACAATCGGCTGATTCATGCACTCTCCACGCTGCGGCTGGCATTGTCCAGCAGTTCCGGCAACACATCAGCCGATTGCATCAGCTGCACGCCGCGTGCCTGCATGGCTAGCAGGAAGCCCTGGTATTGCTTCTCGAAGCCGCTCACCGGACTGATGCAGTCGGTGATCAGCACCAGCTTGCGCAGCGCGCCGGCGCCATATTCCTGCGCAACGTAGTCGGCAATGTGCTCCACCGTGGCTTTGACGCAATGGCTGCCGGCCTCGCCGGCCACGTAGATGCGGTCGGCTTCGGCCAGCGTGCGCACGAATTTGACGTTGAACTGGGTGTCGGGATCATCGGCATCCGGCACCTCGGCCTGCACCGCGGAATAATGCTCGGTCCACGGATTGGAACCCTTGGCCAGCTTGGCGACGATGCCCAGCGAAGCTTCTTCCCAATGGCTGTAGGCGGCGCGCACGTCGGCGTGGACGTTGTGGCCCCAGCTGCCGATCTCGCAATGCACCGGCCACACCATCAGCTTGTAGCGGCCGGCCGCTTCCAGGCGGTCAAGGTAATTCAGCGCCAGCGGCAGGGCGGCCGGATGACGCGGCAGGTAGGTTTGCGCGCGCACATCGGCAGCGGTGATTTCCGTGAACGGCGCGACCGGCGCGCCATCAGCGGCAATCCAGAAGGTGGGGTGGGCAATGTCGAAACGGTGATGGGAATCGAGCGTGACGCTCATGGCCGTCAGGCCGGCGCGGCCGCGGTTGATCAGGCCGGCCAGGCGCAGCATGTCCTGGTGCGCGCCGGGCACCGGCAGGGATGGCGCCAGCGGCTGGCGGCTGACCGGATCCAGCGGGCGGTAGTTTTCCGGCAGGTCGCAAAAATCGTTTTGCGGGTCTATCATCAAAAGATGCAGATTCCGTTTCATGGGGGCTCCATTGCTGTAAGCCCCCATGATACCGCACGGCGCGGGAATTGCTAGGCGGCAATCGCCTCGATTTGCGCGCGGCTCTTGGCCAGGGCGGTGGCCACGGCCTCTTCGCCCATCGCCACGCCTTCCGCCACCACGAAGGTGACGTCGGTCATGCCCAGGAAGCCCAGCACCGAACGCAGGTAGGTGGTGGTATGGTCGTAAGCGGCTGCCGGGCCTTCGCTGTAGGCGCCGCCGGTGGCCACGAACACGATCACTTTCTTGCCGGTGACCAGGCCTTCCGGGCCGCTGGCGCCGTACTTGAAGGTGCGGCCGGCGCGGGCGACGTGGTCGATCCAGGCTTTCAGGCCCGAGGTGACCGAGAAGTTGTACATCGGCGCGCCGATGACGAGGGTGTCGGCAGCCAGCAGTTCATCCACCAGGGTGTCCGAGGTCTTGATGGTGAAAGCTTGCTCGGCGTTGCGCTGCTCGGCCGGGGTGAAATAGGCGCCCAGCATTTGCTCGGTCAGGTGCGGCACCGGGCTGGTGGCCAGGTCGCGGGTCACCACGGTGGTGGCCGGGTCGGCCGCTTTCAGTTTGGCGATGAATTCCGCGCCCAGTTGGCGGGTCAGGGAACCAGTGCTGCGCACGCTGCTGTCGATGTGAAGTACTTTTGCCATGATGCGGTGTCCTTTCGGTGAGGGAATGGCTGCATCATAAAGCGATTATAATATCGACGAAATGCGGTTTATTTCTATTTTACTTATCGATAAATTCGATCATGAGAGATCCCGGCCTGCCCTCCCTCGACCAGCTGCGCGTGTTCATTGCCGTCATTGACCATGGCGGCTTTGCCCATGCGGCGCGCGCCCTGCACCGCACCCAGTCGGTCATCAGTTACACGATTGCCAATCTTGAAGAACAGCTCAACGTCGCCCTGCTCGACCGCAGCAAGCGCAAGCCGACCCTGACCGAAGCCGGCAAAGCCCTGCTGGCCGACGCCCGCGCCGTGTCGCTCAAAGTGGACGGCATGCGCGCCCGCGCCAAGGCGCTGTCGGCCGGACTGGAGGCGGAGGTATCGCTGGTGGTGGACGTGATGTTCTCGACCTGCAAACTGGTGCGCATCCTGCACGCCTTCCAGAAGGAATTCCCGACCGTCTCCATGCGTTTGCGCACCGAGGCGCTGGGCGCCGTCACGCAACTGGTGATGGACGGCACCTGCCGCATCGGCATCAGCGGCTGGATGCCCGGCACGCCGGACGTGATCGAGCGCCAGGCCTGCGGCTTCGTCACCATGGTGCCGGTGGTAGCGCCCGACCATCCGCTGGCGCAGATCGACGGCATCGTGCCCAGCGCCATCCTGCGCGAGCACACCCAGCTGGTGCTGACCGACCGCAGCACGCTGACGCAAGGCCAGGACTTTGGCGTGCTGGCCCTGCGCGACTGGCGCCTGGGCGACCTCAGCTCCAAGCACGCGCTGCTGCGCAACGGCATCGGCTGGGGCAATATGCCGCTGGAATTCGTGCAATGGGATCTGGACGCGGGCCGCCTGGTGCAGTTGCAGATTGCCGAGGGCAGCTCGTTCAGCTTCCCGCTGTACGTGATCCACCGCGGCGACGAGGAGCCGGGGCCGGCCACGCGCTGGCTGATGCAGCAATTCCTCGATCTGGCGCTGCAGGGCGAACCGACGCCGCTGACCGAGCGCGAACAAGCCGAGCTGGCCGCCCACGCGGCGCAACTGGCGGCGCAGCCGCCGCACGGCTACCACGCGCTGAGCGAGTGCGCGCAGGCCGCAGCAATCAGCGAGACGCCGGCGGTCAGCAAGACGCGGCGGCCGCGGCCGCCGGTGGCTGAAGCGCCAGCCGGGGTGGCGGCGGCGCCGCCTATTTCACTCCGGCCGCGTTGAGCTTGCCGCGCAGGCGGCGGATTTCTTCCGACAGATCAACCACCAGCGCGGCCACGTCGTCATTGGCCTCGAAGTCGCGCTCGATCTGGCACAGGCGGCGCGCCCGCACCAGGTCGGCGCTGGTGAAGCGCCAGCCGGCGGTATGATCCGGCGCATCGTTCAGCAAAATGCCGGTGCGCACATGCTGCACCACCCACTCCGGCTCCACCGCGCAGGCCTGCGCCAGTTCCTCCAGCGTCAGCGCGGCATCGTCGACCACCACCGCCGTCAAGATCGCTTGTCCCATGTTCATCCTCCCGCGCGCGGATTGAAGGCCATCTCGCGCGCCATCGTTTGATACAGTTCGCGCTGCTTGTCGGTGGTGGCCGGCGGCAGCACCACTTCCAGCAGCAGATACAGGTCGCCGGCTTCCTTGCCGGGAATGCCGCGGCCGCGCAGACGCAGCTTGCGTCCGCTTTGCGAACCGGCCGGCACCGTTACATTGACCTTGCCCGAAGGCGTGGTCACCTCAATCTCGCCGCCCAGCGCCATTTCCCACGGCGCCACCGGCACTGTCTGATACACATCGCGGCCATCGACGCGGTAGCGCGCATGCGGGCGGAACTGGATTTCCAGATACAGGTCGCCCGGCCCGGCCGCGCCCGGCTGGCCCTGTCCCGACAAGCGCAACTGCTGGCCGGCCGTCACGCCCTTTGGAATATTGACGCTGAGATTGCGCTCGCGCGTGACGATGCGGTCTTGCGCGTCGCGCTCGGCCACCATCAGGCTGATGGTGCGGGTCGCGCCCTGGTAGCTGTCGGCCAGATCGATGGTGATGCTGGCGTGGCTGTCCTCGCCGCGCTGCGGCGCCTGCTGGCGCCGGCGTCCGCCGCCCAGATTGGCAAACAGATCGGCAAAGAAATCGCTGCCCATCGGATCGGCGCCACCGAAGCCGCCCGCGCCGCCGTTACCGCCGCCAAAGCCACGGCCCCAGTCCGGCGGCGGCCGGAATTCCTGGCCGGCGCGGTATTGCTGGCCGCGTCCGAGGTCGTCGTAAGCGGCGCGCTTTTCCGCGTCGCCCAGCACGCCGTAGGCTTCATTGATTTCCTGGGTTTTCTTCTGGGCGTCGGCTTCCTTGCTGACGTCCGGATGGTATTTGCGGACCAGCTTGCGGTAAGCCTTCTTGATTTCCTCGTCGCTGGCCGTCTTGGCCACGCCCAGGGTCTGGTAGTAATCCTTGTATTCCACGTTTGCACACTCCCGTATGGCTGCACCGTCAGTCTAGCGAAAATTGCGCAAGCACGTGGTTCGCTACTTCACTTTCTTGGGCTCCACTTCGCGCACTGACGAAATCATATTGTCGAATCCTTTCAGCTCGCCGTACTCGCCTTCCTTGAGCACCATGCATTTGCCCTTGTAATGCTTTTCCGCGCACACCTCCCACGAGCCCTTGTGCACCACCACGCTGGAGGTCTTGTCGTTGAAGCCCTGCAGATCCAGGTCCGGCGCCGCCTCGTGCAGCGTGATGGCCGGTCCGCCCAGATGTTCGCGCGTGTACAGCGTGATGTCACCTGCCCAGACGACAGGGCTGGCACAGAGTAGAAAAGCGGCAAGGATACGGGGCATGGAGCATCTCCAGAGGGCTGAGCACGCATCATAACGCGCAAAACTGTTAGCAACACAGTAAAATTGTGCGTTTCTGTAACGCACTTTCCGCCCATGCCGCATACCTTTACCCTGCCCAATATCCGCCGTGAAATCGCCTCCCTGTGGATGCTGGCGTGGCCGGTGCTGATCGGCCAACTGGCCAATGTCGGCATGGGCGTGGCCGACGTCGCCATGACTGGCCACACCAGCGCCGATGAACTGGCGGCGGTGTCGCTCGGCGCCTCGGTGTGGGGCATCATTCTGGTCACGGTGACCGGCATCATGATGGCGGTGAACAGCATCGTCGCCCACGACGTCGGCGCCGGCGCGCTGGACAAGGTGCCGCACACGGTGCGCCAGGCGCTGTGGAGCGGACTGGGCGTCGGGCTGGTAGCCGCGTTGCTGGCCAACCTGGCCACGCTGGTGTTTGACCACCTGTATCTGACGCCGCACGTGCAGCATCAGGCGTCGCTGTTCGTGCACATCATCAGCATCGGCCTGGTGCCGCTGGCGGCCTACCGCGCGCTGTACGGCTACAGCACCTCGATTAACGAAACCAAGCCGGTGATGGTGATTGCCATTCTCGGCCTGGTCTTCAACGTGTTCGTCAACTGGCTGCTGGTGTTTGGCAACTGGGGCTTCCCGGCCCTCGGCGGCGTCGGCTGCGCGGTGGCGACCGGCTTGTGCATGTGGCTGATGCTGGGCGCCATGCTGGTGTGGATCCGCTTTGCGCCGGCGTACCGCGCCACCTATCCGTTCACGCATTGGGAGTGGCCGCACTGGCCGGAGATCCGCTCGACCCTGCGCCTCGGCTTGCCGATCGGCGTGACCTATTTTGCCGAGGTCAGCGCGTTTGGCGCGGTCAGCCTGCTGGTGGCGCGCTATGGCGTGGTGGAAGTGTCGGCGCACCAGATCGCCTTGAATTTCAGTTCACTTACTTTCATGGTGCCGCTCAGTTTTGGCATCGCGCTGATCACCCGCGTCGGCCAGTCGATGGGCGAAGGGGACGCGGTGCGCGCGCGCTTTGTGGCCTGGGTCGGCGTTGGCATGGCGCTGGCGTTCGGCGTGCTGTCGGCGGTGCTGATGGTGGCGTTCCGCCACCAGATATCGGCCGCCTACACGTCCGATCTGGCGGTGCAGGCCCTGTGCGCCTATCTGCTGGTGTTTGCCGCGCTGTTCCAGCTGTCGGACGCCACGCAGGTGGCGACCTCCAGCGCGATTCGCGGCTACAAGGTCACGCGCCAGCCGATGCAGATCCAGCTGCTGGCGTTCTGGGGCTTTGCGCTGCCGCTCGGCTGCTGGCTGGGCCTCGGCCATGACATGGCGGCGGCCGGCTTCTGGATCGGGCTGTGCATCGGCCTGACAGTGGCGGCCGTGCTGCTGAGCTGGGCGCTGCACCGGCTGGCACAGCAGCGGGTGGCCGAAGGAAAAACGGTTTTCTAGCCTGGATTCAGAATCTTGCCGTCTGGGCACGGCCGTGTGCGTCTGGTATCGTCTCGGATTCAGCCTAACAGAGAGACACCATGCGCTTCATACTTTGCTTCCTGGCCTTGCTGGCCGGCGCCAACGCCCACGCGGAAAAACTCACGCTCGACCGCATCCATAGCGATCCGTCGCTGAGCGGTCCCGGCGTGCGCAGCCTGAAAGTGTCGCCGGACGGCGCCCGCGTCACCTTCCTGCGCGGCCGCGAAGACAACCAGTTCCAGATGGACCTGTGGGAATACAACCTCAAGGACAAGACCACGCACCGCCTGGTCGATTCCAAGAGCCTGGTGCCGGAAGAGAATCTGTCCGATGCCGAGAAGGCGCGCCGCGAGCGTGAGCGCATCGCCAGCCTGAAAGGCATTCTGAGCTACAGCTGGTCGCCGGACGGCAAGCGCCTGCTGGTGCCGATCGCCGGCAATCTGTATCTGATCGACGTGGCCAGGCCGGATCAGGCGCGCATGGTCGCTTCCGGCAATGTGTTCGATCCGAAGATTTCACCGCAAGGCCGCTACGTCTCCTTCGTGCGCGACCAGAACCTGTTCGTGATCGATCTGTCGACCGGCAAGGAAAAGCAGCTGACCACCGACGGCAAAGGCGTCATCCACAACGGCGAGGCCGAGTTCATCGCGCAGGAAGAAATGGGCCAGACCACCGGCTACTACTGGGCGCCGGACGATTCCGCCATCGCCTACAAGCGCTACGATGAAACGCCAGTGCCGGTGGTGCGCCGTTTTGAAATTTTTGCCGACCGTACCGAAGTGGTCGAGCAGCGCTACCCCGCCGCTGGCGATCCTAACGTGCTGGTGGAGCTGAAGATCGTTTCGCCAGTCACCGGCGACATCCGCGACGTCGCGCTGGGCGCAGAAAAAGATATTTACCTGGTGCGCGCTGACTGGAGCAGCAACAGCAAAGCCCTGCTGTTCCAGCGCCAGTCGCGCGATCAGAAGAAACTGGAACTGATCTCGGTCGATGCCGCCACGCTGGCGCAGAAAGTCCTGATCACTGAGACCTCGCCCACCTGGGTCAGCATCTTTGACGACCTGCGTTTCCTGTCGGACAACAAGGGCTTCGTCTGGTCGTCGGAACGCAGCGGCCGCAAGCACTTGTACCTGTACGACATGAACGGCAAGCTCAAGCACGCCATCACGTCCGGCGAATGGGGCATCGACCGCCTGCTGGCACTGGATGAAAAGAACGGCCGCGTGTACGTGCAATCGAACCGCGATGCCGTGGTCGACAGCCAGACCTATGTGCTCAAACTGGACGGCAGCACCGCCGACAAGCCAACCCGCGTCACGCAAGGCGATGGCTGGCACGACTCGGCCTTCGCGCGCAATGGCGAAGTGTTTGTCGATACCTTTTCCAACCCGGACACGCCGCCGCAAGTGAGCATCCGTCGTCCGGACGGCAGCATGATCCAGTGGCTGGAGCATAACGAACTGAACGCCAGCCACCCGTACGGCAAATATCTGGACGCGCACCTGAAGACCGAGTACGGCACGCTGAAGGCCAAGGATGGCCAGACGCTGTACTACTCCATCATCAAGCCAAGCGGCTTCGATTCGGGCAAGAAGTATCCGGTTTACCTGTCGACTTACGGCGGCCCGCATTCGCAGCACGTGTCGCGCAAGTGGGGCAACTTCTTTGACCAGTATATGGCGCAGCAAGGCTTTGTGGTCTGGCGTCTGGATAACCGCGGTTCGTTCCGCCGCGAGCGCGCATTCACCGACGCCAATTACCATCAGTTGGGCCGCGTGGAAGTGGAAGACCAGTTGACCGGCATCGAGTGGCTCGGCAAGCAAAGCTTCGTCGACGCCAAGCGCATCGGCGTGTTCGGCTGGAGCTACGGTGGCTTCATGACCTTGCGCCTGCTGGCGGAAGCGTCGGACAAGATCGCCATGGGTGTGTCGGTGGCGCCGGTGACTGACTGGTCGCTGTACGACACCCACTACACCGAGCAGTTCATGGGCACGCCGAAAGAGAACGCGGCCGGCTATGAATACAGCGGCGTGTACTCGCATCTGGATGGTTTGAAATCGCCGCTGCTGCTGATGCACGGCATGGCTGATGACAATGTGCTGTTCACCAACACCACGCGCATGATCGACGCGCTGGTGAAGCGCAATGTGCACTTTGAGCTGATGACTTATCCGGGCGGCAAACACGGCATCTCAGGCCGCGCGCCGCAGCGCCATGTGTATGGCAATATCGAGGCGTTCTTCAAGAAAAATCTGAAGCCTGAGTAAACACCCCGTCGTCCCGGCGCAGGCCGGGATCCATAGAAAGCATGCAGCAACTCAGCGCAAACGTTCCATGGGTCCCGGCCTGCGCCGGGACGACAGGCTTAGTTGCGGTTGCCTTTGACGATATCTTCAGCGGCTTCCTTGGCGTCGCCATAGCCTTTCTGGATTTTGCCTTCAGCCTGTTTGTTCAGGCCTTTGGCTTGCTGCTCCGAGCTGCCTACCAGCTTGCCAGCTTCTTCCTGGATTTTGCCGCCGACTTCCTTGACTTTACCTTTGACTTGATCCTTGTTCATGATGAACTCCTTCTTAGCTAAAGGACACGCAGCCCAGCGCTGCGTGCATGAACACCACTATAGGCCGCTCATGGTCGAGCTTCCGTGCGGTTCCGTACGCAACGCCAAACACTGGCCAGCCATGGCTGCTGATTGCGCGGCAAACCCTCCGGCCGGTAGTAGTGGCGGATCGGCGTAAAGCCGGCATCGGTCAGGTATCGCTCCCACGTTGCATAATCGTAGTAACTGCCGTAGCGCGGGCCGTTCCAGCCTTCGCGGTTATCGCCGCGCGGATTGGAACTGAACAGCACGCCCCCGGTCTTGAGCGCGTCATGCAGATCGCGCAGCACCTTCGGCAGCGCGGCGCTGGGTACGTGAAACAATGAAGCATTGGCGTAGATGCCATCGAAGTGCTGCGCCGGCAAATCCAGATGCACGAAATCCTGCTGCCACACTTCGCAGCCGCTGAACGCGCGGGCCATTTCGACAAAGCGCGCCGAACCATCGATACCGACCGGTTCGTGCCCCATCGCCTTGAATGCCTTCAAATCCCGTCCCGGCCCGCAGCCCAGATCCAGCAAGCGATACGGCGCCGGCGCTTCGATCGCTTCCAGCAACGCCGCAATATTCTGGCTCACATCATGATCGATGGTGCCAGCGAAGAACTGCTCGGCATTGCGCTCGTAATGCCGCAACGTGGTTTGGGTAATTTCATCTATCTGTTTTTGTTCCATGGCGCCAGTGTACCCCGACACAGAAAAGCGACGCTTCCCCGTAAATCTCTTCTATCATTCGAGGAATCCCTATATAGTTAGCCTACAGCAACGCGCTAATCACCGAGGAGATAAATATGAAACTTGATGCCCTGTTCCAGAATCCAACTGCGTTGCCCACTGCGCCCAAGGTCGTAGAAGAGCTGATCAGCAGTTTCGACAAGGCCAGCGTCTCGACCGAAGAGATCGCGAAAAAATTGTCGACGGACCCGGTACTGAGCGCCAAGCTGCTGCGCCTGGCCAACTCGGCCTACTATCATGTCTCGCGCAGCATCGGCACCGTGGAAGATGCCGTGCTGATGCTCGGTTTCGTCACTGTGCGCACGCTGGTCATCAGCTCCGGTCTGGTGAGCGGCTTTAAGACCGTGCCCGGCCTTGACCTGAAGCAATTCTGGAAGTACAGCCTGCACACCGCTGTTTCGGCCAAGTGGATTGCCAAGAAAACCAAGGAAAACACCGACCTTGCCTTTACCATCGGCATGATGCACGCCATCGGCCAGCTGGTGATCCATTCGGCGGCGCCGGAACAGGCCATGGCGCTCGATAAAGTCGCCGGTCCGCTGGATTCGCGCCGTCTGGACGCCGAACAGGCATCGCTGGGCTACACCTTTGCCGATGTCGGCGCCGAACTGGCCAAGCGCTGGAAATTCCCGCACACCTTCTCGGAAACCATCTCGGCCTTCCCTGAGCCGCACCACAACGGCGAACTGAACCGCCTGGCCGCTGTGGTGGCCCTGGCCGCCTGGCGCGCACGCGTGGCGCAGGCCGAGCTGAACGACGACGAAATCGCCGCCTGCTACCCGGTCGATCTGGCCGAAGAACTGGGCCTGGAAGACAATGCCCTGATCGACGACATGCCGCCGCCGGACGAACTGAGCGCCGGCCTGGAAGAGCTGGTCAAGTAAGCATTGATCTTTCGTCATCAAAATCCGCCTGTTTTGCCGCAGGCGGATTTTTTTTCGATTTTTTTTCAGAAAACCCTAAAGTTCCCGTTTAAGGCGACGTTAATCAGGACATGCGGTAATCCGCTTTAACTTAGCCAGGTGGGAATATGACCTCTTCCGAAGTCCTCTCGATGTACGAAAACATTGCCGGTTTGACCAATCAAATGGCGGCCGCTGCACGCATGGGAGATCTGGACCGCCTGGGCAAGCTGGAAACCGAATGCGCAACCGAGTCGCGCGCCATCAGCACCGGTGTGCCAGCCCTGAGCGGCGCGCAACGCCTGCGCAAGATCGACTTGCTGAAGCAAATCCTGGCCAACGACCGCGAAATCCGCGACGCCACCGATCCCTGGATGAACAGCATCCCAGGCATGGCCCGTCAATAAACGGACCGGCCCGGAAATCAAGCAAGCGCCTCCTTCGAGGCGCTTTTTTTTATGCTTCCAGCGCCACGCGCAGTGACAGGGCGATGCCTTGCGCCGCTTTGTTGATCTCGTCCAGCGACGGGAAGCTTGGGGCAATGCGGATGTGACGGTCTTTCGGATCGACGCCATAGGGGAAGGCGGCGCCGGCCGGGGTCAGGGTGATGCCGGCTTCCTTGGCCAGCGCCACGGTGCGCTTGGCAGCGCCGTCCGGGGTGATCAGGTCGATGAAGTAGCCGCCTTCCGGACGGGTCCACGCGACGCCTGGCACATCGCCCAGATAGGCCTGGAACTGTTCCAGCACCGCATCAAACTTTGGCTTCAGCAGCTGGCGATGTTTTTCCATCAACGCTTCCACGGTCGGCAGGTCCTTCAGGAAACGCACGTGGCGCAGCTGGTTGATTTTGTCCGGGCCGATGCTGCGCAGGCCGGCGTGTTTGGTCCACCAGGCGATATTGGCCGGCGACGCCGCCAGCGCCGCCACACCCGAACCCGCCCAGCTCACCTTGGAGGACGAGGCGAACACGATCGCGCGGTCCGGATTGCCGGCTTTGGCGCAGGCTTCCAGGATATTCGCCACGGCCAGCTTCTGCTCGCCCAGATGGTGGAAGCGATAGGCGTCGTCCCACATCAGGCGGAAATCCGGGGCTGCGGTTTTCATCGCGGCCAGGCGTTGTACCACGGCATCCGAATACACCACACCGCCCGGATTGCTGTACTTCGGCACGATCCACATGCCTTTGATGCTGGCGTCTTCCGCCACCAGTTTTTCCACCAGATCCATGTCCGGACCTTGCTCATTCATCGGGATATTGATCATCTTGATGCCGCGCGCTTCGCAGATGGCGAAGTGGCGGTCGTAACCGGGCACCGGGCACAGGAAGGTCACCGGATTCTGCACCCACGGCGCATGGCCTGGCACGCCGTTCAGCAGGCTGTAGATAATCACGTCATGCATCAGGGACAGGCTGGAGCTGCTGTCCACCACCACTTGCGCGGCTGGCACATCCAGCAACTGCGCGAACAGCGCGCGCGCTTCCGGCAGGCCGATGGTGCCGCCGTAATTGCGGGCGTCGGTGCCGTCGGCGGCGGTGTAGCCGTCCAGCGCCGCAGTCAGCGCGTTGGACAGGTCCAGTTGTTCCGGCGCGGGCTTGCCGCGCGACATATCGAGTTTGAGGCCGAGTTGTTTGAAGGCTTGGTACTGTGCTTGGTAGCTCATGAGGAAGGGGTTGGTTGATGTGAAAAAAATACTATACCCCAGATCGCCTGCACCAATTTAGAGCTTGCAGCTATATGCTTATGCGCTCACCGCATTACGAGGCTGACGACGCCGGTTCCGGCACCGGCTTGAATTCCTCTTCCGGCTCCTCGACCTTCTTCTTGCGGAAGCCTTGCCAGATCTTCAGCGGCCCTTTGCCGGCTTTTTTCTTACGCCACAGAACGAAGCCGCCGCCCAGCAGCGCCAGCAGGCCGGCGCCGCCGGCGATCAGCGGCAAGCTGCTGCTGGTTTGCTCGGCGGGCTTGTCCTTTTCCTTCTTGTACTTCAGCTTGGGCAGCACGCGCACCTGCTTGGTCGGCACGGATGCCGATGCCGCGGATGCCGCCGCGCTGGCCGCTGTTTCACTGGCCGCCACCTTCGCCGCGTGCATCTCGGTCTCGCCCTGCGCTGCCATGCTGGCCGACAACTGCCCTGCGGCCGCGCCCTTCCCGCCGCCGGCCGCGCCAGCGGCGCTGTCGGCCGATGCCTTGCCTTGACCAGTGCCCGAGGCCGCCTGCTTTTCGGCTGCGGCAGGCGCAGCGGCAGATGCCGCAGGCTTGGCCCCATCAGACGTCGCACTGGCCGCCCCCGGCCTGGCCGCGGCGGCGGCAAGCATCGCGCCGGGTGCCGCCTTCGCGGTGGCCGCACTGGCCGGGCCTTCGCCGTGCCCCGCCGCAGGCGCCGCGCCTTTGGCCGCTGGTGCAGCGCCGCCGAGCGCGCCCTGCAGCGCCTTCAGCTTGCCTTCCAGCTCGGTCAACTTGGAGGAAATCTCGGTATTGTGATTATCGAGCGCTACGCACTCCTTGGCAGTGATGCCGCCCGCCGGGCAGGAGGCCGACGCTGGCCGCTTGACGCCCTTCGGCAGCGGCAGCGGCGCCAGCGGCAACAAAGCCTGCGACACGCCCACCGGCACCTCGGCCGATTCTTCCCTGGCAGATGGTTTGATCGGCTTGCCATCCGGCGACACCAGCACGCCAGCAATCCGCCGCGCCTGCGCGGCAGCCTTCACCTCGCCCGGCACGCCAGTTTCGGCCTCGTGCACAGACGGCAACGGCGCCGGCTTGCTGCGGTCGCGCGCCGGCGCAGCCGCCCCGGCCACACCACCAGCACCGCCCGTGCCGGCAGCCGGCGCACTCGCCGGCGCCGCCCCAGCCGTGCCTGCGCCAGTCCGGGCCGCAGTTGCGCCTGACGCGTCTGCCGCAACTGCCCCAGCGGCTGCCCCGGCCGCAACCGCAGCCGGTTTGCCGGCCGCCTGGCTGGCCGCCGCCCGGGCCGCCCGCGCCTGCGCAGCAATCTGCTCCGCCTGCGCCGGCGTCATCGCGCTGGCCAGCGGCACCGCCGGTGCCGCTGGCGCAACCGCCACCGGTGGCGGCGGATTCGGATCGCGCTGCAGCCACACCGTCGCCAGACGCACCTCCTGCTTGCCGGGCACGCCCAGCTCCACATACAAATGCAGATAATCCGCCTCCACCGGCCGCGTGGTGGCCACATGCAACACCGGCTTGCCGCCGCGCCGCTCCACCTGCATGCGGACCGACGCCAGCGCCGGATTCATGCTCACATTGGCGCCGCGATACACATCCTGCGCCGCCAGACGCACCTGCAAGCCATTCACCTCCTCCGGCGTCAGCGACACCAGATCGATATCCACCGCCAGCGGCTGGCCGATATACGAGCGCGGCACAATATCGCCCAGCTCGGCCGCCTGCACAGCGCCAGCCAAGACCAGGGCGACTATCGAAGTAGTGAAATGCTTGTACTGCATCGTGTTTTGGAAGCAAGGAGTTCTAAAGTGTAACAGCTATAACGGCCGATTTTTCCGGATTTGTAGCCCCCGGTTAATTTTTCCAATCTGCGCTACACTCATTCACCTCATTTCCCACCAAGGACAATCCATGAGCACCCGTAGCGAACGCGACAGTTTTGGCCCGATCGACGTCCCCGACGCCCAGCTGTGGGGCGCGCAAACCCAGCGCTCCCTCGAACATTTCCGCATCTCCACCGAGAAAATGCCGCTCGAACTGATCCACGCGCTGGCCAGCGTCAAGCGCGCCGCCGCCCGCGTCAACCTCGACCTCGGCCTGCTGGACGGCGCGAAAGCCATCGCCATCACCCAGGCCGCCGACGAAGTGCTGGCCAACCAGCATCCCGGCGAATTCCCGCTGGCCGTGTGGCAAACCGGCTCGGGCACCCAGTCCAACATGAACATGAACGAAGTGCTGGCCAACCGCGGCTCCGAGCTGATGGGCGGCGTGCGCGGCGAGCAGCGCCTGCTGCACCCGAATGACGACGTCAACAAAGGCCAGTCCTCGAATGACATCTTCCCCACCGCCATCCACGTGGCGGCCGCCCAGGCGCTGGCCAACAACGTGCTGCCGGCGCTCAAGCAGCTGCGCGCCAGCCTGCACGCCAAGGCCGTAGCCTTTGCCGACATCGTCAAGATCGGCCGCACCCACCTGCAGGACGCCACGCCGCTGACGCTGGGCCAGGAATTCTCCGGCTACGTCGCCCATCTGGATTTTGCCGAACACGCCATCAACGCCGCCCTGCCGGGCGTGCTGCAACTGGCGGCCGGCGGCACCGCGGTCGGCACCGGCCTCAACGCCCATCCGCAATACGCCACCCGCATCGCCGCCGAGCTGGAGCACGCGCTGCACTTGCCGTTCAAGACCGCCGACAACAAATTCGCCGCCCTGGCCGGCCATGACGCCCTGCTGTCCGCCCACGGCGCGCTGAAAACCCTGGCTGCCGCGCTGATGAAAATCGCCAACGACGTGCGCTGGATGGCATCCGGCCCGCGCTCCGGCCTGGGCGAAATCACCATTCCTGAAAACGAGCCGGGCAGCTCCATCATGCCGGGCAAGGTCAACCCGACCCAGTGCGAGGCGCTGACCATGCTGTCCTGCCAGGTGTTCGGCAACGACGTCGCCATCACCATGGGCGGCGCTTCCGGCAACTTCGAGCTCAACGTCTACAAGCCGATGATCGCCCACAACTTCCTGCAAAGCGCACGCCTGCTGGCCGACGGCATGCGCAGCTTCGAGGAACATTGCGTGCACGGCATCGAACCGAATCGCGGCCGTATCGAGGAATTGATGGAGCGCTCGCTGATGCTGGTCACCGCGCTGGCGCCGCACATCGGCTACGACAAGGCGGCCTCCATCGCCAAGAAAGCCCAGCACGAAGGCACCACCTTGAAAGAAGCCGCGCTGGCGCTGGGCTACGTCAGCGCCGAGCAGTTCGAGCAGTGGATCGTGCCGCTGGACATGACCAGGCCGGGTGCCAAAGGCTGATCAAAAGCCGTAGGAATAGCGCACACCCATCAGCAGATCGGGCTTGGCGTAGGCATCGTGGCCGGGATTGACGCGGTACATCACCGCCCCGGTCACCCGCCCCTTGCTGCCGTCGCGCCCGAGGAAACGGGTATAGCTGAATTCCAGGTCGCGCTCGGTGGCGGTCGGCCGCAGGTTCAGGCGCGGCGGGCCCAGCGCAGCCACGCCGGGATCGACCGACTGCGACAGCGCGCCGCTGTAATCCAGCGAACCGGTGCGCACCTTGGCCGGAATCGACAGGGTGAACGCCATCCGGTCATTATTGGCAAACAGCTGCCGCTTCACGTAACCGACGCTGTACGCCACCGTGCGCACCGACGACACCTGCGACAGCAGGCTGTCCGGCGTGCCGATGCCATCGGTTTTGCCATACGAGGCCATCGCCATCAATGAGCTGCTGGGCGACAACGCATACCCCAGCGACAGCGACGTGAAACGCGTGGTCGGCCGCGTGTTCAGGATCATCGACATGCTGTGCTGCGAGCCCGGCGCGCCGCCCGATTCGCGCAGCAGGCCAAAGGTCAGTATCCCGGTGCCGCGCCCCATTTTCTTTTCGAATTCCGCACTGCTGAGGAAGCGCTTGCTGTGTTCGTTCAGCAGCGGGCCGAGCGGGTCCAGCAGCGCCAGATTGTCCGGCAAGGCGCCAAAGTGCAGGCGCGGCGCGCCGGAAAACACCGCATGGCGCTGGTCGTGCGAGAACGCGTCGGCCAGCGCGCCCTGACGGTCGGCAGCCTCAAACAACAGGGCCGCGCTGGCGCGTTTTTCAAACCAGGGAGGGGTTTGCAACGGTGCAAACGGATCGGATGCGACGGCGTTGGTCCCGCTCAGGGCCAGTGTCGCCAATGCCAGGGGAAGCTTGTTCATGATGCAACTCGCTGCGGTCTTTGCGCCCTGCTCAAACTTTCAGCAGTTGAGTTCAGCATATTCCTTTCTTTGCTGCCTAGCAATCCAAATTACCGTGCGGGGATAAGGTAAACTGCGGGCCTGTCGGAATGCCGCTACACTAGACAAACCGATTTCACATCATGGCAGCAGAGGATAAAATGCAGAAAGTAAGTTTCGAATTAAATGGCGAATTTGTTGAGTTAAATCAACTTCTTAAGCTGGTGGGGCTGTGCGACAGCGGCGGCGCCGGCAAGCAGATCGTCGCCAGTGGCGATGTCAAAGTCGACGGCAAGCAAGAGCTGCGCAAGACCGCGAAAATCCGCGCCGGCCAGCAGGTGAGCGTGGGCGACGTTAGAATCAGCGTGGTTGGCGCGTAATTTTTCTTGCTTTTGAGAAATAATGCCCTAAGCTGCAAGTGTGGCCTTGCAGTGCGTTTGAGCGCGCGCAAGCCGATGTGCGCGGGCACGGTTATATTGGCTTAGTTTGCCGCCCGGCTTTTTCAACAGTTTTCACAGGGGGACGTCATGGACGGTCCTGAACCAAGCAGCCCTACCCAGGAACGATTGCTGGACGATTTGCGCCAGGTAATCGAAAACGCCGAGGAGTTGCTCAAGAATACGGACCAGTATCATGGCGCCTTGTATGAAGCGGCCCGCAACAAGCTGGCTGAAGCGCTGGCCACCGCCACCGAGGAGCTGGCGCGCTTCGAGGATGTGCAGATCGACCGCATGATTGAACTGACCGCCGTCGCCAACCGCCTGCACCGCGACCTCACCGGCGAGGCCAAGCTGTTACGCGCCTTCCGGCGCGAGCACTGATTCCACCAGCAATCCGTGCGCCAGCCAGTGTTGCAGGCTGGCGGCCACGTCGAAGTTGTCATCCTTTTCAAAGGCCGCGTCCAGCGCGGCGCCGAAAGTTTCCCCTTGCGATAACAGCAGCAGCGCGGCGTGGCTGGCCGCGCTCAGCGGCTGCACGCCGGCTCGCCACGCTGGCCGCGCCACCACGGCGTGGCAAGGTGCCGCCATCTCCTCCGGGAAAGCCATGCCGCTGCCCGGCTGGTGCGCCTGCCACAGCGGCACGATCGCCCACTCCGAGCTGAACAATTGCGCGGCCGGATGCAGGCGGAAGCGGGCCGCTTCGATCTGCCCGGGCGCGATTGCGGCCAGTTGCCGGGCGCTCAAGGCGTCTGCGGCGGGTGCGTAATGGGCGCGGTGCAGCAGCCATTCCAGCGCGGCCATGTGCGGCAGGTATGGATAATCGGCCACATGCGGGAAGCCGCGCAGGAAGGTGCTGAAGTGGGCGCCGAAGCGGTTCAGGTCGGGATTGTCGGACGGATGGGCGCGGCCATAGGCGCGCGCCAGCCCGCCGAAGAATTCTTCGCCCACCAGCGCCAGCACCACCGGATAGGCTGCGGACAGCGTCTTGCGCCAGGTCTCGCTCAGGTTGCCGCGATACAGGGCCAGCCGGTGTGCGGCATGTTCGGCGTTGCACAAAGCTTGTACCTGCGGCGCCAGTTGCGCATCGAACAGCGCGCCGGCAAACAGTTGCTGCTGCTCCGCGCTGCCCTCGCCTGGCGCGACAGCAGCACCGCTCGCCAGGCCCAGCGTCTGCGGCCAGCCGGCGCTGCGGGCCGTGAGCGGCGCGGCGCGCGCGTACATTGCGGCGGCGCGGCCGGCTTCGGCCAGCAGCACCTCCAGCGCTGGAATATCGGTATCCCACTCGATCAGGGTCGGCACCGCGCCGAAGCGTGCCAGCGCCGCCTCGTACAAGCGCCACACCGGTTCGGCCACGCGGTCGCCGTGGTGGTCGATCACCGCTTGTGGCGTGACCAGGTGGCCAGCCAGATGCATCTCGCCCACCATGCCGGGATCGATCGCGGCCAAGGCGGCCAGCGCATCCTCGCCGTGATTGCATTGATTGACGAACAGATTATTAATATCCAGCAGCAGCCCGCAGCCGGTGCGCGCCGCCAGCGCGGCCAGGAATTCGGCCTCGCTCATGGCGTCGTCACGAAAGCGGACGTAGGTCGAGACATTCTCCACCAGCAGCTGGCGCCCGAGCACATCCTGCACCCGGCCGACGCGGGCGCTCATCAGGTCGAGCACGGCGCGGTCCAGCGTCAGCGGCAACAGGTCGTTCAACTGGCGATCCGCCACCGCGCCCCAGCACAAATGCTCGGAGACCAGCACCGGCTGCACTTCCCGCACCAGCTCGCGCACGCGCAGCAAATGCGCTTCGGAAAAGCCGCGCGCCGAGCCGAGTCCCAGCCCGACGCCATGCAGGCTGACCGGGTAGTCGCGCCGCAATTGCTGCAGCACATGCCAGTCCCAGCCGGCCCGGTCGAGATAATTCTCGCTATGCACTTCCAGCCACGCCGCGCGTGGCCGTTGTGCCAGAAATTGTCCGTAATGCGGAGCCCGCAGGCCAACACCGACGCCCAGACCTGACATCCCCGCCGCTCCGCCCGCGCGTGATTACTTGGCTGGCGGCGTGGTCTTGCCGCCGGCTTTCTCGCAGGTGCCCTTCGGGACGAATTTCCACTCATCCGGCTCATTGTCGGCCTTGGCCTGACCCGAGCACGAGTGCTTGGCGGTGCCGCAATCGTTCTGGCCAGCCTTGGCGACGCCGTAGCATTTTTCTTTCTCTTCAGCGGCGGCGGCCGTGCCGACCTGCGCGGCGCATACGGTGGCCAGGGCGGCAGCGATCAGGGCTTGACGTTTATTCATAAGGAGTCTCCTGTGGAAAAAGTTAACAGCACCCGCAGCGTACCAGCAATGCCGCTGATATGCACCTGTCTCTACGTGGGAAAGTTGGATAAGCGCGGACGCGCCGCGCAGCGGCGGCTGCGCAGAAGAAATGGCGGCGCCAGGACGGCGCCGCAGATGCGGCTCAGGCCTTGGTGTTGATGTTGTTGCCGAGGTGAGGCGGCAGATTCGGCACCGGCGGAATCGCCTCGATCAAGGCGGAGGCGCTGGAAGCCTGGATGTCCTGAGCTTTTTTCAGCACAGCAATACCCACGGCTTGTTTGGTGCCGGTGTCGGCAATCGTGGTTGCGGTCTGAGCAATACCGGTAACGTCCATGTGGTCCTCCAATTAGGGCTATCACCCTGTTTACGGACATTACGGCGCAAACTTTAGGCCGCCGCTGAATTTTTTTTCAGATGCGTGAGCAGCCAGGCAAGCACCTGCTGCGGCTGATTCAAATCGAGCCAGGTGACGCTGTCGCGCAGACCTTCGGGACGCGGATGGTCGGCCGCCACCGCCAGCACGCGCTCGTCGTGCGGGTACAGCGGTGCGCGGCCGGCTTCCACCCGGTACACCTCCAGCTTGTCGATGGCGTAAGATTTAAAGCCTTCCAGCAAGGTCAGCTCGGCCGGCGACATGCGCGCCAGTTGCTCATCCAGCGTCGGCTCGGGCGCGCCGCGCAGTTCGTGGATGATGGCGTAACGGTACGGCGAGCCGACCATCACCTCGGCCGCGCCGGCCATGCGCAGGCGTGCGCTGTCCTTGTGCTGCGGTTCAAACTGCAAATCGTGATGGCTGTGCTTGATGACATTGACCTTCAAGCCCTGCGCGGCCAGCTGCGCCAGCAGGTATTCCAGCAGCGTGGTCTTGCCACTGCCGGAGGTCCCGATCACCCCCAGGACTTTGCGCGCATTCGCGGGACTGACTTGTTGCATTGCCGGCCTTTCTACGCCCTTTATTGATGCCACGCATTATACGCAGCAACATTTGCCGGCGCAGCAGACGGCTTAATGTTCTGGCTTGATGACAGTGCTGCGTCCCTGTCCAATGGCAGACAGGACGACGAGACCGAGGCAGATCGCGGCGATGCCCAAGCTGCTCGGCTCGGCGGCCGGCAGGCTGTCGGCGGCGTGCGCGCGCTGACCGTAGAAGGCGGCGGCGATCAGAAATGGCAGGAACTTCAACTGTTTCATGATATTTCCCTTGCAGAGTTCACAATGATAGAAAAATATCATGTTTTCATTACACGAAGATTACAAGTCAATAGGGAACACGGTAGCGGTAGCCCCGGAAGTTGAATACGGCTTCTTTCTGCTGCAGCTTTTCCAGCAGCAGGCCGGGCGCGACCTCTTCGCCCTCGTGGCGCAGTACCTTGTCGACCAGCAACACCCGGTCGGCGGGATTGCGGGAATAGATATAGCCGCCCACGGTGACCGGCGGAATGGCGCGCTGGATCGGCTCCGGCAGGTCGCGCAGGTTGACTACCGGCTCTTCCGGCACGGCGACCAGCTTGATTGGCGCTGAAGCCGCCGCCGCCGGGGCGGCTGCGGTCGGCTGGGGCTGCGGCTGCGCTTCCGGCACAGAAGCGCGCGCCAGATTGGCGACTGATGGCGGCAGATCAGCCACCGGCGCTGGCAGCGGCGTTGGCGCAGTTGGCGCCGGCGCTGCCTGGACTGCGGCCGGCGGCGTGACGGCAGGAGCGGCAGCGGCAGGCAAGGCGGCCAGCTGCGGCTGCTGTGCGGCCGGCTTCAGCACCATCACCAGCAGCACGACGATCACGGCCGCCATCGCCAGCACGGCCAGCACCAGCGGCTTGCTGAAGCGCGCCGATGCCGACGCAGTGTCGGCCGCCTGCAGCGTTGGCGCGTGGATGGTGGGCGAGCTGCCCAGTTGACGTTCTGCCTGCGCCTTTTTCAAGGCTTCCAAGATATAGGACATAGCTTTTAATGAATCACAGTTCGCGCTATCTTACACGTCACACCAACACGACGGAGACAACTCATGAAATACACCGGCAGCTGCCATTGCGGCCAGATCAAATTTGAAGCGGAAGGCGACATCGGCACCGCCTTGTCCTGCAATTGCTCGATGTGCCAACGCAAGGGTTCCTTGCTGTGGTTCGTGCCACGCCAGAACCTGCGTCTGTTGACGCCCGAGGACAAGCTCAGCACCTACCTGTTCAACAAGCACGTGATCAAGCACCATTTCTGCGCCACCTGCGGCATCCATCCGTTTGGCGAGGGCACCTCGCCCACCGGCGAAGCGACCGCCGCCATCAACCTGCGTTGCATCGAAGGCATCGACCTGGAAGCCATCCCGGTGCATCACTACGACGGCCGCTCGGTCTGATCAGCGCAGGCGCGGTTCCTGCACACCGCCCAGCTGGTACAGGCGGATGAAGGTCTTGGGCCCGGCCACGCCGTCGGCCTTGAGCTGCTGCGCGGTCTGGAACTCGATCAGGCGTTTGCGCAGCGGCGCGTCCAGCGGCTGGTTTTCCTGCGGCTTTTTCAAATCGTAGATCTGCGACAGGCGCTTGGCCAGCCAGTCCACGTCCGGCCCCTGATCGCCGCCGCGCACCTCGTCTCGCCAGTTGCGCGGGGCGCGCCAGTAGGTGGTGAATTCGCCGTCGTAGCGGGCGTTCAAGGCGTCCAGCGGGAGGGTCTGCGGCTTGCCGCCAGCGGTGGTGATGGTGGCCGTGTGCTCGTCGAGCGCGGTCAGCAGCACGTAGTTGGGTGCTGCGGGATCGTCGTGCAGCTTGAGCATCGCGGGACGGTCCAGCAGGCGCAGTTCCTCCAGCGTGCCCTTGACCGGAAGGCAGCGCAGATTAGCGCGCGCGGCGGTCGGGCATGGATCGCCGTCCACCAGCGTCAAACCCCACAGGCCGGCCAACTGGCGCAACGCCGCCGCGCTGTCGGTGCCGGGGCGCGGTGCCGACAGCGCGGCCGCTGCGCCCCCGGCCGGCGCCACCGAACCTGCCGCTACGGCTGCACCGGCCGCACCGGTCGTACCTGCCGCTACAGATGCACCGGCCGGCCCCGCTGTTCCGGCTGTTCCGGCTGCTCCGCCAGGCACTGCTGCCGGCGACGCGCCTGGCACGCCGCGCTGTGCATGGCTGGCTTCGGCCGCCTGCGCTGGCGCGACGACCGGCCTGGCCTCACGCGACACCAGTTGCCACGTCAGCGCGCTGATCACCACGCCGCCCAGCACACCCGCCGCCACCAGCGGCCAGCGCGCTGCCGCGCCACTGCCAGCGCCAGCGCCAGCGCCGGGCCCGGCCGCATTCTGCCCGGCAAACACCTCCGCCGCCGCGCGCTGCAAAATCGTGCGCGACACCTGCGGCTGATTCTCCACATACGCCCCCAGCAGCGCGCGGTCGCACAGCAGATTGATCCGCCGCGGCACGCCCTTGGTCAGCTTATGCACCAGCCCCATCATGGCACGCGGGAACGGCGCGATCGCCGTCGCGCCCGCCACTGCCAGACGATGTTCGATGTACGTCCCCGTCTCCGCCTCCGACAAGGACCCAAGGTGATAACGCGCAATCACCCGCTGCGCCAGCTGCTCCAGCTCCGGCCGCGCCAGCATCTCGCGCAACTCCGGCTGGCCGATCAGGATAATCTGCAGCAGCTTGCGCTCGCTGGTCTCCAGGTTGGTCAGCAAGCGCAACTGCTCCAGCACCTCGGCTGACAGATTCTGCGCCTCATCGATGATCAGCACATTGTTGCGCGCCTGCGCATGGCTGGCCAGCAAGTAGGCATTGATCGCGTCCACATAGCCCTTCACGCTGACCGCGCCCTGCGGCGGCAAGGCAATTCCGAACTCATCGCAAATCGACAGCAGCAGCTCCTCCACCGACAGCTTGGGATTGAAGATATAGCCCAGCTTGCAGTTCTCCGGAATCTGCTCCATGAAGCAGCGGCACACGGTGGTCTTGCCGGCGCCGATCTCGCCGGTCAGCAGCACAAAGCCGCCGCCCGAACCTATGCCATACAACAGATGCGCCAGCGCCTCGCGATGGCGTTCGCTCATGAACAGGTAGCGCGGATCAGGCGCTATGGAAAACGGCGATTGCTTGAGGTTGAAAAATTGCGTGTACATGAAAGCCCAATGAATGCGCGGTCGCTTATTTTAGCCGCTGTCGGACCGGCGGCGGCGGCACCGGCGGCAGCGGCTTGTACTTGGCGCAGTAAATCTTGGACTTGGTATCGAAATACACAATGCGGCTGGCCGGCTTGGCCTCGCGCACCGGATAGGCGGAGGTATCGATCACGGTGTAATGCGTGCCGACCTGCTGGATGATGGCCTTCTCCAGATTCTCCGGCGTGGCCTCGGCCACCGCGCCGACAAAGATAAAAGTGCTGGTATCGTCGCTGACCATCACCTCGGACACCTCGGTGCCCCACAGCGAGGCGCCAGCCGTGCGAAACCAGTAGGCGCCGCCCTCGTGCTTGTACCAGTTGCCGAAATGCCTGACCAGATAGTTGTAGTAGTAAATATTGTCGGTATGATCGCGGCACAGCAGGCCGTTGCCGATGATGGTGCCAAACGTGGTCGGCACCGACTGCGCCGACACCGCGCAGCAAACACCCGCCAGCAGCGCGCCGGCAAAAGCAAAGCGCGCCCGCATTACGTTTTAGACAACCACGCGCGGTTGGCGCTGATGCGCGCCTTGGCCGTCGGTGGCAGTGCTTCGTAGCAGCCGGGATACTGTTTCAGCGCATGCTCCCGGATCTCTTTTTGCAGTCCGTTAATCAAAAAGACATACAGCACACCACCATCGCTGGTACTTTTGGTTCCCATGTATTTGATCATGTGCGCTCCTTTCCGACTGCACCCATTATGACATCACGGCAGCAGTGCGGCCACACAAACAGTAACGGCCGCCGGGCGCCAAAGTTGAACTGCGGCTCAGCCCCGGTTTTTTGCAGTTGATCCCCCACTTATGCGCGTCCATCCCATGGCGCGCGACGGCGGCCGGGTTTTGTCATATCGTCCAGTTCTCGCCACTTCCTATACCGAGACCAACATGAAGCAGACGATCAAACACGCGGCGCTGGCATCCACCCTGCTGCTGGCCGCCAGCCTGGCCGGCGCCGCTGACAAGGCCGACAATACCTACGGCAGCGAAACGCGCAGCGTCGCCCCGTTCAGCAACCTCAACATCATTGGCCCGTTCCGCGTGATCGTCACTGCGCAGCCGGGCAATACGGTGGAACTGTCCGGCCTGCGCCGCCAGTTTGCCGAAATTGAAACCTCGGTCAGCGGCGACACCCTGACCCTGCGCCAGCCGCGCAAGCAAAACGCCGGCTGGACCATCAACTTCAACTGGGGCCGCGAGGCCAGGCCCATGACCATCCGCGTCAGCGCCGCCGGCCTGAAGAGCCTGCGCAATGCCGGCAGCGGCGACGTCGAACTGCAGCAATTCAACGGCAAGCAATTGACGCTGGTGTCCGACGGCCCCGGCGATATCCAGGCCAGCGGCAAGGTGGGCGATCTCAGCGTGACCGCCAACGGCAGCGGCGACCTCGACCTGCGCGCCCTGTCGGCCGGCAACCTGAATCTGCAGATGAGCGGTCCGGGCGACGTCAACGCCAGCGGCGTGACGCAGGACCTGAACCTGGTGGTCAGCGGCTCGGGCGACCTCGACATTGGCGACATCCACGCCAACCGCGTCAACGCCGCCCTGCACGGCCCTGGCTCGGTGATGCTGCGCGGCACGGCGCGCGAAATCCGCGCCGAGCTGCACGGCTCGGGCGACCTGGACGCCTGCACCTTGAGCGCCGACGCCGCCAGCGCCTCGCTGCACGGTCCCGGCGAAGCCTGCATTGCCGGCCACATCAAGAAGCTGGATGCCGAAGTGCATGGCTCCGGCGACCTGACCGTGCGCGGACTGGAGGCGCAAAACGTGCGCGCCCGCCTGAGCGGACCGGGCAACATGATCCTGTCCGGCAATGCCACCGTGCTCAGCGCCCAGGTCAGCGGCTCGGGGGAACTGGACGCGCGCCAGCTGTGCACGCGCCAGACCGATGTCACCGTCCACGGCCCCGGTAACGCGGTGGTCGCGGTGGCCGACAAAATCGATACCAATCGTACTCATCTGGTCACCTACCACCGCTAGCTCCGCCAAAAGTGGCATGCAAATGCCACATTGGCCACACGCTGGGAAAAATCCTATTTTTTCTTGCAAAACAATGACTTAAAAAACGATTCCAAGGAGACAACGCCAGTCCACTTCAATATTTTTTAATACCAGTTAAATACCTGTTGACAAGCTGGTTTGCCAACCCTATAGTGCCCTTCATCGCGGGCCATCCCGGCCACGGCTTACTCAGGTAAACATGATCGAATTTTTCATCGGCGTTGATGGCGGCGGCAGCGGCACACGGGTGCGCCTGGCGCGCGCCGATGGCGCAGAAATCGCTGAAGGCGCCAGCGGTCCATCCGGGCTGATGCACGGCATCGCCCAGGCCTGGGCAGCCGTTGAAGAGGCCGCCGCGCAAGCCTTCCGCGCCGCCGGTCTCGGCGTCCCCAACCCATCCCGCATCGCCATCGGCCTTGGCCTGGCGGGCGTGCACAACAAACAATGGGCGGCGGAATTCGTCGCCGCCAATCCCGGTTACGCCCAGGTCGCGCTGGAAAGCGACGGCCATACCACTGTGCTCGGCGCCCACCAGGGCCGGCCGGGCGCCATCATTGCGCTGGGCACCGGCAGCGTGGGTGAAATCAAGCTGGCCGACGGCCGTCATGTGGAAGTCGGCGGCTGGGGCTTCCCGGCCGGCGACGAAGCCAGCGGCGCCTGGATGGGCCTGCGCGCCATCAACCATGTGCAGCAGGTGCTGGACGGCCGCATGCCGGCCAACGCTTTTGCCACCGACGTGGCCCAGGCCTGCGGCGGCCAGCGCACCGAAATCCAGAACTGGCTGGCGCAAGCCACGCAAACCAGATACGCGCAACTGGCGCGCATCGTCCTGCAGCACGGCGACAGCAACGACACCGCGCGCAACATCCTGCTGGCCGCCGGCGACGAAGTGGAACTGATGGCCAATGCGCTGGACCCCAGCGGCACCTTGCCGATCGCCCTGTGCGGCGGCCTGGCCGCGCCGCTGCGCCCTTACCTGCCGGCCGCGCTGCTGCCGCGCCTGGTGCAGCCGCACGGCGATTCGGCGGCTGGCGCGCTGCGCCTGATCCAGTCGCGTTTCAAGGAGTAAGCCGTGCTGGCCCAGTTGAGCGACTTCACGCCGGACCCTGATAGCGATACCCCGCTGTACATGCAGCTGGCGAACCGGCTGTCCGACGGCATCGCCGGCGGCGACTGGCGCGCCAACGAGGCCCTGCCATCGGAGCGCGTGCTGTCGGACATGCTCGACATCTCGCGCGTGACGGCGCGCAAAGCCATTGACCTGCTGTGCGAGCGCGGCATGCTGACCCGCAAGCGTGGTTCCGGCACCTACATCACGCCGAAGCTGGAGCAGCCCTTGTCGCGCCTGACCAGCTTTTCCGAAGAGCTGCGCGAGCGCGGCTTCACGGCGGGCTCGCGCTGGCTGCAGCGCGACATCGGCATCGCATCGCCGGTGGAGCTGCTGTCGCTGGGCCTCTCGCCGAACATGCCGGTGGCGCGCCTGAAACGGCTGCGCACCGCCGACGATGTGGTGATGGCGATTGAAACCAGCACCATCCCGGCACAGTACATGCCGAATCCAAACAGCGTCAGCGAGTCGCTGTACGGCTATCTGGAAGCCAACGGCACCATCCCGATGCGCGCGCTGCAGCATATCCGCGCCGTCAACGCCAGCGAAGAGCAGGCGCGCCTGGCCAATATTCCCGCGGGTGCTGCGATGCTGCACATCACCCGCGTCAGTTATCTCGACAACGGCGCAGCGGTGGAACTCACCCACTCGTTCTGCCGTAGTGATTATTATGAATTCGTAGCGGAGTCGCGCAGATGAGCGATGCAATCAAAGGCAATATCCTGACACCGGCGGGCTGGGTCCACGGTGAACTCACTTTCAACGAACGCATTGCAGCCGTCATGGGCGGCACGGCCGATCCCGCGCTCAACGAAGACGTCTATATCCTGCCTGGGTTTATCGATTTGCACGTGCACGGCGGCGGCGGCAGGGATGTGATGGAAGGCGGCGACGCCGTCCGCACCATCGCCGCGGTCCACGCGAAACACGGCACCACCAGCATGCTGGCCACTACCATGACTGCGCCGCCGGAAGATATCGACATCGCGCTGAAAGGCATCGGCGCGGCGGCGGCCGAGCGCCGCAAAGGCGAAGCGCGCGTGCTGGGCGCGCACCTGGAGGGTCCGTTCATCAACTCCGGCAAGCTTGGCGCGCAGCCGCCTTACGCCCGTTCGGCCAAGCTGGCCGACGTGCAGAAGCTGGAAGAACTGGCGCCGCTGCGCGTGATCACCGTGGCGCCGGAAATCGCCGGCCATCAAGAGCTGGTGAAGGAGCTGTCCGACGCCGGCATGCGCGTGCAGATCGGCCACACACTGGGCACTTACGAAGATGGCGTGGCCGCGCTGGCGCAAGGCGCGCGCAGCTTCACGCACCTGTTCAACGCCATGCCCGGCCTGCATCACCGCGAGCCCGGCATGGTGGGCGCGGCGCTGGCACACGGCACTTACGCAGAACTGATTCCCGACCTGCTGCACGTGCATCCGGGCGCGATCCGCACCGCGCTGCGCTGCATTCCGAATATCTACTGCGTTACCGATTCGACTTCCGCCACCGGCATGCCGGACGGCGAATATATGCTGGGCCGCCACAAAGTCATGAAGTGCTTGGGCGGCGTGCGCCTGCCTGATGGCACGCTGGCCGGCAGCACCCTCACCATGGACCAGGCATTGCGCAACCTGGTCGGACTCGGCCTCGATCTGGCGGACGCCTCGGCACGGGTCTCAACGTATGCGGCCGATTACCTCGGCCTCTCAGAGCGGGGCCGCCTGGCTCCCGGCGCGTTTGCCGACTTCGTGGTGCTCGACCGTGACCTGAACCTCAAAGCCGTCTATATCGAAGGAGAATTGTTGTGACCTCAATGATGTTGAAAGAAGCCCTGTCCGCCGCCGACTGCGTCGCCCTGCAACTGGCCAACGACGGCGAGCGCTACGCGGAACTGGGCCGCAAATTGAGGAGCACTTCCTTCTCGACCGCCCTGACCATCGCGCGCGGCAGCTCGGACCATGCGTGCGCCTATGTGGCGTACCTGATCATGGCGCGCCTGGGCCGGGTGGTGGCCTCGTTGCCGATGTCGCTGGTGACGCTGAACAAATCGCCGCTGATCACGCGCGACACGCTGGCCATCTCGATCTCGCAATCGGGCCAGAGCCCGGACGTGGTGGAGCCGATCAAATACTTCCGCGACGGCGGCGCCACTACCATCGCGCTGGTCAACGATATCGATTCGCCGCTGGCGCAGGCGGCGGAATTCGCCATGCCGCTGCGCGCTGGCAAAGAGCAAAGCGTGGCAGCCACTAAGAGCTTCATCACCAGCCTGGTGGCCGGTGCGCGCCTGGTGGCGGCATGGCAGAACGATCCTGAGCTGCTGGCCGGCCTGGAAGCGCTGCCGGAATCGCTGCGCGCAGCGACCACTGAAGACTGGTCGAAGGCGATTGAAGTGCTGACGCCGGCGCGTAACATCATGGTGGTGGGCCGCGGCATCAGCTTCCCGGTGGCGCTGGAAGCTTCGCTGAAGTTCAAGGAGACGTCGGCGCTGCAGGCGGAGGCGTTCAGCGGCGCGGAGATCAAGCATGGTCCGATGGCGCTGATCGAGGAAGGCTATCCGCTGGTGATCTTCGCCACCCGCGGCCCGACGCAAGCAAGCCTGCTGGCACTGGCGTCCGAGATGCGCGGCCGTGGCGCGCGCGTGCTGCTGGCAGCGCCAGCCGACGTGGCGGACCGCGACCTGACCTTGCCGGTGGCGGCCACGCCGGATCTGGATCCGATCGTGGCGATTCAGACCTTTTACAAGATGGCAGCCGAACTCTCGGCCGCGCGCGGCCTGGACCCGGACCAGCCACGCCACCTGAGCAAAGTCACCAAGACCAACTAAAATGTTCCGCCGCCCGCCGTCGTCCCGGCGCACGCCGGGACCCATAGAACGCGTGCCTGCACGCTCAGCATGGATCCCGGCTTTCGCCGGGATGACGGCGGCGACGGCGCTACTGCTGGCGGCCAACGCCTGCGCCGCCGACCACATCGAGTTCTGGACCTTCAGCATGAAGCCCAAGTTCACGCCCTACTACGAGACGCTGGTGAAAAACTACGAAGCAGCGAATCCCGGCGTGAAGGTCGAGTGGGTGGACTTCCCCTGGGACATTCTGCAAACCAAACTGGTGACGCGCATCGTCGCCGGCAAGCCGCCGGCGCTGGTCAACCTCAACGTCCCCTGGGCCGATGAATTCGCCCGCGATGGCCTGCTGATGCCGGTCGACGCACTGCTGGCCGACGCTCGCCCGCGCTACCTCGCCAGCACGCTGGAAGACCTCACCTTCAACGGCAAGGTCTACGGCTTCCCGATGTACAGCAATGTCGCGGTCATCGCCTACAACACGCAGATTTTCAAGGCTGCCGCCATTCCGCACGCGCCGCGCGATCTCGATGAACAACTGCTGTTCGCGCGCCAGATCGCCGCGCGCACCGGCAAGGCGGGTCTGTGCCCTGCCCTGTCCAAGATCGACGGCCTGATGATGCAGCAAGGCCTGGCCGTGATCCATAACGGCAAAGCCGTTTTCAATTCACCCGGCCACGTGGCGTTGATCCGCAAGCTGGCCGAGACCTACAAGGCCGGCGGCCTGCTGAAAGACGCGCTGTTCGCGGAAGATAACTTCCCCGCCGCGATCGACGCCTACAAGGGCGGCCGCCTCGGTATGCTGCTGGCGCCGCCGACGGCGGTCAAGCGCATCGAAAGCGATGCCAAAGATATCTACGCCATCACCGATGTCGCACCGGCGCCGCTTGGCCCAACCGGCATTGCCGACGGCGGCTGGCTGATTCATTTCGGCGTGCCCAAAAATGTGGACGCCAGACTGCTGCCGGCCATCGGCAAGTTTGCGCGCTACCTCACCAATGACGCCAATCAGTTGGTCTTTGCAAAGCAGGCCAGCGTCTATCCGGCGATGGCGCAGGCGGCCAATGATCCCTTCTTCACCACCGTGCCGCCGAAAGCCGGTGCCGCGGAAAAGGCCGTGGCGGCGGGCGCGGTGTCGATGCCGCATTCGCACACGCTGTACGTGGCCGGCATCACCGACTACGACGAATTGCGCCGCTATCTGGTGAAGGCGGTCGAAGCCGGCGTCACCGGCAAGCAGGACATCCAGCAGGCGCTGGACCAGGCGGTCGCGATCTGGAACAAGAAACTCGCGCAGAGGAGCCACTGATGCGCGACGCCGACCAACCCGTCGCTCCGGCGGACGCCGGAGCCCATGCTGAGCTGGCAGGCCAGCGTTCTATGGATTCCGGCGCACGCCGGAATGACGGCGTCGCGTGGCTGTTCCTGGCGCCGGCACTGGTGCTGCTGGCCGTGTTCTCCTTCTGGCCGGTGGCCTTCGGCTCGCTGCTGGCCTTCACGGACTACAGCCTGATACGCGAAACGCATTGGGTCGGGCTGGACAACTTCCGCTACATCTTCGACAACGAGATGTTCGTCACCGGCCTGAAAAACTCCCTGCTGTTCCTGCTGATGGTGCCCTTCGTGCAAATCGGCGCGCTGGGGCTGGCGGTCCTGGTCAACAACAAACTGCCCGGCATCCGCTACTTCCGCGCGGCCTTCTACGTGCCGGTGGTGACCACCGTCTCCGTAGTCGGCATCATGTGGGGCTTCATGTTCCATGAACACGGCACATTGAACTATGTGCTGCAAACCCTTCAGCTGATTAACGCGCCGGTAGGCTGGCTGTCCAACGACACCATCGCCCTGTTCGCGATCATGTTCGTTACGCTGTGGCGCGGCCTGGGCTGGTACATGGTGATGTACCTGGCCGCCCTGCAGGCCGTCCCCGCCGACATGCAGGAAGCCGCCATCCTCGACGGCGCCAACCGCTGGCAGCGGTTCTGGAAAATCACCGTGCCGATGCTGCGCCCCACCATCATGGTCTGCTCCATCCTGTCCGTGCTGGCCGCGCTGAAAGCATACCAGGAGGTCGACGTCCTCACGCAAGGCGGCCCGATGAACTCCACCTTCACCGGCCTGTATTACGCCTACGACCAGGGCCTCAAGCACCTCAAGCTGCCGCGCGCGCTGGCCGCCAGCTTCATCGTCTCCCTGCTCTGCATCGGCATCGCCCTGCTTTGCCTGCGCTGGATCAAGCCCAAACACCGATGAAGACGTTCACCCACTACCTGCTTCTGTGCGCCATCGCCGTGGTGTGCGTGTTCCCGTTCTGGTGGACGCTGGTGACCGCGCTGTCCACCGAAGGGAATATTTTCGCCTACCCGCCAACCTTCTGGCCGAAGGCACCGTCGCTAAGCAACTTCATCGAAGTATTCAACACTCTGCCGATGTGGCGCTTCTTCCTCAACTCGGTGTTCATCGCCGCCTGCACCGTATTCTGGAAACTGCTGCTGTGCTCCGCAGCCGCGTATCCGCTGGCACGCATGCAGTTCAAGGGCCGCAAGCTGGTATTCGGCTTGATCCTGGCCACGCTGGTGCTGCCGTCAGAAGTGAACTTCCTGGTCAACTTCATCACCGTCACCAAACTCAGTCTGGTCGACACCTACGCCGGCGTGATCCTGCCCAACGTGGTCAACGCGGTCGCCATCCTGCTGCTGAAACAGGCGTTCGAGGAAATCCCGCAAGACCTGATCGACGCCGCCCGCGTGGACGGCGCTTCCGAATGGATCATCTTCAGCCGCATCATGCTGCCGCTGATCGCCCCGTGGCTGGCCACGGTGGGCATTCTGACGGCGGTGGAAGCATGGAACGAATACATCTGGCCCTCGATCGTGATGAGCAAGCCGGACGAATTCCCGCTGTCGGTGGGCGTGCTGTATTTGCGCGGCACCTTCGGCAGCAGCACGCGCGTGATCGCCGCTGGGACAGTGCTGACCATTCTGCCAACGCTGGCAGCCTTCTTATTTACTCAACGATTCTTCATGCGCGGCATGGACGGAGCAGTGAAATGACAACTCAAAACGAACTACGCAAAATCGCCGGCCAACTGATTATGATCCGCTTCCCCGGCACCGTGCTGGACGCGGTCACCGCCGACTTCCTGAAAGCGAACAGCATTCGCGCCGTCTGCCTGTTCCGCGGGAACATGACCGACTCTGAACAACTGGCCAGGCTGACCGCCGACCTGCGCGCCGTCATGGGTCCTGAATCGCTGATCGCCATCGACCAGGAAGGCGGCGCCGTGGTGCGCTCGACCTGGGTGCCGGCGCCGCCGGCCGCCATGGGCCTGGGCGCGGCCGACGACACCGACCTGGCCTATCGCACCGGCGCCGCCGTGGCGCGCGCGGTAAAGGCACTGGGTTTCAACTGGAACTTCGCGCCGGTGCTGGACCTGAACAACAACCCCCACAATCCAGTGATCGCCGAACGCTCCTTCGGCGCAGAGCCGAAGCGCGCCGCTGAACTGGCGATGTCGTGGATGGCCGGCAGCCACGCGGAAGGCGTGGCCTGCTGCGTCAAGCACTTCCCCGGCCACGGCGACACCAATGTCGATTCGCACCGGGACCTGCCGACCGTAAACAAACCAGTGGAGGAACTGGACCGCCTGGAACTGGCGCCGTTCCGCATCGCCTCCGGCGCAGCGCCCGCCATGATGACCGCGCACATCGTCTATCCGACGCTGGATCCTGAGAACCCGGCCACCATGTCGCGCCGCATTCTGAACGACCTGCTGCGCGAAGAGTGGCAGTACAAAGGCATCATCATCACCGACGGCATGGACATGCACGCCATCGCCGGCCGCTACGGCGTCGGCAACGCCGCCGTGCGCGCGCTGACCGCCGGCGCCGACATGGTGATGGCGCTGGGCACCACCGAAACGCAAAACGAAACGCTGGACGCCATCGCAGCCGCCATCGCCTCGGGCGAGCTGTCGCAGGCGGCCATCGACACGCGCCTGGCGCGTTTGTCCTCGCTGGCTAAAGCCTATCCATGCAAATCCCGCTCTTACAAGGAAGACGCGGCCGACCGCGAAATCATGGCCGAAGGCTGGCGCCGCAGCCTGACCGCCTACAGCCCCGCCGCCGCAAGCGGCGCGCCGAAACAGCCGCAGCGCCCGGCCGCCGGTGCCAAGGTGCGCCTGGTGGCGCGTGCCGACGTAGTCAGCGACGGCGTCTCCGAAGCCGGCGTGCCGGCCGCCGTGGTGGCCGACTCGCTGCGCAAGCTGTACGACGTAGAACTGGTCACTTTTGCCGACGCCGATACTTTCGACTGGAGCGCATTGCCGCAGGACGGCCGCTTCACCATGCTGGCGTCCACCTCGCGCCTGCGCTACGGCCTGCACGCGCGCGACACGTGGCGTCCGGACCTGCATCTGGCGCTGTGGAATCCGTATCAGGCGCTGGATATCAACGCGCCGGCGCTGATGACCTACGGCTTCGCCCAGCCGGCGCTGGACGCCATCAACGGCTGGCTGTCCGGCCAACTGCAAGCCACCGGCAACGCACCGGTACCTGGCTTCAAATAAAGAGAACACGGGAGACTCCACATGAAAGACAACAGCCTCAATCCCAAACTCTGGGTGCCCAGCCTGTACCTCGCGCAAGGCCTGCCCTTCTTCGCGGTGGCCATCGTCGCCAACCAGATGTTGAAGAGCATGGGCGTGCCCAACGACGAGCTGAATCACTGGACCGGCTTGATCGGCTTTGCCTGGGTGTTCAAGCCATTGTGGAGTCCCTTCCTGGAACTGGTCAGCAGCAAAAAACTGGTAGTCACCTTCTTCCAGGTGTTCGGCGGCTTATGCCTGGGCGGCGTGGCGCTGGCGCTGCAGGCGCCGTTCTGGTTCGCGGCCTGCATGGTGATGCTTGCGCTGGTCGGCATCGCCTCGGCCACGCACGACATTGCGTGCGACGGCTTGTACATCACCAGCCTCGATGAAAAAGAACAGGCCAGGTATGCCGGCTGGACCGGCACTTTCTTCAACGCCGCCAAGTTCTTCACCACCGGCGCCCTGCTGCTGCTGGCCGGCCACTTCGAGAAGACGCTGGGCGTGGTGCCGGCATGGACCATCTGCTTCTGCATCCTCGGCGCCATGATGGTCGCGCTGGGGCTGTACAACGGCTGGTCGCTGCCGCTGGCGAAAAACACCGTGAGCGCCGACACCAACGCCGCCGCCATCGCCCGCACCCTGCGCGAGGTGATCGTGGAATTCTTCAGGAAGCCCGGCATCTGGGTGTCGATCGTGTTCATCATCCTGTTCCGTGCCGGCGAGGCGCAGGTGCAGTCGATCGGCCCGCTGTTCCTGCGCGAGGCGCGCAACCTCGGTGGTCTTGGCCTGAGCACCGCCGAAGTGGGTGCGGTGTATGGCACCGTCGGCACAGTGGCGTTCCTGGTCGGCTCCATCGCCGGCGGCTACTTCACATCGTGGCTGAGCCTCAAGCGCGCCATCCTGTGGCTGATCCTCGCAGTCAACCTGCCCAACATCGCCTTCTATCTGCTGTCCTACTTCCAGCCGACCGACCTGTCGATCATCGCCACCGCGTTGAGCGTGGAGATGTTCGGCTATGGCTTTGGCTTCGTCGGCCTGATCCTGTACATGATGCAGGTGGTCGCGCCGGGCAAATACCAGACCGCGCACTATGCTTTCGCCACCGGCATCATGCAACTGGGCTTTGTGCTGTTCAAGCTGTTCAGCGGCGATATCCAGATCGCACTGGGCTATCAGCACTTCTTCATCTGGGTGATGCTCTCCGCGATTCCGGTGGCGGTGTTGTCGCAGCTGATTCCAATGACTGCGCGCCCGCAGCCGGAGCAAGGGAAGCAGGCAACGCTGGCAGAACAGGTGGTGTAAGCGCATGGCCAGCGTCAGTCTCCACAACATCGTCAAGCATTACGATAAAACGCCGGTCATCCACGGCATCGACCTCGATATCGCGGATGGTGAATTCATGGTCTTTGTCGGCCCTTCCGGCTGCGGCAAGTCCACCCTGCTGCGTATGATCGCCGGACTGGAAACCATCAGTGGCGGCACGCTGCACATCGGCGGCATCCTGGCCAACGACATCGCCCCTGCACAGCGCAAGCTGGCCATGGTGTTCCAGTCCTATGCGCTCTACCCGCATATGACGGTGTACGAGAACATGGCGTTTGCGCTCAAGCTGGCCGGCCACAAGGCGGCCGAGGTGCAGGCTGCCGTGGAACGCGCAGCGGCCATTTTGCAAATCGCGCCGCTGCTCAGGCGCAAACCGAAAGAACTGTCCGGCGGCCAGCGCCAGCGCGTGGCCATTGGCCGCGCCATCGTGCGCAAGCCGGAAGTGTTCCTGTTCGACGAGCCGCTGTCCAATCTCGACGCCAGCCTGCGCGTGCAGATGCGGGTGGAACTGAGCCGTCTCCACAGCGAACTGAAAACCACCATGATCTACGTGACGCACGATCAGGTGGAGGCGATGACGCTGGGCCAGCGCATCGTGGTGTTCAACGGCGGCCGCATCGAGCAAGTGGGCACGCCGCATGAACTCTACAACGCCCCGGCGAATCTGTTCGTCGCCGGCTTCCTCGGCACGCCAAAGATGAACTTTATCCCCTGCCAGGTAGTTGCGGCCATCGGCGCGCGCGTGACGGTACGGCTGCCGGATGGCGCCAACTTGCACATCGATGATGCGGCCGGGGCGGCGCCCGGCGACCAGGTCACGCTGGGCATCCGCGCCGAGCATCTTTTCGTCGCTGCACCGCAGCATGAAGAGAATGTCATCCAGGTGGCGGTCGGCCACGTTGAGTACCTGGGCGACCAATCCATCGTGTACACCACGCTGGCTGGCCTGCCCGGCATGATCGCGGTGAAGCAGGGCGCGGAAGCGGCGCCACTGCACGCCGGCAGCCAGACGCGCGTTCACCTGCCGCCGTCGCGCTGCCGGCTGTTTGACGCCGGCGGCCGTGCACTGCAACACGGTTGAATTCGGAGTTCTAACCGGTTTTATGTAACAATACGCGGGTTTACATCCCTAATATGTTTGATTGAAGGATAACCATGTCCCATTCACGTTTTGCTCGTATCAGCCTGCTCCTGGCCGCCATCGGCCTGAACGCCGTCCCTGCCATCGTTGGCATGGCTCCAGTCCAAGCGGCTGAAGAAAAGAAAGCGCCAGAAGCACCGAAGGACACCGTCCGCCCGGAAATCTACAAACTGATCGATCCAGCGCAGACCAAGCCGCTGCTGGACGCCAAGAACTACACGGAATACCAGAGCCGCATCGACCAGGCCGCGGCCACGCCGAACCTGACCCCGTACGAAGACTTCGTGCTGAACCAGATGCGCGTACAACTGGGCCAGGCCTCGGGCAACCAGGAACTGACCATCAAGGGCCTGACCGCGATGATTGAATCCGGCCGCCTGCCGCAGGAAAACAAGCTGCGCTTCATCGACGCCATCGCCGGCATCTACTACAGCAACCTGAAAGACTACGACAACGCCATCAAATGGTTCGAGCGTTACGGCGCCGAGTCGGGCGACAAGGTCAAGCAGCGTCCATACATCGTCCGTTCGTACTTCCTGAAGAACGACTTCGCCACCGCCAAGACCGAAGCGCTAAAGGATATCGAAGCCGCCAAGGCCGCGGGTACCTCGCCAAGCAAGGACACCCTGAACCTGCTGGGCAACGTCGGCATCAAGACCAAGGACAACGAACTGTATCTGCAGGCAGTGGAAGAGCTGGCACGCTACTACCCGACCGAAGATTACTGGAACGACCTGCTGAACCGCACCCGCGGCAAGAAGACCTACAACAACCGTCTGGACCTGGACCTGGTGCGTCTGAAAGCCGTCACCGTGCCATCGAAGATGGAGCCTGAAGACTACGCCGAACAAGCCGAACTGGCGAACCTGGGCGGCTTCTTCACCGAAGCCAAGATCGCCATGGACAAAGGCTACCCAAGCGGCATCCCGGCCGGCAAGGACAAAGCCGCACTGGAAAAAATCAAGGCCACCGCCAACAAGGGCGCAGCGGACGATGCCAAAAACATCGACAGCGGCATCCCGGCAGCACAGAAGTCGAAAGACGGTGTTGGTCTGGTCAACCTGGGCTACAACTACGTCACCCTGGGCCAGTACGACAAGGGTATCGATCTGATGAAGCAAGGTATCGCCAAAGGCGTATCGAAGAATCCTGAAGACGCCAAGCTGCGCCTGGGCTACGCCCTGGCCATGGCCGGCAAGAAGGATGAATCGCTGGAAGTGCTGAAGCCGCTGGCCGCCAGCAACGACCCACGCGCCGACCTGGCCCGCTACTGGATCATGTACCAGAGCGGCCCGAAGATCGCGGCGCCTGAAGCCAAGTAATTGAAAAAGCCAGCTTTCGAGCTGGCTTTTTTTTTACTTCATCGATTCGGACAAGGTGCGCAGCAGGCTGCGTTCCTGATCGTCGGCGCTCAGTTCCCAGAACATCGCACCGCGCAGGCCCTGCTGCTTGATGTAGCGGGCCTTCTCTTTCAGCGACGCAGTATCTTCATACGTAACCCACACGCCGCTGGCGGCGTCATAGCGGTACGGCACTCTGGCCGACGCATTCCAGTAACGCTTGCCCGTCCTCAGCGCCTGCGCGTAGCCATACGAATTGCCGCCGTTGATCCCGTCCGTCGCGCCGCCCTGGCACAGCTGGTACTGGCCATCGCCCTGCGGCCCTGGTGCGCAGCCCTTCCAGCCATAACCGTAGAACGGCACGCCCATCACCAATTTGTCCGCCGCCACGCCGGCGCCAAGATAACGCTGCACTGAGCGCGACGCGTAAAAACCATCGGCCGTTACCGGGTCGCCGGCATCCGCATACAGCGCCGCGTGGTGGCCGCTGCTTTTCTCCCATGGCATGTGGTAGTCGTAGGCCATGATATTGATCCAGTCCAGACTGCGCGCCAGCTCCTTCACCCACGCACCGTCACCGACGTAATTGCCGTTGGCTCCCGCCGCGATGGTGATGCTGTAATGCTTGCCATCCTGCTTGCCGGCCGCATCAAACGCTGCGCGCAGCTCGCGCGCCCAGGTGATGAAGTTTCGCCGGTCCTCGGGACGCGCGCACACTTCGCCGGCCACACAAGGGACGCCGGCCTCGCCCGGATATTCCCAATCCAGATCCACGCCATCCAGGCCATAGCGGCGCAAAGTCTTCAACGTGGAAGCGATGAAGTTGGCGCGCGCCGGCGCCGATGCCGCCACGTTGGAAAAGCGGTTGGACCAGTTCCACCCGCCCACCGAGATCACCACCTTGAATTGCGGATTGCGCTGCTTGAGCGCCACCAGCGCACGCAGGTTGGCGCCATCCTGTGCCGCGTCGCGCCAGGCCAGCGCGCCGTTGAGCGGTTCCTGGCACGGCGCGACATCATTCACCGACGGTTCGGGATTGCCATGCTTGCCGTTCCAGCACAAATCGACAAACGCATACAAGGCCATGGTCAGCCTGCTGGCGTCCACCGCGGAGACCGGGAAGCTCTCATGCTTCCAGCCCGGGTAGTAGCCGATCACTTCAGATGCCGCCACCGGCGACAGGGCCAGCGCAGCGGCCAGCGGAATATAGTTAGCTCGCATTCAGTTCTGCCACAAAGTCATACATATCGCCACGGAAGTAGGAGCGGCAGAATTCCACCGCGCGTCCGTCGCGCAAAAAGCCGAGCCGCTCGACCGCCAGCCCGGCATCCCCTTCCTGCGCCTGCAGCAGCGTAGCCTGCTCCGCGTTCAGCAGCAGCGCCGACAAGCGCTGCAAGGCGCGCACCGGGCGGTTGCCGGCCTTTTCCAGCGCGTCGTACATGGAGACGTCCACCGCATCCAGCGAAGGCAGGCAGGAGGCGACGATGGTTGCGTATTCAAGGCACATCGGCACATCGTCGGCATAGCGCATGCGGTTGAAGCGGTACACCTTGGAGCCGGGACTGAGCCGCAAACGCATCGCCTCGTCCGGCGTGACCGTGCCTTCCGAACGCTTGAGCCACACGCTGCGCGGCGTGCGGCCGCGCGCCCGCATATCTTCCGAGAAGGAAGTCAGCTTGGCGAAGTTCTTTTCGATGCGGGTGTTGATGAAGTTGCCCGAGCCGGGCCGGCGTATCAGCACGCCCTCGCTCACCAGGCCGTCGATGGCCTTGCGCACCGTGATGCGCGAGATTTCCAGATCGGCCGCCAGCTGGCGTTCGGCCGGCAAAGCATCCTCCGGCTTGAGCAAATGGTGTTCGATGGCGGAGCGCAAGGCACGCTGCAGGCGCTGGTACAAAGGCAGGTTGCTGGTCTCATTGAGGTGCTGTCGGATGTGTACCAGTGGTGTCATTTGATCGCTTTCCATAACGATGAAGACCTCTCCTGTCTGTTTGTTCGACGATAATACCAAAAAAAGACCACTGCAAATCCACGCTCGTCGCGCCGGCCGCCAATTTTTCTGAAGATTTTCCATACAGCCTTTATCTAAAGGCTTTCTACGTGTTGCATTCGCGCACAGCCGTTTTCCATACCACCATCTATCCGGTATTACGAAATTGCCGAAAAGACACTTTGTATGCTGCATACAACATAACAAAAAAGAATTTTAAAGTGGTAGTGATCTGGTATTAAAACCCGAGTATATTGGCGTTGGATTGGTTTTGAACGTGATCTAAAAAGAAGCACATCAACAATCAGGGGGCTCGGCGGAGCCTTCTTCAACGGGAGGGAACAATGCATCACCATTCGAATAAAACTAAACTGTCCAAACTGACGCCAATCGCCACTGCGGTTGGTCTGATGATGATGGGCGCCACGATCTCAGCACACGCACAACAGGCAGCAGAAGAACCAGCATCGGTGGTTGTCACCGGTATCCGCGCTTCGCTGCAACAATCCCTGAACCAGAAGCGCAACTCCGACAGTCTGGTCGAAGTCATCACGGCGGAAGACGTCGGCAAGATGCCGGACAAGAACGTGGCGGACTCGCTGCAACGCCTGCCAGGCGTAAGCGTGGCGGCAGCTGGCGGCGGCGAAGGTTCGTTCGGCGAGAACGACCGCGTGGCACTGCGCGGCACCCCGTTCGGCCTGACCCTGACCACCTTGAACGGCCACTCGGTATCGAGCGGCGACTGGTTCGCGGACAACATCCTGGGCGGCGGCCGCAGTGTCAGCTTTACGCTGTTCCCTTCCGAGCTGATCGGCCGCGTGACGGTGCATAAGGGTTCCCAAGCCAACCTGCTGGAAGGCGGCGCCGAAGGCGTGGTCGACATCGAGACCCGCAAGCCGCTGGACTTCAAGAAAACCTTCAACGCGCAAGTCAGCGTGGGCGGCGTCCATTCGTCCAACTCCGGCGAGACCGATCCGCAACTGAGCGGCCTGGTGGCATGGAAGAACGACCAGGGCACGCTGGGCGTGCTGGTACAGGGCTTCCACCAGAAGCGCACCCTGAGCCGCGTCGGCCAGGAAAACCAGATCTGGTATGACCGCGTGGAAGCCGGCAGCCCGATCGCCAACGTGGTGCCTGGCGCCGCCGGCGCCTATGCCAACTACCTGGGCGGCACCGCCTGGTTTGAGCAGGAACGTACCCGCAAGGGCGGCCTGATCGATGTACAGATCAAGCCGAACAGCGATCTGACGCTGGATGTCACCGCCTTCCGTTCGCACCTGGACGCGCCAAACATCAACCACAACTTCATGCAATCGCTGGGCCGCTTCCTGGCGCCGTCGTGGGCTACCACCAACTTCCCGAACAGCGGCGTCTCCGGCACCCTGAGCAACGGCGTGATCACTCAGCTGACCGGCAGCGTGCCAGCCAACTGCACCGCCTGCGCCACCATGTCAAGCGCAGTGCAGGAGGAATTCAGCCGCCCTGTCGCGGAAAGCAAATCGCAGTTCTTCGACATCGATGCCAAATGGCGCGTCAACGAGAACCTGACCCTGAAGGGCCGCATCGGCACCACCAAAGGCGTCGGCAACACCGTCAGCGGCGCACTGGGCGTATGGATGCCATGGACCGGCGGCAGCTACACCATCAAGGACGCCGGCTCGCCAGTGATCTACAACATCCCTGGCGCCGACAAGTTCTCGATCGGCGGCATGCAGGCCACGCCATACACCTACGGATCGCATGTGACTGCGAACGATAAGGAAACCTACGGTGAACTGAGCGGCACCCTGCGCACCGAATGGGGCGCGGTGAACTCGCTGCAATTCGGCGGCCGCGTGGCGGAGCACAAGCGCGACCTGACCGCAATCGGCATCAACGCCCTGCCGGGTCTGGACTCGGTGGCCAACCTGCCGATGTCGGGCCTGACCGCCTTCCCGGACGACTTCAAGGATCTGGGCGCGAACGGCGCCGGCTACTGGACCTTCTCGCGTGATGCCGTCAATGGCTGGCTGTCGAAATACGGCAGCTACTCGGGCAATCTGCGTCAGAATGAATTCACCATCAAGGAACCAACCCAGTCGGCCTTCGTGATGGCGAACTTCGCCGCCGAGAGCCTGTCGGGTAACTTCGGCCTGCGCGTGGTGCACACCACCGAGGAAGTGAACCGTTATGAAGTCGGCCCATCGGGCGGTTTCGAGCCTAAGCGCTACAGCAACGGCTACCTGGACTTCCTGCCAAGCGCGAACTTCCGCCTGGACGTGACCAAGGATCTGGTGGCCCGCTTCGGCACCAGCCGCACCATGGCCCGTCCTGAGCTGGGCATGATGGCCGGCGTCGACCTGCGCGACGTGCAGGGCACCGGCAACGTCGGCAACCCCAACCTGCGTCCGATCCGCGCCAACAACTACGATCTGGGCCTGGAGTGGTACTTCGCGCCGAAATCGCTGCTGTCGGCCGGCGCCTTCTACTCGGCACTGGACGGCTACGTAACCTACGGCTCCAGCACCGCCACCTTCTACAACCAGCTGGAGAAGAAGAACACGGTGTACCAGGTGTCGACCCCGGTCAACACCACCGCCGAAGTGAAGGGCCTGGAGTTCTCGTATGTGCAGGAACTGCCGAAAGGCTTTGGCATCAACGCCAACTACACCTACACCCTGGGCAAGGAAACCGGCAAAGCGCCTGGTTCGCCATGCGGCAACCTGACCGCGCCGGACTGCACCCTGATCGGCACCTCGAAGAACGCCTACAACGTCGGTCTGTTCTACGAGCAGGACAAGCTGAGCGCGCGTCTGACCTACAGCTGGCGTTCGGGCTTCCTGAACGGCACCAGCCGTAACAGCGCCGCCTTCCAGGCACCGATCGGCACGCTGTCGGCCTCGCTGGCTTACCAGATCAACGAGAACTACAGCATCACCCTGGACGGCAAAGACCTGAACAACCCGCTGGTGCGTTCGGTTATTCACAACCCAGGCGCGATGGACCTGCCAGGTTCGCTGTACAAGAACGGCCGCCAGATCTACCTGACCTTGCACGCCAAGTACTAAGCCGCAGTCAAAACGGGGCCTTCGCGCCCCGTTTTTTTTTAACACAGACTACCGATCATGAACGTGACCACGCCTCCCAAGAAAATCATCATCGTCGGCGGCGGCAGTGCCGGCTGGATGACCGCGCTGATGTACGGCGATTCCCTGATCAAGCGCGGCGTCGAGATCCTGGTGCTGGAATCGCCCAGCGTGGGCGTGATCGGCGTCGGCGAAGGCTCAACGCCGGCGCTCAAGCGCTACTTCGACAGCCTGGGCATCGCGGAGTCCGAATGGATGCCGGCCTGTAACGCCACCTACAAATGCGGCATCACGTTCGACGGCTGGTCCACCAGGCCGGGCTACCAGAGCTACTTCCACCAGTTTGCCACCATGGTCGACAACCTGACCCTGCCGAACTTCATGGAGAATGTCCACGCGCGCCAGCGCGGCGCCAACGTCGACGCCCGCCCCAACCGCTATTTCCTGTCGTCGCGCCTGAGCGACGATTGCCTGGCGCCGAAAGCGTCCGACAACTTCCCCTTCTTCACCACCTACGGCTACCACTTCGACGCCACCTTGCTGGGCCAGTTCCTGCAGCAGCGCGCCACCGCACTGGGCGTCCAGCACAAGGTCTGCCACGTCACGCACGCGGTGATGAACGAGCGCGGCGATATCGCCGCTGTCGCCACCCAGGAAGGCGAGCAGCTGGCGGCCGACTTCTTCATCGACTGCTCCGGCTTCTCCGCTCTGCTGATCGGCAAAACGCTGGAGACGCCATTTGTCAGCTATGCCGACAACCTGTTCAACGATGCCGCCATCGCTATGCCGAGCGGGATCGGCGACAAAATCCCGACCCAGACCGTATCGACCGCCATGCGGCATGGCTGGGCGTGGAAAATCCCGCTGACCAACCGCTATGGCAACGGCTACGTGTACAGCTCCGCGTTTGTGTCGGCCGACGAAGCCGAACGCGAACTGCGCGCCAGACTGGGCCTGCTGGAATCAGACACGCCGGCGCGCCACCTGAAGATGAAACTGGGCCGCGTGACCAAACACTGGAACCGCAACGTGCTGGCGGTCGGCCTGTCGCAAGGCTTCCTTGAACCGCTGGAAGCGACCGCGCTGTACCTGACCCAGATGACCGCGGCGATCTTCCTGCTGTTCCTCGAAAAAGGCGATTTGAGCGAGCGCGCCCAGGACCTGTACAACCAGGAAATCCACAACTACTTTGATGGCCATCGCGACTATATCGTGGCCCACTACAAGACCAACAGCCGCAGCGACACGCCCTACTGGCGCGCCAATGCGGAAAATCTCGGCACCGTGTCCGACTCGCTGAAGAGCATCTTCCAGACCTGGATCGAGGGCAAGGATCTGGCGGCGGAAATCCGTCGCCAGGACATCGAGCGCTATTACCCGGTCGGCTCCTGGTATGCGCTGCTGGCCGGCATGGGCTCCTTCCCTCAAATCGAGGCGACGCCCGGGCCGGACAGGCTGGCGCCGCTGGACGATTTCATGCGCCGCTGCGCCCTCAACTTCCGTGATCACCGCACCGTGCTGAATGAGCTGGGGCAGACGCCCGCTGCGTAACCGCTTCATTGTGTAGTCTGTTTCCCGCCATGGCTCCCCCGGCCTGGCGGGATTTTTTTTACGCCGCAGCCGCGCCAAAGATCAGCGAATGGTGCGCGCCGACGCCGGCCATGGCGCCGTCGGCCACCGCCAGCGCCACGCTGCCCGCCATGCGCGCAGCGTCGCCGCACACATAGACGCCGGCGATGCTGCTTGCCTTGGTCATGTCGGTGCGGACGTAGCTGCCCATCGGGCCTTGCTCCATATCGCAACCCAGCTGCTCCGCCAGCGGACTGGCGCTATGCAGGCGGCTGAGCACAAACAAGCCCGCCTGTTCCAGTGCGCGGCCATCCTGCAGTTCAACCGTGGCCACGCCGCTGATGGCGCGCAGCGGCGTGCGTTCAACCGTGACGCCCCGCTGCGCCAGCTTGCCCAGTTGCTCTTCGTCCGGCTCAAAAGCGCCGTTGAGGAACAGCGTCACCGTGCCCCAGTCGGGCAGCATCAGCGCATGGTGCATCGACAGCGCGCTGGTTGCCAGTACGCCGATGCGGCCCTGCTCCAGTTCATAGCCATGGCAGTACGGGCAGTGAAACACGCTGCTGCCCCAGCGCTCGGCCAGGCCCGGCACGGCCGGCAATTCATCGACCATGCCGGTGGCCAGCACCAGCCGCCGGGCGCGGAAGCTGGCGCCATCGGCGGTAGCGACGTCAAAGCCGTCATCCGCCGCAGCGGCCTGCGTGGCCGCGCCTTCCAGCCATTGCACGGTCGGATATTTCATCAGTTGCGCCTTGCCGTCAGCGGCGATGGCAGCCGCCTCGCGCCCATCCTGGCCAAGAAAGCCGTGCGAATGCAGGGCGTAACGATTGCGGCGCTGCCCGGCGTCGATCACCAGCACGCGGCGGCGTGCGCGCGCCAGTTGCGTGGCGGCCGAAATACCGGCATAGCTGCCGCCAATCACGGCGACGTCAAATTCATCGATGCTCATGGTGCACTCCTTTGTGATGTGTATTGAAACTGGCCGACAACTGCGCCAGCGTGACGTTGCGGAAGCGCGAAATCAGCAAGGCCTCGGCCTCGTCGAAGGCACTGCCCAGCGCTTCGTTGACGGCGCGCTCCACCAGACATTGCGGATGCTCGTCGCGGTTCCCCATCGCGAATACGGTGGGGGCACCCAACGCTTCGTAGATGTCGTATAGCGTCACCTTGTGCAGATCACAGGTGATGCTCCAGCCGCCGCCGTGGCCCTTGTCGGAGCCGACATAGCCGCGCTCACGCAAGCCCGCCAGCACGCGCCGCACCAGCACGGGATTGGTACCGAGGAAGCCCGCCAGCTCTTCGGAGGTGAATGGCCTGTCGCCGTGCGCCATGTGCAGCAGCACGTGCAGAATGGAGGATAATTTGCTGTCTCGTCTCATGTAACTAATGATAGTACATAATCGCAAAACGTGCACGCAACCCGCTAAACACATGCTCAAAATGGCAAAGTGATTGTCGCCGGCGCACGGCGGCGCTACATTGGACGGCATGAGATACCTTCCCTTGCTTCTGGCTCTGATCCTGCCGCTGGCCAGCGCGGCGCCGCGTGATGTGAAAACCCAGGCGGTCTACGATTACCTGCTCGGCATCTGGGGCAAGCAAACGCTTGCCGGCCAGGCCGACCTGACCTGGCGCGACGCCACCGACATGGCGCAGCGCGTGCATGACGACACCGGCAAATATCCGGCGCTGATGGGCTATGACTTCATGAACTATGTCGACGCCACCGAAGGCGATGGAAGGCATCAGACCGAAGAGGCCATTGCCTGGGACGCCAAGGGCGGCCTGGTGTCCTTCCACTGGCACTGGCGCATCGGCAACGGCAAGTTCTACACCAAAGAGACGCCCTACCGCCTGCCGGCGGCCGACTACCGCCAGATCGACGCGGACATCGACCGCATCGCAGTGGAGCTCAAGCGCCTGCAGGACGCCAAGGTCCCGGTGCTATGGCGTCCGCTGCATGAGGCGTCCGGCGGCTGGTTCTGGTGGGGTACTTCGCGCGAGGGCTACATCCAGCTCTGGCGCCACATGTATGAGCGCCTGACAAAGACGCATGGCCTGCACAACCTGATCTGGGTATGGAATGGACAAGACCCGGCCTGGTATCCGGGCGACGATGTGGTGGACCTCACCGGCTACGACGTCTACGAAAACAACTACGCCGAAGCATGGCGCAAGACCGCGCTACACGGCAAGCCGGTGGCGCTGTCCGAAACCAGCCATATTCCCGATCCGGTGGATGGCCAGCGCTGGCTGTGGTTCATGGTGTGGAACGATGGCGCCGGTCCTGCAGGCGTCACCAGCCCGGATAATTTCTGGACCGGTGAACACCACAACACCAACGCCCACAAGCGCAAGATCTATAGCGATCCGAACGTGATTACGCTTGAGCGGCTGCCGAAGTTTTAGCAGCGCGACGACGGGCCGCCATGCCCACCAATGCCAGGCCGCCCAGCATCATTGCGTAGGTTTCCGGTTCCGGCACGGCCGCCAGGATGAAGGCGTGGTTATCGGTTTCCATCGGATTGATGGTGTTGAATTCAATGCGCGTGAACACGCTGCCGGCGGTCGAGTACAAGCCGAGGTAATAGCTGCCGCCCACCGCGCCGGATGGCACCAGGCTTGCCAGTTCGCCTTCTGCGTACACGCGCGAGGTGCCGTCGCTGCTGTACACGGTCAGCGTGTTGCTGGCGTCGGCCGAACCGAGATAGAAACCGAAGTAGCTGGCGCCAAAGCCGCTGTCAAAGGTGACGGTGGTGCTGCCGCCGCAGCAGCCGGTGCGCAGGTATTTGGTGGTGTCGAAGGCTGGCGCCTCGTAGTTGTTCTGTTCCGAACCGGAGACCAGGTTCAGGCCTTCATAGTGAATGCCGGCCGGGATGTCGCTATCAAAGGTGACGGTGGTCGGCGGCGCGATTGGCGTGAACTGGCCGGCGGTGATCTGGGTTTTGGCTTCGTTGACGGCCGCGTTGGCGCCGATGGTCAACACCGACAGCAGCGCTGCCAGCAATGGTTTGCAAATACGCATAGGGAGATTTCCATAGTGGTTAATGAACAATATTATTGAATCATTTTCATCCCCCGGACGTAAAGCAGCCCATGTAGCACAAACGTGCTACATGGGCTGCAAATAAACCATTTGACGTTACGGCTTCTGGGCGGCGGCTGCGGCTTTGGCTTTGGCTTCATCGCCCGCCACCGCTACCGACAGCTTGTTCGGATCGATGTACTTGCGGAAGGCGGCGTTGACCTGTGCCAGCGTGGCTGCTTTCAGCTTGGTCTCGTAGTCCTTGCTCCAGGTGTAGGTGCGGCCCAGGTACAGGTTGCGGGTCCAGCCCGAGGCCACCACGTTATCCTTGGCGCGGTTCTGCAGGCGTTGTTGCAGCAGGCCCGATTTGGCGCCATCCAGCTCCGCTTGCGTGAAGCCGTCCTTCAGCGCGCGCTCCAGTTCTTCCTTGATCGCCGCTTCCAGCTTCTTCAGGTTCTGCGGCGCGGCGATGGCGCCCATGCCGAAGGCGCCGGCGCGGTCTTCATCGCCCGCGTGCACGCCGCTGCCGCCGCCGTAGGACAGGCCATCCTTCTGGCGGATGCGGTCCATCAGGCGTGATTTCAGCGCGCCGCCGCCGAACATGTAGTTGGCCAGGTCGAGCAGCGGATAGTCGGCGTCGTTGACGTTCAGGTCGAGCGGCTGGCGCGCGCTGTAGGAACCGTTTTCCTTGTCCGGCGCATTCAGCGACACATGCAACGGCGCCTTTTCCACATTGGTGTTCAGGATCGGCGCATACGAGACCTTGCTGTTCCAGCCGGTGAAGCTTTCATCGATGGTCTTGCTGATGGCGGCCTTGTCGAAGTCGCCGACGATCGCCAGCTCGCCGTGGCTGGCGCCATAGAACTCACGGTGGTAGGCAATCACGTCTTCCAGTTTCAGTGCCTTCACCGCTTCCAGCTTCTCGGCGGTGGTCATGGCATAGCGGATGTCGCCTTTCGGGTAGTGGTTGAAGTGCTGCTCGATGGCTTCATTGGCCAGCACCTGCGGCTCGCTGCGCGAGTATTCCAGGCCGACGATCCACTGCTGGCGCAACTGCTCGAACTCGGCCTGCGGGAAGCTGGCGTCCTTCAGGATGTGCGCCACCAGGCGCAGCGCGGCGTCCAGATTCGGACCGGTGGTTTCAAAGTTGTACGGGGTGCCGGTGATCTTCAGTTTGGAGAAGGCATCGGCCAGCTGCTCGCGCGTGTACTTGCTGGTGCCGCGCGTCAACATCTCGTTGGCAATGGTGCCCGCCATCCATTTGTTGGTCAGATTCTTTTCGTCGCCCCAGTGCAGGCTGAGATTCACGGCCACGGTTTCGCCGCGGTTCTTCTTCGGCAGCAGCGCCACTTTCAGGCCGCCGATGGTCTTGATCTCGGTGCGGGCGTTGATGTTGTCCTGGCTCGGATCAAACACTTCCGAAGTCAGCACGCTGTCCTTGCCCTTGAAGTCCTTCATCACCTCGGCCACCGATGGCGCGGGCGGGATGTCCGCGCGCTGCGGATTGTCTTCCGGGATGAACTCACCCACCACGCGGTTATCGCGCTTCAGGTAGCGCGCCGCCACCTCGGCCACCTGCTGCGAGGTGATGCTGGGCAGCTTGTCGCGGCCGGCGAACAGCAGGCGCCAGTCGCCCAGCGAGACCTCTTCCGACAAGGTCACGCCCACGCGCTGCGGATCGTTGAGCGACTTCTCGATGTAGTTGGCGAAGTTGCGGCGGGTGCGCTCCATCTCTTCTTCGGTCGGCGGCGTTTTGGCGAAGCTCTCCACCGCGTCGGTCAGCGCCTGGCGCACCGGTTCCAGCGGCTGGCCCGACTTGACCACGGCGCCAATGATCTGCAGGCCCGGCGCGTAGCCGGTCATGCCAAAGCTGAACACCTGCGCGGCCTTGCCGCTTTCCACCAGCTGCTTGTGCAGGCGGCCGGTCGGCTCGTCGCCCAGGATTTGCGACATGAAGCTGATCGCATCGCTGTCGGCCTGCAGCGCGCTTGGAATCTTGTAGCCCAACGCGACAATCTGCACGTCGCCCTTGCGGCGCACGGTGAAGCTGCGCTCACCGTCCTGGGTCGGCTCGACGGTCCAGAATGGCGGCAGCACGCGCTTCGGCTTTGGAATCTTGCCGAAGGAATTGGTGATCCACGACAGCGTCTGCGCCGGATCGAATTTGCCGGCCACCAGCAGCACGGCGTTGTCCGGCTGGTAGTAGGTCTTGTAGAAAGCCTGCAGGTTCTCGATCTTGACGTTCTCGATATCGCTGCGGTTACCAATGGTCGAGCGGCCATATGAATGCCAGTCGTAGGCGATGCTCTGCATGCGCTTCAGCAGCACGCCGAACGGGCTGTTCTCCCCCGCTTCGTATTCGTTGCGGACCACGGTCATTTCCGAGTCCAGATCCTTGCGCGAGACGAAGGAGTTGACCATGCGGTCGGCTTCCATCTCCAGCGCCCACTTCAGGTTCTCGGGGCTGGCCTGGAACACCTCGTAGTAGTTGGTGCGGTCGTTGGCGGTGGTGCCGTTGAATTCCATGCCGCGATCGGCAAACTCTTTTGGAATCGCCTTGTTCTTGGGCGAGCCCTTGAACAGCATGTGCTCCAGCAGGTGCGCCATGCCGGTCTCGCCGTAGTTCTCGTGGCGCGAACCGACCAGGTAGGTGACGTTGACGGTGACGGTCGGCTTGGAGGCGTCCGGGAACAGCAGCACTTTCAGGCCGTTTGGCAACCGGTACTCGGTGATGCCTTCGACCGATGGCCCTTTCACCACGCCGGCCGGCAGCTTGACGGCAGGTTCGGCAGCCCAGGCAGTGCCGGTGGCAACAAAGGACATCCCGCACAGCAGGAGGCTGGCGGCGGCGGCGTGTTTCAGACGGCTGTTGTTCATATTCTCTCTCGAAAAAAGATCAGAACACGCAGCATACGCCCACCCGGCGGGCGTGGGTAGATACTTAAGGAAAAATTAATTCTTTTCGGGAACGAGGCAGGCGTCGACCACTTGCAAATCGTTGTCCTTGGCGAAGGACAGCACGAAGTGATAGGCCATCGGTTCGAGCTGGCGCAGCTTGCCGTTGACCACCACCGATTTGACGCCGTTGACCACGGTCGGGGTCACGTACGGCGAGAACTGCAGGTGGGAATCGCGGCCGCCGCCGGAGCCTTCCGGCTTGAAGCAGGCCATCACACCGCACAGGCGCTCAGCCCAGTCGCTGGGACGGAACTGCCTGCCATTGCTGGTTTGGCCAAGGATGAAGAACGAATCTTGCTGTTCTGCCGGTTTTTGAACTGACATAGGCGCGGCTGCTTCTGCGTAGAGGAGGAAGGAATCTTACGTATTATATCTTATAGAAGACCTAAATAAGTAAGCCCTTGATAAAGCACGTCTTTTTCAAGGAGTATCCTACTTTGGTGCAGAAAAACTGCCTCCTGCACCAAGGCAATGCGCTATTGTACCCTGCTTACGGCGATCCCCCGAGCCAAACAGCGCTCGACAGCAGCAGCAGCAACATCATCCACAACAGCAGCGCGCGCCAGACCAGGCCGACGGTGCTTTGCAGGGCGCGGATATTCGGCTCGTCGCCCGGCATCACGTCCGGCTCGACCTCGACATCGACCGTGGTGGCATCGACAAATTGCGCCTTGACGGCGTTTTCCGCCGGCGTGCCGAGGCGCACGCCCATGGCGCCGCCGCCGGCCGACAGGATGATGCCGATCGCTTCATTCGACCAGCGGTGGGCGAAATTGCGCCAGGCGTAGATTGCGTCTTCGAAGTTGCCGACCACGGCAAACGCCACGGCGGTCAGGCGCACCGGAATCCAGTCGATCCAGTAAAAGGCGCGCGCGGCAAACTGGCCGAAAGCCTCGTTGCGCATGTGCTCAGGCTCGTTCCAGGCGCGCGCCAGGTGCTCGGCCACGCGGTACATCACGGCGCCGGCCGGGCCGAGCGGCATCAGGAACCAGAAGAACACGCCAAACACATTGCGGTGCGTGGTCACCAGCGACTTTTCCACCGCAATGCGGGTGATCTCGGACACTTCCATGCCGACCGTGTCCAGCCTGGTCCACTCGGCCAGCAGCGCGCGCGCGGCCGCCTCGTCGCCGGCATTCAGGGCCAGCTGGATCGAGGTGAAATAGTGGCTGTAATGGCGGAAGCCCAGCGTCAGGTAGACAATCAGCACATTCCAGGCAAACGCCGCCAGGAACCAGTCGTAGTGGCGCAGCACCCAGTAGATGGCCGCGGTCGGGATCATCAGGATGGCCATCATCAGGAACCAGCCCAGGCGGCCGTGGGTCGAGTGGCCGGCGTTAAACCAGGTCTCCATCCGCAACGCCAGCGACTTGATCTCGGCGTAAATCGGATTGTCTGCGCGCAGCGGTTTCATCTGCTCGATCAGCAGCGCGCATAAGATGGAAAGAAAAGTCATGTATGTCCTTAGTGTCGTCCTGCCCTTAATGGACGTTACGATAGCCTAGTTCTCACTCTGCACGCAAGAAATGGAACAGATTGCGCAGCATGCCGGCGGTGGCGCCCCAGATGTAATAACCCTCGTAGGGCATGGCGTAGAAACTGCGGCGCCCGCCCGGCAACTCGACCGACAGGCGCTGGTGGTTGGCGCCATCCATCAGGAAGGCCAGCGGCACTTCAAAGATGGCCGCCACCTCGTCCGGATCGGCGGTGACTTCAAACGGCGGCTGCAGCAGCCCCACCACTGGCGTGACGCAATAACCGGTGCCGGTCAGATACTCGGGCAAGGCGCCCAGCACTTCCACATGGCGGCGCGCCAGGCCGATTTCCTCTTCCGATTCGCGCAGCGCGGTGTCGATGGCGTCGCGGTCATAGTCTTCGGCGCGGCCGCCGGGAAAGCTGATCTGGCCGGCGTGGTCGGTCAGGTGGGCGGTGCGCTGGGTCAGCAGCAGGGTCAGCCCGGTGGGACGCTGCACCAGCGGGATCAGCACCGCAGCCGGGGTCGGCGCGCGTTCAGCGCGGCCGGGCATGACGCGTTCGCGGTCTTCCGGCGTCCAGGCGGCGGGCGGCGCGGCAAAGCGGCTGCGCAGCCAGGCCGGCGTCAGGCGCTGCGCGGGGACGGCGGCTTCGCCGGCAATGGCGTCGATGGGCAGCTGCTGCGGATCGAACGAGGGCTTGACCATGTGGAACTCCTTTGAAAACAAAAAGGCGCCAGTGGCGCCTTTCGTGGGCGCCTGCGAAGCGCCCTCTCCCAACACAACCGATATTACTCGGCTGCTTTCGCCGCTGGGCGACGGTTTGGCAGTTTTTCCTTGATACGTGCCGATTTACCGGAACGATCACGCAGGTAGTACAGCTTAGCGCGACGTACGTCACCGCGGCGTTTCACTTCGATCGAAGCGATCAGCGGCGAGTACAGCTGGAAGGTACGCTCAACGCCTTCGCCGGACGAGATCTTGCGAACGATGAAGTTCGAGTTCAGGCCGCGGTTACGACGGGAGATGACCACGCCTTCGTAAGCCTGGGCGCGCTTGCGGGTGCCTTCGACTACGTTCACGTTGACCACCACGGTATCGCCAGGAGCAAACTCAGGGATGTTTTTGCCCAGGCGAGCGATTTCTTCTTGCTCAAGTTGTTGAATCAGGTTCATTTTTAATGACTCCAAAAACCATCGTGCTGGCGCGCTGTAAAGAATGCCCAGTAGAGGATGGGGTTATAACAGACAGGCTTACAGGCCTGCCAAAAATTGCTCGTCGCGCTTGGTGAGCAGTCCTGCCTCACGCGCTTTGATAAGCAAATCCGGTCGCTTGCGCGCGGTCGCCTCCAGCATGCGCTGGCGGCGCCATTTTTCAATCTCGGCGTGGTTGCCGCCCATCAGCACCGGCGGCACGCCCACACCTTCATACGTTTCCGGCCGCGTGTAGTGCGGCGAATCCAGCAGGCCATTGACGAAGCTGTCCTCGATGGCCGAGGCGTCGGTGTTCAGCACGCCGGGAATCTGGCGCATCACCGCATCCATCAAGGCCATGGCCGGCAGCTCGCCGCCGGACAGCACGAAATCGCCGAGGCTGATTTCTTCATCGACCACGCGGTCCAGCAAACGCTGGTCCACCGCTTCGTAACGGCCGCACAGGATCACCAGACCGGGCTCCTGCTTCAGCTGCATCACGCGCGCATGCGTCAACTGCTTGCCCTGGGGCGACATGAACAGCACGCGCGGCGCCGGCAGACCGGCGTCGGTCTGGCGCCGCTTCGCTGCGTTGATGGTCAGCTCCAGCGGCTTGGCCAGCATCACCATGCCGGGGCCGCCGCCATACGGGCGGTCATCCACGGTGCGGTGATTGTCGGTGGTGAAATCCCGCGGATTCCACAGCGACAGGCCACATTTATTCTGTTCAAACGCGCGCCGGGTGACCCCCGACTGCGTAATCGCGGCAAACATTTCCGGGAACAGGGTTACGACATCAAATTGCATGGCGAACCGCCCTTCAATGTTGCGTGCTTAGTAATCAAGGCCCCAGTCGACGATGATCTTCCTTGCGTCCTTGTCCACCTTGTTGATGTACGCGTCCACAAACGGGATCAGGCGCTCCTGCGCCTCAACTTCTTCGGGATCGGCATCAGCGGCTGCGACCGGATTGACGCGCAAGATCGACTGCGGACCATTGCTCATCATGTCGGTCACCTTGCCGAGGTGCTCGCCTTGCAGATTCTCTACATCCAGACCGATCAGCTCGGCCCAGTAAAACTCATCGTCGGACAAGACCGGGAAGCGGCTTTGCGGAATATAGACAGCGGCGCCCTTGAGCGCTTCCGCCACGTTCCGGTCAGTCACGCCGACCAGGCGCGCCACGACATCGCCGCCATGCAGTTTGACCTGCTGGACATCCACAGCGCGCAACGCCGGCTTATCCAGCCACCAGGTTTTGACCTTGAGGAGTGCATCCGCATCTTCCGAGAAAGGACGTATCCTCACCCAGCCTGCGACGCCGTAGGCACCGAAGACAAAGCCTACCTGTGCCAGATCGTCGGGGATTTTCACCCCGGATGCAGTCTTATCGGTCAAACCCGTTACCAGCCAGACTTAGGCTGCTTTTTTGTTCTGAGCAACCAGACGAGCCACGGTAGGCGACAGTTGTGCGCCAACCGACTGCCAGTGCGCCAGGCGGTCTTCGGTAATGCGCAGGCCTACTTCGCCACCAGCTGCCATTGGGTTGTAGAAACCAATGCGCTCGATGAAACGACCATCGCGACGGTTACGCGAATCGGTTGCAACGATGTTGAAGAAAGGGCGCTTTTTGGCACCACCACGAGCTAAACGAATAACGACCATAATATTTCCAAAAATTGTGCTAGGACGGAAAAAGCCGCAAATTATAGCGCGCTTTGCCGCGAAGCAGCAAGCGTTAATGAAATAATTGGGCATGTTGGGGTAATCAAAGATTATCCCTTGTTCCGGCGTCCGGGGCAATAGCTTTGCCCGCAAAAAAGGCGTGCCGGGGGCCGTATTATGCCTGATACTGCTGGTTTACCGACTATTTTGCTAAACAACCATGCCTGTTTTGCATCGCCCCCGTCACAAAAACAAGACAATCGCCGCCCTGCTGGCCTTCCTGTTCGGCGGCCTCGGCCTGCACCGCCTGTACCTGGGCGGCTGGCGCGACCGCGGCCTGTGGCTGCATCTGAGCTGCCTGCCGCTGGCGCTGCTGGTGGCGCTGGCCGCGCCCGATGCCAACGGCTTCTACAAGCTGCTGCCGATTACCCTGTCCGGCCTGGCCGGCTTCCTGGAAGCGCTGCTGCTGGGACTGACGCCGGACGAGCAATGGGACGCCCGCCACAACCCGGCTTCCGGCCGGCAATCGGACACGCACTGGCCGGTGGCGGTGGTGCTGGTGGCCTGCATGATGGTCGGTTGCGGCAGTTTGATTGCCACCATCTCGCGCCTGTTTGACTTGTTGTACACTGGTGGCGCCTACGGTTAACAACAAGGAGAACAAACATGTCCAACCGTTCCATCATGGCCGCCATCCTGCTGGCCAGCCTGGCCACCGCAGCCCAGGCACAAAGCCCGAAAGAGCAATACAACGCAGAAACCAAGCGTCTTGCCACCCGCTACGCCGAAGACAAAAAGCTGTGCGCCGACGAGCAGGAATCCGGCCAGCGCATGCAATGCCTGCGCGACGCCAAGTCCGAGTACGACAAATCGCTGGCGCTGGCCAAGGCGCAATACAAAGCCAGCCCGGCCAAGCCAGGCGACTGCCGCGACTGCGGCAAGGTCACCTCGGTGGTGCTCGGTGAAAAAGCCGGTGAAGGCAGCGCGGTCGGCCTGATCGCCGGCGGCGTGGCCGGCGCCCTGCTCGGCAACCAGGTCGGCAGCGGCCATGGCCGCCAGCTGGCGACGGTGGCCGGCGCGGCCGGCGGCGCCTATGCCGGCAAGAAAATCGAAGAAAAAGCCAAGTCCACCAAGCAGTGGACCGTACACGTGCAGTACGACGACGGCCGCCAGGCCAGCTTCCACTTCGACCACGATCCCCAAATGCTGACCGGCGACCGCGTGCAAAACGCCAACGGCAGCATCGTCCGCCGCTAAGCGCCATATGACAGCCCCCACCTTCCCCACGGCGTGGCAGCCACTGGTCGACCAGGCGGCAGGCGCCTTGCGCGCGCTGGCGCTCGATGAGACGGCCAAAGAGAAATTCTGCAACGACCCGCTGCTGCGGCCGTACATGCACAAGGTGTCGCAGCGCTATGTGGCCGGACAGACGGTGGCGGAAGCGCTGCAACGGGTGGAGCAGATCATCGGGCGCGGCCATGCGGCGTCGGCCGAGTACATGGGCGAAAGCGTGCGCGACGAGGCGTTTGCCATGGCCGAGACCGAGGTCTTCATGGATCTGGTGCGCGCCATCGGCCAGCGCAACCTGAACTGCTCGATCTCGTTCGACCTGTCGCACGTGGGTTCGCTGGTGGATAGCGAACTGGGCTACCGCAACGCGCGCCGCATCGCGCTGGCCGCGGCCGAGATCAACCGCGAGGTGATGATCTCGATGGAAGGCATCGACCGTGCCGACCACATCTACGCCATCTACACCCGGCTGCAGCAGCAAGATGATTTGCGCAACGTCGGCATCACCGTGCCGGCCAGGCGCCACCGCACGGCGCAGGACTTGCCGGCGCTGATGAAACTGCCCGGGCGCATCCGGCTGGTGAAAGGCGCTTTCCTGGAACCGGACGGCGTGGCGTATGCGCGCAACAGCCCGGAACTGGCCACCGCCTACCGCCGCTACGCGCAGGAACTGCTGCTGAGCGGCCACAAATGCTCGATCGCCACCCACGACCGCAGCATCCAGGCCAATATCAGCGACCTGATCCTGCAAGAACGGATCGACCCGCGCTGGTTTGAATTTGAATCGCTGATCGGCCTCGGCACCGAGCAAATCGACGCCCTGCAGGCGCGCGGCTTCCCGACCCGCGAATACGCGGTGTTCGGGCAGGAACACTTCCTCTATGTGCTGAACCGCATTGCCGAAGAACCGGTGCGCGTGTACCAGGCCATCATTGACGTGATGGCTTAGCGTAGCCGGTGGCAATCGCGTGTGCCCAGTCCGGGCGGCCATTGCGCGCGGCCAGCGTGGCCATGGCCTGCCAGTCATAAGGCACCGCCAGCAGCGCCGCCGACCAGCCTTGGGCGCTGCGCTCGACGATGGCGTAGCGCGCATCGGTCGAACCATTCTGCATGACGTGATAGTGAAGATGATCATCGTCGTAGGCCTGCAGCCCCACACTGCCGGGATTGACGATCAGGCAGCCGGCCGCGGTACGCACCGCCCGCGGCACATGGGTGTGGCCGCAGACGATCAGCGCCGCCTCGGCGCCGGCCATGCGCGCCTCGATTTCCGCCGCCGTGGCCAGACGCACACCGCCCGGCTCGACCGTCTCAAGAAAATATTCATGATCGCTGCGTGGCGTGCCGTGGCACAGCAGCACTTCCGGGTTCAGGCGCAGGCTGGGCTGCAACGTCGCCAGCCAGGCCAATTCCGCGTCGCCCAGCTGGGCGTGGGCATGAACATCCGAAGCGGTGCGCTGGTGCGGATACAGAATCTGCCGTTCGTGATTGCCGGCCAGCTGCAGCCAATCCTGCGCCATCAAAAAGCGCGCCGTATCGCGCGCCAGCAGCGGCCCGGACAAGCTGTCGCCCAGATTGACGACCCTGTCCACGCCGCGCCGCGCGATATCGGCCGCGACCGCCTCCAACGCAGGCAGATTACCGTGAATATCAGAAACAGCAGCTATCCGCATAAAAACTCCGGGGTCAGGTCCAACAATTCTACACGGCCTGAGCAGTAGCAACGCCAGTGCAGAGCCCGTGTAGAAATGACGGACCTGACCCCGGAGTTAGAATTGCTCGATGTCCAGCGCCAGCACGCCGGCGCTGCCTTCGACGATCGAGGTGCGGATGCCCGACGATAGGCTCAGGAAGTGGTCGGCAAAGAAGCGCGTGGTGGCGATCTTGGCTTTGTAGAAGCTGGCGTCGCCTTCGTCGGCGCTCAGCTTCCGCTGCGCGATCACGGCCGCGCGCGCCATCTGCCAGCCGCCCAGCACGATGCCGGCCAGTTTCAGGTACGGTACGCTGCCCGAGAACACGCCCTTGATGTCGGCCTTGATGTTGCCCACCACGTAGTCCACCACCGCTTCCAGATCGGCCGCGCCCTGCGCAAGGTGCTTGCGGATGGCGGCGAAATCAGCACCGTCCAGCTTGGCCATTTCGGCTTCGGTCGCACGCACTTGCGCGATCAGCTCCTTGGCCACCTTGCCGGCGTCGCGCACGGTCTTGCGGCCGATCAGGTCGTTGGCCTGAATGGCGGTCGTGCCTTCGTAGATGGTCAGGATCTTGGCGTCACGGTAGTGCTGGGCCGCACCGGTTTCTTCGATGAAGCCCATGCCGCCGTGGATCTGCACGCCGTCGCGCGTGACGTCCTGCGACAGCTCGGTCGACCACCCCTTGATGATCGGCACCAGGTATTCGTACACAGCCTGGCTTTGCGCGCGCTCCTCGGCGTCGGCGCTGTGGTGCGCCTTGTCGTACAGCGAGGCGCCAACGTAGGCCAGCGCGCGCGCCGCTTCGGTCTGCGAACGCATATTCATCAGCAGGCGGCGCACGTCCGGGTGGTTGATGATGGCCACGCCGGCCGGCGAGCCGTTCAGGTCGCGCGACTGCACGCGGTCCTTGGCATAGGCCAGCGCGTGCTGGTAGGCGTGCTCGGACAGGCCGATGCCCTGCATGCCGACGCCAAAGCGCGCCGCGTTCATCATGATGAACATGTATTCCAGGCCGCGGTTCTCTTCGCCCACCAGGGTGCCGATGGCGCCGCCATGGTCGCCGAACTGCAGCACGGCGGTGGGCGAGGCCTTGATGCCCAGCTTGTGCTCGATCGACACGCAGTGCGCATCGTTGCGCGCGCCCAGCGAGCCGTCGGCGTTGACCAGGAACTTCGGCACGATGAACAGCGAGATGCCTTTCACGCCCGGCGGCGCATCCGGCGTGCGCGCCAGCACCAGGTGGACGATGTTTTCGGTCATGTCATGGTCACCGTAGGTGATGAAGATCTTGGTGCCGAAAATCTTGTAGGTGCCATCGGCCTGCGGCTCGGCGCGGGTGCGCACGGCGGCCAGGTCGGAACCGGCCTGCGGCTCGGTCAGGTTCATGGTGCCGGTCCACTTGCCGGTCACCAGCGGTTCCAGGTAGGTGGCTTTCTGCTCATCGCTGCCGGCCATCAGCAGCGCTTCGATGGCGCCGTCCGACAGCAGCGGGCACAGCGCGAACGACAGGTTGGCGCCGTGCAGCATCTCCACGCACGGCGTGCCGATCAGCTTCGGCAAGCCCTGGCCGCCGAAGTCGGTCGGATGCTGCAGGCCTTGCCAGCCGGCGTCGGCAAACTGGCGGAAGGCCTCTTTGAAGCCCCTGGACGTGATCACGCCATCCTTGGTCCAGTAGCTCGGTTCCTTGTCGCCGGCGTGGTTCAGCGGGGCGATTTCGCCGGCCACGAATTTCGCGCTTTCTTCCAGCACGGCTTCGGCGGTTTCCGGGGTGGCGTCCTCGCAGCCGGGCAGCCGGCTCACGGCTTGCAGGTTGGCCAGTTCGTTCATCACGAACAGCATGTCTTTGATCGGTGCTTGATATGGCATCTTATGTCTCCAAGAAAAAGGCCACGGGATCCGGCGTTCCGGATCAGCGTGGCCTGAGGGTGCTTTACGCGGGTTTAGCCCAGTTCAGCAACCAGTTGTGGCACGACTTCGAACAGGTCGCCAACGATGCCGTAGTCGGCAACGGAGAAGATCGGTGCTTCCGGATCCTTGTTGATGGCGACGATGGTCTTCGAGTCTTTCATGCCGGCCAGGTGCTGGATCGCGCCGGAGATGCCAACCGCGATGTACAGGTTCGGCGCGACAATCTTGCCGGTCTGGCCAACCTGCCAGTCGTTGGGCACGTAGCCGGCGTCCACGGCGGCGCGCGAGGCCCCCATGGCGGCGCCCAGCTTGTCGGCCAGCGGTTCCAGGATCTTGAAGGCTTCGCCCGAACCCATGCCGCGGCCACCGGACACGATGATCTTGGCGGCGGTCAGTTCCGGACGGTCCGACTTGGCCACTTCGCGGCCGACGAAGGCCGACTTGCCGTTGTCGGCCACAGCGGCCACGGTTTCCACCGCGGCCGAACCACCGGTGGTGGCAGCGGCGTCGAAGCCGGTGGCGCGCACGGTGATGACTTTGACCTTGTCGCTCGACTGCACGGTAGCGATGGCGTTGCCAGCGTAGATTGGACGCTCGAAGGTGTCCGGCGCATCGACTTTGGTGATTTCCGAAATCTGCGCCACGTCCAGCTTGGCGGCCACGCGCGGCAGGATGTTCTTGCCGTAGGCGGTGGCTGGCGCCAGGATGTGGCTGTAGGAACCAGCCACGGCCAGCGCCTGCTCAGCGACGTTTTCGGCCAGGCCGTCCGCGAAGTAAGCGGCGTCGGCGTGGAGGACTTTCGATACGCCGGCCACAGCGGCGGCGGCGGCGGCAGCGGCACCCGCGTTCGAGCCGGCCACCAGCACGTGTACCTCACCGCCGGCCTGGGCGGCAGCGGTTACGGTGTGCAGGGTGCTGGCCTTCAGGCTGGCGTTGTCGTGTTCTGCGATAACTAATGCGACCATGTTGGATTTCCTTTAGATGACTTTAGCTTCGGTGCGCAGTTTTGCGACCAGGGTGGTGGCGTCCGGAACGATGATGCCGGCCGAGCGCTTGGCCGGCTCGGCAACCTTGACGGTCTTCAGGCGCGGGGTCACGTCGACGCCCAGGTCTTCCGGCTTGGTCACATCCAGCGGCTTTTTCTTGGCCTTCATGATGTTTGGCAGGGTCACATAACGCGGCTCGTTCAGGCGCAGGTCGGTGGTGACGATGGCCGGCAGGGTCAGCGCCAGGGTTTCCAGGCCGCCGTCCACTTCGCGCGTCACGGTGGCTTTGCCGTCTTCCAGCACCACTTTCGAGGCGAAGGTCGCTTGCGGCCAGCCCAGCAGCGCAGCCAGCATCTGGCCGGTCTGGTTGGAATCGTCGTCGATGGCTTGCTTGCCCAGAATGATCAGTTGCGGCTGTTCCTTGTCGGCCAGCGCTTTCAGCAGCTTGGCCACGGCCAGCGGCTCCAGTTCGGTGGCGGTTTCCACCAGGATGCCGCGGTCGGCGCCGATCGCCATGGCGGTGCGCAGGGTTTCCTGGCACTGGGTCACGCCGGCGGACACGGCCACCACTTCGGTTACCTTACCAGCTTCTTTCAGGCGGGTCGCCTCTTCCACCGCGATTTCGTCGAACGGGTTCATCGACATTTTGACGTTGGCGATATCAACACCGGTGCCGTCCGACTTCACACGCACCTTGACGTTGTAGTCGACCACACGTTTGACGGGTACCAAGACTTTCATAGCTGTGCCTTTGTGGGAAAAATAAGAATTCGGGACAAATAATGTGGGCTAGATTATATGAGAAATCCAGCCCGCACAAGAAATTTAAGCACGATCGTGCGTTTTTTAGCTAGTAGAAATCGTCTAAAAAATAAATCGCTTAGACGCATTTCTTGAAGGAAAAATACAGCGGCTATTATTTGCGCTGCATCAAAAAGACAAACTCACGGCCGATCTGGACGTGGGACAACAGGGCGTTGCCGGTTTGCTTGCAGAAAGCCTGGAAATCGCGCACGGAACCCGGGTCGGTTGCCATGATGCGCAGTACTTCGCCGCTTTGCAGCTCTGCCAATGCTTTCTTGGCCTTAAGGATAGGCAAAGGGCAATTCAGGCCACGTGCATCCAATTCCTTGTGGAATTCGATGGTGTCGTTTTCAAGTATCGTTTCGCTCATCAAGAAACCCGCTCGTTTGTGGGGAGGTGTCGTCATACTACTCCTTTTCCGGGCTAATGACGCGCCGCACCAAAATAGTTCGTTGTACGTTGCAAGTTTGCAACGGGAACTGGAAAGTATACAACAGGACTCATCATACGACAACGGCCTGCGCACGCCCCGCAGGACACGCGCAGGCCGCATGGGCACTGCATTACAGCGGCTTGGCCAGCGTTATGCGCGCTCGCCCACCCAGGCCGCGACGCCAGCCAGCGCGCCTGCCAGACCACTTGGATCGGTGCCGCCGGCTTGCGCCATATCAGGGCGGCCGCCGCCTTTGCCGCCCACTTGTTGTGCGACAAAGTTGACCAGCTCGCCGGCCTTGACCTTGGAAGTGGTGTCGGCGGTGACGCCGGCAATCAGGCTGACCTTGCCGTCGTTGACCGAGGCCAGCACGATGGCGGCGGTCTTCAGCTTGTCCTTCAGTTTGTCCATGGTTTCGCGCAGGCCGGTCACGTCGGCGCCGTCCAGCGTTGCCGCCAGCACCTTGATGCCCTTGATTTCCACCGCTTGCGCGGCCAGTTCATCGCCCTGCCCTGCGGCCAGCTTGGACTTCAGTGCCGACAGTTCTTTCTCCAGCGACTTGACCTGATCCTGCACCGCGCCGATCTTGGCGGTCAGCTCGTCCGGGTTGGACTTCAGTGCGGCGGCCGCTTCGTTCAGCTTGCGGGCCATGCCCTGCACCAGCGCCAGCGCGCCTTCGCCGGTCACCGCTTCCACGCGGCGGATGCCGGCGGCCACGCCGCCTTCCGACACGATCTTGAAGAAGCCGATGTCGCCGGTGCGGTGCACGTGCACGCCGCCGCACAGCTCTTTCGAGGTACCGATGTCCAGCACGCGCACTTCGTCGCCGTACTTCTCGCCGAACAGCGCCATGGCGCCGTGCTTGACGGCGTCGTCAAACGACATGTGCTGGGCCTTGGTGGCGTGGTTTTCCAGGATTTCCTTGTTGACCTTGGCTTCCACTTCGGCGATCTGCTCGGCGGTCAGCGGGGCGTTGTGGCTGAAGTCGAAACGGGTCTTGTCCGGATCTACCAGCGAGCCCTTCTGCTGCACGTGCGCACCCAGCACTTCGCGCAGGGCCTTGTGCATCAGGTGGGTGGCCGAGTGGTTGCGGATGGTACGGCCGCGCTTGGCCTGGTCCACTTCCGCGCCCACGCTGTCGCCGACCTTCAGCACGCCGGCGGTGACTTCGCCGTGGTGGCCAAACACGTCGGCCTGGATCTTCAGGGTGTCCTGCACCTCGAATTTGCCGGCGGCCGCCTGGATCACGCCTTCGTCGCCCACCTGGCCGCCCGATTCAGCGTAGAACGGGGTGGTGTCCAGCACCACGATGCCTTGCTGGCCGGCTTGCAGTTCCTGCACCGGCGCGCCGTTGGCGTACAGGGCAATCACTTGCGAGTTGTGCTGCAGCTGATCGTAGCCGACGAACTTGTTCTTCTCGCCGCTGTATTCGACGTTGGCGGCCATCTTGAACTTGCCAGCGGCACGGGCGATCTTCTTCTGGTTTTCCATGGCGGCGGCAAAGCCTGCCTCGTCCAGCGTGATGTTGCGCTCGCGGCAGATGTCGGCGGTCAGGTCCAGCGGGAAGCCGTAGGTGTCGTACAGGGTGAAGGCGGTGGCGCCGTCCAGCTTGGTCGGGTCCTTGGCCAGCTGCGCTTCCAGGATCTTCATGCCGTTTTCCAGCGTTTCGCCAAAGCGCTCTTCTTCCGCTTTCAGGGTGGCGGCCACGCGCGCCTTGGCTTCGCGCAGTTCCGGATAGGCGGTGCCCATTTCCAGGTCCAGGTCTTCCACCAGCTTGTAGAAGAATGGCTTGGTCTGGCCCAGCTTGTGGCCGTGACGCAGCGCGCGGCGGATGATGCGGCGCAGGACGTAGCCGTGACCTTCCGAGCTCGGAATGATGCCGTCGACGATCAGGAACGAGGCGGCGCGGATGTGGTCCGCGATCACGCGCAGCGATTTCGATTCCAGGTCGGTGGCGCCGGTTTCGCGCGCGGCGGCCTTGATCAGGTTCTGAAACAGGTCGATCTCGTAGTTGGAGTGCACGTGCTGCAGCACGGCGGCCAGGCGCTCCATGCCCATGCCGGTGTCCACGCATGGCTTCGGCAGCTTGTGCATCACGCCGGCTTCGTCGCGGTTGAACTGCATGAACACCAGGTTCCAGATTTCGATGAAGCGGTCGCCGTCTTCTTCCGGCGAGCCCGGCGGGCCGCCCCAGATGTCCGGGCCGTGGTCATAGAAGATCTCGGTGCACGGACCGCATGGACCGGTGTCGGCCATCTGCCAGAAGTTGTCCGAGGCGTAGCGCGAGCCCTTGTTGTCGCCGATGCGGATGATGCGCTCTTTCGGCACGCCCACTTCGTTGGCCCAGATATCGTAGGCTTCGTCGTCTTCGATGTAGACGGTGACGGTCAGTTTTTCGGCCGGCAGCTGGTAGACCTTGGTCAGCAGTTCCCAGGCGTAGTTGATGGCGTCGCGCTTGAAATAATCGCCAAAGCTGAAGTTGCCCAGCATCTCAAAGAAGGTGTGGTGGCGCGCGGTGTAGCCGACGTTTTCCAGGTCGTTGTGCTTGCCGCCGGCGCGCACGCAGCGCTGCACGGTGGTCGCGCGCGAGTACGGGCGCGTGTCGAGGCCGAGGAAGACGTCCTTGAACTGCACCATGCCGGAATTGGTCAACAGCATGGTTGGGTCGTTGCCAGGCACCAGCGGGCTGGACCGGACAATGGTATGACCCTTAGATTCGAAAAATTTGAGGAACTTCTCGCGGATTTCAGATGATTTCATGTCGTTAGGGGTATAGAGCTGGCTGGTGCAAAAGGTTGATTATGCCACAGCCAGCGCCGTTTTCCGCCCCGACGCCCCACTAACGCGTTGCCAATCTCACCACTTGCTCGCCGATTTCACCGGTTTCCGCCACCCACACCGGCACCGCCATCAGCACTTCCCCGCCGGGCTCGCCATATTGTTCGCGGTCGATGCGCACCTGCAGCTTGCGGTCCAGCGCCACAAAGGTGTTGTGGTTGGCGGCGATCATGCGGTGTTCGCCCTGGTCGTCGATTTCGCCGTAAAGCACGGTGCCGACGCCGCGCAGCCGCAGGATCTGCCCGTTGGACAGTTCATACGCACCGCGGAATTCGTTCAGGTCCGCCACCGTCATGTGGTGCTGCTTTGCCGGCAGCTCGATTTTCAGGCGTGGTGCGGGAATGGTCACGCTTTCTTCGCCTTGTTGCGCCTGCGCTCCCAGCATGGCGGCGCACAGGGCGGCGCCCAACAGCCATTGGTTGTTCATGATGAATACTCCTAGTCTTGTTGATCTGGCGCCATGCGACAGTGGCGCTTTCACAAGTCTAGGCAGCCGCCGGCCGCAAAGCATCACTCAAACGACTGAGCCTGCCCCACCGCGGCCGGCATGCCGTGCAGGATCGAGACCAGCTCGCCCTGGCGCCGCGTGCCGGTCTTGCGGAACAGCTTTTGCAGATGGGTTTTGACGGTGTGCATGCTGATGTCAAGCGCCGCCGCAATATCTTCCAGCGCCTCGCCATGGGCCAGCGCCTGCGCCACGCCGGCTTCGGCCGGGGTCAGGTCAAACAGTTCCATCAGCAACTGGCGCGGCAGGCGGTGCGCCTCGGGATCGCTGGCCAGCAGGATGGCGCAGGGCGGCAAGGACGGCAGTTCCGGCGTGGGCACGTAAGGCACGGCTGTCAGCAGCAGCGGCTGGCGGTGACGCCGCGGCAGGCTGAGGGCATGCGGTGTATCGGCATCGGATGGCGCCGCCAGCACGGCAGCGACCAACTGCGCCAGTGTGCGCTCGCCGCCGATGGCGTCCTGCAGCAGTTTGTCGCCATGCCGGCGCAACGCCGTATCGCGTTCCAGCAAGGCCATGGCGGACGCGTTGGCGTGCAGCAGATGGAGTTCCGCATCCACCAGGAAGACCGCGATGTCCATGCGATTCAAGGCGGCGTCCAGATAGGTGGCGACCGCGTACGACGTAAGCGCCGGCTGCATGCTCCCCCCTCTTCATTCTTTTTTTCAGAATATATACCGGGAACGGGGCGCGGGGCGCGAAAAGATTTTTATGAAAATCGTCGGCTCAGAAGTTTGGGCCGATCAGATCGATGCGGTCGGTGCAAAAGCCGTCCACGCCCCAGGCCAGAATTTCACTGCCGCGCGCCCGATCGTTGACGGTGTAGCAGAACAGGCCGTAGCCGGCGGCCTTGATCTGCGCCGCCAGTTGCGGCGTCAGGTGCTTGTGGTTGGTGTGGATGGCCACCGCGCCCAGCTGTTGCGCCTGAGCTTGCCAATCGGCCGGGATCGTGTCCAGCAAGTAGCCACGCGGCAGCTCAGGGGCGCTATCGCGGGCCGCCGCCAGCGCCGCAAAGCTGAACGAGGACAGCAAGGGATAGCCGGCCGGATCGCCGGCCGCCAGCTCTGCGGCATAGCGCTCGCGTGTGATTTTTGCCACCCAGGCGCCGGTTTCTGTCTCAAAACCGTCAGCCGGCTTGATTTCCACGTTCATCCAGATGCGCTGCGCCTTGCAATAATCGATGAACTGGGTGTAGAACGGAACTGGCTCGCCGCGGAATTCCGCGCCGAACCAGCTGCCGGCGTCCATCCCGGCCAGCACGGCGGCATTGGTGCCGGCCACGCTGCCCTGCCCGGCCACGGTGCGGCCGAATTCGGGATCGTGCACCACCATGCCGATGCCGTCGCGCGACAGCATGACATCGAACTCGACGGCGCGGAAGCCGTAGGCCAGGCCGGCGCGCAGGCCGGCCACGGTGTTTTCCGGCGCCAGCGTGCCGCCGCCGCGATGAGCAACAATTTTAGGGTAAGGCCACATAGCGCGACTCGGAGGTTGTTATGGCAATGCGAGCAACGTTATCACGAATCACAGCCCTGCTGCTAGCCGCGCCTTTGGCCTGGGCCGCCGCCCCCACGCAGGACGAGGTGATGGCGCGCGCCGCCATCCTGTACGCCGGGCGGCTGGCCGAACAGGTCCTCGATCACAACGCCCAGTTCACCGAACGCGTGCGCGCCATTGCCGATGTGCTGATTGCGCAAGCCATGCACGATTATCCCGAGACAGCGGACTGGGCCTGGGAAGTCCACACCACCGACGACGCCGACCAGAGCGCCGACTGCATGGCCGGCGGCAAAATCCTGGTCAGCAAACCGTATGTCGACCGGCTGGGCCTGAACGATGCGGAGTTGGCCATGCTGCTGGCGCACGAAATTCAGCACGCGGCACTGCACCACAACCTGAAGGAGTACCAGGCGGCGCTGCGGCTGGAGCCGGCATGGGCGCAGCGTCCCTTCATCGAACTGGAGCACGCGGTCGACCACGACCACGCGCTGATGGCCAAGCTGGCCGCCACCAATTACGCGCAGGAAGAGGAAGCCGACCGCGAAGGCTTGCGGCTGGCATGGCGCGCCGGCTGGCCGGCCGAGCGCCTAGCCGGCTACTTCCGCAAGATGATGCGCGCCAGCGACTGGCCACGTTTAAGCAAGGCCGATTACCCCTCGCCGGCGCTGCGCTGGCGGGCCGCACAGGCGGTGGCGGCCGACTTGCAAAAAAAATGATGCCCCGCCACACTAGCGGCCTGCTTGTTATTTTAAAAATACTCAAAAGGTAAACATTCATGACAGCTCAAAAAGCGCTGGGCCATATCCGCGTGCTCGACCTGAGCCGCGTGCTGGCAGGACCATGGTGCTCGCAGAATCTGGCCGACCTCGGCGCGGATGTGATCAAGATCGAACGTCCCGGCAGCGGCGACGACACGCGCGCCTGGGGCCCGCCGTATGCACGCGACGCCGAAGGCAAGGACACCACTGAAGCGGCCTACTATCTGTCGGCCAACCGCGGCAAGCGCTCGGTCACGGTGGACATCGCCAGCGCCGACGGCCAGCAACTGCTGCGCGAGCTGGTCAGGCAAAGCGATGTGGTGCTGGAGAACTACAAGGTCGGCCAGCTCAAACGCTATGGCCTGGACTATGCGTCGCTGAAAGCCATCAAGCCGGACCTGGTGTACTGCTCGGTGACCGGCTTCGGCCAGGATGGTCCCTACGCGCACCGCGCCGGCTACGATTTCCTGATCCAGGGCATGGGCGGCTTGATGTCCGTGACCGGCGAGCGCGACGACCTGCCCGGCGGCGGCCCGCAAAAAGCCGGCGTGGCGCTGACCGACCTGATGACCGGCATGTACGCCACCATCGCCATCCTTGCCGCGCTGACGCACCGCGACCGCACCGGCGAAGGCCAGTACATCGACCTGGCCTTGCTGGACGTGCAGGTGGCCATGCTGGCCAACGCCGGCAGCAACTACCTGAACAGCGGCAAGCCGCCCAAGCGCTGGGGCAACGCGCATCCGAACATCGTGCCGTACCAGACCTTCCAGTGTGCGGACGGCTACATCATCGTCGCCACCGGCAACGATGGGCAGTATCAGAAGTTTGTGGAGGCCGGCGGCCGTGCCGACCTCGCCTTCCACGAACGCTACGCCACCAATCCGCTGCGCGTGAAGAACCGCGATGAACTGGTGCCGATCCTGGCCGAGATGGTGCTGCAACAGCCGCGTGATTTCTGGATCAGCAAGCTGGAAGAAGTCGGCGTGCCCTGCGGCCCGATCAACAACCTCGACGAGGTGTACAAGAACCCGCAAGTGGAAGCGCGCGGCATCGTGATGGAAGTGCCGCATCCGACTGCCGGCACCACCAAACTGGTGCGCAGTCCGATGCGCATGTCCGCCACGCCGACCGACAATGCCGTCGCGCCGCCGCTGCTGGGCCAGCACACCGATGCCGTGCTGCGCGAGCTGTTGGGCCGCAGCGACGATGACATTGCCACCCTGCGCGCGAAAGGGGTGCTATAGGCAGCTAGCGCTCGCGCCGGCGTTCAAGCTCAAGCTCGCGATCGTCACGCCGCAATTCCGCGCGAACGGCGCGGCGGACGCCGCGTATCGCCCCGGTCAACGGGGCGAAAAAGCGGCGCAGACTCTCCCTGAACATACGCTTGGCGTAACTTTCTTCAGCATCAGTTTTTTTCATAAGCTGCCCTTCGCCACAATTTGCGCGCTGCGTAGTAACAGACGGCCACCAGCAGCACGGCATCCATCACCAACAGCAGGTGCGCGGTCCCCGATAAAATATAGTACGAAAAGTCACTGACGCCGAACCAGCGCATGCCACGCGCGAACAGCTCGACAATGACCGCGCCTGCGGCCACGACCATAACGTACAACAGACTGTAGCCAAAGTGCATGATCAAGTCCTTGTGGATTTGCTTATCATCCATGTCACTCAGGCCCTTTGATGGCGGCCTGCTCCTTTAGACACTCATATCGCGCTTTAGTTCCTGCATCTGGCGGTGCAGCTGCGTGACGGCGCCCTTGATCTGGCCGGAGAGTGTGGGGATGTAATCGCAGATGCGCTTGGCGCGATCGGCTTGTAGTTCCATGTCACGGATCAGCTTGCGGATGCGCAGTTCATCATTGCCCGGCAAGACCTCGCGGGCGGCGTCGGCCTGCTTGTCGAGGCGTTCCAGGCAATCGCGCAGCTCGCGCGGCAGCCCTGGTTCGGCCGACGCAGCCTGCGCCGCCAGCCGTACCGCGCGGTCGACAAAATAAAAACGGTGCTGGATTTCGTTGGTATGCAACATGATGGTCTCCTCCGTGGTTCCGGATTCGACCGTCCTGCAGCTCAACAGTTGCACCAATCAGCCACAGCACTGACGCAGATCAAACCACTCCGGGGTCAGGTCCGCCATTTCTACACGGCCCCTGCCGTAGCGACTGCTACGGCAGGGGCCGTGTAGAAATGGCGGACCTGACCCCGGAGTTTTACCTACGCGCCATGTCGTTGAAGGCCGGCAGCGCCGGAGAAGGCAAGGACACCCAGCGCCTGGGCGCCGACGCAGTGCTGCTGCGCCGCGACCGCACCATGGCCATGGTCGGCGTGCTGACCGAACTCGATCCGCCGCCGGCCGGCTACAACCTGATCCTGGGCCGCAAGTCGGTGGCCGGCTCCGCCATCGGCGGCCTCAAGGAGACGCAGGAGATGATGGATGTCTGCGCCGAGCACAACATCGTCAGCGATGTCGAAATGATCGCCAGCCAGGATTTCAACCGCGCCTACCAGCGGCTGGTGATGAATGACGTGAATTACCGCTTTGTGATCGATATGGCCACGCTGAAAGCGCCGTCCTGAACAAAAGCGCGCCCGGTGCCGGCGGGGCGCGCGCATGAACTAGCCGTGCGACAAGTTTCTCCGGGCTTCTGCTAGTATCAAGCGACATCATCCTTGCCCGGGCACCCGAGATGGACAGACTCCCGCAGCCAGCATACAGCCGCGCCCCCGAGCGCCCGCGCAGCGCGCGCGCCAGGGGCAAGCGGCAAGCGGCGGCCTTCGACGAACTGTTCGACACCAGCCGCTACTTCGCGTTTGCCATCGACGAACGCGGTTGCCTGCTGGCGTACAACCAGCATGCGGCGTCCGTGCTCGGTCCGCTTTCCGCGCACACCCCGGCCAGCGCCCTGTACGCCGCCTGGGTATTGCCGATGCTGCAAAACGAGGCGCTGCCGGCCGCCCGTGTGCGCGGCTACTGGCGCGGCGAGGTGGAACTGGTGGGGCAGGACGGCAGCCACCACCCGGTCACGCAAACCATCGAGTGGCGCGCGCAGGCCGAGCCGCCGGCCTTTCTGTGCCTCGCCTATCCGCTCGATGATTACGACGTCTACGAGTCGCGCCTGCGCTTCAAGTACCTGTTTGAAGCCCACCCGCACCCGATGTGGGTGTACGACCTGGAGACGCTGCGCTTCCTGGTGGTGAACGCGGCGGCCGTGGCCCAGTACGGCCACACCGAGGCCGAGTTCCTGCAGCTGACCATCCGCGACATCCGCCCGCCGGCCGAGTTGCAGCGGCTGGCCGACAATCTGGCCGCGGCGCCCGCCAAGGGCGCCGAACAGTCGGGGGTCTGGACCCATATGCGGCGCGATGGCAGCCGCATGCGGGTGGACGTGTCCTCGCACTCGGTCACCCTGTCCGGGCGGCCGGCGCGGCTGGTGTTCGCGCACGACATCACCGAACGGGAACAACTGAAGCTGGCGCTGCAGCTGCGCAGCCGCGCGCTGGAAGCCAGCATCAACGCCATCGCCATCACCACCCATGCCGCCGAAGGCGAGCTGATCGAGTATGCCAATCCGGCCTTCGTGCGCCTGTTCGACCACAATCCCAGCGCCGTGCTGGGCCGGCGCCTGGAAACCCTGCTGGACCTGCCGCCGCACGACGAGCAATACCAGGCCCTGCAGTCGGCCATGCAGTCCCAGACCGAGCAGACGCTGCTGCTGCGCCCGCGCCATCGCGACGGCACGCTGCTGTGGACGCAGCTGCACGTGGCGCCGGTGCATACCCCCGAGCGCGACATCGGCCACCATGTCTGCGTGCTGACCGACATGACCGCCATCATGGAATACCAGGAACAGCTGGAGCACCAGGCCAACCACGACGCCCTGACCGGCCTGCCCAACCGCGTGCTGCTCAACGACCGCCTGGCGCAGGCGGTCACCTTTTCGCAGCGCTTCAAGCACAGCCTGTGGCTGGTGTACATCGACCTCGACAACTTCAAGATCATCAACGACCATCTGGGGCATCAGCTGGGCGACCAGCTGCTGTGCACCATCGCCAACCGTCTGCGTGCCTGCGCCAACGACGGCGACACCGTGGCGCGGCTGGGCGGCGACGAGTTCGTGCTGCTGCTGCCGATCGCCAATCAGCGGCCGATGACCAGCATCCTGCAGCTGGTGCAGGATGCGGTGGCGGCGCCGGTGACGCTGGAGCAGCAGGTGCTGACGGTGACCTGCAGCATCGGCGTCAGCGTGTTTCCGGCCGACGGCGCCGATGCGGCGCAATTGCTCAAGCATGCGGACATCGCCATGTTCCGCGCCAAGGAAGCGGGCCGCAACCAGGTGCAATTCTACGAAGCGGCGATGCACACCCGGGTGGCCGAGCGGGCCCAGATCGAGGCCGAGCTGCGCCACGCGCTGCCGCGCCAGCAACTCAGCCTGGTGTACCAGCCCAAAGTCGATCTGCACAGCGGCGCGGTGACCGGCATGGAGGCGCTGGTGCGCTGGCAGCACCCGACGCTGGGGGCGGTGTCGCCGGCGCGCTTCATCGGCGTGGCTGAGGAGACCGGCCTGATCGTCGCCATCGGCCGCTGGGTGCTGCGCACCGCCTGCGCCCAGGCCGCCGCCTGGCAGCGGGCCGGCCTGCCGCCGCTGCGGGTAGCGGTCAATCTGTCGGCGCGCCAGTTCCGCGATCACGCCCTGCTGGATGAGGTGCGCGCCGCGCTGGCGGACAGCGGCCTGCAGCCGCAATACCTGGAACTGGAGCTGACCGAGAGCCTGATGATGCACAACGTCGAGGAAGTGGTGGCCGTGATCGCCAGCCTCAAGCAGCTGGGCGTGGCGCTCTCGATCGACGACTTCGGCACCGGTTATTCCAGCCTGGCCTACCTCAAGCAGTTCCCGGTGGACTACCTCAAGATCGACCAGTCCTTCACGCGCGACATGCTGACCGAACCCAAGGTGGCGGCCATCGTGCGCTCGGTGATCGCGCTAGGCCACAGCCTGGGCTTCAGGGTGATTGCGGAAGGGGTGGAAACCGGCGCGGAACTGCATTACCTGCGCCAGCACGAGTGCGACGAGATGCAGGGCTACTACTACAGCCGCCCGCTGCCGGCGGACGCCTTTGCCGCGCTTATTTCTCAGCCTGTCCCAGCGGCGCCAGCGTCCGCAAGCGCAAGGCAATCAGCAGCGCCAGCAGCAGCGCACACGCCAGCACCGCCACCACTCCCGGCCACGCGGCGCGGCCCCACATGATGCCGGTGGCCGAGCCAATCACGCTGGACCCCAGGTAGTAGAAGAACAGGTACAGCGCCGAGGCCAGCGCCTTGTTGCTCAGCGCGCGCCGCCCTACCCAGCTGCTGGCCACCGAGTGGGTGGCAAAGAAGCCGTAGGTGCACACCGCCACGCCGGCCAGGATCAGCGGCAGCCAGTTCGACAAGGTCAGCAGCAGGCCGCCCAGCATGATCAGCGCCATCAGCCACAGCACGTTGCGGCGGCCATAGCGGTCGGCCAGCCGGCCGGCCCACACCGAGCTGTAGATGCCCAGCAGGTAGAAAAACGACACCGCGCCCACCACGCTCTGGCTCAGGCTGAACGGCCCGCCCAGCAGGCGGTAGGCGATGTAGTTGTACAGGCTGACAAACGCGCCCATCAGCAGGAACGCCAGCGCGAACAGCCACGGCAGGCCGGCATCCGACAGGTGCAGCCGGAAGCCGGCAGGCAGCGCGCGCCAGCCGCCATGGGCCGGCGCGAAATGGCGCGAAGCCGGCAGGCTGCGCCAGAATTCGATGGCGGCCGCGATGCCGGCCACGCCCACCATGGCCAGCGCCAGCCGCCACGAGAAGTGGTCGCTCAACACCGACGTGATCACCCGCCCCGCCATGCCGCCAAAGGCGCTGCCGCTGATGTACAAGCCGATCGACAGGCCCAGCGATTGCGGCTCGATTTCCTCGCCCAGGTAGGCCATGGCAATGGCCGGCATACCGCCCAGGGCCACGCCCAGCAAGGCGCGCATGGCCAGCAGTTGCGGGTAGTTGTGGGCAAAGGCGCACAGCACGGTCATGATGGCGGCAATGGCCATCGCCGCCATCATCAGCGGCTTGCGGCCCAGCCGTTCGGACACGGCGCTGGAGGCCACCAGCGACAGCGCCAGCGCGCCGGTGGAAATCGACAGCACCATGCTGCTTTGCGCCGCGCTCAGGGCGAATTCATGCGACAGCAGCGGCATCAGCGGCTGCACGCAGTACAGCAGCGCAAACGCGGAGAAGCCGCCAAAGAACATGGCGCGGTTGCTGCGTTTGAATTCCGGGCTGCCCAGGGCAATGCGGGGTGCGGCGGCGACTAACATGGCGGCGGTTCCTGCGAGGTACGATGACTCATCTTAGGATTGCCACAATAAGCTGTCCAATATATATTTAAACCGTCAGTCATACTTTTTATAGATAATGGAATTACGCCATCTGCGCTACTTCGTGGCTGTTGCCGAGGAGTTAAGCTTTACCCGCGCGGCCGAACGGCTGCACATCGGCCAGCCGCCGCTGAGCCATCAGATCCAGCAGCTGGAGGCGGAAGTGGGCGCGCAACTGCTGGAGCGCAGCAAGCGCTGGGTGCGGCTGACGGAGGCCGGCAAGCTGTTCCTGGAGGATGGGCGCCGGGTGCTGGCCCTGTCCGAGCAGGCGATGCAGACCGCGCGCCGGGCCGAGCGCGGCGAGGCCGGCGAACTGCGGGTCGGCTTCACCTTTTCCACCCCGCTGACGCCGCTGTTTGCGGCGGTGATCAACCGCTATCGCCAGCGCTATCCGGGCGTGCAGCTGACCTTGCAGGAGATGTCGACCGTGGGCCAGATCGAGGCGCTGGCGGCGCGGGAGCTGGATCTGGGCCTGGTGCGGCCGCCGGAACTGACCTTGCCGGTATCGGTGGAGTTGACGGTGCTGCGGCGCGATCCGCTGGTGATGGTGCTGCCGGTGCGCCATCCGCTGGCGAAAAAGAAAAGCATCGCCATCCAGGATTTGCAGGGCGAGCCGCTGGTGATGTATCCGGAAAGCGCCGGCACCGGCATCCACCCGCAGATCAACCGCTTGTGCCGGGAGGCCGGCTTCAAGCCGACGATTGCGATGGAGGCGGGAGAAGCGTCCACCATCATCGGCCTGGTGGCGGCCGGCTGCGGCGTGTCGGTGCTGCCGAGTTCTTTCGACATCATCCGCATGAGCGAGGTATGCTACCGGCCGATGGCCGACGCCTCGGCCACCACCGCGCTGTATCTGGCGAAACGCAAGGACGCCGTTTCGCCGTTGGTGGCGGCCTTCGTTGCGGTGGCAACGGAGGCCGCGGGGGCTCAGGAGTAATCCGCGTCCAGCTCGGAACCGGCGTAATTCTCCAGTTCCGCGAACAGCGTTTTCATGGCCGTGCGGCCCTTGATGTTTTGCAGCACGGTGCAGGTCTGGCGATAGCTGTCGATGCGGTCCAGCAGCACCGGATGATGCTGCACCGGCACCTTGGCCACCAGCTCCGCCCAGCCGGCCTCGTAGTCCGGCTTGTTCTTGCGCACCGCTTTCACAAAGCGCTCGAACTCCTTCTGGCCGGTACGCGCCACGATCATGCCGCCGCCCTCCACCGCAAAGATGATGGCCAGCGCGATCACGCCTTCCGCATTCAGGTCGGCATCGCTGACCGGGCCTTCGCTGTTGTGGCGGCGCAGCCAGTTGGCCAGCCGCACCACCGCCTGCACTTCCTTGCGCTGCTTGAACTGCAGCGCATAGCGCGCCGTGCCGTCCCAGTTCTGGTTCGGATCGGTCTGGCAGATGTCGATGAACTTGTCGCGCAGGCGGCGTTGCGCATACACCGGGTCGTTGTCGTACTCGCCGACCAGCGCATCTTCCGGCATGCCCGACAATTCCTTGATCATGCGGAAGCCGAGCTGGAACGCGTGTTCCGCGCCCTCGTCGATCAGCAGGTTCAGCGCGGCCAGGTCATCCTCGTCCGGCAGCGCATGGTCCAGCCCCAGCGACACGCAGCCGACCGTCAGCTGCAGTGCCTTCTGGATGCCTTCGGCGGTGCGGTCGTTGGTGAACTTCTCGGCCACCATGGCGGTGATGCCGGTCAGTTCATCGGCCAGCGTGTAAGCGGCGTCATCGTCCGGGTGCCTGGCGAACTGCTGGATCGCGCGGGTCAGGCGCGGCAGGGTTGCTACTACGATTGCTGGCAGCATCGATCCGGCACCCATCACGAGAAGATCTTGGTGCCGACCGAGCGGCGCGAGGTTTTCGCGGCGCGCGTGGACGGGACTTGCTTGCGCAGGCGGTACAGCAGTTCCTTGGTCGAGCGCTGCAGGATGCTCGGCTCGGCGTCCGGATCATCGTCGTACTCGGCGTCGGCCAGATCGGCGCTGTGGCGGAATTCCGGGAACAGCTCGAACAGCGCGCGGTCCCAGCCGTCTTCCGAGGCCTGCGCCAGGGCGATCGCCACCGGCACGATATCGCTGTCGGACGAGGTCTGGCCGGTCAGGTACGGGCCTTTGGAAATCACTTCGCCGGCCACTTCCAGAATCTCCTTCGGCGCCAGCGAGAACAGGATGGCAAACACGGTGGCGCCATGGTCGGTGGCCGAAGCGGCCGCCAGCAGCTCGTTGCGGCGCTCTTCGTCGTCGGTGGCAAACACCACGCCGTGCACGTGCGCGAACAGCGATTCGGCAATGCGCTCCGGATCGTCTTCGATCTGGTCGTCCGGCCAGGTGGCGGCGATGAAGGCCAGGCTGTCGGCCCAGGCTTTGGGCGGCACCAGCAAGGTGGTCAGCGACATCTTGCCGCCGTCAAAACCGGCCATGTGCAGCGCCGTCACTTGCGGTGGAATGTTGTTCAGCACTTCCACCACCGCCAGGTCGCCGAATTGGTCGGCCGCTTCGGCAAAGGCTTCCTCGGCGTGGCTCAGCGAGCCGGCCAGCACCAGTTCCGTCACTTGCTTGCTCAGTGCCGGCAGATTAGATTTCTCGGACATGCTTACTCTCCATCCTGGTCGAACATTTGCGCGAAGTCGTCGCTGGCCACATCTTCATCGTCGATATCGTCGCCATCGTCGTTGGCCGACAGCTGCTCCAGCGACTGGTCGTCGTCGTCCCACTTGCGCGGATTCTTGTGCAGGAAGGCGGTGATGATGGCCTGGCGCGCCAGGTCCGGCATGCTGTCGGCAATTGCCGCATACATTTTGGCCGCTTCTTCGCCCTTGCACTCGGCCATGGCAAACACGCGCGCGGCGTCGCCGAACTCGTAATCCTCGGCTTCCGCCAGCAGGGCTTTCGGGTTGTTGAACTCGATATGGTCGACCAGCGCGAACGCCAGCATGTTGACGTCTTCAATGCCGCCGCCGTCGGCATACTCGCCCACCAGCGCCTGCACCATGCGCTGGTAGTTCTTGTGATCCGGCGGATCGCCGAGGATGCCCTCGATCTGGCCTTCCAGTTCGCGCGCCTGATAGGCGAACTCTGGGTGTACTTTTCTCATTGCTTGCTTTCTTCTAAAACGGGATGGTTCACGCCGCCGGCAGCGTGGTGCCGTGCAGGGCGAACACCGAACGCCACAACTGATACGCTTCCGCCTCGGCGTCGATGATGATGCGGTGGTTGAGGCTCTGGTTGTATTCCTCGCGCTTGACCGGGTCCGACAGGATCTCGTAGGCCTTGGTCACTGCCTTGAAGCGCGCATCCGCGCCGGGTTCGGGATTGCGGTCCGGGTGGAACCGCATGGCCAGCGAGCGATAGACCTTCTTGATCTCATCTTCGCTGGCGTTCGGCGCGATACCCAGTGTATTGTAGTAATTTTCCATTTTGGAAACTCCGGGCCGTGGTGCCATGACAAATCAAATTAATCGATCATTATACCGTGCCGCCATGTCCCCACTGGCAATACGGTAAAATGCAGCAATATAGAACTTTTGCACAGCCAACTTTCAGATGAGCAACGATAAAAACAGCCCAGCGCCAGCACTACCATCCAATTTCCTGCGCGCCATCGTCGAACACGACCTCGCGGCCGGTACCCACGTCCGCGACGGCATGCCCAGCGTCATCACCCGCTTTCCGCCTGAACCGAACGGCTACCTGCACGTGGGCCACGCCAAGTCCATCTGCCTGAATTTTGGGCTGGCGCGCGATTATCAAGGCCGCTGCAACCTGCGTTTCGACGACACCAATCCGGCCAAGGAAGAACAGGAATACGTCGACACCATCATCGACAGCGTGAAATGGCTGGGCTTTGACTACGATTACCCACAGAAAGACGGCTCGGTCGAGCACCACCTGCACTACGCCTCGGACTATTTCGAGCAGCTGTACCAGATGGCCGAATGGCTGATCGAGCAAGGCTATGCCTACGTCGACAGCCAGTCGGCCGAAGACATGGCGGCCAACCGCGGCAACTTCAGCACCCCGGGCACCAACTCGCCGTTCCGCAACCGTCCGGCGGCCGAATCGCTGCAACTGTTCCGCGACATGCGCGCCGGCAAATACGCCGACGGCGAGCACATCCTGCGCGCCAAGATCAGCGAAGATGCCATGGCCTCGCCCAACATGAATATGCGCGACCCGGCCATCTACCGCATCCGCCACGCGCACCACGTGCGCACCGGCGACGCCTGGTGCATCTACCCGATGTATGACTACACGCACCCGATTTCGGACGCGCTGGAAAACATCACCCACTCGATCTGCACGCTGGAATTCCAGGACCACCGGCCGTTCTACGACTGGCTGCTGGAAACCCTGTCGAAAGGCGGCTTCTTCAAGCTGCCGGTGCCGCGCCAGTACGAATTCTCGCGCCTCAACCTGACCTATGTGGTGACCTCCAAGCGCAAGCTGCGCCAGCTGGTGGAAGAAAAGATTGTCGACGGCTGGGATGACCCGCGCATGCCGACCATCGTCGGCCTGCGCCGCCGTGGCTATACGCCGGAGTCCATTCATCTGTTCTGCGAGCGCATCGGCGTGACCAAGGCCGACGGCTGGATCGACATGAGCACGCTGGAAGGCTGCGTGCGCGAAGACCTCGATCCGAAGGCGCCGCGCGCCACCGCCGTGCTGCGTCCGCTCAAGCTGATCATCGACAATTATCCGGAAGGCCAGACCGAAGAGTGCAGCTCGCCGGTCCACCCGCACCACCCGGAAATGGGCGTGCGCACCTTCCCGATCTCGCGCGAGCTGTGGATCGAAGAGGAAGACTTCATGGAAGTGCCGACCAAAGGCTATTTCCGCTACTACCCGCCGATCGGCGACAATCCGGGCAGCCGCGTGCGCCTGCGTCACGGCTATGTCACCGAATGCGTCGGCTACGACAAGGATGAAAACGGCAAGGTCATCGCCGTGCACGTGAAGTACTTCGAGGATTCCAAATCCGGCACGCCGGGTTCGGACAACTACAAGGTCAAGGGCAACATCCACTGGGTGTCGGCCGCTGCCGCGCTGGAAGCCGAGGTGCGCCTGTACGACCGCCTGTTCACCGACGCCCAGCCGGACGCCGGCGGCAAGGACTTCCTCTCGCTGCTGAACCCGAACGCCAAGGAAGTGGTGCAAGCCTACCTGGAGCCGGGCATGGCGGCCGCGCAGGCCGACCAGCGCTACCAGTTCGAACGCCACGGTTACTTCGTGGCCGACCGCGTTGATTCGCAGCCAGGCAAGCCGGTGTTCAACCGCATCGTCACCCTGAAGGATAGCTGGGGGCCGGCCAAGTAAGCCTGTCCTGCCCTTATCAAACAACGGCACCTGCGGGTGCCGTTTTTTATTAACACTCCGTATAGGACAAATGCAATTTTTATAAAATTGCTTGACGGCTTGAACCAGTATTTCCTATATTCAAAAAACTATCGGTTGCACAAAGGGCGAGCAGTGCCTGCATTTCCCGGACTTAAACAGCTGTTGTCCTCTTCACGCCCCGCGTGGTGGGCCGGGGTGCTGTTGTCCTCCGCGATAGGCGGATTGTTCTACCTGGCGGCCGCCAAGACCATCGAGTATGACGCCGGCGAGCGCTTCATGCATCAGGCGCAGAACGCCCAGTACAACATCAACTCGCGCATCAACGCCTACACCGACGTGCTGCGCAGCACGGCCAGCTTCTTCCATGCCGCCGAACAGGTCGACCGCAGCAGCTTCCACCGCTACGTCAGCGGCCTCAACATCGAGCGCCAGTTCCCGGCGCTGGACAATATCAACTACGCCCAGTACGTGCGCCACGCCCAGCGGCCCGCCTTTGAAGCGGACCTGCGCCACAAAGCCGGCGACGCCGCGCTCGGTTATCCCGAGGTGACCACGGTGTCGCCGCCGGAGGCGCGCGACGAGTACTGGGTGCTGACCATGATCGAGCCGCTGGCCGAATTCCGCGAAAAGATCGGGCGCGACATCGCCTACCGCGCGCCGGTGGCGCGCGCGCTGGCGCAAGGCCGCGACAGCGGCGCCATGAGCGCTTCCGGCACGCCGATCGACAGCGTGCACCAGCCGCTGGGCGCCGGGCTGGCGCTGCGGCTGCCGGTGTACCGCAAGGACCTGCCGCTCAACACCGTCGAGCAGCGGCGGGCCGCCTGCATCGGCTCGGTGGGCATCGGCTTCAGCGTACCGCGCCTGGTGCAGGCGGCGCTGGAGCAGATGCAGGTGCGCGACGCCCGCCTGGTGCTGATCGACAGCGGCGACAGCATCACGCCGCGCCAGCCGGTGCAGCTGTTTGACAGCAAGCCCGACAGCGCGACGCTGGCCGCCGCCGACCAGTTCAACGTAGTGCTGCCGATCGACTTCAACAACCGGCATTGGAATGCCCATTTCAGCGCGCCCAAGGCCAGCTGGTACAGCCGCTTCGACAGCTGGCTGCCGTGGATGGCAATGGCGTCCGGCTTCACCGGTTCGCTGCTGTTTTTCCTGCTGTTCCACACCCTGTCGTCGTCGCGCATGCGGGCGGTCAAGATGGCCAAGGAGATGACGCGCGAATTGCGCAACAGCCAGGCCCGCTTGCAGCAGTCGCACCACAAGCTGCGCCGCCTGGCCGCGCACTCGGACCAGATCAAGGAGCAGGAGCGCAAGCGCATCGCGCGCGAGATTCATGACGACCTCGGCCAGAACCTGCTGGTGCTGCGCATCGATGTCGACCTGCTGACCTCGCGCACCCGCCACCGCCACCCGCGCCTGCATGCGCGTGCGTTGCACATGCTGGGCCAGATCGACAGCAGCATCAAGAGCGTGCGCCACATCATCAACGACTTGCGGCCGACCGTGCTGGACCTGGGCTTGAACGCGGCGGTGGAATGGCAGATCGCCCAGTTCCGCGCGCGCTCCGGCATGGTGTGCGAGCTGATCGATCACGACACCGACATCCGCGTCGACGACCATTGCGCCACCGCGTTCTTCCGCGTGCTGCAGGAATCGCTCAGCAATATCCTGCAGCATGCCCACGCCAGCCTGGTGCGGGTGGAACTGCGCCAGGCCGACGGCAAGCTGAGCATGACCATCAACGACAACGGCATCGGCGTCCACGACGCCCAGCGCAACAAGGCCGGCTCCTTCGGGCTGGTCGGCATCGAGGAGCGCATCAGCCTGCTGGGCGGCACCTGCTCCATCACGGGCAGCCCGAACGGCGGCACCACGGTGGCGGTTTCGGTGCCGACCGGCGCCGGCGCGGTGCCCCACACCATCACCGAGGCGATCGATCTGACGCTGTGAATTTCTTTTCAAACATTGATTAACCTCAAGGAACACTTGTCTCCCATGGGCAAAATCAAGCGTGTCTGTTGCTTCTTTCAACCCGCATCAATACGCAAAGGAAATCCTGATGAATGCCCAAGACATGCACGCCATCGCCGCCCTTGACCTGGAACCGATCAAAGTCAAGCTGATGCATGAGGAGTCCGGCGAAGGCTGGACGCTGGAACGCGCCAACGCGGTGGAATTCGAGTACCGCCGCTTCCTGTACCTGATGAAAAAATTTCCCAACGAGCAGACCGCGCCGCTGGTGGACGTGGACACCTTCTGGCATTACCACATCCTCGACACCATGAAATACGCCGCCGATTGCGACGCCGTGTTCGGCCACTTCCTGCACCACTTCCCCTACATCGGCCTGCGCGGCGAAGATGACGAGGCGGCGCACGTCCGCGTCGGCATGCGCATGAAGGAACTGTACGAAGCCACCTTTGGCGAGGATTATGTGCGCGCGGATGCGCCGGCCAAGGCCGCCCACTCGGGCGTGGCGGCGGCGTCGTTCGCGCATTCGGGCGTGGTGGGCACGCGGTTCGCGCACTCGGGCGTGGCGGGCGCGAAAATCGCGCACTCCGGTGTGGCCGGCGCGCAGGTGGCCCACTCGGGCGTGGTGGGCGCCCAGGTCGCCCATTCCGGCGTGGCGGCGGCCAGCTTTGCCCACTCGGGCGTGATCGGCGCCAGCGCGCTGCAGGCCGAAGCAGTGATCGCCGCGGCTCAGCAGTCGAGCTTTTACAGCCAACGCCCGCGCCTGACCACCTGACCAGCGACGGGACGAAAAAAAACGGCGCTGACTGGAAAGTGGGCGCCGTTTTTTTTTATCGTCCGTCCGGAAATCAGGACGCCATCATTTCGCGCAGTTCGCGAATGCTGAAATCGCTGATCTCGTGCATGCGGATCAGGATGGTGGCGCCGATCGGCAGCGTGTTGTGACGGATTTTGGAGATGACCGGTGGCGCCACTTCCAGCGCGCGCGACAGGGCGGCATCGTTTTTCAGCTGCAGCTTTTCAATGATCGCGTCCAGCACGCGGTTCGGGTTGTACGTAGGCGATGCGGTGATTTCTTTCAGGGACATGATATTTAGCAGGTTTCTTCGCCGCCTTTGGAAAAAAAACGACACAAAACCAATAAGAGTGAGAATTGGATAGATTCTAACCCTATTTTTTATGCTATGGCGAACTTTGTTGTAAAAAAAAGTATCAAACCATGTAAAGATCAGCTCGGCTGACGGACGCCAGCCGCCAGGAAACACCACTCGACCGCCATCAAAGTGGCCAGTTGTGCAATGGTGCTGGGAAGAAACAACGTAGAGGAGGAGAAGTGATCAGACGCGTCGCCGTAATGCCAGCCCAACTGCCGGCGGATTTCTTCCGGCATGGGTGGCGGGCGATGGCAAAACTCGCGCTGACGCTGGGCCATGTAGGCGCGGACTTGCTCCTTGGTTGGCTGCGAACTGGCTACCATGCGCGCACTCCTTCTTGGAAGATGGCTGACATTATCTTATCACGCGCGACGACTTGCTTGATCCTCGTCAAACGTGCAACTTATAATTTTGTCATAAAAAACTGACACCAGAATTACATTTCATTAATCATCATTACTTCTTTACATAACTTTACAACCCCTGCAGCAAGGCCCCGACGGTCGGATAGCGCAAGCGCACACCCAGCTCGCGTTTGATGCGGCCATTGCGCAGGCGGCGCGACTCTGACATGAACGACAGCAGCGCCGGCGTGACCACCTGCTGCAATTCGGCCCGCGGCAGGCGCGGCGGACGCGGCAAGCCAAAGGCATCCGCCACCGCGTCGAAATACTGCGCCATCTTCATATCGCTGTCATCCACCGCATGGTAGATACGGTTAGCCAACGCACGAAACAGGGCCCGGGCGATAATTGCCGCCAGGTCGTCGGCGTGGATATGGTTGGTGTAGACGTCATCCGCCTCGATCAGGGCCGGCGTGCCCTGCTGCAGACGCTTGAGCGGCAGGCGGTCGGCGGCGTAAATCCCGGGCACGCGCAGGATGGACAGCGCGGCCCCGCTGCGGCGCGCCCAGCCGCGCAACACGCGTTCGGCGTCAACCCGGCGCAGCGCGCGCGGGTTGCGCGGCGCGGTCGGACGGCTCTCGTCGAACAGCGCGCCGCCACAGTCACCATAGACACCGGTGGTGCTGACATAAACCAAGCGTCCTTGCTCGGGTAAAATGGCGGTCAAATTGCGCGTGCGGGTATCCAGTGCGCCCTCGGCAGGCGGCGGCGCCAGGTGGATCACCCACGGCGCCAGCCCGGCCAGACGGCGCAAACTGGCGGGCTGATCGAGATTGGCCACCAGCGGCACCGCGCCGGCGGCCCGCAATTCGGCGCAGCGCTCCTGCTGGCTGGTGGTGGCAAACACGCGGAAATGAGCGGTCAGCAGCGGCAACAGGCGCATGCCGACATCGCCACAGCCGACGATCAGCACGCGCGGCCGGTGGAATTTGTGATTTTTGAAGTTTTTCATCTGAAAGATTGTATGACGTTTCAAATAACTGTACAGCCTAGCGGCCATCAATTCAGCTGCGAGGAAGACGAAACCATCCTTGCGGCCGCCATGCGCGCCGGCATCGGCCTGCCTTACGGCTGCAAGAACGGCGCCTGCAGCTCCTGCAAGGGCAAGGTGGTGGCCGGCGCGGTGCGTCACAAGGCGCACCAGGAGCGCGCCCTGACCAAGGACGAGGAAGCGGCTGGCTACGCGCTGTTCTGCTGCGCCACCACCGAGGCCGACCTGGTGATCGAGGTGCGCGAAGTGGCCGGCAGCGACGACTATCCGATCCGCAAGATGCCGTCGCGCGTCAGCACGCTGGAAAAAGTGGCGTCGGACGTGATCATCATGACGCTGCAACTGCCGGCCAACGAAACGCTGAAATTCCGCGCCGGCCAGTACATCGAATTCATGCTGCGCGACGGCAAGCGCCGCAGCTACAGCATCGCCAGCGCGCCAGAGCAAGGCCAGCCGCTGGCCCTGCACATCCGCCACATGCCGGGCGGCCTGTTCACCGACCAGGTGTTCAGCACCATGAAGGAACGCGACATCCTGCGCTTTGAAGGGCCGATGGGCACCTTCTTCGTGCGCGAGGATTCGGACAAGCCGATGGTGCTGCTGGCGTCCGGCACCGGCTTTGCGCCGATCAAGGCCATCGTCGAGCACCTGCGCGCGCAAGGCTCGACCCGCCAGATGACGCTGTACTGGGGCGGCCGCCGGCCGCAGGACCTGTACATGGATGCGCTGTGCCGCGAATGGGCCAACCAGTTGCCGAACTTCCAGTACGTGCCGGTGCTGTCCAACCTGCTGCCGGAAGACCACTGGGCCGGCCGCACCGGCTTTGTGCACCAGGCGGTGATGGCGGACTTGCCCGACCTGTCCGGCTACCAGGTGTATGCCTGTGGCGCGCCGATCATGGTGGAATCGGCCAAGCAAGACTTCGTCGCCCAGTGCGGCTTGCCGGAGGATGAATTCTACGCCGACGCCTTCACCACCGAAGCCGACATCCACAAATAAGCATGCAACCCGCAGGGCCTTTCGGGATGCAGCGTCCCAAGCGGCCCTGCTCCTGAAAGTCCCAATGTCAGACAGTTCTTCCCACAACGGCTTCAGCGTCCTGCGCCACCGTAACTTCACACTCTACCTCTCCGCCCGTACCCTGGCCACCCTGGCCGTGCAAATGCAAAACGTCGCCATCGGCTGGCAAGTCTATTCGATGACGCACAACCTGTTCGACCTGGGCCTGATCGGCCTGGCGCAGTTCCTGCCGTTCCTGCTGCTGATCCTGATCGCCGGCCACGCCGCCGACCGCTACGACCGCCGCAACCTGATCGCACTGGCCATGGGCGCGCAGCTGCTGTGCGGCCTGATGCTGCTGGGCTTCACCTACACCGGGCTGAGCGCCGTATGGCCGGTGTTTGCCGTGCTGGTGCTGTACGGCAGCGCGCGCGCCTTCATGGGGCCGGCCACGCAGGCCATCCTGGTCAACCTGGTGCCGCAGGAAAGCTTCAGCAAGGCGGTGGCATTGAGTTCGTCCAGCTTCCACGTGGCGGTCATCCTCGGCCCCACGCTAGGCGGCCTGTTCTACCTGGCCGGGCCGAAAACGGTGTATATGATTTCCTCCGCCCTGCTGCTGGCGGCGGTGGTCATGATGTCGCTGGTGAAGTCGGTCAAGCAGGCCAGCGCCAGCGGCCCGGCTTCCTGGCACACGGTGCTGGAAGGCTTGCGCTTTGTGTGGAACAAGAAGGTGGTGCTGGGCGCCATCTCGCTCGACCTGTTTGCCGTGCTGTTCGGCGGCGCCACCGCCCTGCTGCCGGCGCTGGCGCATGACGTGCTGCATATCGGCCCCGGTGGCCTGGGCGCGCTGCGCACCGCGCCCGGCATCGGCGCTGCGCTGTGCTCCATCGTGCTGGCCTTCTTCCCCATCACGCGCCGTGTCGGCGCCTGGATGCTGGGCGGCGTGGCGGTGTTTGGCGTCTGCACCATCGTGCTGGGCGCCACCACCAGCTTCATCGTTGCGCTGGTCGCGCTGTTCCTGATGGGCGCCGGCGACATGATCAGCGTCTACGTGCGCCACCTGCTGGTACAGTACGAAACGCCGGATGAGATACGCGGCCGCGTCAGCGCGGTCAACTCGGTGTTCATCGGCGCCTCGAATGAGCTGGGCGAATTTGAATCCGGCATCACTGCCGGCTGGCTGGGCCTGACGCGCGCCGTACTGTTCGGCGGCGCTGCCACGCTGGCCGTGGTGGGCGCGTGGACCGTGCTGTTCCCGGTGCTGTCGCGCATGGACCGTTTCCCGCACGAGGATAAAAAATGAAACTGCGCCTGCCGCTGCCCGCCATCATCCACAGCCGCCCGCACCTGAGCACGGCCATCGTGCTGGCGGCGGCGACGGCCCTGTTGCTGCCGGACGCCTGGCCCTGGGTCACGCAAGTGCTGGCCTGCTGGGACGTGCTGGTGTGGAGCTACCTGGCCATGATGGTGTGGATGATGGTGCAGGCCGACCACCACGACATCAAGCGCGCCGCCTGCAAGCAGGATGAAAAAGGCCCGGTGATCCTGGCCGTGCTGTCGCTGGCCGTGATGCTCAGCCTGGCCGCCATCGTCTCGCAACTGGCCACCACCAAAAATCTGCCGGACGAAACACTGGCGCTGCGCTACGGGCTGGGCGTGCTGACGCTGATCGGCTCCTGGTTCATGGTCGGCATCATGTTCTGTTCGCATTACGCCCACCTGTACTACACCGACGACAGCGGCGACAAACCGCTCGGCTTCCCGGACCGTGACCTCACGCCCAACTACTGGGATTTCCTGTACTTCTCGTTCACCATCTGCGTGGCGGTGCAGACCTCCGACGTCACCGTGCGCAACCGCCGCCTGCGGCAGGTGGTGCTGGGCCAGTCGGTGCTGTGCTTCTTCTACAACCTGGCCATCCTCGGCCTGTCCATCAACACCGCCGCCTCTTTGCTCAATGGGTGACTTATTTAACGTGCACTTAAGGCAGGAAGGAGTAAGATGGTTACGCAGTTCAACAACAGGAGCAAGCGTATGCAAATCCAAATCAATACCGACAAAACCATCGATCGTCATTCTGGTCTTGACGAACACGTGCAATCTGTCGTGAGCAATGCCCTCCACCGCTTCGGCGAGCAAATCACCCGCGTCGAAGTCCATCTCAGCGATAACCTGGGCCAAAAGTCGGCCGACGGCGATAACCGCTGCCTGATGGAAGCACGTCTTACCGGTCTTCAACCTATTGCCGTCAGCGACCATGCGGCCACCCTGCACCAGGCCATCAGCGGCGCCACCGACAAGCTGAAACGCGCGGTCGACAGCGCGGTGGGCAAGCTGCATGACAACAAGCGCCATGCCGCCGGCGTGGCCACGGCCTCGGCTGCCGTCGTCGCCGACGAGGAGTAAACGGACGCGGGGGCTAGCGCTGCGCCAGCTCCCGCAAGTATTTCAGGCCCTGCAGCGAACGGCTGCCGTACCACGACATCATTTCCCCATCCACCAGCAGCACCGGCTTGCCGATCTGCCGCTCCAGCACGTCCGCATGGGCCTCGGTAAAGCGATACGGCTCGCTCGACAGCAAGACGCCGTCTATGCCCGCAATCAGCTCGGACGACCAGCGGAATTCCGGGTAGCGCGCGGCGCCCAGGTCCGGCACGCTCCAGCCGATTTCTTCCAGCATGCGCGCGATGTAGGTGTCTTGCGAAATCGTCATCCACGGGTCCTGCCATATGCAATACAACATCTTTTGCGGCGGCCCTTTGGGGGCGGCCTGCAGCAGCGCGTATTCCGTCTCAAACGCGGCGCACCACTCGGCGGCCGGCCGCGCGCGGCAGAATATCCCGCCCATCAGGCGCGCCAGTTCCAGATTGTCGCGCGGACGCATGGGATGGGTGACCACGATGTTGGGCACGAATGCGGCCAGCGCGTCGGCGGTCGGCTTTTCGTTTTCATCGATATTCAGCACCACATGGGTCGGCGCCAGCTTGCGGATCTTGTCCAGATTGACATCCTTGGTGCCGCCCACCTTGGGAATGGACTGCACCACATCCCAAGGATGGATGCAGAAACCGGTGCGCCCCACCACCTGTCCGGCCAGCCCCAGATCGCACAGCAGCTCGGTAATCGACGGCACCAGCGAGACGATGCGCGCCTCTGGATACGGTTGATGCTCAATGCCCAGCGCGTCAATGTAAGCCATGTTGTATCCCGTCAGGTTGCGATGCCGATATTGAAGCACTCCTCACCGCATTCGTGCAACAATATGACTACTATTGAACCATCGATTGCTTTTTTGCATGAAACAAATCAGTACCTTCGGCTCATCGAGCTACCAGATCAGCGATTTGCAGCTGCTGCGCAACTCCAACGATGACGCCGCCGTCGCGAGGCTGCTGGCACACTGCCCCATCATGCAACTGGAAGCCGATGAAGCCGTCACCGAATCCGGCCGCGCGCGCCTGTACATCCTGCTGCGCGGCGCCCTGTCGGTGGCCAGCGATACCCGCACCGGCATGGCCGACGGCACCATCAGCAAAATCCTGCCGGGCGAAAGCGTGGGCGAGCAATCGGTGCTGGATGAGGAAGCCAACCTGTCCAGCATCGTCGCGCTGGAGCAGAGCCAGGTGCTGGTGGTCGAGGCCGACCTGGTGTGGCAGCTGATCGATGAATCGAATGTGCTGGCGCGCAACCTGCTGCGCCTGCTGTCCTTCCGCATCCGCGCCGCCAACGCCCAGTTGCGCCGGCGCCAGAAGCTGGGCGAGTTCTACCGCCAGCTGTCGATGATCGACGGCCTGACCGGCCTGTACAACCGGGCCTGGCTGAACGACCTGCTGCCGACCATGGTGGCCACCGCGCACGGCTCCAACGCCCCGCTGGCGCTGATCATGATCGACCTCGATCACTTCAAGAAATTCAACGACAGCCACGGCCACCTGGCCGGCGACGAAGCCTTGCGCTCGGCCGCGCAGGTGCTGAGCGGCGCCTTGCGTCCGACCGATTTTGCGGTGCGCTACGGCGGCGAGGAAATGATGGTGCTGCTGCCCGATACCAGCGACAAGGTGGCGGCGTCGGTGGCCGAGCGCCTGTGCGAGCGCATGCGCCAGGCCAAGGTGTTTGGCGACATGCGCCTGCCGCTGCCGCACATCACCGCCTCGCTGGGCGTGGCGGTGCTGCAGCCGCAGCAGAACGAGCACGACCTGATCGCCAGCGCCGACGCGGCGCTGTACCGTGCCAAGGAAAACGGCCGCAATCAGGTTGCGGCCGAAGCCTCTGGTTCTGCTTCGGCCGGCTTGGGCTGATGGGCGGCGATGAAATCGGCAAAGCCTTGCTGCACCAGATCGTAGGTCTTGTCGATATTGCTGGCGATGTCGCCATTCAGCACCTTCAGGCCTTGCAGCACGTCGCGCGCCTCCTTGAAGCCCTGGTCCACGCCTTTTTTCAGCGTATTGATGAAGTTATTCAGCGTTTCAGTCTCATCCCCGCCGGGATGCTGCTGTTTATAGGCTTCGTAAAATGCGGTGGACAACGATACAATGCGGCTCGCGGTGCCTTCCGGCGTATTGTCCTGCGACACGGCGTTCTGGATGGCGTTATCGCCAAAATCGTCCTTGAGCGCCTCGTTAATGCCGGTCAGCGCGGTTTTCAGCACCACCGACAAGGGTTCATTGGAAGAATTAAGCGATACCGTCAAGGAAGCTTGTACGATAGACACGTTTAAGTCCGCCTTGGCCCGGGCGGCCGGCGACAGCGGCTTGTCATCCTTGGACTGGACCGCGGCGGCCGTATTGCCTGAAGTAGCAGAGACTGGAGTAGCCATAATATTGCTCCTCATTGAACACGCTGGAATTATCGGCAGAATTTAAAATTACTGTAGCACCTATGACCAATCAGACCTTCCTCTGGCACGACTACGAAACCTTTGGCGCGGTGCCGCGTCGCGACCGTCCGGCCCAGTTTGCCGCGATCCGCACTGACGCCGACCTGAACGAGATCGGCGATCCGATCATGCTGTACTGCAAGCCGGCCAATGATTTCCTGCCCGATCCGCAGTCCTGCCTGATCACCGGCATCACGCCGCAGCAATGCCTGGAATGGGGCGTGCCGGAGCACCAGTTCGCGGCCACCATCGAGCAGGCGTTCTCGCAGCCGGGCACCATTGGCGTGGGTTACAACACCATCCGCTTTGACGATGAGATCACCCGCTTCATGTTCTGGCGCAACCTGATCGATCCGTACGCGCGCGAGTGGCAAAACGGCTGCGGCCGCTGGGATCTGCTGGACGTGGTGCGCATGACCTATGCCCTGCGTCCGGATGGCATCCAGTGGCCGGCCAGGGAGGACGGCAAGCCCAGCTTCAAGCTGGAAGACCTCGCCAAGGCCAACGGCCTGCTGCACGAAGCCGCGCACGATGCGCTGTCCGACGTGCGCGCCACGATTGCGCTGGCGCGGCTGATCCGGCAGCGCCAGCCGAAGTTGTTCGACTTCTGCTTCGCGCTGCACAAGAAAGACCGCGTGGCCGACGAGATCGGCATGCACCTGGCGGCCAATCTGCGCCAGCCCTTCCTGCACGTGAGCGGCATGTTCCCGGCCGAGCGCGGCTGCATCGCCCTGGTCTACCCGCTGGGCACGCATCCGACCAACAAGAACGAAATCATCGTCTGGGATTGCAGCTACGATCCGAGCGAGCTGTACACGCTGGATGCGGACACCATCCGCACCCGCATCTTCACCCGTTCGGAGGCGCTGCCGGAAGGCATGACGCGCCTGCCGGTCAAGAGCATCCACCTGAACAAATCGCCGATGCTGGTGTCCAACCTGAAGACCTTGTCGCCGGCCATGGCGGCCCGCTGGGGCATTGATCTGGAACAGGGCAAGGCGCATGCGGCCATTGCCGCGGCCGGCCGCGATCTGGCGCAGGTATGGGAAGAAGTATTTTACCGTCCGGCCGGCGAGCCGCTGGATGTGGACGAGGATCTGTATAACGGCTTCATCAGCAAGGAAGACCGGCGCCTGCTGGACAGCTTGCGCCGTGAATCGCCGGCGCGGCTGGCGGTGGCGTCGCCATCGTTCAGCGATGGGCGGCTGGCCGAACTGCTGTTCCGCTACCGCGCGCGCAACTTCCCGGAGACCCTGTCGGACACCGAAATGGAGCATTGGGAACAGCACCGCGCCGCGCGCTTCTACGAAGGCGCGGGCGGCGCGCGCACCATAGACGATTTCTTCGCCAGAATCGATGAGCTGCAGCAGCACGCCGACGAACGCGCCGAGCAAATCCTTGGCGAGCTCTACGAGTATGCCGAGCTAGTCGCACCGCCGCATTAACACTCCGGGGTCAGGTCCGTCATTTCTACACGACCTCAACCGTACGCAAGCGTACGGTTGAGGTCGTGTAGAAATGACGGACCTGACCCCGGAGTTTTGACCCCGGAGTTTAGGTGCGGTGGTGGTTGATGGCGTCGCGCGTTTCCTGGGCGACGCGGCGTGCCGCCATGGCGAAGTCCTCGCCGGCCTGCGGCGGCGCATACAGGATGGCGCGCGAGGAGTTGATCATCATGCCGCTGCCATTCGCGCTGCGGCCCGATTTGACGGTCGCGGCGATGTCGCCACCCTGCGCGCCAATGCCCGGCACCAGCAGCGGCATGTCGCCCACAATCGCGCGCACCTGCGCCAGTTCTTCCGGGAAGGTGGCACCCACCACCAGCGCGCACTGGCCATGCTGGTTCCACTTCTGCGCCACCAGCTGCGCCACGTGCTGGTACAGCGGCTTGCCGCCCACATCCAGGAACTGCAGGTCCGAACCGCCAGCATTCGAGGTGCGGCACAGGATGATCACGCCGCGCTCGCTCCATTCCATGTACGGCTCGACCGAATCAAAGCCCATGTACGGGTTGACGGTCACCGCATCGGCGCCGTAGCGGTCGTAGGCCTCCCGCGCATACTGGCGCGCGGTGGCGCCAATGTCGCCGCGCTTGGCGTCCATGATCAGCGGAATGTGCGGGTAGTTGGCGCGCACGTAGTCGCAGATCTGCTGCAGCTGGTCTTCCGCGCTCAGGGCGGCAAAGTAGGCGATCTGCGGCTTGAACGAGCACGCCAGGTCGGCTGTCGCGTCGATGATCTCGCGGCAGAAGTGGTAGATGCCTTGCGGGTCATGCTGGAACTGGGCCGGCAGCTTGGCCATGTCCGGATCGAGACCGACGCACAGCAGGGAGTCGTTAGCCGTCCACGCGGCGGATAATTTGTTGATAAAAGTCACGACGGCCCCCTAATGAAAATTGCAAACCCTCTATTGTAACCCGCCCACCGGTGGCTGTTAAAATTTGCCATCTCCACCCAAGAAAGACACCCCCATGAAATTATCGAACAAAGTCGCTGTCGTGACCGGCGCCACCCAGGGCATCGGCCTGGCCTGCGCCCAGCGCATGATTGCCGAAGGCGCCAAGGTCATGTTGGTGGACATCAAGCCGGAAGGCGCCGAGGCCGCCGCCAAGCTGGGCGAACACGCCCGCTTCTTCGCCGCCGACGTCAGCCAGAAGGCCGATGTCGATGCCATGGTGGCCGCCACCGTCGCCGCCTTCGGCCGCATCGATATCCTGATCAACAACGCCGGCGTCACCCACGCCGCCAATTTCCTCGACCTGTGCGAGGAGGATTTCGACCGCGTCATGCGCATCAACCTGAAGTCCATGTTCCTGTGCGGCCAGGCGGTGGCGCGCGTGATGGTCAAGCAGCACAGCGGCGCCATCATCAATATGTCCAGCGTGAATGCGGAACTGGCGATCCCGAACCAGGTGCCGTACGTGGTGTCGAAGGGCGCGATCAACCAGCTGACCAAGGTTATGTCGCTGAACCTGGTGTCGCACGGCATCCGCGTCAACGGCATCGGCCCCGGCACCATCCTGACCGAGCTGGCCAGGCAAGCCGTGATGGCCAGCCCGGAATCGCGCCACACCATCTTGTCGCGCACGCCGATGGGCCGCTGCGGCGAGCCGGAAGAAGTGGCGTCGATCGCCGCCTTCCTCGCCAGCGACGACGCCAGCTACATGACCGGCCAGACCCTGTATGTCGATGGCGGCCGCCTGGCGCTGAACTACACGGTGCCGGTCCAGGACTAATTCCCGGCCAGCGTGGCCGCCTGCTCCAGCCAGCGCGCCACCACCGCCAGCTCGGCCGCCGTGAAGCCGGCCGTGAGATGGTGGTTCATTTCATCCAGCAGACGGCGCGACTGGCGGCTGGCGCGCTCGCCATCGGTGGTCAGGCGCAGACGGGTGGCGCGGCCGTCGCTGTCATCGCCGGCGCGCTCGATCAGGCCGGCCGCCTGCATGCGCTTGGACAGGTTGGTCACGGCCGCCGGCGCCACCTGCAAGGCCTCGGCAATCTCCCCGATCTTGGCGTCGCGGTGCGCCTCCAGAAAGAACAACAAGCCGACCTGGGCCGAACTGATGCCCTCCCACGCATTGGGACGCGTTTCCACCCAGCGCTGCAAAGCGCGCTGGGCCCGGTTCAACAGGAATCCAAACCGTGGCGCGCTCATGCCGCCGCCAGCAGCCAGTTGCCCACCTGCGGCCACAAGGCACTGGCGCTGCGCTGGCGGAAAAAGCCCATGTGGCCGATGGCCGGCAGGCCCGCCTCGACCGGCGCCACATGGCGGCGCTCGATCTGCGCATGGATCAGCGGCCGCAACAGCAGATCCATGGCATGCCGATTGGCCCAGGGATCATCCTCAAAGCCCAGCACCAGCAACGGCAGGCGCACGCGCGCCGCGCGCCGCGCGGCGTCCATGGCCGGATCGTCGTAGAAATACTGCGGCAAGGTGGTCCAGCGGCTCCATTGCAGCATCACCGGCCCCGGCAGGTCTTCGCCCAGCCCCAGGCGGCGTCCGGGCATATAGCCGAACAGGCGGCACAACAGCGGCGCCAGCAGCCGCATCACGCACCACACCCGTAGCCGCTCCACGGCGCCGCGGATGGTGCGGGTAACGCCGGCATGGGCCGCCACCAGGACCGCCGCGCGCAAATGCGGCGTGGCCGACGACAACGCGATCGCATGGCCGCCAACGCTGTGCCCCACCGCCAGCAGCGCCAGCGCCGGAAAGCGCGCAGCCGCCCAGCGCGTCACGGCGCCGACATCCTCCTCCATCCAGTCGGCCATGGAAACGGCGCAATCGCGCAGGGAGCCGCGCCGCGAGCGCCCGGTGCCGCGGTAGTCGTAGGTCAGCACGTGCAGGCCCAGCCCGTGCAGATAGGTGGCGAACGCCTGGTAGTAGCGTTGCGTCACGGCGGTGGCCGGATGCAGCAGCACCACGGCGCGCGGCTGCGCGGCCTGCCACAGGGTGGCCGCCACCACGCCGGCGTCCGCCACGGGAATGTCGAATTGCTCCATATACCTCGCCCGAATTAGTTAACGTGTTAACTAATTTAGTGCGGAGCACGGCCGCTGTCAACCGCGAGGACAGAGTTATGTCCTAACCTGATGACTGGTATCTGAAACAACAATTAGACACATATCTGGCGACGCAGCATAATTACACCTGTCTCCACTATTCTCCTCCAAGAAAATAGTTTTAAGCCCGCTCCCAGACAGCGGGCTTTTTTTTTGCGTGCTGTCATGATGGCGTCACAAAGGCTGCCTATACTGGCTACATCTTAAGTACATGCAACCGATACGCATGACTGAAGAAAAGGCGCGCCGGGCCTGCCCGGTGCGCCACTCCCGTTTTCTCGCAGCGCATGGTATCGTCTGCCCATGCTCAAACAAATCCTCCTCACCACTTCCCACGCCCGCCTGCGCTACTGGACCGCCATCGTGCTGTACCTGCTGATCCTGATCCTGGGTTCGATTCCCGGCGCGCGCCAGGACATCGGCCAGGTCGCGACCGGCGTGATCCTGCATTCCATCGCCTACGCCGGCCTGGCTTTCCTGATCTACACCGGCAGCCGCGGCAGCCTGGCCCAGCGTGCAGTCAAGGCCGTGCTCACCATCGCGCTGATGGGCGCGCTAGACGAGTTTGTGCAAAGCTTCTTCCCGTACCGCCACGGCGCAGTGTCGGACTGGCTGGTGGACTGCAATGCGGCGGTGCTGGCGTCGGCTTTCATGTGGGTTCTGTGGAGTCGCTATCGCATCCTTCCAGCAAACTGACCGGACCGGTTGCGAGCTCCACGTCCAGACGCATTTCCTGGAGTTGTTCGGCCTTGGCCACGCGAACCAAGCCGTGCAGTGCATGAAGAAAAAAGTGCCGGGTGCGAACATCATTGCAAGTGGCATCAATTAACTCTTCGATAATAGTGTCTGTCACGCGTGTCAACATATCGATGTCCTTTAAAGTGATACCGGACAATTATTGCGTGTAGGTAGCATGTTTCAATTGATGTACATCAATTCGAGACTGAAGTCAGGGAACCATACGCCGCCGCGCCTCTCTCACGCTATTTAAGGGGAGGTGAAGATGAAAAAGATGACACTGTGTGCCATGGCGCTGTGCGCGCTTTCCATGGCAGCCTGCGCCGACAGGATGAATAACGGCTCGCGCGGCAGCGGCAGCTATGCGCCCAGCAGCATGACCGGGCCGTCGACCACCAGCACGTCGCAAACCACCTATGGCGTGGTGCAGGCCATCGATCAGATGCAGCGGCAAGATGTGGGTGTCGGTCTGGTCGGCGCAGCGGCGGCCGGTGGCAGCACCGGCACGCCCACCGACAAAGTCTACCGCGTTACCGTGCGCATGGACGATGGCAGCAGCCAGATGGTGGTGCTGGACTCCACGCCCAGCTACAAGATTGGCGACCGCGTCCGCTACAACAACGGCACGGTGCAGGCCTATTAATACAACTGCTCGACCTGGTAGCCGCGCCGCTTGAGCAATTGCGGCAGGCCGTCATCGCCGACCAGATGCAGCAGGCCGACGCCAACGAAGGCCACCTGGTCCTGCTGCATGATGCGTTCGATGTTGGCGGCCATTTCGGGGTTGCGCTTGCCAAGCAGGACCCGGTTCATGAAACCGGCGGAGACGCTGTCGCCGCTGATGGCCGACTGCCACGCGGCGTTAATGCCGGCGCCGTCGGCGGCGCTCCACGCCTCAAGCAGCGCCATGGATTTTTTCAGCGAATCGCCATCGGCCAGGTCGGCCAGATTCTCCAGCAGGTATTGCTCCTGCTGGCGTTCGTCCAGGCTGTCGAACAAGCCCAGTTGATAATCCGCGCTCTCCAGTTCGCGCACCGTCTTGTCCTGCTTTTGCGCGGCGGCCAGCAGCGCGTATTCCACCGCCTGGCTGCGCTGGTAGCCGTGACGGTCAAGCTCGGCGCCCACCAGCAGATTGGCGATCAGCCACGGCTTGTACTGTTGCACCGATTGCAGCGAAATGCCGGCGCGCGACAGCGCCTGCACCAGCAGTTCCAGTGTGGCCGGGCTCAGATGGCGTTGCACCGAATCGCCCTCCGGATAACGCGCATGGCGCGCCAGTGCCAGCTGAAAAGATTTGTCTTCGCGAATATCCAGCTCAATTACCAGCGCCTTGGAATCCAGCAGCGCGCGCGACGCCACCGCATCCAGCGGATACGTGCCATCGCGCCCGACGTGGACGGTGCCATACAGATAACTGGTTTTACCTTCGTGGGTGACCCGGTACAGCTGACCGGCGGCAAAAACGGACTGGCAGCAAGCCAGCAGCAAGGCGAGAAAAAGAGTGCGTGCCATCGCAGTAGTGGTGACATTGGAGAGTTTCCAATGGTAAAGCAGGATTATACGGCCGCAGAAACTTTTTTTAAAAAGCGTCGGCAAAATAAAACATTATCTCGGGCCATTTTGATAATACTGAATATTTTGCTCACATTTAATTTTTAAAATAATATTATTTATTATTCATTCGCCTTATTAATATTTTATCGTTTCCCAAATCAGCCGGTCGCCAGCAGGATTAGACCAACCTGTGTAGGATTGCCAGATCACTTCAGATTAGGTAGCACCATGATTCCATTTTCCATCCTCGATCTGTCCCCGATTGCCGAGGGCAGCAATCCATCCGCCTCGTTCCGCAATACGCTGGATCTGGCGCAGCACGGCGAACGCTGGGGCTATCAGCGCTACTGGCTGGCGGAGCACCACGGCATGCCGGGCATCGCCAGCGCCGCCACCGCCGTGGTGATGGCGCACGTGGCCGGCGGCACCAGCAGCATTCGCGTGGGCGCCGGCGGCATCATGCTGCCGAACCACTCGCCGCTGGTGATTGCCGAGCAATTCGGCACGCTGGAAGCGCTGTTCCCCGGCCGTATCGACCTTGGCCTGGGCCGCGCGCCCGGTTCCGACCAGACCACCGCCCGCGCCCTGCGCCGCAACCTGGAAAGCGATGCCGACGCCTTCCCGCAAGACGTGCTGGAACTGCAGGATTACATGTCCGACACGCCACGCGGCCGCGTGCTGGCCGTGCCCGGCAAAGGCGCCAAGGTGCCGCTGTGGATACTCGGCTCCAGCACCTTCGGCGCGCAACTGGCGGCGCATCTCGGCCTGCCGTTCGCGTTTGCCTCGCACTTCGCGCCGCAGATGATGATGCAGGCGCTGTCGCTGTATCGCGCCAACTTCCAGCCATCCGCGCAACTCGGCAAGCCTTACGTCATGCTGGGCTTTAACGTGTTTGCCGCCGACACCAACGAGGAAGCACACTTCCGCGCCACCTCCATGCAGCAAGCCTTCGTCAACCTGCGCACCGGCCGCCCTTCGCAACTGCCGCCGCCGAAAGCCGGCTACCTCGAATCGCTGGGCCTGCCGGAACGGGCCATGCTGGACTCGGTGCTGTCATGCACCGCGATCGGCGCGCCAGACACCGTCCGCCAGCAGTTGCAGGACTTCATCGCCCGCACCGGCGCCGATGAGCTGATGATCACCTCGCAAATCTACGAGCACGCGCAACGCCTGCGTTCCTATGAAATTACCGCTGAAGTGCGCCAGGCGCTGTCGCGTGCGGAAGCGGGGCTGTAATCGATGACGGATGCAAAACACGAGCTTTCCCCCGCCATGGTCTGGCTGTTTGCCATCGCAACCGGCCTGATCGTCGCCAATCTCTACTACGCGCAAACCCTGATCGGCCCGATCAGCAAAGCCACCGGCCTCGATCCCGGCGCGGCCGGCCTGATCGTCACGCTGACGCAAATCGGCTACGTGATCGGCCTGCTGTTCATCGTGCCGCTGGGCGACTTGCTGGAAAACCGCCGGCTGATCTTCATCGCCCTGCTGACCACGGCAGTGGCCTTGCTGGCGGCCTCGATGACGGGCAGCGCCAACCTGTTCCTGTTTGCCGCGCTGTGCATCGGCATCGGCTCGGTGGCGGCGCAGATCGTGGTGCCGTTCGCGGCGCACTTGTCACGCCCGGAAACGCGCGGCAAGACCGTCGGCAAGGTGATGAGCGGCCTGCTGATGGGCATCATGCTGGCGCGGCCTGTCGCCAGCCTGGTCACCGACGCGCTGGGATGGCACGCCATCTTCGTGCTGTCGGCCATCACCACGGCCGGCCTGGCCTTCCTGCTGCGCGCCAGGCTGCCGGAACGCCGGCCGGAAGGCGGCATGCACTACTTCGCGCTGCTGGCGTCTATGTGGCATTTGCTGCAGAGCACGCCGATCCTGCGCCGCCGCGCCGCGTATCAGGCCTGTATGTTTGGCGCCTTCAGCGTGTTCTGGACCTGCGTGTCGCTGGAGCTGACCGGGCCGTATTTCGGCATCAGCCAGAGCGGCGTGGCCATCTTTGCGCTGGTGGGCGTGACTGGCGCGCTGGTGTCGCCGATTGCCGGCCACCGCGCCGATCAGGGCAAAAGCCGCTCGACCACCTTTGCCGCACTGACGCTGGGTGCACTGGCGTTCGCGCTGCCGTTGCTGATCCACAGCAGCCGGCTGGTGGATCTGGGCTTGCTGGTACTGGCCTCGATCATTCTGGACATGGGGGTCTCGGCCAACCTGGTGACGGGCCAGCGCGCCATCTTCGCGCTGCCGGCCGAAGTGCGCAGCCGTCTGAACGGCCTGTACATGGCCTTGTTCTTCATGGGCGGCGCGATCGGCTCATCGCTGGGCGGCTGGATGTTTGCGGCGCACGGCTGGACTGGCGTGCTGTGGACCGGCCTGGCTTTCCCGCTGATCGCGCTGTGCATCTTCGCCACCGAAAAGCGTTAGTGCCCCCAGAAGCGCACCTGTCCCTGTAGCGACACCGTGCCGTTGATATTCAGGCTGCCGAGGCTGTTGGTCACCGGCGCGACGGGGTCGTTCTGCACGCTCAGCGACTCGAAGCCGAGGTTGGTGTAGTGCACATAGCCCGGCAGCCCGATGGCGATGTAATCGCCGCCGCCGTCGCTGCGCGTCTGCACGCCCAGGCTGACGGCAAACATGTCCACCGTGCCGCGCACATTCTTGAACACGATGTAGCGATTTTGCCCGCCGCCGCTGAAGCCCAGCGACAGGCGGCTGTCGCTGACCGCGCCCACCAGCGTCGGATCGTTCAGCACCACGTGCGCCGCAAAGCTGATGCCATCGCCGCCGCTGACCTGCGACAGCTCCCGGTCATCCAGCGCGCGCAGCTCACCGGCCTGCGCCGCGCCGGCCAGCATCAGCAGGAACAGGGCACGCTTCATCATTGCTTGAATTTGATATCCAGATACTGGATCTGCACCGACCCAATGCGCGACGAGCCGAGATCCACCGCCGGCTGCCCCGGGCTGACAAACGAGATATTGTCGACCACGATGCTGCCCGCCGACGCCTGGCCATTGCCATAGCGCGCATCCGGCCAGTCAATGCCGATATGCAGACGCGGTCCGCTCTCATCGTTCAGCGCATTGATCACCGCCGGCTGCGCCGCCACATGCGCGATCACCCACGGGTTGCCGTCCACGCCGCCGATATGCACGCCGCTCAGCACCATGGCTTCGGTCGCGTCATCCCGCCCGCGCGGCTGGAACGACAGCTGGCCGATATCCATCTTCAGCGCCGCCCCAAAAGCGATGCCGTCATTGACTTGCGGCGTGGTGAACTGCAGGCCGCCGCCATAAAACACCATGTCCTTGACCACCACACTGCCCTGCTCGCGCACCACGCCGTTGGCGCCCACGCCCCAGTCATAGGCCAGTTGCCAGCGCTGGTCGCCGTTGGCATTGGTCGGGAAAGCGATGTTGATGTAGTCCGCCAGCCCCGGCGCGGACGGCAGGATGTCGAGGCGGTAGGGATCGGAAAACGGCAGCGGATTGTCGCTGCGCGCGGCGTGGAATTTTTCCACGTACAGACTGGTGCCGAGCGGGGTGGTATAGCTGACGCGCGCGTCGCCGGTCATGGCAAAGCCATGCAGATCAAAGCTGACGCCATCGCGTCCGCGCACCGCCGACAGCGCGTTGTCGCTCAGCGGCTCCATGCCCCACGCTTGCGTGCACAGCATCAGGCCCACCGCCAGCGCGCAACGCATTACCGCCCCTTCGGCAGGTTGGGCGGCGTGACGCCGTTGGTGGACAGCGCCTGCAGTTTGTCGCGCCAGTTCAGCCACATGCCGGCTTGCGCCGTGTCGGCGGCCGGCGCGCCGTTGGTGGTGGGGAATTGCACGGCTGTCTTCAGCATCGACATCCAGAAGTCACGGCTGCCGCCGCTGGCGTCGCCGGCCGTCACGCCGCCCAGTTGCGACAAGGTCAGGCATGGCGCGGTGCAGGAACCATCCCAGCGCTTGCCGCCCAGCGCATCGGTGCGCGAGTCCAGCGTGATGGTGCTGCCATCGGCAGCGGTGCCGCTCACCTGCATCGAGCCGGACAGCGTGGTGATCTGCAAACCGATGTCGCCCTTGATCGATTCAAAACCGAAGCGCATGCCGATTGCCTCGCGCGAAGTGTTGTCGGCGGCATTGCGGTACACGAATTCAAAATACGGATTACTGATCTGCACCAGGCGCTGGGCGTCGGTGCCATCGCTGCGGCCGAATTGCAGCAGCGGGATATCGAGGTCGGCGCCGCTGCCGTTGCGGGCGGCGTAGGTGTACTCGCCCAGCCGCATATTGCGCAGGTTGGCGCTCAGCGTGATATCGGCATCGAGCGCGATCTTGCTGAAGTCGAAGCCGTTCAAGCTGGTGTTGGTCATGCTGACCAGGCCCTGGCCATTGACGGCCGCCAGCTCGTCTTCGCTCAAAGGCTGCATCTGCGCCGACCCCGCGTGCATGCCGCACAGCAGCGCCGCGCCCGGCAGCAGCCGGCGCAATAGTGTAGAAGTCATGATAGGGAGCAGCGGCCCCGCCCCCGGGGCCGCCGCCGCTCAACTGATTAGTGAGCGAAGATCCACACGGTGGTGCCGCGCATGTCGATCTGGTTCATGGCGACCGAACCAAACGAGGCAGCATTGTTGCCCATCTTGATCGAGTCGACCGACACGTTCAGATAGTGGCCATCCGCCACCACGGTCGATGGAATGGCGATCTGCACCACGTCGCCGCCGGTGGCCGGGTTGTAGAAGGTGCCTGGGTTGGTCACGCCAGCGGCGCCGGCCGCGGCCAGGAAGGAGTTCTTCGACAGGATGTCGATGTTGGCGGCGATCAGGCCGTTGACCTTGATGCCGTTGAACGAGACCGAGCCGCCGCCCAGGCCGTTGGCGTCCAGCGCATCGGTGTCGGTGTAGGTGAAGGAGTTGATCTTGATGTTCAGGTTGGCCGCGATCGACACGCCATCCTGGCCGCTGACAGTGCTCAGCTCTGCGTCTTGAATAGGGGTCATGGCCGATGCCGAGAAAGCCACGGTTGCCAGGGCTGCTGCAATGGCGGTTTTGAAGAATTGCATGTGATCGTCTCCGTTAATGGTTTTTTATCGCTGTGTGTTTTTTTGATACTGCGGGACCAGTGTATGGCCCCGCAGTCAGTACCGTCCATGACTCCTCAGGCCAAGCTACAGGCCTGGGAAGCCGCGCCGATCAGTGCGCGAAGATCCACACGGTGGTGCCGCGCATGTCGATCTGGTTCATGGCGACCGAACCGAACGAGGCAGCGTTGTTGCCCATCTTGATCGAGTCCACCGACACGTTCAGGTAGTGGCCATCCGCCACCACGGTCGAAGGGATGGCGATCTGCACCACGTCGCCGCCGGTGGCCGGGTTGTAGAAGGTGCCCGGGTTGGTCACGCCAGCGGCGCCGGCCGCGGCCAGGAAGGAGTTCTTCGACAGGATGTCGATGTTGGCGGCGATCAGGCCGTTGACCTTGATGCCGTTGAACGAGACCGAGCCGCCGCCCAGGCCGTTGGCGTCCAGCGCGTCGGTGTCGGTGTAGACGAAGGAATCGATCTTGATGTTCAGGTTGGCAGCGATCGACACGCCGTCCTGGCCGCTGACGGTGCTCAGTTCGGCGTCCTGGATCGGGGTCATGGCCGATGCCGAGAACGCCAGGGTTGCCAGGGCTGCTGCGACTGCGGATTTGATGATGTGCATTTGGTATCTCCGGTTGTATGAGTAAGTTTTTTATCTGGCTCACGGCCGTGCGGCGCGCCCAACGCTCCGGGTAGGAGCCCCGGCGCGCCGCGCTCCGGTCCGTGAAAATCTTAATATTTGAATATTAATTAAATTAATCATATGAGTCGGTCGCGCCACGGGTCCAGCATGGCGCGCTGACCGCGAAAGCCAACGACTTGGCCCTGAGAGCCATCCAGAGTGAGCGCTGTGTTGTGCGCCTGTTGCGTGCCGTAGCATAAGTTCCAAGCCAAAACCTAGAGTCACGTTTCTAAAAAAGGAGATGCGGCGGCGCGGAAAACCATGCGTTAATGACTTACAAAAATGAAAAGACGAGTTGTCGCTTAAATAAAGCACGACCGTTCTAATCGAGAACATTGGAGACACAGCATGAAATCAGCACTGGGGCGCCGGACGCCTCTGGGCGCAGCCTACGCCCGCACTTTTTCCCGCCTGCGCGCGCACGTGGTCTACGTGGTCTGAACCATGCTGGCACTACTGCTGGGCGTACTCGCCGCCATCATCGGCGGCGCCGGTGTCATGTCCCGACACGAACCACAAGACCGTCCCAAGGACCAGTACGAGATGCCGCAGCCCCTGCTGGGCGGCGGCGCCTACGTGCAATCGGTGCGGCTGGAGCCGTTCTCCGAGCTCAAGTACAAACACATCGTGCGCCAGGCCTTTGACTACAGCTGCGGCTCGGCCGCGCTGGTGACCATCCTCAACTACCACCTCGGCGTGATGGTCAACGAACAGCAAGCCATGGAAGGCATGCTGGAGAAAGGCGAGAAGGACAAAATCATCGAACGGCGCGGCTTCTCGCTGCTGGACATGAAGCGCTATGTCGGCTCCATGGGCCTGTCCGGCGCCGGCTTCAAGGCCGAGATCAAGGACCTGAAAACGCTGGACGAACCGGCCATTGTGCCAATTGACTATGCCGGCTCCAAGCACTTCGTGGTGCTGCGCGGCATCCGTGACGGCGTGGTCTACATTGCCGATCCGTCGGCCGGCAACATCGTGTTCTCGGTGGAGGAATTCGCCCGCTGGTGGGACAAGAACACCCTGTTCATCATCTCGCCGGCCCAGGGCCAGCAACCGGTGCGCCAGCTGGCCCTGAGCGACCAGGAACTGGGCGTGGTGGACATGGACCGCGTGACCGGCAAGGGCCGGCAGGACCCTCTCAGCAATTCCGCACAGCTGCTGATGCGCGCCGTGAACTCGGGCGCAGCCGGCACCTGGATGCACCGCAATTAATCCCCTCTTTCAAGGAAGCCGACATGATGTTACGCACCATCCCTTTCGCTGTCGTTCTCGGACTCATGGCCGCGCCCGCGCTGGCACAGCAAGCTGCCACCGCTGATGCCGCGCGCGACGCGCTGGCCAAGAAAGAAGGCGAAGGCGACCAGAGCGCCCTGCTCAAGCAGACCCTCACCGCGGTCGACAAGCAATATACCCTGATCCGCCGCAACCAGCTGGCGCTGACCTATGACCTCAGCTACAGCTATGTGGGCGAAGAACGCATCGTCACCGACATCGCCAACGGCAGCGCCAGCCTGTTCAACATTGAAAACAACAACTCGCACACGGTGACCAACACCTTCTCGGCCGACTACGGCGTGCGCGACAACCTGACCGCCAACCTGACCCTGCCGCTGATCTCGCGCTACGCCGACACCGCCGCGCGCAGCGGCCTGTCGAATTCGATCGGCGACATCGGCCTGGGCGCGCGCTGGCAACCGTTTGAAGCGCGCCGCGACCAGCCCGGCCTGACGCTGACCGGCAATGTGCGCCTGCCGACCGGCCGCAGCCCGTTCAAGATCATCGCCGGCAGCGGCGAAGCTACCGGCAGCGGCGTCGGCGCCGCCACCGTCGGCGTCAACGTCAACAAGATCGTTGATCCGGTCGCGCTGTTCGGCTCGCTCAACTTCACCGCCAGCCTGCCGGCCAGGAACCTGTGGCAGGTGAACGGCACGCGCATCCTGACGCGCGTGGCGCCGGGACCCAGCGTCGGCTTCGGGCTGGGCTTCGCGTACGCGCTGTCGTATGGCATCTCCACCACCGTCTCCTTCCAGGAAGCGATTTCGGCCGGTTCCAAGCTGCGCTTTGCCGACGGCCTGGAAGCCAAGACCCATATGCAGACTTCCGGCATCCTCAACCTGGGCCTGGGTTACCGCATCTCGCCCAAGACCACGGTCAACTTCTCGGTCGGCATCGGCCTGACGCCGGACTCGCCCAATCTGATCGTGGGCATGAACCTGCCGCTGAGCTTCTGATATGCGCCGCCTCGCCATCGCTACCGCCGTGGCCGGCACGTTGAGCGTGCCGGCGCATGCCGCGCTGACCGAAAACCTCACCACCAGCGTGGTGGCGATGGCGCTGGGGAATGCGGTGACGGCCGACCCGCCGGGCATCGCCTCGATCCACTTCAACCCGGCCGGCCTGGCGCGGCTGGAAGGGGACAGTGAAAGCATCCACAACTTCGTGGCCTCGATCCGCACCAGCGCCAGCTTCAAGCCGGGCGAGGGCTTTGACGTCGGCGGCTGGCGCGACGATCCGTTGTCCAACACCTCCACCGGCCCGGTGCGGCAAGTGATGTACGTGCCCGGCTACGGCATGCCGGGCTGGCGTCTGCCGGCGGTGGCCGTGCCCGGCATCGGCATGGCATGGAACAAGCCCGGCTCGCCGTGGACTTTTGCCACCGACAGCTATATGTCGCAGGCCATGAGCCTGGACCGCACCACCGATCCCAACGATCCCGGCCAGTACCAGGGCCGGCAACAGCAGATCCAGCGCCTGGTGTACGCCGCGCCGTCGGTCGGCTACAAGTTCTCCGACACGCTGCGCTTTGGCGTGTCGGTACCGATCGCGCACGCGGCCTTTGTGGTCGACACCAATATGCGCTTCCCCAACGAACTGCTGGGCGTGTTCGGCCAGCTGCAAAAAGGCTGGTGCCCGGAAAACGGCGGCAACATCATCGACGTGTTCGGCTTTGGCGTGTGCGGCGGCGGCAAGGACGGCATGGTCAGCCCGTTCAAGAAAGCGGCCAATATGCGGTTGGAAATGACCGCGCCATTCGACCCGACCATCAACATCGGCGTGCTGTGGGAACCATCGCCCAAATTTGCGCTGGGCGCCGTCTTCCAAAGCGGCTCCAAAACGCACTACACCGGCAGCTACGTGTTCAAGGCCGAGCCCATGCTGCGCAACTTCGTGCGCGGCATGAATGCCAGCCTGCTGGGGCCGATCGCCGGCGCGGTGCTGGGCTTCCCCTCGTCGATCCCGGCCGAACAGAAGGGCAATATGAGCGCCACCATCCCCTTCCCTGCGCACCTGCAGGTGGGCGTGAAACTCAAGCCGGTGAAATACATCCAGTTGAATGTGGATGCCAGCTACGCGCGCTGGAGCGACTGGGATGCGCTGCGCTTCCAGTTCGACCAGAGCGTCAAGCTGCTGGAAGTGGCACGGCTGTACGGCATACCGGATTCCGGCAAACTGATCATCCCGCGCGGCTACAAGAGCGTGGTCAACCTGGCCTACGGCCTGCAGCTGAACCCGATCGAGCGCCTGACCGTGCGACTGGGCTACGAGCCGCGCAAGACCTCCATCCCGGCCGACAAGATCGACCTGCTGGCGCCGCTGCCCAACACCAGGCTGCGCAGCGCCGGCATCGGCTTCCGCATCAACAAGAACCTGGACATCAACGTCACCGGTTCCTACATGACCGGCAAGTTCACCACGCCGGCCAACACCAGCTGCAATATGAACTGCAACACCTTCCTCAACGTGATTTACAACCCGTACGCGGGACAAGACGTACGCGGCGACATCCACGTCCGCTACTTCGGCTTTGAATTGAACAAGCGTTTTTGATTTACCCTTGGAGGAGCACATATGAAACAAGCCAAACACGGTCTGATGCTGCTGGCCTTGAGCGCAGCCTGCCTGAGCGCGCACGCGGCGCCGGTTACGCCGGCCAAGCAGGCGCTGGTGGATCAAGTCCTCAAGCTGTGGAACATTGACACCATCGGCCAATCCATGCTGCAGGTGCCGGTGGCCGACGCGGTGCAGCAGGCACGTGCCATGCTGCAGGGGCGCGCCACGCCGGACAAGCGCGACGCCGCCATGAACGACATCGTCGGCGCGGCCAAACAATTCATGGCCGACGCCACGCCGATCACGCGCGCCAGCGCCGACAGGCTGATTCCCACCACCATCGCCCCGCTGCTGGCCGAGCGCTACACAGAAGAAGAACTCAGGCAGCTGATCGCCATCCTCGAATCGCCGGTCAAGAAAAAATTTGAAGCCATGCTGCCGGAAATGCAGAAAACCCTGGGCGAAGGGGTGGCCGCCGACACCCGGCCGGTGATCGATCCCAAGCTGCAGGGCCTGAAAGAAAAAATCGGCCTGCGTCTGCGCGCTGCGGTCACGCCATGACGTACTGTTCCGCCCTGCATCTGGTGCGCGGCGTGAAATCGCGCCTGGCGCAATCCGGCGTGCAAGCAGAAGCGCTGTTTGCACAGGCCGGACTGGACGAAGGCGATGGCATCGCGTGCGACGCCCTCACCCTGTCGGACAAACTGAGCCACCTGTGGCAACTGCTGGTGGAACAATCGGGCGACCCATTGATCGGGCTGAAAATCTCCACGCCGCACCGGCTCGGCTGGCTGGGCGTGATGGGCCACATCATGCTGGTGTCGCCCACCGTGCAAAGCTCGATCGAGCGCTGCCATGGCCACACGCGCGTGGGGCTGGTGTTGCCGGGCGCGCGGCGCGAGGTGCCGCAGCAGCGCTACGACTTCGTCTGGTGCGTGCTGCTGCGCTCGCTGCGCTGCGCCGCCGGGCGCGACGACATCGCCCCGGTGGTGGTCGAATACAGCTTCCCGGCGCCGGCCAACGCCCGCGCCTACGAGGCAACCTTCGGCTGCCCGGTGCATTTCGACATGCCGCACAACGTCATGGAATTTTCCGACACCGACCTGGTCTCGGCGCTGCCGGCCAGTCCGCCGCTGATGAACGGCGGCGGCGAAGGCGTGCTGGCCACGCTGGCGGCGGCGCAACCGCCGACCTTCAGCGCCAAGGTGCAAACGCTGCTGGCCGGCCTGCTGCCGAAAGGCCCGCCGCACCGCGACGACGTCGCCGCGCAAATGATGATGAGCGAGCGCACCCTGCAGCGCCGGCTGGCCGAGGAAGGCACCAGCTTCACCAACCTGGTCGACGACACCCGGCGCGAACTGGCGCGGCAATCGCTGAGCGCCGGCGAACTATCGTTGAAAATGCTGAGCTTCCAGCTGGGCTTTTCCGAGCCGAGCGCGTTCTACCGCGCCTGCAAGCGCTGGTTCGGCATGGCGCCGTCGGACATCCAGCATCTGGCGCACCAGCCGGGGCCGGGGCCGGACGTGCTGCAGGCGCCCACCACACCGCGCAAATCCGCCTGAGGAGAACGAGATGGGATGGCTATCAAGCAACCAACACAAATCGATGCTGGGTCAGCTGCTGGTCAAGCAACAGCTGATTACCGAAGAACAGCTGGCCAGCGCAATCGAACTGCAGCGCAAGACTGGCCAGCGGCTGGGCGACATCTTTGCCGACCTCAACCTGATCACCCAGGAGCACATCGAAAGCGCCCTGCGCAAGCAGCGGCGATTGCGGATGGCGGCGGCGCTCGCCACCTCGCTGCTGGCGCCGCTGGAAACCTACGCCGCCTCGGCGCTGCCGGCGGCGGCGCTGACGGCCAGCGCGCCGGTCAGCAACCGCGCGCTGCGCGCCATGAGCGAAGAAGAGCTGGGCGGCACCTCGGCGCAAGGCCTGAGCGACGAGCTGGTCAACGCCGTCAAACGCGCGCGCGGCAGCAACCTGGAAGTGGTGGGGGAAATCAGCAAGGTGCTCAACCCGGTGCTGGGTTTTCTGGAAGCCGACACCAGCATGAAAAACGTCGTCTACGACCCGGGCAAGGCGGCGGCCACCATCAACAAAGACGGTTCACTGACGCTGAGCCTGCCGTCCTCGATAGGCGAAATCGCCTTCAACAACATCCGGGTAAAAGGCACCGAAGGCAGCAGCTTTGGCAGCATCTCCATCAAAGGCATCGACCTGACCGGCACCACCATCACCCTCAGCGTCCGCTAACTCCGGGGTCAGGTCCGCCATTTCTACACGGCCTCTGCCGTAGCGACGCTACGGCAGAGGCCGTGTAGAAATGGCGGACCTGACCCCGGATTGTTAGTTGCGGGGGACGGCGAAGGCGTCGCCGGCTTTCCACTCGGGCAGCTTGGCGCCGTTGGCGATCAGGCGCCCCAGGTTCAGCGTGTATTGCGCGGTCTGGACCATGCCGGACAGGTCCCAGCCAGGGTCGTATTCGTCGCTGGCCTGGTGGTAGCGCTTGCCGTAGGCGTCGGCCTTGGCTTTGGCGCCCGCCGGGTCCTTGATGTAGTCGCGGCCCGAGGTGACCGAGAACGCCGGCACGCCATTTTTCGCGAAGTTGAAGTGGTCGCTGCGGAAGTAGCCACCCGCCAGATCCGGCTTGGCCGCCGCGATCTGCATGCCCATGGCCTTGGCCGCCGTTTCGGCCAGCTTGCCCAGCTCGGTACGCTCGCTGCCTTGTGTGCCGATGTCACGCGTGGTGCCGATGAAGTTCAGGCTGTCCAGGTTGAGGTTGGCCGCGGTTTTCGCCAACGGCCACAGCGGCGACGAGGCATACGCCGCGCTGCCCAGCAAGCCCTGCTCTTCCGCCGCCACCCACAGGAACATCTGGCTGCGCCTGGCCGGCGCCTTGCGCGCCTGTTCGGCCATCGCCAGCAGTGCCGCCGAGCCGGAGGCATTGTCAACCGCGCCATTGAAGATCGTGTCGCCACTGTCGCCCTGCTTGCCCAGGTGGTCCCAGTGCGCGCTGTAGATCACGACTTCGTCTTTCAGTTTCGGATCCGTGCCCGGCACCACCGCCGCCACGTTGAACTGCTCGACCTTGCGCACCGCCGCCTTCATGTCGCCATGCAGTCTGGCGGCCAGCGGCACCGGCTTGAAGTCTTTCTTCTCGGCGGCGGCGCGCAGCGCGTCCAGGTCCTGGCCCGCCGCGCTAAACAGGGCGCGTGCCGTGTCGTCCGTGATCCAGCCCTGCAGCGGCGTGCCCAGCGTGCCCGCCGCCAGCTGGAAGCGTTCCACGCCCGACCAGCTGTTCTGGATCACGCTCCAGCCGTACGATGCCGTCGGCGTGGTGTGGATCAGCAGCACGCCGGCCGCGCCCTGGCGCTGCGCTTCCTCAAATTTGTAGGTCCAGCGGCCGTAGTAGGTCAGGCCTTTGCCGTTGAAGCGGTTCGGCTGCTCGGCGCTCGGCTGCGGGTCGTTGACCATCATGACCAGCACTTTGCCTTTCAGGTCCATGCCCTTGAAATCATTCCACTGCTGGTCCGGCGCGGTGATGCCATAGCCGACGAATACCAGCTCCGCATTGAAGCTGTGCGCGGCGGTCGCGTCGCCCGGCGCAAATACCCAGTCCCTGCCAAAGGCGAGGTCCAGCGGCTTGCCGCCCGCTTCCAGCTTCAGCGTGCTCTCGGCCGGCTGCGTTTTGACGCCGGCGATCAGTACCGACTGCCGGAAGCTGTCGCCATTGCCCGGCTTCAGCCCCAGCGCCATGGCCTGCGCTTCCAGGTACGCCACGGTCAGGTCGCCGCCGCGCTGGCCGGTGCCGCGGCCTTCCAGCAGGTCGCTGGCAAGGAAGGCCAGGTGCGCGCGCAGCGGCGCTTCCTGCACAACGGCGGTCTGACCCGCGTCTGCGTGGGCCGGGAATGCCAGCACGAGGCTCATGGCCAGTGCCGAGGCAGCTAAGGATGTCTTCATTTTTGTCATGATGTCCTGAGAGCGTAAGTGGTCGGTGCGGGATTTCCGCGCGCACATTGTATGCGAAAATATCGGCATGACTGCTCGACTTCCCTACATCGGCCGCTTCGCGCCCTCGCCTACCGGGCCATTGCATATCGGCTCGCTGGTGGCCGCCATCGCCAGCTATCTCGATGCCAAGGTGCATCACGGCCAGTGGCTGGTGCGCATCGAGGATGTGGACGGCGCCCGCAATGTGGACGGCGCCGATCAGCACATCCTCAATTCGCTGCAGCGCTGCGGCATGCTGTGGGATGGCGAAGTCACCTGGCAAACCCAGCGTTATCCGCTGTACCAGCAGGCGCTGGAACAGCTGGGCGACCTGGTCTATCCCTGCGGCTGCTCACGCAGGGAGATCGCCGACTCGCAAGTGAACCAGTCGCTCAGCCCGCACCACGCGCCGATTTATCCCGGCACCTGCCGCAACGGCCTCGCGCCCGGCAAGGTCGGCCGCGCCCTGCGCCTGAAAGTGCCGCAGTCGCCGCACTGCGTGCTGTCGTTCGAGGACCGCTGGTTCGGCCGTTACAGCCAGGATCTGACCACCGAGGTGGGCGATTTCATCATCGTCCGCGCCGACCGTTACTGGGCCTATCAACTGGCGGTGGTGGTGGACGACGGCGCGCAAGGCATCACCGATATCGTGCGCGGCGTCGATCTGCTGGATTCCACGCCACGCCAGCTTTACCTGCAACAGGTGCTGGGGCTGCCCCAGCCCAGCTATCTGCATGTGCCGGTGGTGCTGAACGAAAACGGCGACAAGATGTCCAAGCAAACCGGCGCCATCGCCTTTGACGATGGCAGCGATCCGCAGCAATTGTTGCGCACCGCCATGCTGCCGGCCGCCCGCTTCCTCGGTCTGGATATACAGGCGGAAACGATCGATGCCTTCTGGCGTGCCGCCGTTCCTGCCTGGGCGCAACTATTGCAGACCTTGCCGCGGCAGCCGTAAAAACGTGCGCCACCGGTCTCCGCTTTTGCCTACACTGAGCTGATGGAAGTCGAACTCAAACTCTTGCTCGCCCCCGAGGATAACGACAAGCTGCTGCATCACCCGCTGCTGGACACGCCCGCGCGCGTGCAGCGGCTGACCGCGCGCTATTTCGATACACCCGACCTGCATCTGCTGCGCCACGGCGCCGGCCTGCGCGTGCGCAAGGAAAACGGCGAGTGGGTACAGACCATGAAGGCTGGCGGCAGCGTGCAAAGCGGCCTGCATCGCCGTAACGAATGGGAAGGCGTGGTGGATCGCTGCTGGCCGCGTCTGGCCAGGCTGCGCAAGCTGATCGGCAATGATGAACACTGGCTGTCCGTACTGGGCACGCCGGATCTCAAGGACCGGCTGGATTCACTGTTCGTGGTTGATGTAGAGCGCCACAGCTGGGAAGTGGAAAGCGCCGGCAACCGCATCGAAGTGGCGCTGGACGTCGGCCACATCGAGCGCAAGGCGCACAAGGTCGCCGTCAACGAGATCGAACTGGAATTGAAGGAAGGCGATCCGGCCGGCCTGTATGCGTTTGCGCTGCAGCTGCTGGACGATATCCCTCTGCGCATCAGCAACATCAACAAGGCGCAGCGCGGCTACCTGCTGGTGCGCGAAACCGGCCACGCGCCCTTCCGCGCGCAGGCCTTGCAGCTCGACGCCGGCACCACGCTGGCCGAGGCCCTGCCCGCCGTGCTGGGCAACTGCCTCGAACACATCCAGCGCAATGAAGTCGCGGTGGTGGAAGGCCATGATCCGGAAACGCTGCACCAGATGCGTGTCGGCGTGCGCCGCCTGCGCTCGGCGCTGAAGCTGTTTTCCAGCGTGGCGCCCTGCCCGCCGGCGCTGCAGGAAGATATCGATTGGCTCGGCACGCAGCTGGGCGCGGCGCGCGACTGGGATGTGCTGCTGACTTCCACGCTGTCGCGCATCGATGCGCCGCAGATGGAGTTGCAGGCGCTGGCACTGGAAGCCGCGCACGCCAGGCGGCGCGAGGCGGCGCAAGCCATCCTGTCGCCGCGCTACACGCATCTGATGCTGACCTTGGGGTCGTGGATGCTGCAGGCGGCGCCGCTGCTGAATGGCTCGGCGGCCAGATTCTCGCGCCAGAGCATGCAGCATCTGCATAAGTCGCTGATCAAGCGCGCCAACCGCATGAGCGAGGAGGACGCCACCAGCGCCCACCGCACGCGCATCGCCGCCAAGCGCGCCCGCTACGCATTGGAGTTCTTCCATTCGCTGTATCGCGCCAAGGGCACGCATACGTATCTGAAAACGCTGGCGGCGGTACAGGAGGAGCTGGGGCAGCACAACGATGTGGTGGTGGCCGAACGGCTGCTGCAGGAACTGGCGCTACAGCATCCGCAATCGGCGGGGGCGATCCAGTTCGCGCGCGGCTACCTGCTGGCCCAGCAAGCCACCCGGCACGCCGACCTGGATCAGATTTGCGACCGCCTGCATGCACTGCGGCTGCCGCACATCAAACACTGATCAGCGGCGCGCCTGTTTTACGCTGACGTTCCAGCTCAGGGTGCCGGGACATTTGGCCTGCCGCACAGCGGCCAGCGTGTCATCCGCTTCAGTGCTGGCCTGCGCATATTCCTTGTGGCCGGCGACCTTGAAGTGCAGCGATGGCGCGGCTGTGCTGGCGGTCTTGGACAGCGTCGGCACGAAGCCACGCTCGGTCAGGATCTTGCGGCAGGCATCCATGCCGGTCAGCTTGTCCGATTCGATCTCGATGCTGAACACCCAGCTTTCCACATAGCCGCGCGCGGCGCGTTCCGGCACCGGCAGCATCAGGTCCGACGGCAAGGTGGCGGCGTGGGCGGCGCCGGCCAGCAAGGCAGCAATCAACAGCGCGGTGCGAGGAAACATGGGCAATCCTTCGAAAATCCGGTAAAGCCGCTATGGTATCAGGCCAGCATAGGATACAGGGTTGCCACCAGCAGCAGTGCCATCACAATATTGAAGACGCGGACCGAACGCGGGTCCTGCAGCACGCGGCGCATCGCCACGCCAAACAGCGCCCAGGCGCCGACACAGAAGATACCGATGATGCCGAACACGCCCGCCAGGGTGGCCACGTCGGCCACCTTGAAGCCCTGCGGCAGATAGGTGGTCAAGGCGCTCAGCGACATCACCCACGCCTTCGGATTAATCCACTGGAAGGCAGCCGCGCCAAAGAAGCCCATCGGCTTGGACAGGCCGGCCTGCTCGCCGCTCATCGGCGCCGCGTGCGCCAGTTTCCACGCCAGCCAAAGCAGGTAGATGGCGCCACCGTATTTAAGAACAATCTGCAGCATCGGCACCTGTTCGAACACCGCGTGCAGCCCCATGCCGGTGGCGAAAATCATGAACGCAAAGCCGCAGGTAATACCGAACAGATGCGGCAGCGATCGCACAAAGCCGTAATTCAGGCCGGAGGCCAGGATCATGGCGTTGTTCGGGCCGGGCGTGATGGAACTGACGGCGGCAAAAGTGCACAGGGGCAGCAGCAATTCAAGCGACATTGGAGTGGTTCCTAGGCTAAGTGTATTTGCATTGTACGGTCAAGTGTACTGGTATTGACCAGTACACTTATGCAAACAGTGAGCACCACTGTATTGGTCACTTTACCGATACGATTTGCGTTTTCCCAGCCGTTTGGTGAAGCCTTCCAGCTCGCGCGCCACCAGATCCTGGCCGTTTTCAATCACAAAATCCTGGAACGACGCCGCCACTTTGGGAATGGGCTGGTCGGAAAGGTGCATGATGTGCCAGTCCGCTTCCACCAGGTTGATCGGCAACGTGGCCAGCAGGCCGGCTTCAAATTCCAGACCGCAGGCGTGCACCGACAGGAAGCCGACGCCCAGCCCGGCCGCCACCATGCGCTTGATTGCCTCGTTGCTCGATACCTCGGAGCCGAATTCCGCCGCATGCCCCTCTTCGCGCAGCAGCTTTTCCACCGCCGTGCGCGTGCCTGAGCCGCGTTCGCGCACCAGCAGGTTGGCCGCCATCACATCGTTGAGGGTGATTTTTTTCTTCTTCATCAGCGGGTGCGACGGGCTGGCGACAAAGGCCATCGGATGGCGCGCGAACTTGGCGGCGTTGGTGCGCAGCTCACGCGGCGGCGTGCCCATGATGGCCAGCTCGATCTCATGCCGCGCCAGCATGTTGATGATCTCCGTGCGGTTCCCCACCTGCAGCTTGAGGCGCACGTCCGGGCGCTCCAGCGTGAACGGCACCAGCATCGGCGGCAGCAGGTGTTCCGCCGTGGTCACCGCGCCGATGCGCAGCGTACCGGAAGTCACGCCCTGCAGCGCCGCCAGTTCATCGGTGGCCTGCTCCCACAGGCGCAGGATGCGCTCGGAGAATTCCGCCATCACTTCGCCGGCCGCCGTCAGCTGGATGTTGCGGCCCACCTTGCGCGTAAGCGCGATGCCGGCGATCTCCTCCAGTGTGCGGATTTGCAACGACACCGCAGGCTGCGTCAGGTGCATGGCGTCCGCCGCCCGCGACACGCTCTCGTGGCGCCCCACCAATACCAGCGACTGGAGCTGGCGAAAACTCGCGTGATACATAAGCATTCCTTATCGTTTATCGAAAATCTTTAATTTTTCTTTTGTTCATTCTACCTCTATATTGATAATCATCTGACATCGTTGAGCGAGAATAATATGAGCATAGACGTGATCTTCATGGGCCTGGACGGCGTTCTGTTTGATACCGAAGCGCTGCACCTTGCAGCCTGCAACGCGGCGTTCGCCAACGCCGGCCTGTCGGTACGCTGGACCTTGCCGGCGCTGCGCGCTGCCGCCGCCGCACATGGTTACGCCCGTGCCATCGCTGCCGTTGTCGGCGTGCCGCCACTGTCGCGCGAGAAGCAGCGCGTGGCGGAGCTGTATGAAGACAAGCACCGCCAGTTCCATCAGGCGATCCTGACGAAACCACCGCAGGCGCAAGCCGCCGCGCTGGCGCTGATCGAGGACGCCACCGCTGCCGGCTGCAAGATCTGCATCCTGACCGACCTGCCGGCGCCCGCCACGTCTGCGCTGCTGGATCGCTATTTCGGCGCCGATGTCACCAGCCTGTTCAGCGTAGTCGCCGGCGGCGTGAACTTCGACAACGCCAGCGGCGCCGGTCCTTATGTCCACGCGCTGAACGCGGTCGGCGCAGCGCCGCACAACGCCATCGCCATCGACACCGCGGTGCCTGCGCTGCGCGCCGCCGCCGATGCCGGCCTGTGGACCGTCTCCGTCGCGCCATACGGCACCGACGTGGTGCGTCCACGCCAGTTCATCACCTTCGATGCCCTGCACGAGCTGCAGGCCAGCCCCTACACGCCGGATCAGCGGCGCCCCGCACCGGGGCTGCACCGAGCCGCATAGTTTTTTAATCTGTACTGGAGGCGCAATATGGAAACCATCGTCATCGTCGGCGGCGGTGCGGGCGGGCTCGAACTCGCCACCCGCCTTGGAGACACGCTCGGCGCCAGCAAGCGCGCGCGTATCGTGCTGGTGGACCGCTGGCCCGGCCACTTCTGGAAGCCCTTGCTGCATACGGTCGCTTCCGGCAAGTGCGACCCGCAGGTGAGCGAACTGCCATTCAGCGCGCAGGCGCTGGATCACGATTTTGAATTCGTGCAGGGTGATATGCTGTGCATGGATCGCGCACATCAAACCATCACCCTGTCGCCACGCAACGGCGGCGATGGCGCCTGCCGCGTGATCGCTTACGACAAGCTGGTCCTGGCGCTGGGGTCCGTCACCAATTTCTTCGGCGTGCCGGGCGCGCAGGAGCATGCGCTGACACTGGACAGCGTGGCCGATGCGGAGCACTTCCGCCGCCGCTTCTTCGACGTCTGCATCCACGCCGGCGAAAACAGGCAGCCGGTCAATGTGGTGATTGTCGGCGGTGGCGCCACCGGCGTGGAACTGGCGGCGGAGCTGAGCAACACGGCGCGCACGCTGGCCGCGTACCGTGTGCACGCACTGGACCCGGAGCAGGATATCCGCATCACGCTGATCGAACGCGGCCAGCATCTGCTGCCGCAACTCGATCCGCTGCAGGCGCAGCGCGCTGCGCGTCATCTGCGCTCGCTGGGGATCGATGTGCTGACTTGCACTGCGGTAGCCAGCGTCAGCACCGATGCGGTGACCGATGCCGAAGGCAAGGCCCATCCGGCCGACTTGACCTTGTGGGCCGCCGGCGTGGAAGCGCCGCCGTTGTGTGCGACATTGGGACTGAGCGTCAATCACCTGAAGAAGATCATGGTCGATGGCAGCCTGCGCTCCACCAACGACGGCCGTATTTACGCGCTGGGCGACTGCGCCAACTACGTCTGCCCGGTCAAAGGCCCGACACCGCCGCGCGCGCAGGTGGCGCACCAGCAGGCCATGTTCCTGGCCGATCTGCTGGCGCGCAAGGACGATACGCCGCGTCCGGACTTCCGCTATCACGACTACGGCTCGCTGATCTCGCTGGGCCAGCAGGCGGCGGTCGGCGCGCTCACCGGGCCGGTTACCGGCAGGAGCTACCGCGTTGGCGGATCGATGGCCAGTGTGTTGTACCGGCTGCTGTATCAGAAGCATCTGCTGCAGCTGCATGGCACCTTGCCGATGCTGACGCACACGCTGGCCGACTGGCTGCGGGCCAAGGTGCTGCCGCCGGTAAGACTGCACCGCTAAAACCACCGCGCCGGAATGACGGCTTACGCGACATTGAGCCTATAATGGGTCCATGACGACGATAACCTCTCTGACCCGGACCACCCCGGCCGCTGCCAACCCGGCGACGGCTGGTGTCAGCACGTCCACCTCCGGCGCTACCGGCAGCAGCGGCAGCGGCTCCTCCACCGTGGTATCGCTGGGCGGCGCGACCGGCGACACACCGGCCAAGGCGCTGGTGTGGGAAAACCGCACCCGCAGTACCGCCGCCAATATGATGGCGCGTAATTTCAACGAGCAGCCCGCAGCCGGCCGCCTCAAAGGCCTGGGCGGCGAGCTGCTGAAACAGGTGGCATATGACGGCGAGGACTTCTCCCAGGCCGTTCAGCAGGCGCCTGGCGGCGTGCAAGCCAATACCTACGACATGCTGGTCGCGCCGACGCAGGTGTCGCAGCACGGCATGGGCGACAACCAGATCGCGCTGACCGTCACCACCCGCAGCGGCGTGAAGGTCGAATTCAAGCTGGACGCCGGCGACAACAGCATCGCCATTGAAGCGCACAGCAGCGGCAAGTTGAATGAGGCAGAGCGCAAGGCGCTGGGCAAATTAGCCGAGGCCTTCCAGAAATCGATCGACGGCCTGACTGAAGATCCGCCGCGCATCGACGTAGGCGGCCTGACCCAGTTCGATCAGGGCGCGCTGTCGTCGGTGGATTTGAAGGGGCAGATCAAGCTCAGTCCAACCCAAACGCAGCAACTGGAATTCCACGCTGACGCCGCGCAGCGCACGCTCAGCTTCAACGGCCCTGCCGGCAGCGCCAACATCAAGGTGGACCTGAGCCAGCCGGCCAGTTGGGGCAGCAAGGAACAGCAAGCCAAGGCGCTCAACAAATATCTGCAGCAGGTCGACCAGGCCGGCGCGCGCGGACAAGGCAACGGCGCCATGATCTCCATGTTCAAGGACGCCTTCACCGGCATGAACAGCGACTACGGCACGCCCGCCATTGCACCGCGCGGCATTGTGCTGACCGACCAGGATCGTGCCATGACCACCGGGCTGGCCGACTTCAACGCATCGTTCGCGCAGACCGAGGTGGCGTCCAACCCGGCGCGCATCACGGAGAAGGACAGCTTTGCCTACGAACTGTCGCAAAAGACCACCATCACCGGCACCTCGCAGCTGGACCGCGGCATCTCGCAACAGCAGCAGTCGCACCTGAAGGCGCGCTACCACGCGCCGGTGAAGGCGGACGCCCGACTGGCGCTGGACCTGTCGCCCAACTCGCAGAATTACAAATACATCACCATCGATGACTCGGCCAGCAGCACCACCAACATCGCCTACGACAAAGGCGCACTGGCCAAGGCCACGCTGGAGATGCAGGCGCAACAGACCACCCGCGTACTCACCTACACGCTGGGCAAACTGAAAGACGACCAGACCACGCCGTCCGGCAAAACCATGACGCGCGACCTGCTCTCCACGCTGGAGCCGGAGCGCGACGGTCTGCCGGCACTGAGCAGTGAAGAGCGCACGCTGGTGCTGCAAAAACTGAACGACCAGATCTTCCTGCAATCCAATCCTTTCGCCCTACCGAATGAGCACACCTGAGTACTTCGCCCTGTTGGCCCGCTACAACGCGGACATGAACCAGAAGCTGTACGATGCGGCGGCCCAGCTGCCGCCGGACGAATTCACCGCCGACCGCAAGGCTTTCTTCGGCTCCCTGTGCGGCACCCTCAACCACCTTCTGACAGCCGATACCATCTGGCTCAGGCGATTCAGCGCCCACCCGGCCGGTTTCGCGGCACTGCAAGCCGCAAAGGCGCTGCCGCAGCCAACCAGCCTGACGCACGCCTTCGGCACCGAGCTGGCGACGCTGCGCGCTTACCGCGAACAGCTGGACGCTATCATCCTGGCGTGGGTGCCGCAACTGACCGAGGCCGAGCTGGCGCGTACCTTTGAATACCGCAGCATGCGCGGCGACGCCTACCGCCGCCACTTCGGCAGCGTGCTGCTGCACTTCTTCAATCACCAGACGCACCATCGCGGCCAGGCTAGCACGCTGCTGTCTCAAGCCGGCATCGATATCGGCGTCACCGACCTGCTGGTGTGGGCGCCGGAACTGCCATGAAAATCGCCGTCTACAGCGCCCAGCCCTACGACCGCCGCTTTCTCGACGAAGCACGTCCAGGCGGCGTTGAAGCGGTCTATTTCTCCGACCGGCTGGAGCTGGACACCGTGCCGCTGGCGCAAGGCTGCAGCGCCGTCTGCGTGTTCGTCAACGACAAGCTGGATGCGCCAGTGCTGCAAGCCCTTCAAGCACTGGGCGTGCGCGCGGTGCTGCTGCGCTGCGCCGGCTTCAATAACGTCGATGTAAAAGAAGGCGCGCGTCTGGGCCTGTTCATGGCCCGCGTGCCGGCCTACGCGCCGGAAGCAGTGGCGGAACATGCGCTCGCCCTGGTCATGACCTTGAACCGTCGCACCCACCGTGCCTACGCGCGCGTCCGCGAAGGCAACTTCGCGCTGGACGGCCTGCTGGGCATGACGCTGCACGGCAAAACCGTCGGCATCGTCGGCGCCGGCCAGATCGGTGCTGCCGCTGCGCGCATCTTCCACGGCATGGGCTGCAAGGTGCTGGTCAGCGATCCCGCACCGACGCCGCAACTGGATGGCGTGGCCGAACGCGCCGGGCTCGATGCGGTGCTGGCGCAGTCGGACATCGTCTCGCTGCATTGCCCGCTGCTGGACGCCACCCGCCACATGATTAACACCGCCAGCCTGGCGCGCATGAAGCGTGGCGCCATGCTGGTCAACACCTCGCGCGGCGGCTTGATCGACACCGCCGCCGTCATCGACGCGCTGAAGTCCGGGCAACTGGGCGCGCTGGCGATCGACGTCTACGAGCAGGAAAGTACCCTCTTCTTCCACGATCACTCCAGCGACATTATTACCGATGATGTCTTCCAGCGACTGATGACCTTCCCGAATGTACTGGTCACAGGGCATCAAGGCTTCTTCACCATTGAAGCCATGCGCGAAATCGCCGCTGTCACATTCGCCAATCTGGCCTGCTTCTTGCAGGGCTCCCATTGCGCCAATGCGCTAAACATACCCGGTTAATAAAATAAGGAAGTCCATGTCGCTCGCCTATCGTGCCAACGCCGATTTCGCCAAGCTCAATCACCCGATGCGCGTCCCGCTATCGGCTGAAATCCACTCTCGCCCCTTCCTGCAATTGCAGGCGCCCGAGAGCATCACCCATTTCGCGCTCTATCTTCAGCAAGACCAGCCCTCGCGCCAGAACCACCGCAGCAGCCAGCACCAGATCCTGGAACAGCTTTGCCTGCACTACGGGGTGGCCGGTCCGCACGAACAGGCGCGCTACTTCTTTCACGATTTTGGCCGCTTCCGCCTGAAGTGGGAGTGCCACACCGAATTCGCCACCTACACCTTCGTCGAACGCGGCGAAGCGGGCATGGACTTCCGCGCCGCATTCGAGCGCATGCCGGTGCAGCACGTGCCGCAGGAATGGCTGGCCGGCCTGCACGGCAAGATCATCGTTGCCGCCCATGTCCTGCTGTGCAAGGACGCCTCCGATGACGACAGCTTCGCCGCCAGCATCCGTGATCTGTACCAGGGCAAATCGCTGGTGGGCAGCAGCGGCGGCGGCAACGCTGAAGTATGGACCGACTTCCTGATCCATCCGGATGGCTTCAGCCGCTTTGTGGTGCGCGACCAGCATCTGCGCGAATTCCAGCCCGGCCGCCTGGTCGGCCGCCTGCTGGAAATCGAAACCTACCGCATGATGGCGCTGCTCGGCCTTCCGCAAGCCGAGGCCACCCAGCCGGCGCTGAACGGCATCGAGAACGAACTGGCCGACCTGACCGCCACCCTGGTCAAAAACCAGGCCAACGGCGACCAGGAAATGCTGCAACGGATTACCAGCCTGGCCGCGCAGCTGGAGAAAATCTCGGTCAACAACAGCTACCGCTTCGCTGCCTCGCAGGCTTACTTCAACCTGGTGCAGTCGCGCATTCAGGAATTGCGCGAAGTGCGCATTCCCGGCACGCCGACGCTGGCGGAATTCATGGGACGACGCCTGGCACCGGCCATGAACACCTGTACCTCGGTGACGCAGCGGCAGGAAGGCCTTGCGAAACGTATCGCCCGCACCAATGACCTGTTGCGCACGCGGGTCGGCATCGAACAGGAACAGCAGAACCGAAAGATCCTGCAATCGCTGGACGCGCGCGCGGCGCAGCAACTGCGGCTGCAGCAGGCGGTGGAAGGCCTGTCGGTGGCGGCGATCTCGTACTACACGCTGGGATTGGTGGGCTATGTCGGCAAGGCCCTGAAGGCCAGCGGCACGCCGGTCAATCCGGACCTGATGACCGGCATCGCCGTGCCGCTGGTGATCGGCGCCGTGTGGCTAGGCCTGCGCCGCCTGCATCACCAGCTCACCGGGAAGCATTGAAACGGCTCGCCAGGAAACTGGCGATGCGGGTCTGCGTGGATTCCAGATAGGGGATGTTGATGTGGTCGGAGTCGGGCACGATTTCGTCCGCATGCAGCGCCCCCAGTTTTTCCACCAGCAGATCGGTATGCGAATGCGGCACGATGTCATCCACCGCCGCGCGCAGCACGTAGGTCGGCGCCTTGATCTGATGCGCGTACTTGATCGACTCGAATTTATGCTGCAGCACATACTCCACCGGAATCGCCTTGAACTTGCGCTTGGCGATCGCCAGGATCGAGTCGTAAGGCGTAATCAGCACGATGGAATTGGCGTCGCGCTCCATCGCCACCTGCACCGCCACGCCGGAGCCAAGGCTGCGGCCAACCACCGCCATGCGCTTTGGATCGACGTGATGGCGTTCGCTCAGCCAGTCGTACAGCATGCGGCCATCTTCCACGAAGTGTTCTTCCGCCGGGTCGCCATGCGAATCGCCATAGCCGCGGTAATTCACCGCCAGCACCGCCATGCCGGGAAACAGCTTGCCGGCGTCGCGCGCCACCCAGGACACTTCTTCCGAGCGGCCGCCGAAATACACCACGCCTGGCGTCTGGCCGGCCAACGGAGGTGTCATCAGCCAGCCGGACAAGCGTGTGCCATCCTTGGCCCGCACCACAATAGGACGGGTGCGATGGCCACTGCTATAAGGCTTGAGTACCTCACGCTTGCTGCCAAGGGGGTTGAACAGCAGCCGCTTCTGACTCGCGGCCACCGCTGCGGTTACCCCCATCCACAACACGCTGGCGAGACCTGCCAGGCCTGCGAATTTTTTAGAATTATTCATAGCTTCTACTCTACTCCTGTCCCGCGCAAAAAGTGCACGGAGTGGTATAGACAATACACAGGTATAATCCCCGCTTCGCTTTTTTCATACCAGGCTGATAATGAAACCTGCTGTCGTCCTGCTGCATAGCTCCATGAGTTCCAAGTCCCAGTGGTCGTCGCTGAAAGCGCAACTGGGTGATGCTTACCGCTGCATCGCGGTCGATCTTCTTGGCTATGGCGCATCGCCGTTCCCGGCCGATGCCGCCGAAGATTATACCCATACGCTGGCGCACGAGGTGGACGCGGTGATCGCCGCCACCGCCTCGGAGCTGGAGCCGGGCGAAGCGTTCCATTTGATCGGCCATTCCTTCGGCGGCGCCTGCGCCCTGCACATGGCGCGCCGCATGCCTCAGCGCGTGCTGTCGCTCACGCTGTTCGAGCCGGTGGCCTTCCACCTGCTGCCGGCGCAGCATCCGGCCAAGAGGGAGATAGTCAGCGTGGTGGAAGGCATCAAGGCCAGTGCGTCGGATCGCGACGCCACCCGCATTTTCATCGATTACTGGAATCGCCCAGGGGCCTTCGAGGATGCGCCGCGCGGCGCGCAGGACAAGATGGTGGCGCAGATCGCCAAGGTGCGGCTGGACTTCGAGGCGCTGTTGGGTGAACCGGCAACGTTGGCGGATTTGTCCATGTTGACCATGCCGTCGCTGCTCATGTCCGGCGAACGCAGCCCGGCCTCCACCCGCCTGCTGGTTGAGCAGCTGGGGGCCGCGCTGCCGAATGCCACCGCCATGCAGACACGCGGTGGCCATATGGGGCCTGTGACCCACGGCGATGTGGTGAATCCCGTCATCGTCAACTTCGTCAACGGCGCGGAAGTCACCACGGACTAAACCGCCGCAGCGCTCTAGTTAGGCGAGGTGCCGTAGATGATGCCTCGCCCGCTGTTAGGCGCGATATAGACCGTGCCGAAGGTCTTGGGATCGCCCACCACCAGCGAGTAGCCGCCCCACTGATGCGCATTGTCGTTGATGCGCACCCAGGTGGTGCCGGTATCGGTGGAGCGGAATATCCCCTGCACGCCGTTCACGGTTCCCGCCAGGTACATGGCCGGATAGGAAGCGCCGCTGGCCGCCTTGCCAAAGCCGATCGAGTTAGCCGCCGTCACCACGCCGGAATACATCTGAGTCCAGCCGGAGCCGGAACTGGTGCTGCGATACAGGCCCGACGACGTGGCCAACCAGACATCGCCCTGATTGCCCGCCACCGTGACCGCCTTGCCGCCCGTCCCCAGCCCGGATGCCGCCGTGTACCAGTTCACGCCCTTGTTGGAGCTGGCGTAGAAGATGCCGGTGGCGGCGTTGTAGGCGTAGAACAGGTTGGCGTTCAGCCCATCCGACAGGATCTGCCACGATCCGCTGACCGGCAGCCCGGTCGAGGTCCAGCTGGCGCCGTTGTTGGTCGAGTAAGCCGGCGACACATCCTTCGGCCCCCAGACAATGGTGCCGCCGTCGGCCGAAATGGCCACCGTGCCGTCGCCCTGGGTGGAGCCGGCCTGGCTGGTGAACGGCGACCAGCTGGTGCCGCCGTTGGTGGACACCGCGCCGAACACCGAGCCGCCCGTTCCCACCCGCACAATCTTGGACGGCAGCGCTTTGGCGTAATCCAGGCCGGTGCCGTTGCCGCAGATCGGGTTGCTGTGCATGCCAGCCGGCGGCGACACCGTCAGGCTGGTATGCACGAAACCGCAGATATCCCCCAGACCGCTGATCAGCGGCGCGCCGGAGGTGGGCGAAATCAGCGCCAGCGTGGCGGTTTCCTCGATACCATTGGCGCCGATGGTCCAGCTGGTGCCCTGGCCGGCATCGGCATTGGTCAGGTTGGTGGTGGTCCACACCGTCTGGCCGGTGCCATAGAATGCGCGCGCCGAGTTGGTCGGGTCAATCACCACCTGCCCCCAATTGCCAAAGGCTGCCGTGGCGGCGCCAAACTTCACCCATGGCGACACGCTCGGATCGCGGCTGGACGCGGCGCCCACATCAACCCAGTTGGTGCCGCCGTTGACGCTGCGGAACATGGTGTCGCCAGGCCACCAGCGGTCCATGGTCATCACCACCAGCGTGCTCGGCTTTTGTGGATCGACCGACAGGCCGCCGTAACCGAAGCTGTAATTGTTCGGATTGGGCGGCGTGATGTTCTGCCAGGAGTTGCCGCTGATGCTGTACTTCCATACCTGGCCGCTGGTCATGCCGTTGGGGCCAATCGCATTGCCGTAGGTGATGTACAGATTGCCGTCCGGGGCGATCTGGCCGTGGTTCGGATACTGGCCGGTGGGGCCGCCAGTAATCGCAGACCAGTGGCTGCCGCCGTCGGTACTTTTATACAGGGTGACGCCGGCCGAGGCGGCTCTGGCGCTGGAGACGCCGGCGAAGACGACCGGTGTCGCGCTGCCGTTGTTACCGGACGTCTTGTGATAGGTGACGAAGGCCACGCCGGCGCCGCTGCCGCTGGTATCGTTGTCCAGCGCGGTGAAGCCGCTCAGCCGGGTCCAGCTCTGGCCGCTGTTGGTGCTCTTCCAGATGCCGTTGGTGGCAGTCTGCGAGGCATCGTTGAAGGTGCCGTACATCAGCACGGAGCCAAAGTTGGGATCGACCTGCAGGCGTTCACCGGCATTGCGGCCGTCGTTATTGCCGCCGGTACGGAAGCTGAGCGGGTAGGAGCTGAAGCTGGCGCCCTTGTTGTTAGAGACCAGAACCGTCGCGTTGCCATCCCAGTTCTGGGTGTACATGCCCGCCACCATGTACAGCATATTGACATTGCGCGGATCGATCGCGATCGACTCGATGCCCATATGATGCCAGTTGGACGGCGCGGTCCAGTCATTGAGCGGCACCCAGGTGCCATTATCGTAGCGATAGGCGCCGCCAATGTCGGTGCGTGCATAGAACAGGCCGGACTGGCCGGGATGGCCGACGATGCCGTCGACGTAGCCGCCGGCCACCACCCGCACATTGTTCCAGGTATAGCTGGCCGCCTGCGCCGACGGCATTGCGGCCGTCGCCAGCGCCAGCGCCGACACCGCCAAGACACGGCGCCAGCGCCCGCCTCCTGCGCCAGCTGCGCTCGGAGCGGAAAGATTTTTCTTCATGAATTGTCTCCTCTATGTTATTGGTGGATACCACAAGGTACGCACGCCCCACACATGGCTGGGCGAACGCGTCATCCGTCCATGCGAACGGAATCCTGGGATCCAGCGACCGGGCGCTGGCGGCATGCGAGGCAGATCAGGTTGAGAAGGCTGAGGCGGGGCGGGAAGGTATCGCGGCGCGGTGTACGCCGGGCGACGCAGCGGGCATTGACGCAGCAAGGCGTCCGGCACAAGTCTTCATTGCGGCTGTCTCCACATTGTTATCTCCGCGCGATTCTGGTCGCGCGGGTTTGTCAACATTGTGCGCAGCTCGGCAATCGTGCGCAATTATGAAAAACGCCAACTGGCAAACAAAATTACACACGCCCTTTCACGGCGCCGGCGGCTGTCCCGTCACGATATCGATGGTGTTTTCCAGCCAGATGCCAAGGTTGGGCGTGCGCGCCTGCTGCGCCGCCGGCCCCAGCTCGCCCGGCGGATTGAACTTGGTGCCGATCGGCAGAATCGCGTTGAGGAAGGAGATATCGCCCGGCGGGAAGTCCATATGCGTGCCCTTCGGCTCGAAGCCTTCGCCGCTGGCTTCCCTCGGCGTGAACACGCGCAGGGCGATGTCGTCCGCGTGGTTGATGAAGGTGATCGGCAGGTTCCTGGTCGCCAGCGTGGCCCAGTAGACTTTATCGTGGAAGCCCTTGAATTCCGGATAGTTCCACGAAAGGCCGGTGACCGAGTCGTTGTAGTCCTTTTGCCAGACGTCGAACTCCACGCCTTGCGTGCGGTTCTTCCATACGCGATAAGGGCCGCGTCCCAGCCAGCGCATGGATTTCACTTCACTTTCGGGATAGTCGAAGGTTACGCCCAGCGCATCGACATAGCGGCTGGCTTCCATCTGGTAGCCATAGTTCACGCTCAGCTGGCCGGCCGCCGTCAGGCGCCAGTTCACCTTGCGCAGATTGCCGCTGTATTCGGCCGCCACCAGCACGTCGTTGCCCTGGCGCGTGGCCTGTATGCGCTTCAGCTCAGCTTTGCCGCTCACCAGGCGCGGACCGTTGGTCAGCGGTGCAATGACATCGCCTTTTTTCAGCTCGCGCAGATAGCCGGTGGCTTTGTCGATGGTCACGCTGAGCGCCCCCGCCTGCAGGCGATAGCCGTCGGCCAGCTCGGTCAGCGTGGCCTGCGCGGCTGGTGCCGGCTGCAAGGCCATGCGCTGCGCCACCTGTTGCGGACTGGCGATCATCCATGACCAGGTGTAGATCTGGCGGCCGTCGGCGCCGGTGGCGGTCAGGTACAAGGCATCCTGCTGGCGCCAGTCGGGCGGCAAGACAATGTTGGTGACGCCGCGCATGCCGGCCGCCACGTCGGGCGCCTTGGCGCTGCCCTGCGCCACGACCGCATGGCCTGGCTCCTGGCCAAAGCGCACCAGCTGCCAGCTGAATTTCAGCTGTTTGAGGTTGGTGAAATCGTAGCGGTTTTCCAGCGTGATGACGCCATCAAACGTCGGTGGCAGCGATGCCATTTCCGACAGCGGCAGATACACCGGCGACCAGATCTTCTTGACCGCGAAGTAGCTGCCCTCTTTCTCGCGATATGGTCCCACGATGCCATCCGGCGCCAGGTTGCCGGCAACGTCGATCGCGCCGCCACGGTCTTCGCGCACAATCCCCTCGTCGGCAAACGACCAGATAAAGCCGCCCGCGCTGAGCGGATTGGCCAGCATGGCGTTCCACCAGTCATTCAGGCTGGCGCCGGCGCCGCCGTCATACAGGCCGTGCAGGAACTCGGTCGGCATGAACACGTCGCGGCCATTGAACAGCGAGGTGGCGCAGCAGTTAAAGGTGGGATAGTGCGCGGTGTCGATGCCGCCAAAGTTCTCCCATGGGTGGATCACCGGCCGTTTTTGCACATCCCAGGTGGCATACAGGCGATCGAGGTCACGATTGAAGCCGCCCTCATTGCCATTGGCCCAGAAGATGATCGACGGGTGGTGCTGGTCGCGCTGCACCAGCTCCTTCACCAGCGGCGTGGCGACGTCGGTATCGTAGGCTTTCTGCCAGCCGGTCAGTTCGTCGATCACGTACAGACCCACTTCGTCGGCCACGTCCAGGAAATGCGCGTCCGGTGGATAGTGCGACATGCGCACTGCGTTCATGTTCATGTCCTTCATCAGCTTTGCGTCCTCGTAGCTGAGCGCTTTGCTGGTGGTGCGGCCGGTGGTGGGCCAGATGGAATGGCGGTTCGAGCCTTTCAGGCGCACCTTACGGCCATTGACGTAGACGCCGTCGCGCGGGCGCAGCTCGATGGTGCGGAAGCCGATGGTTTTGCTGACTTCATGCACGGTCCTGCCGCCGCCAAGCAGCTGGAAGCGGACCTGGTAGCGTTGCGGATTCTCCGCCGACCAGGGCACGATACGGTCCACATGGCCGCGCAAATGGGCTTTGCCGTCAACCACCTCCGCACGCATCTCCTTGCCCAGCGGGGCACCTGTCAGTGTGGTGATGCGCGCACTGACCTGGCCGCCGCTGGCGCCGGCCAGAAACACGTCTGCCTCAAAGTCACCGGTGTGGCGCGCATCGAGGCTGATGCGTTCGATATTGGTGGTCGGCTTGGCCTCCAGCCACACTGGCCGGTAAATGCCGCTGAACAGCCAGAAGTCGGCGCTGCGCTCGGCGCGGTTCACCGACCTGTTGGCGGAGTAGCGGTTGACCGTTACTTCAAGCTGGTTGTTCTCACCCGGCTTGAGCAGGCGCGTGACGTCGTAGCGGAACTCATAAAAGCCGCCCTGATGCACCGGTCCCGCCGGCTGGCCGTTGATCTTGACCAGCGTGTCGGTCATTGCCGCGCCGAATACGATCTCGATCTGCTTGCCGCGCCAATCAGCGGGCACATTGAATTGATGGCGGTAGATGCCGGTGTTGTCCGGCGCCGGGTCCTGCTCCCAGTCGCTGAAATAGCGGTAGGTGCCGAAACCCTCCATCTCCCAATTGGAGGGCACCGGGATCTTCTTCCACACGCCGCTGTTGCGGCCACCGTTCACATGGAAATCCCACTCGACACGGTGATCCTTGTCGGTGCCGCTCAGGTACTGGATCTGGGTGGGAACCGCAACACACTGGCTGCTCAGGGCCAGTAATAAAGCACTCAGCAGCCAACGCATTACAAACTCCTTCCGAACTGTTTACTCTCGCCTGCCTTGAGATTTAACGGCACGACCTTGTCGCCATAACGCACCGCACCCGCACCTGTGCCCGCGGTGCGGCGGATGGTGGCGGAGGTCAGCTTGCCGTTTGCCCAGCGCAGGTCCACCTCGTAGCCGCCGCGCGCGCGCAGACCTTTGACCGAACCATTGGCCCAGGCGGATGGCAGCGCTGGCAGCAGATGAATTTCACCGGTCTGCGATTGCAGCAGCATTTCGCAGATGGCGGCCGTGGCGCCGAAATTGCCATCGATCTGGAACGGCGGGTGAGCGTCCAACATGTTCGGGTAGGTGCCGCCGGCGTTATTGCTCTCGGTGCCCGGCCCGTTCTGCTGAGCGGCGCGCGCGCCTGGCTTGGCCAGCTGGCCACGCAGCATTTTGTAAGCGTGGTCGCCGTCCAGCAGGCGCGCCCAGAAGGCGGTCTTCCAGGCCATCGACCAGCCGGTGCCGGCGTCGCCGCGTGCTTCCAGCGATTTGCGTGCGGCGGCGGCAAGGGCCGGCGTTTTGGTTGGCGAGATCTGGCGCCCCGGGAACAGGCCAAACAGATGCGAGACGTGGCGGTGCGTATCGCCCGGCGTGTCCAGCACCTTGTCTTTTTTCTCTTCCATCCACTCCAGCAGTTGGCCCCAGCTGCCGATGCCCGGCGTGGCCAGCCTGTCGCGCAATGCCGCGACGTGATTGCGATAAGCGGTGTCGCCCAATGCTTCCGCCGCTTCCACGGTGTTATTGAACAGGTCCCAGATGATTTCCTGGTCATAGCTGACGCCATCTTCAATCGGGCCGTGTTCGGGCGACCAGCCGAGAGGCGCGGCCAGGCGGCCGTCCGGCAGCTCCTTCAGGTAGTCCTCCCAGAAGGCGACCGCCTCCTGCATCAGCGGATAGGCGGTGGTGCGCAGGAAGGTCTGGTCCCGGGTGTAGGCGTAGTGCTCCCAGAAGTGCTGCATGTACCAGGCGTTGCCAGTTTTGTTCCAGACATAGCCCATGCCGCCGAAAGGATTGGATTCGGTACGCACGGTCCAGCCGCGCACCGGCTTGCCGGACTTGCCGACAAAGGTCTCTTCGCGCTGCACGGCTTCGCCGCTCAGATCCGGCTGCGCCATCTGCACAGATTCCGGATGGGCGATGGCTTGCGCCGCGGTGTCGGCCACCAGCTTGCGGTAGACCGGGGCGACGCTTTGCACGAAATCGAAGAACGGCTTGTGGTGCTCGGACAGATTGGCGGGTTCGGCCGGCCAGTAGTTCATCTGCACGTTGATGTTGGTGTGGTAGTCCGACCTCCACGGCGGCGTGGGGTTGTTGTTCCACAGGCCTTGCAGGTTGGCGGGCAGCGAACCGCGCGAGCTGGAGATCAGCAGGTAGCGGCCGAACTGGAAAAACTGCGCTTCCAGTTCGGGATCGTTGCCCTCGGCGGTGTAGGCCTCGATGCGCTGATCGGTGGACAGCTTGCGGCGCGCGGCCGATGCGGCGCCAAAGTCCACCTCCACACGGCCAAACTGCGCCGCATAGTCGCGCTGATGCGCGGCCAGCAGCACATCCCAGACCCGCGATGCCGGCGCGGCAGGTGTGCGGCCCGGCGCGGCTGAAGTGCGGCCCGGCGCGGCGGCGGGCAGTGCGGTATTGCGGGTAGTGCTCGTCGCAGCGGCGACTTGCGCGGCCACGCGCGGCAACGGCGCCTCGCCCTGGAAGCGGCGGGCGGCGTCGATGCTGTAGCTGGTGCCGGCGCCGAGAATCAGCGTGATCGCATCGCTGCCGGTGAAGGTGATCTTACTGCCCTCGACCACCAGCTTGCCGCCCTCGTTCAGCACCTGCACCTGGCTGGCGTACTGCATCGCATTCGGCAGCGCACCCATGGCCACGATGCGGCCATCCTGCGCGCTGATTTTCGCTCCATGCATATCGGTCAGCTCGATGGCGCCGGTGTACTGACCACGCTTGCTGGCAGTCAGCCGCAGCGCGATCACCTGCGCCGGATAACTGGCCAGCGCCTCGCGCTTGAAATGCACGCCATTGTGCGTGTAACTCACCGTATGCACGCTGCGGCTGATATCCAGCCGGCGCGCATACGCTGTGGTGCCCTGCTCATGCCCTGGCAAATGGATGTAGACGTCGCCAAACGGCTGGAACGCGCCCATCTCCTTGTCGTCGCCGGTCCACAGCGTGATGTCATTGAACTGCAGGCGCTCACGCGCCAGCTGCCCGAAAATCATCGCGCCGATCCGGCCATTGCCAATCGGGAGCGCTTCTTTTTCCCAACCCGCCGCCGTGTCCGGAGCGGGCTGGGAATAACGCAACGTCAAATCCGGTGCGGCAGCCGCGCTGGCGGCCACCAATGCCAGGGCCAGCAGCTTCATTGAGGATTAATCTTGATCAGCACCACGTCGTTGACTCGCATCTTCACCTTCACCGACGCCGCGCCGGAAGCCGGTACGCGCACCGTGCTGTTCTGCGGACGATCCATGGTCAGGGCATTCAAGCGCTCGATCTCTTTCGGGGTCAGCGTCTTTGGCGAACCCATTTTCAGGTACGCCGTATGCGCATCATTCGCCTCGAAGCCGGTGCGGTAAACGCTGACCGTGTAAGCACCCGGCTTCAAGCCTCTCAGATCGAGGCTGACCGGCGCGCCATCACGCGTCGGCTGCACGGTGGTGTAGAAGCCGCGATTGCTGCGGCCTTGCTTTGGCGTCTGGAAATCCCAGGCCAACACCTGCACGCCACGGCCATCCTTGGCCGCATAGCTCTGCGTATCGGCAGTCTTGATCGCCTCATTGCCCAGCTGATTCAGATACTTGTAGGCGAACCACGACGGCTTGCGGATGCCCTGCGGATTCATCAAACCAAAGCCGCCTTCAAACGGTGCGGTCGGCGGACCTGGCTCCTCAAACAGATCGCTGTAAGTCCAGTAGCTCATGCCCTGCACGATGCCTTCGGTCGCTTTCAGTTTGCTCAGGATGTAAGGTGCGCTCATGTAGGAATCGTGCACCGGATCGCGTGGCGTGTAGCTGGTGCTCCACTCGGTGAAATACAGCGGCATGTCCGGATGGCCGGCCGCCTTCATCTCATTGCGCACCTTGCGCACATCGCCCACGATGGCGTCCGGCGACGGCGACAGCTTGGTGTCATCCTTGCCATTCTCGTCGAGGAAGCCGCCATCCACGCCATAGGTGTGCGTGGTCACAAAGTCCACCACCGAGCCGGATTGCCTGGTGTGCGCCAGGAATTCCGGCACCCACGCCGCGCCCGCAGTCGACGGACCGCCCACGCGCAACGCAGGATCGATCGCCTTGATGGTGCGCGAGGTATTGTCGTACAACTCAAAGTACGCCTTCTGATCCGCCTTCTCCCAGAAGCCATCCAGATTCGGTTCGTTCCACACTTCGAAGAACCAGGAGCGCACTTCTTCCTTGCCGTAGCGCTCCTGCACGTGGCGGATAAACGCATCGACCAGGCCCGCCCACTTCTTAGGATCGGGGTGCGAGGTATTACCCTTCCAGTAGAAGATGCTCAGGTCCGAGCTGCGCATGGCCAGCGGCGTGAAGCCCAGCTCCACGAAGGGCTTGACGCCCATCTTCAACAGACGGTCATACAGATAATCGAGCTTGGTCCAGTCGTAGACAGGCTTGCCGTCCACTTCCTTGTAGGTGCCCAGCACGTCGTGGAAGATGGCGTGGAAGCGGATATAGCGGAAGCCCAGTTCGTCCTTGGCGGTCTTCAACTGCGCCAGGCTGTCGTCGCGGATCAGCGTGCCCGGATAGTCCGAGCCTACCGACAAATCGGCAAAGCGGTCACGCGGGGTGGTGGGTGCGGCGGCATCCACCACAATGTGACGCACATCGGCCGCGCCGGCAACACCGGCCAGCGCCATCAGAAACAATGCAACGGAAGTCTTCATTTTTTCACCGTGATGGATTTACCTTCATAGCTGACTACCTTGTCAGCCGCGTCGAAATTATCGGTGCTGGAGTCGCCAGGCTTGATGAAGCGCACCTTGAACTGGCGCTTGGCCACCATGCCTTTGTACTGGCCAGTGCGATCGCCGATGGTCACCACGCCGGTCTTGTCGTTGTAGCTGAGCGGAATGCGGCTGAACTCACCACGCAGATACGCATTGCTGACGCCATCGTCTTCATACAGGCTGAATTTGCCGTCCGCGCCGGTGTAGATATTCAGCGTGATCGGCGCATCCGGTTTCTCATCCACGTATTGCGTCACCGGACCGACCGGCAGGATGGCGCCGGCCTTCACCAGCACAGGGATGCGCGTTTCCGCCGCCTTGATGGTGGCCGTGCTGCCGCCCTTGTACAGTTCACCGGTATAGAAGTCATACCAGTTGGCGCCCTTCGGCATGTAGACGCTGCGCTCGCGTGCGCCGTACGCCGTCACCGGCGCCACCAGCATGCTGCGGCCGAACAGGTATTGGTCTTTGATGTCCTTTACCGCTTCGTCGTTCGGGAAGTCCATCACCAGGCCGCGCATGATGGCGCCGGACTCGTAGTGAATGTCGGCAGCGGCCGAGTAAATGTAAGGCATCAGGCGATAACGCAGCTTGTCGTACCAGACCATGGACTCGCGCATCGGCGAGCCTTCCGGCGAAATCTCATGAATCTCGCGCTTGACCACTTCACCGTGGGAGCGGAACAGCGGCGAGAAGGCGCCGAACTGGAACCAGCGCAGATTCAGCTCACGCCATTCCTTGATATCCTCCGGATTGCCCTGCTTGACGCCGGTGCTGCGGTTCTCCTGCGCCGAGCCGACCTCGCCGACCTGGAAGCGCGTCTCCTGCGCGTAGCCGCCAATATCGTGCGTCCAGTTGGCGATGCCCGACATGGATGCGCTCACACCCGCCGAAATCTGGTCGTACAGATTGTTCCAGCGGCTGGCCGTGTCGCCGCTCCAGATGGCGGTGGCGTTACGCTGGATGCCGGCAAAGCCCGAACGCGACAGGATGAACTGGCGCTTCTCCGGCTGGTCCTTTTTCAGGTGGCTGTAGAAGCCCTCCGTATGCACCAGGCTATACGGGTTGAAGGTGATCTCGCCGGCGCCGTAAATGGTCGGGCCGATCAGCTTCTTGAAATCGGCGGGACGGGAGTTGGACAGCACGTCCGGCTCGGTGTTATCCATCCACCAGGCGTCAAAGCCCAGGTCCACCAGCTTGGACTTCATCTGGCGGTAGTAGATATCGCGTGCTTCCGGCGCATACGGCGAGTAGTGGCTGTTCTTGTAGCCAGGACCGACCCAATCCAGCGCGCCATCTTCGACGTTCTTGGTCCACATATGGCCTTTCGCCGCCAGCTCCTTGTAGTTGTCGGTGTTGGAGTAGAACTTGCCCCAGATCGAAATCATGATGCGCGCATTGGCCTTGTGGACTTCATCCACCATGGCTTTCGCGTCAGGGAAGCGCGCCTTGTCGAAGTCGTGCGAACCCCAGCCGTTTTCCGGCCAGTAGAACCAGTCCTGCACCATGTTATCAACCGGCCAGCCCTGCTTGCGGTACTCGCGCAGGACGCCCAGCAGTTGCTCCTGCGTCTCGTAGCGCTGGCGCGATTGCCAGAAGCCGTAGGCCCACTTCGGCATCATCGGCGCCTGGCCGGTCAGGTGGTGGTAGCCGGCGATGACCTTGTCGATGCTCTCGCCGCTGATCACGTAGTAATTGATGCTCTGCGCGACTTCCGACGAGAAGGTCAGCGAGTGGCGCTCGGCTTCCGGCAGCGGGTCGTTGTGGGTCATCGCCACCATGCCGCCGCTCGGCTTCCATTCAAGATGCAGCTTGACCGGCTTGTTGGCCTCGAACTTCACTTCGAAATTGTGATACCACGGATTCCAGCCCTGGCGCCACACATCCATGACTTCCTTGCCGTCCACGCTCAGCTTCGCATAGTCCGACGAATACAGCTGCATCTTGTGCACGCCCGCTTTCGGCGACGACATCGTGCCTTCCCACACCACCTTCAGGTTTGCCGCTTTTGGATCGCCGGCTTCCTTCGGCCAGTTCTCCGCCACGTCCTTCAGGTATTGATAGGCGATGTCCTTTTCCTGACGGGTGAACACCAGTTTGTCGCCCACGTAATAGCGTGCCGTCAGGCCGCCGGTCTTGCCGTCGGCGTCGGTCAGCTGCAGATCGCGGCTCAGCCACGCATACGGTTTGCTGTCGCCAAAGCGCGAGATCGAGTTGTTATCCCACAGGACGCCGTAGTTTTTATCGGAGACCACGAACGGCACGGCAATCGCCATATTGTGCTGCATCAGCAGCACGTCTTCGCCGTTCAGGTTCATCTGGTGATTCTGGTGCTGGCCCAGGCCATAGAACGCGTCCTTGGTGCCGTAATTGAAGCCCTGCTTCACCGCCAGGAACGGCTTGCCATCGACATCCACCGGCGCCATGCTCTCGGCCTGCTGCGTCAGGAATGCTTTGCCGGCGGCGTTAAAGAACTGCACCTGGCCGGTGGCCAGCGAGACCGCCACCGAAATCTTCTTCGCCTTCAGCGTGACCTTGTCCTTGCCCGATGCGGCGACACTGAAGTTACCGCTAACAGGTGCAGCCACGGTCATCAGCGATGGGGTGAGCGCTTTGCCCGCCTGATCCAGCTTCACCACGTGGATGATGTTGTCGGCCATGACTTCGAGCCGCACTTCCCTGGCGGCGCCGCTGTCAGGCTTGACCACCACGCCGGTGGCGGTCTTCTCAAACGAACCGGCCAGGGCGTGGCCGGACATCATCACTGCCAGGCATGAAGCCGCGTGAGCGATGGTTTTGATACGCATAATGTCTCCGTATTTTTTAGTAAGTACCAAGCTTCACCTTCAACACCACCGGATTGCCGGTCAGGTTGAGGCCATAATCGGTCTGGTCGCCGTTCCAGTTGCGCTCCATGATCCATTTGCCGGAAGGGTCGTAGCGGCCCTCCTCCACGCGCGCCCACATCGACGGCTTGCCGCCGGCATGGTCAATCTTCACGCGCGCGCGCTGGCCGACGATGATGAATTCGTTCTCGCCGATCTGCGCGATGGCGACGCCGCCGTTCGGCTTCTCGGTGCCGGCCGGCAGATCCTTCACATCCTTGAAGTATTTGCTCTCGCCGAACTGCCACTCGCGGAACGAGATGGTCGCCTTCCAGCCCTTCATGTCGACCGTTTGCGGCTGGCGATCGTCGCCTTCCGCCACGCCGTAGGTACGGCCTTCAAACGCCCACTTGGCCCACTGGCGTTCCATCGGACGGAACACGGCGTAGATTTTGCCGAACGGTTCCACCATGGTCTTGTCGGTGGCCTTGTTCCCAAGCGGGAAATTGCTGTAGTCCGCATAGTCGATGCCGAACGGCGAGAAGCCGATGGCGCCGCGGCCCAGCACCTGCCAGGTGTAGCGCACGTATTCCGAGGCGTTGCTCATCTCCGGCACCATCAGCGGATTGTCCGGGCGCTGGAAGCGATCGAGCGTGGCCGTGAATTTGTTCGACTCCGGACCATAGATGTCCGGGCCGGCGAAATCGATATGCGGCGCGGCGGCGCGGTAAATATCGAGCACGTCATAGGTCGGGCCGCCGCTGGCAAAGTTTTCCTTCCACGGTTTGACCGGATTTTCCAGCGGGTCGCGGATCGCGTTATTCACGTACATCGGCAGGTTGTAAACCGCGCGGCCTGCCTTGGCGATTTCCTCGATATAGCTGGCGATGGAATACGCGTGGAAGTACTCGTCGGCGTAGTCGCCGTAGACCTGCTTCCAGGTGCCGCTCTTCGCCAGTTCCACCGGCGATTTTTTATGGTCCAGCACCACTTGCGGCACCGGCTGATTGAACAGCGCTTCCGCCTTTGGCGCGTAGTCGCGCGCGAAGCCGTAGGTGCCGACTTCATTCTCGACCTGCACCATGATCACGGTGCGTTGTGCTTCGTCGATTTTCTTAATGTGGGTCATCAGCGCCACAAAGGCCTTCTTGTCGGCCTTCAGCGTCTCCTCGCCCTGCGGCGACAGGCAGTAGGTGATCTTGCCGTCCTTGGAGACCATGCGCGGGAAGCGCGCGTTGTTGAACTTGACCCACTCCGGCGCATAGTTGGCGCCGGTGTTCTTCCAGGTGCCAAACCACAGCAGCACCAGTTTCACTTTATTCTTGCGTGCTTCGGCGACCAGCGTGTCGACGTAGCTGAAATCGAATTTGCCTTCCACCTGCTCGATCTGTTCCCAGGCCACCGGGATTTCGAGGGTGTTGGCATTCATGTCCTTGATCGCCGCGAAGACCTTGTTCAGGGCCAGCGGGTAATTACTGGAATTCTGCGCCTGTCCGCCGAGGATGACGAAGGGCGCGCCGTCCACCATCAAGGCGAAACGGCCGTCCTTCTTCACTATCTGCGGGATGTCGGCGGCCGCCGCGCCAGCTGCGGCCATCAAAAAACTGAGGGAGGTAACCAGCTGGCGGGCGGATTTCTTCATCTAGATAGAACCTTTCAATTAAAAGTCATAGCTGAGTTTAGCAACCACGCGACGGCCGGTCTTGAACCATGCGCGACCCATCATACCGATATTTTGCTGCATCAGCTGTTTATAGGTCGAATCGGTCAGGTTTTGCGCTTCCACGCCCAGCTGCACCTTGTCGCTGAACTTGTAGAACACCGACGCATCCAGCTGGCCGTATGCATCCGACCAGGTAGGCAGCGCCCAGGCGACGTTGGTCTGGCCGTAGGTCGGGCTGGCCGGATTGGAGTCCGTGGCATCGCCGCCCTTGGTGCCGTTGACGTTCACGCCTTGCAGCGACTTCGAACGCCAGTTGTAAGCCAGGCGCGAGGACCATGGGCCTTTGTCGTACAGCAGCGCGATGTTATACGACTGGCGCGACAGGTTTTCCAGCGGCAGGTTGCCGAAGGTGGTGCCGTTGGTATCGCAGCCATTCAGGTTCAGGTTGACGTTGGCCGCGTTGTCGCCGCCGGTGCAGTACTTCGAATACACCGGGTTGTACAGATCGCGCTTGCTGTCGACGAAGGTGAAGTTGGCTTGCAGACCCAGGCCGGACCAGGCGCCAGGCAATTGGTCGAAGTACTGCTGGTATGCCAGTTCGACGCCGCGTGCATGGCCTCTGGCGCCGTTGACCGGACCGGTGACCGTGAAGTTCTGCATCTTGCCGGTGCTGTCTGGCAGCTGATAGTTGTACACCTGGTTGACGATGATGTCTTTCAGGCGCTTGTTGAACACCGCCACGGTGAACGAACCAGTCGGCGCGAAGTACCATTCGGCCGTCAGGTCGACCTGCTTGGAGGTGGTTGGGCGCAGCAGCGGATTGCCGGTGCCGGTGCCGCTCTGGGTCACGCTGTTGACGTTGGTGACGCCAGTGCCGGTATTGGTCGTGGTGTCGGCGGTCTGCGACAGCACGGTGTAACCCTGCAGCTGGGTGAAGTCAGGACGCGACAACGCCGATGCGGCGGCGAAGCGGAACTGCAGCTTGTCGCTGGCCTTGAGGCGCAGGTTCAGGCTAGGCAGGACGTTGTGGTAGCTGTTCTCGAAGTCCTGGGCCTTGGAGAATGGCGCGATCGCCGGAATCGGCACGCCGGTCAGGTTGCCGCTTGGGACGGTCGAGCTGAACACGGTGTAGCCATGCGCGGTCGAATCGGTCTTCACATAACGCACGCCGACGTTACCATCCACCGGATACTTCAGCTCATCCCAGCCGAAGCGCAGCTGGCCATACAGCGCCTTGGTTTTTTCCGACTGATCGTTGGTGCCCGCGGGATCGGTGCCGAAGGTGGCTGGCGTCCATGGCGAGCAGGTGTTGCCCTTCTCCGCGCACAGGATGTCGTGGTAGGTGTGCAGCTGTGCGTAGGTGCTTGGATAGCCTTGCGCCAGCGATGGGTTAGGGAACACCACCGATGGCACCGACACGCCGCCGTTGAAGAAGTTGTCGAAGCTGTGCAGGCTGGTGTTGCCGGCGAAGCGTGGATCGCCCAGGTAAGCCAGGTGCGAGATCTCGCCCTGCCATGGCTGGGTGATGGCCGCCCAGTTGTAGCTTGGGTTGGAGTTGGTGGTGGTGGCCGAACGGTCGGTCAGGCGCACACCAAAGCGCACGTCGCGCAGCACCGGATGATCGAAGTCATATTTGACGTCGGTCTTCCACGCGGTTTCATCCGCCTTGCTGCGGTCCAGGTGTTCCATGGTGAACGCCCAGTAGTAGTTGTTCGGATTCGCCAGGTAGGCGCGGTCCGCATCGTCGAAAATCAGCTTGGGCACATTGCCGGTCAGGTCCAGCTGCTCTTTCGGCATCTGCACGCCGGTGGCCACGGTGGAGTCGAAGCTGTGGGTCTTGGCCTTGATGTGCTGCAGGTCGGTGGTGACGGTCCAGCTGTCCTTGCGCCAGCGCAGGTTCCACGACACGTCGGTGGTATCGGAATTGCGCTTGGCCGAACGGGTGTCGTCGCCGAAGTTGATGCCGGCGCCGGTCGAATCGGTCAGGGTGCCGGTCAGCAGCTGGCCATTGGAGCCAAAGGTGGCGTCAGGCGAGACACGGATGTTGTAAGGGCTGGACTGGGCGAAGATCGCCTGCTCGTCCCACTGCATCTGGTACTTCGATTTGAAGTAGGTCAGGCCGCTGGACCACTCATCTTTTTTCCATTGCAGCGCGCCGTATGCGCCTTCGCGCTTGCGGTTGAATTCCAGCGTACGCCACTGCGCGCCTTTCGGTACGTAGACCGGGTTGCCCTTGGCGTCTTTCAGCGGATAGTAAGGCTCGACCTGGAAGGCGTCGGTACGGGTGCCGCTTTCCGAGTACGCCAGGTCCAGCAAGGCGCCCACTTCACCGATCGGGGTTTTCCAGCGGTTCGACACCAGGCCCGAATACGATGGCGAGGTCTTGCCCTTCTTCAGTTCCGACCAGGTACGGTCGGCCGAGATGGACGCCTTGAAGCCCTTGTAGTCGAATGGCATGGCGGTACGCAGGTTCACCAGGCCGCCGACGGCGCCTTCGATCTGCTCGGCCGACGGGTTCTTGTAGATATCGACGCCTGCCACCAGTTCCGGCGGCACGTCTTCAAAGTTCAGCGAGCGGCCGCCGTTGGCCGAGAACGAATCGCGGCCGTTCAACTCCGAGCGCACATAGCTCAGGCCACGAATCGATACGCCCGAACCTTCCACCGAGAAGTGCTCCGGGTCGCCCTTGGCCATGGTGCGGTCGATGGTCACGCCGACCACGCGTTGCAGCACCTCGGTCACCGAACGGTCAGGCAGCTTGCCCATGTCCTCGGCGACGATGGAGTCAACGATTTCGTCGGAATTCTGTTTAATCTTCTGTGCCGATTGCAGCGCTGCGCGCTGGCCGGTCACGATCACCGCTACCGGTTCAGCGGCAGCATCGGTTTTAGGGGTGTCAGTCGTCTGGGCTACGGCTGCGCCGCTCAGCATCATCGTCATCTGGGCCAGGCCCATTGCGATGGCTGTTTTCTTGAGATGTTTCATCTACGCTCTCCAAAGTTGTACGAATTGGCGATAGCTCTGTGGCTATTCATTTTGTATTTCTCGTCGTCTGTGGGGTGAATCTGGATGCGGGAGGTTGAGCTGTCCCGCCGGCGCTGCATCAGCGCGCAAATCTGGTCTTCATTGAATGTCGTCTCACTCGCTGTATTTTTTATCGCGGCGGCCAGCTGGCCGGGTGCCAGTGCGCGCGAATTTGAATCATTGTGCAAGTTAGACCATGAAGCGGCAATTGCGAAATTCACCAAGGGGGCGAATGATAATAAGCAATCGTAGCGTGCGGAACACAGATGCACGGGACCGGGCGGCCCCGTGTTGCAAACTTACTTACTCATTTATTTATCCCGAGCTGCGCCTGGGTGTAGAAGCCATCCTTCACCACCAGGTCCACATTGGCCTTGGTCAGCGCGATGGGCTTCAAGAATACTGAATCCACGTCCTTGAAGCCATTGTTGTACTTGGCGTTGAAGGCCGGCTTCTCATTACGCACCAGCTGCACCGACAGCTTGGCCGCTTCCGACGCGATCAGCTTCAGCGGCTTGTACACCGTCAGCGTCTGGGTGCCGGCGATGACGCGTTTAACCGCCGCCAAATCGGAGTCCTGCCCCGACACCGCCACCTTGCCGTCCAGCTTTTGCGCAGCCAGCGCCTGGATCGCACCACCGGCGGTGGCGTCGTTGGAAGCCACCACGGCATCGATCTTGTTGCCGTTGGCAGTCAGCGCATTCTCAACGATGGACATCGCCTCGGACGGGCTCCAGTCCTTCACCCACTGCTTGCCCACCACCTTGATGTCGCCCTTGTCGATCAAGGGCTGCAGCACCTTCAACTGGCCTTCGCGCAGCATCTTGGCGTTGCTGTCGGTCGGCGCGCCGCCCAGCAGGTAGAAGTTCCCTTTCGGCTTGGCCGCCAGCACGCCTTGCGCCTGCAACTGCCCCACCATGTTGTTATCGAAGGAGATGTAAGCGTCGATATCGGCGTTGAGAATCAGGCGGTCGTAAGAGATCACCTTGATCTTCGCTTTCTTCGCTTCGCGCACCGCGTTGGTCAGCACGGTGGCGTTGTAGGGAACGATGACCAGCACGTCGACACCGCGCGAAATCAGATTCTCGATCTGCGCGATCTGGCGCTGCTCGCTGGCGTCGGCCGACTGCACGAATACCTTGGCGCCCTGCTGCTCGGCGGCGGCGACAAAATAGTCGCGATCGCGCGCCCAGCGTTCAAGGCGCAGGTCATCGATGGAAAAACCGATCTTCGGATTCTTGGCGTCGGCCATGGCGTTACCGCCGGCAAAAGCCATCATGACGGCGATGGCCGCCGTGCTGAGTATTTTCTTCATCGTTCCTGTCTCCGCTGTTGTACCTAGTGATTGTGGCGCGCCATGTTATCGGCCACGCCACGATATGGTACAGCGAGTTCCATGCAGGCGCCCGATTCCATCTGGCCTACCGTGCTGCGGTAGATTTCCTGCCATGGCGTCTGGCTGGCAGGGACTGGCGGAACGCCATCCTGCTTGCGGCGCTCCCACTCGGCCGGATCGACCAGCGCGTCGCAGCGGCCGGCGTTGAGGTCCACGCGGATACGGTCGCCGGTGCGCAGCCATGCCAGCCCGCCGCCCACCGCGCTTTCCGGCGAGGCGTTCAGGATGGACGGGCTGTCCGAGGTGCCGGACTGACGCCCGTCGCCCAGCGTCGGCAGCCAGTTGACGCCGCGCCTGACCAGCGCATCGGGCGGCTGCATGTTAACCACTTCCGCCGAACCGGGCCAGCCCACCGGGCCGGCGCCGCGGATCACCAGCATGCAGTCTTCATCAATATTGAGCGAAGGGTCGTTGATGCGCGCGTGGTAATCGCCCGAGCCATCAAACACAATCGCGCGGCTTTCGAAGATATTCTCCTGTCCCGGCTTGCTCAGGTAGCGCGCGCGGAAGGCCGGCGAGATCACGCTGGTTTTCATGATGGCGAAGTCGAACAGGTTGCCACTCAGGACGAAGAAGCCAGCGTCTTCCTTCAGCGGTGCGCTGAACGGATAAATCACTTCGCGGTCGGCCGTCTCGCGGCCCACCAGGTTTTCCTTCATGGTGCGGCCGGTGACGGTGGCACGCTCCGAGCGCAGCATGCCCTGCTGCTCCAGCTCCCACATCACCGACGGCACGCCGCCGGCACGGTGGAAACGCTCGCCCAGGAATTTGCCGGCCGGCTGCATGTTGAGCAGCAGCGGCACCTTGTGGCCATATTCCATCCAGTCGCTCGATTTCAGCTCCACGCCGGCGTGACGCGCCATGGCCACGATATGCTGCTGCGCGTTGGTGGAGCCGCCGATGGCGGCATTGACCACGATGGCGTCAAGGAAGGCTTCGCGCGTCAGGATGCTGGACGGCTTGATGTCCTGCTTCGCCATCTCGACGATGCGGCGGCCGGTCTCGTACGCCATCTGGCCGCGTTCGCGGTACGGCGCCGGAATGGCCGAGCAGCCGGTCAGCGACATGCCCAGCGCTTCCGCGATGGCGTTCATGGTCGATGCCGTGCCCATGGTGTTGCAGTGGCCCGCCGATGGCGCCGAGGCGGCGGCGATCTGCAGGAACTTCTCGTTGTCGATCTGCCCTGCCGCCAATTGCCGGCGGCCCTTCCAGATGGCGGCGCCGGAACCGGCCAGCTCACCTTCGAACCAGCCGTCCAGCATCGGTCCGCCGGACAGCACGATGGCGGGAATGTCCACCGTGGCCGCGGCCATCAGCTGCGACGGCGTGGTCTTGTCGCAGCCGGTGGTCAGCACCACCGCGTCGATCGGGTAGCCGTGCAGGATCTCGACCAGCCCCATATACGCCAGGTTGCGGTCAATGGCGGCGGTCGGACGGCGGCAGTTTTCAAAGATCGGATGCAACGGGAATTCCATCGCAATCCCGCCCGCATCGCGGATGCCGTCGCGCACGCGCCTGGCCAGTTCCAGGTGGATGCGGTTGCACGGGCTGATGTCGCTGCCGGATTGCGCGATGCCGATGATGGGGCGGCCGGAGCGCAGTTCTTCCGGCGTGATCCCGTAGTTCATGAAGCGCTCCAGGTAGAGCGCGGTCATATCGATGTGGTCCGGATTATCGAACCAGTCCTGCGAGCGGTAGCGGCGCGTCATGTCATGCCCCGTACCAGCCGGCGTCGACGAAATATTCGCGGCCGGAGCAGCGCGCCGCGCTGTCCGATGCCAGGAACAAGGTCAGCGCCGCCACGTCGGCAATCTCCACGCGCTGCGGCAGGCACTGGCCGGCCAGGATGCGGGCTTCTTCTTCCGGCGTATGCCACAGCGCCTCCTGGCGCGGCGTGCGTACGCCGCCAGGAATGATGGCGTTGACGCGGATGTTGTCGCGCCCCAGATCACGCGCCATGCCGCGCGTCATGCCTTCGATGGCCGCCTTGGCGGTCATGTACAGGGTCAGGTCCGGCAAGGCCAGATGCCAGGAGATGGAGCTGAAGTTGAGGATCACGCCGCCGCCCGCTTCCTGCATGCCCGGCACCACGGCCTGAGCGCAGAAGTACAGGTGGCGCAGGTTGACCGCCATGCGGTTTTCCCAGTACGCCGGGGTCACATCCTTGATGGCGTGGCGGTCGTCGTTGGCGGCGTTGTTGACCAAAACATCTACCGGGCCGATGGACGCGAACACCTTGCCGACTTTTTCCAGATCGGTCAGGTCGCAATGCACGAACTTCGGCGGCGCCGACAGGGTCGACAGGCGCGCCTGCAGCTCCAGCGAATCCTTCTCCGCGATATCAAGGAAAGTCACCTGCGCGCCCTGGCGCGCGAAGGCTTCCACAATGCCGGAACCGATGCCGCTGCCGCCGCCGGTGATCACCACGCGCTTGCCGGCCAGGCTGGGATAGATGGCCTGCTCCGGGGTGGTCTGCGGCTTGGCTTTGGTGCTGACAGAACGCGCGCCGATGCCGCTGCGCGCACGTTCCAGCAGCGCGCGCACGCCATAGGTCCACGGCGCGATGGCATCGCTGCGCTGCACGTGGTTGACCAGCGCGCCCAATGCCGGCGTGGAGATGGTCACGCGGTCGCCCAGGTGGTGGGTGAAGCCGCCGCCCGCCGCATCGCGGTCCTTGATCGGCGAGAACATGGTGCCCAGGAAGAGCATGAAGCCATCCGGGTATTGATGGTGGCGGCCGCACACCTGGCTCACCAGGTCGAGCGGATCGCGGCTGATCTCGCGCATGCGGCTGGTGCCGGCCAATTGGAAGTCGTCATCCTTCCCTTCGATCAGCATGCTCAGTTCCGCATCGCGCACGGTGTCGATGGTGAAGTGCTCGTCGAACAAACGGATGAACGGGCCGATAGCGCACGAGCCGTTGTTGTCCTTGGCCTTGCCCAGCAGGAGCGCGCTGCGGCCTTCGATGTCGCGCAGATTAACGTCGTTGCCGAGCGTGGCGCCCAGCACCTGCGCCTTGCTGTTGACGGCCAAAACGACTTCCGGCTCGGGGTTGTTCCATTTCGAATCCGGGTGCAGGCCGACGTCCGCGCCCACGCCCACCGCCGACATCGGCTGCGACTTGGAGAACACTTCCGCATCCGGGCCGATGCCCACTTCCATGTAAGGCGACCACAGGCCGCGCGCGATCAGGTCTTCCTTCAGCTTGAGCGCCGCCGGCGAACCGGGCTTGATGGCTGACAGGTCGGAGCCGATGATGTTCTGGATTTCCGCGCGCAGCGCGTGGGCGCGCGATGGATCGCCCGCCGCCTGCTCTTCAATCACGCGTTCCAGCAGACTGACGGCGAAGGTCACGCCGCACGCCTTGATGGCCTGCAGGTCGCACGGCGCCAGCAGGCGCGGCACACTGGTCTCATTGATGTCGTTGCGCAGCGCCGCGGCCAGCAGGTCCTGCACACTGCCGAGCGATACGCCCGGTGCGGAACGGGCGATTTCCAGTGCGTCCTGGCGTTCCAGCAGGTCGGACATGGTGGGTGCATGCGCGGAGATGTCGAACACCTCGCCGGCACGCACCGCCACCACGCAAGGTCCATTGATTTCACCGTGGCGCCATACACGGCCCACCAGTACAGCGCGTGCCGCGTCTACGGGCAGCAGCGAATTGATTTGTGTTTCCAAGGTCTATTCTCCAGGCATCTAGCGGTTAGCTGGAGAATTCTGACCCGCCTAAATATTAGCCGCAATTATGAAAATCACCAATCGCGGTCATAATTTACGCCGCCAGTTCAGGCGCTGGCAGCGCCGAGCCGTCATCCACGATGCCCATCATGGCGCGGTCCTGGTAGGTGCGCGGCGTGCACCCAAGCTCGCGCTTGAACACCGCGTGCATGTACTGCACCGAGGTGAAGCCGCAGCACAGCGCCACCTCGGCTATGCTGCGCTCACCGCGCGCCAGCATCGATGTCGCGGCATCGAGCTTGAAGCGCAGGATCACGTCATGCACGCTGCAATTGAGCTCCTGCCGGAAGTAGGACTCCAGCGAGGAGCGCGAAATGCCCACGTATTCAGCCACCTGGTGCGTCTTGATGCCCTGGCAGGCGTACTGGCGGATAAAATGGCGCGCGCGCATCACGTGCGGATGCTTGGGCGCTTCGTGCTGGGTCGAGGCCAGCACGTTGATGCCGACCGGCGGCACCAGCACGCGCGTACCGCTCATGCGCACACCGTGCAGCATCTGGTCCAGCAGGTGGGCGGCGGTGCGGCCCATCTCCTGCGCGCCCTGAATCACGGAGCTGAGCGGAATACGGGTCAGCATGCGCGCCAGCGGATCGTTGTCGATACCGATCAGCGCCACCTGTTCCGGCACGGCGATGCCGGCCATGATACAAGCCTGCATCAACTGGCGCGCGCGCGCATCGGTCACGGCAATGATGCCGACCGGCTTCGGCAAACTATGCAGCCACTTGATCTGCTGCTCCACCGCCTCGTCCCACGACGGCGCGCTGGTGCCCAGGCCGCGGTAAATATGCGGCTCCATCTTGTCCGCGCTCATGAGCGTGCGGAAGGCGTGCTCGCGCTCCTGCGCCCAGCGGTTCTCCTGCGCCTCCGGCAGCGAGAACATGGCAAAGTGGCGCAGGCCGGCCTCGATCAGGTGATCGCGCGCCATTTTGATCAGCTTGAAGTTATCAGTGGCGACGTAAGGCACATCCTCCGGATAGGCCGACTGGTTTTCATACGAACCGCCCACCGCCACCACCGGGATGCGGCTGCGCGTCAGGGCCTCGGCCACGGCCGGATCGTCAAAGTCGGCAATGATGCCATCGCCCTGCCAGTGCTCGATGCCGGGCAGGCGCAGGCGGAAATCCTCTTCCAGGAACAGATCCCAGGACGCACGCGTGGAGCTCAGGTACGCGGCAATGCCGGCGATGACTTCGCGATCAAATATCTTATTTGCATTAAACAGCAGCGCAATCCGGTGTGACTTCATCTGCATATCAACTACCCCGCTCCAGGACGTGTGTGGCCGTCTTGATGGTACATGGCGCCCGGATGGTGCAGATATGAAAAATTTCGCTTGATCCATAACGAAATTGACTAAATTCTTTAAAGAAATTACGTTTTCGGCTTACCGTACACGATGCCGCGGCCGGCCGTGCT
>NZ_JBCNLB010000016.1:0-157653 GCF_039595735.1 Duganella sp.
CCGTGATCAGCGCCGTCATGCATAAACTCGCACACCTCATTTATGGCGTGATCCATACCGGCAAGCCTTTTGATCCCAATTACCTGTCAAAAGGCCTTGCTATTCAAGACGGTATCTGACCCCGACTTTATTGCAGGGTGCAGATGACCAGTTCGGGGTCGGCGTTGATGCGGATCGGGATGCCGCTGCAGCCGACGCCGCGGCTGACGATGAGGTCGCCATTGCCGGAGACCGGGAAGCGCGCATAGTAGAACGGCCGCGATAGCGGGCCTTGCGGCATCACCAGCGGGGTGCCGTTCGGCAGCGCGATCTGGCCGCCGTGGGTGTGGCCGGCAAAGCCGACGTCGTAACGGTGGCCGTTGAGCAGCAGCAGGCCATCCGGCGCGTGCATCAGCAGGATGCGGGTGGCGCTGGCGCCGGCAAAGGTGGCGTCACCATCCGCCACGCCCGTCCACGGGTCATCCATGCCGCACACCGAGACGCTGTCGAACGGCGCCGGCAGCACGACCGCGCGGTTGACCAGCATGTTGACGCCGGCCGCACCAAACAGACGCGCGATTTGCTGGTCGTCGGTGGACAGGTCGTGGTTGCCAAATACGGCGAATTTGCCCAGCGGCGGCTGGCAGGCGGCCAGGCCCGGACACAGCAAGGCGGCGTTGCGCGCCGGACCGGTGACGTAGTCGCCGCCCAGCAGCAGCACGTCCGGCTGCTCTTCGGCGATCCTGGCGAACAGATCGGCAAAGATGGCCGGATGGGTCGGGCGGCCGGCGTGGAAGTCGGAGGCAAAGCCGATTTTCAGCGGCCGTGGCAGGCGCCGCTCGGCCGGCAGTGTGACGCTGTAGCGGGTGACGCCCATGCGGCCGTGCAGCCCGCAGTGGTAGCTCAGGGCGCTGACCAGGCCGCCCAGCGTGGCCAGGTCCATGACGGCCTCCAGGCCTTGGCGGAAGCAGGAGTAACGCTTGCTGCGGGGAGGAGGCATATGGATCAGGCTGGTTTAAAAAACGAACCCGGGATGATAGCGCATTCTGGCGCCAGCCGCGCTATAAAGCGGCATCTGTCAGTACCGATGGCCGCAGCGCGCGCATGCGCACTTCGCTGAAGTAGCCGCCAGCCTCGGTGTAGCGCAGGTAGTGGCGGCTGCACCTGACGCAGCGCACAACCTGGCTGCGGTTACAGGGGAAGTAGCGCGGCGCGATCGGCGCGTCGTCGCTGTCGTAGCGGCTGCCGTGCGGATGGTATTCCGCAAACGTCGGCTCGGCATAGGGATCGTCGACCAGCGTCGCCACCTCTGCAAACTGGTCCAGCGCCAGCGTCAGCGGCACGGCCCGCCAGGCCAGCAGCGCGGCGGCGTGACAGCTGCACGGTGCGGTCACCGCGGCCGACTGCTCCGCCAACTGCCGCACATCCTCAAAACTGATTGCCATGATCTTCCGCTATCAAAAAAGGGAGCCGCAGCTCCCTTGGTGTTACATGATGTGGTGCCCGATCCACCAGGCGATCGCGGCCACGAAGGCCGAGGCCGGAATGGTGAAGATCCACGCCCACACGATGTTGCCCGCCACGCCCCAGCGCACCGCCGACATTTTCTGGGCCGAGCCGACGCCGACAATCGCGCCGGTGATGGTGTGGGTGGTCGACACCGGCACGCCCAGCGCGGTGGCGGTGAACAGGGTGATGGCGCCGCCGGTCTCGGCGCAGAAGCCGCCCACCGGTTTCAGCTTGGTGATTTTCTGGCCCATGGTTTTCACGATGCGCCAGCCGCCAAACAGGGTGCCGAACGAGATCGCGGTGTAGCACGAGACGATCACCCACAGCGGCGGCTCTTTGGCGCCGGCGGTCGAGTAGCCGGCCGCGATCAGCAGCATCCAGATGATGCCGATGGTTTTCTGGGCGTCATTGCCGCCGTGGCCGAGGCTGTAGGATGCGGCCGAGAATAGTTGCAGGCGGCGGAACCATTTGTCGACCCGGCGCGGGGTCGAGCGCACGAAGATCCACGATACGATCAACATCATCAGCGAGCCGAACAGGAAGCCCAGCAGCGGCGACAGCACGATGAATACGACGGTCTTGATCAGGCCGGCCGAGATCAGCGCGCCGGTGCCGCTCTTGGCCACGGCCGCGCCCACCAGGCCGCCGATCAGCGCGTGCGACGACGACGACGGGATGCCGTAGTACCAGGTCACGATATTCCACACGATGGCGCCGGTCAGCGCGCCAAAGATGACGTACTGGTCGACCACGCCGGGGTCGATGGTGCCCTTGCCGACCGTGGCGGCCACGGTCAGCTGGTGGAACACGAAGATGGCGACAAAGTTGAACAGGGCCGCCATGGCAACGGCGGTTTGCGGCTTGAGCACGCCGGTCGAGACCACGGTGGCGATCGCGTTGGCGGCGTCATGGAAGCCGTTCATGAAGTCAAATATCAGGGCCAGGGCAATCAGCATGCCCAGCACGTAGATACTGATTTGTAGGGTTTGCATGGGTACTCGTCTTTGTAATTATGCGTTTTCGACGATGATGCCTTCGATGATGTTGGCCACATCTTCGCAACGGTCGGTCACGGTTTCCAGGATTTCGTAGATGGCCTTCATCTTGATCAGGTTGCGCACATCCGGCTCGTCGCGGAACAGCTTGGACATGGCGGCGCGCATGACGTGGTCGGCGTCCGATTCGAGGCGGTCGATCTCTTCGCAGATCGACACGATCTGCCGCGAATTGTCCATATTGTGCAGCATCGATACCGCTTCTTTCAGCTTTTCGGTGCAGGCCAGCACCAGCTCGGCCAGGCGCTTGGCTTCCGGCGTGACCGAGTGCAGGTCGTACAGCGAGACGGTCTGGGCCGCGTCTTCCAGCAGGTCCAGGATGTCGTCCTGGCGGGTGATCAGCTTGTGGATGTCGTCGCGGTCGATCGGCGTGATGAAGGTCTTGTGCAGCATGTCCACCGTCTGGTAGGTGATCTTGTCGGCTTGCTTTTCGATGCTTTCAATCGCGTGCACGCGGTTTTCCAGGTCATCGAAATTGGACATCAGGCCCACCATTTCTTTCGCGCCTTTGACGCACAGCTCGGCGTGCTGATTAAACAGGTCAAAGAATTTGCCCTCGGTGGGCATCAAACGTCCAAACATATTTTTCTCCGTTTTATTACTACTGCAGATCGCCAGCCGATGGATCGGGCCGGCGCAAGGATTAGTCGCCCTGGTAGATAGACAGGTTACCGACGTAATTGCCAAACTTGGTGTACTGGCCGATCCAGGTCAGACGTACCGCGCCGATCGGGCCGTTACGCTGCTTACCGATAATGATCTCGGCCGTTCCCTTATCGGGCGAGTCCGGGTTATAGACTTCGTCGCGATACAGGAAAATGATGACGTCCGCATCCTGCTCGATAGCGCCGGATTCGCGCAGGTCGGACATGACGGGCCGTTTGTTGGGGCGTTGTTCCAGCGAGCGGTTCAGCTGCGACAGCGCGATCACCGGGCAGCCCAGCTCCTTGGCCAGGCCTTTCAGCGAGCGCGAGATCTCCGAAATCTCGGAGGCGCGGTTGTCGCCGGCCTTGGAACCCTGCATCAGCTGCAGGTAGTCGACAATGATCAGGCCGAGCTTGCCGCACTGGCGCGCCAGACGGCGCGCGCGGGCGCGCATCTCGATCGGGTTCAGTGCCGGGGTTTCGTCGATGAACAACTGGGCGTCGTTCATCTTCTGGATGGCGTGCGTCAGGCGCGGCCAGTCCTCGTCGTTCAGGCGGCCGGTGCGCAGGCGATGCTGGTCCAGCTGGCCCACCGAACCGAGCATACGCATGGCCAGCTGGGCGCCGCCCATCTCCATCGAGAATACCGCCACCGGCAGGCCGGCTTCGATCGCCACGTTTTCACCGATGTTGACCGAGAACGCGGTCTTGCCCATCGAAGGACGGCCGGCCACGATCACCAGGTCGCCCGGCTGCAGGCCGGAAGTCATGCGGTCGAGGTCGATGAAGCCGGTCGGCACGCCGGTGATCTCGGACTGGTTGTCGCGCGAGTACAGCTCGTCGATGCGCTCGACCACCTGGGTCAGCAGCGGCTGCACCGCCAGCCAGCCGGCGGCGCCGCGCGCGCCCTGCTCGGCAATGGCGAAGATGCGCGACTCGGCCTCGTCCAGGATTTCCTTGGTTTCCTTGCCCTGCGGGCTGAAGGCCTGGCCGGAAATGTCGTCGGCCACGGTGATCAGCTGGCGCAGCACCGAGCGGTCGCGCACGATCTCGGCATAGCGGCGGATGTTGGCCGCCGACGGCGTGTTCTGCGCCATGGCGTTCAGGTAGGCCAGGCCGCCGACGTCGTCGGCCTTGCCCAGCTGGGTCAGGTTCTCGAACACGGTGATCACGTCGGCCGGTTTGGACGAGTTGATCATGCGCACGATCTGTTCGAAGATGATGCGGTGGTCGTAGCGGTAGAAGTCTTCCGGCTGCATCATGTCGGCAATACGGTCGAACGCCGCGTTATCGCGCAGCAGACCGCCGATGACGGACTGTTCTGCTTCGATGGAATGCGGCGGGACGCGGAGCGACTCGACTTGCGGATCGGAGGGGGCGTTCATGGCGCGAATTATACCTGCTTGTGCCGGACTACAAAATTTATGACGAGAAAAAAGCCGGGGCGGAGCCCGGCTTTTTTCAAGGGTGTTGCAAAACTCGACAGGCGTTGCCGCCCGGTCAAGTCTTAGGCAGCTTCGCCTACAACGGCAACGGTTACTTCTGCCACCACGTCGGTGTGCAGCGCAACGCTGACTGGGAACTCGCCCACGGTCTTCAGCGGACCGGTTGGCAGACGCACAGCGGCTTTTTCAACAGCGAAACCTGCTTTGGTCAGGGCTTCAGCAATGTCGAAGTTGGTTACCGAACCGAACAGACGGCCGTCAACGCCGGCTTTCTGCGACACGGTCACGGTCATGCCGTTCAGTTTTTCGCCCTGGGCTTGGGCAGCGGCCAGCTTGGCGGCAGCAGCTTTTTCCAGTTCAGCGCGCTTGGCTTCGAATTCCTCGATGGCAGCGGCGGTAGCGCGGCGGGCCATTTTTTGCGGGATCAGGAAGTTACGTGCGTAGCCGTCTTTGACTTTAACGACTTCACCCAGGTTGCCCAGGTTGACAACTTTTTCCAACAGAATGATTTGCATAGTTCTTCTCCAGTTTCTCTGCCGCGATTAGGCGTTGTGCAGATCGGTGTACGGCAGCAGGGCCAGGTAACGCGCGCGCTTGATCGCGGTGTCAACTTGACGCTGGTAGTGGGCTTTGGTGCCGGTCAGACGTGCTGGCATGATTTTGCCGTTTTCCTGGATGAAGTCTTTCAGGGTGTCTACGTCTTTGTAGTCTACCTGCTCAACGCCAGCGGCGGTGAAGCGGCAGAACTTCTTGCGCTTGAACAGTGGGTTTTGTTGCTTGCGCTTTTCTTTCAGCTTGAGCTTGTTTTTGTCGAACTTTTTACCGAATGCCATTTTAGGCTCCTGTATTTAAATTGAGCTGTCTTGGACAGCACTAAAATCAATGATGTGAAACACCAGGCTTTTGCTATTGCGGCTTTTCTTGTTGAGAAAACCGGTGAACTGATACATGCCTCCCAGCGGCGCCTGATGGAAACGGCCTGAAATTTCGCCCGCCGCAACGGCGGACACTTCAAACTCGGTCAAACGGGCGATGCCCGCCTCCATCTGCTGCGACCGGTGCTGGAGTACAGCATTCACGATCGGCATGCCGGCCGGGGTGTAACGGATTGCATCCCGCTCGGCGATGAGGGCGATGAACTGGAACTGGTTCAGCGCGGTTCCTTCTCAGGACAATTAAGCGGCTGGAGCAGCAGCGGCAGCTTCTGCGCGGTGCGATTTCGCTGCGTCTTCGCGTTGTACCGACTTCATCATCGGCGAAGGAGCGGTTTCCGCTTTCTTCATCTTGACGGTCAGGTGACGCAGAACGGCATCATTGAATTTGAATGCGGTTTCCAGCTCAACCAGGGTTTCGTTGTCTGCTTCGATGTTCAGGCAGATGTAGTGGGCTTTCGCCAGTTTCTGGATTGGGTAAGCCATTTGACGACGGCCCCAATCTTCCACACGGTGCACGGCGCCGCCGCGGGTCGTTACGGTGGTTTTGTAACGCTCGATCATGGCGGGCACTTGCTCGCTCTGGTCCGGGTGGACGATAAATACGATTTCGTAGTGACGCATGTATAACTCCCTTAAGGACTTGATAAATAGCCCACCCTGGCGTCAAGACAGGTGTGGGAAGAGGTAAGCCCGCGACTATAGCAGCTTTTGCAGCAGAAATCCAGCATCGCGTTGCGGCGGCGGCAATGCTACTATCGTGTTGCACTTTTAACAGGATTGCCCATGAAATCACTTGTCATTGCCACCTTGATCGCCCTGCCCGCGCTTGCCATCGGCCAGGCCTACAGCACGCCGCAGTTGCTGCTGGCCCTGCGCAGCGACACGCAAACGCTGGCGCGCCTGACGCCGGTGGCCGATCCGGCCTTTGATTTCGTGCCCGGCACGCGCGCGGCCGAGCGGCGCGGCAATGGCTATGCCCATGTCGGCGATCTCAATTTGCGGCTGCGCAGCGGCGACGGCGCCTGGCAGGATTATTCCTCCTCGCGCGCCCGCAAGCCGGTGCGCATCCTGCCGGCCGGCCGGGCGCTGGCGGCAGCCGACATCAGCGCCACCATGGGCGCCGGCTTTCCGCTGACGGTGGAGCGGCGCTGGCTGAACGACAAGGGCGCGCTGGTGCTGCGTTTTACCTTGATCAACCGTTCGGCCAGCCCGGTGGAAATTGGCGGCCTGGGGCTGCCAATGGTGTTCGACAACATCATCACCGGCCGCACGCTGGAGCAGGCCCATGCCAGCGCCAGCTTTGCCGATCCCTACATCGGCCGCGACGCCGGCTATGTGCAGGTGACGCGCCTCAACGGCCAAGGCCCTGCCCTGCTGGTGCTGCCGGACGGCCGCACGCCGCTGGAAGCCTGGCGCCCGATCGAAGATGGCAGCAAGCGCGAACAGACCGCTGAAGGCTTTTACGACTGGACCGTGGCCAGCAAGGCCTACGCCGGGACGGACTGGAAGAACGCCGGCGAGCAATGGAACACGCCCACCAGCCTGACCTTGCGGCCCGGTGAACGACGCGAGATCGGCGTGCGCTTCGTCACCGCGCCATCGATCCGCGCCATCGAGCAAACGCTGGTCGCGCAGAAACGGCCGGTGGCGGTTGGCATCCCCGGCTATGTGGTGCCGACCGACATGGAGGCCACGCTCTTCCTGCACAGCTCGCAGAAAGTCGCCAGCATCAGCGCCGGGCCGGCCGGCGCGCTGACCGTCACACCAGTGGGCAGCGGCGGTGGGAACGGCGACTGGGCCGCCCAGGGCTGGCTGCGCTACACCGTGCGTGCGCAAGGCTGGGGGCCGGCGCGGCTCAGCATTAGCTACGCCGACGGCAGCGTGCAAACCATCAGCTACTTCATCACCAAGCCGCTGCAGCAAGCCGTGGCCGACCTGGGCCGCTTTGCCACCACCCGCCAATGGTTCGACGACCGCAACGATCCCTTCCAGCGCGCGCCCGCCATCCTCACCTATGACCGCGACGCCGACCGCATCGTCACCGACGATACCCGTGTATGGATCTCCGGCATGAGCGACGAAGGCGGCGGCGGCAGCTGGGTGGCTGCCATCATGAAGCAGCTGGACAATCCCGATGCCGCCGAAGTCGCCAAGCTGGAACGCCTGGTCAACGACACGGTGGTCGGCAAGCTGCAAGTGGCCGATGGCCCGCAAGCCGGCGCCGTGCGCAAGAGTCTGTTCTACTACGACCCGCAAGCCTTCCCCAATTACTACGATCCGAAGGCCAACTGGGCAACCTGGGCGTCCTGGAGCAAGAAGGACGCTGCCGACCTTGGCCGCGCCTACAACTACCCGCACGTCGCCATCGGCCACTGGGTGTTGTACCGCCTGGCCCGCAACCACGTCGGCCTGGTCACGGCGCACGACTGGCGCTGGTATCTGCAGCAGGCCTACCAGACCGTCGTCGCCATGATGCGCGACGCGCCCGAGTACGCCCAGTTCGGCCTGATGGAAGGCGACGTCTTCATCGACATCCTCAAGGACCTGCAACGGGAAGAGATGCACGCCGAAGCCGCCGACATGGAGCGCCTGATGAAGCAGCGCGCCGACCACTGGCGCACGCTCATCTACCCTTTCGGCAGCGAAATGGCGTGGGACTCCACCGGCCAGGCCGAAGTCTACGCCTGGATGCGCCACTTCGGCTACCAGCCGCAGGCCGACATCACGCGCGAAGTCATCCTCGGCTACGATCCGACAATGCCAAGCTGGGGCTACAACGGCAACGCCCGCCGCTATTGGGACTTCCTGTACGCCGGCAAGACGCCGCGCATCGAACGCCAGATCCACCACTACGGTTCGACCCTGAACGCGGTGCCACTGTTCGAGGCCTACCGCGCCAACCCGTCCGACCTGCACCTGCTGCGCGTGGCCTACGGCGGCCTGCTGGGCGGCATCACCAATATCGACCAGCAGGGCTTTGCCTCGGCCGGCTTCCATGCCTGGCCGGACATGATGCGCTGGGACGCCTACAGCGGCGACTACGGCATGGGCTTCTACGGCCATGCCTACGCCAGCGCCACCTACGTGCTGAACGACCCGACCTTCGGCTGGCTGGCGTTCGGCGCCAATCTGCAGGCCGCAGCCGACGGCAAGCTGCACATCACGCCGAAAGACAGCGCCCGCACGCGCCTGTTCATCGCACCGGAGCGCGCCTGGATCACGCTGGAAGCCGGCAAGTACGACAGTGCCGTCTACGATCCGCGCAGCGGCGCAATCACGCTGCAGCTGGCCGCCAGCACCCCGCACACGCCGCGCGCCCGCATCATCACCGAGCGCGATGGCAAGCGCAGCGAGTACCTGGGCACGCTCTCCGACGGCCCCAACCACTGGACCAGCAGCCGCGCCCGCAACTAAACATGAATTAATTTCGCGTGAAGCAACAAATTCCCTTGCTTTTCGCGTCACACTGTACAAAAATACAGACTGTTCATATACACAGGCTCACTGTACTCATGCTCAAGCTCACTGCACGCCAGGAACAAATCCTGAATCTGATCAAGGACGCCATTGAAAATACCGGCTTCCCGCCGACCCGCGCCGAGATCGCCAACGAACTGGGCTTCAAGTCGGCCAATGCCGCCGAGGAGCATTTGCAGGCCCTGGCGCGCAAGGGCGCGATCGAGATTGCCGCCGGCACTTCGCGCGGCATCCGCCTGCTGGGCGCGCACGCCGAACCGCCGGCGCCGAAAGTGCCGGCCGCGCTGATGATGTCGCTGCCGCTGATCGGCCGCGTGGCTGCCGGCTCGCCGATCCTGGCGCAAGAAAACCTGGAAACCAGCTACAGCGTCGACCCGGCCATGTTTGCCTCCAGGCCGGACTACCTGCTGAAGGTGCGCGGCGAATCGATGCGCGACGCCGGCATCATGGACGGTGACCTGCTGGCGGTGAAAAAAGTGGATAGCGCCAAGAACGGCCAGATCGTGGTGGCCCGCATCGGCAGCGAAGTGACGGTCAAGCGCTACCGCAAGACCGGCTCGACCATCGAGCTGCTGCCGGAAAATCCGGACTTCAAGATCATCAAGGTCGATCCGGAAGCTGACGAGTTTGCACTGGAAGGCCTGGCAGTAGGCCTGATGCGGACCTGGCACTAAGCACCTCCCCCTGCGCCAGCAAGACCAGATCGGCTTGCTGGCGTGCCTCCTGTGCGACCTGCACAAATACCTGACTCATCAATTGCTGCGCGACCGCCAGTTCGGCTTCGCTCATGGCGTCCGCCACTTCCGCCGGAATGGTGCGCCCGACCGGCAGCGCGGCCCGGTAGTTGACCGCAAAGCGGCCGTAGCAGGCCAGCCAGGCGCTGCGTTCTTCGGCCGTGTGCATGGCGCTGGCGGCGCCGCAGTGGAAGCGCGACAGCGCGATGTCGGCGCCGTCGTAGTGGTGGGTGTAGTAGTCGATTTCAAGCCGGTGATCGCCAGCCTGGGCTGCGGCGGCTGCCGCCAACAGGCTGGTGGCGATCAGCGTTCTCATCGTCAGCAGCCTTCGAGGGCGGTGCAGAAGTCGTCCAGCAGGTCGTCGGTGTCTTCGATGCCCACCGAGACGCGGATCAGCGATTCGGCAATGCCCATTGATGCCCGGCGCTCGGCGCCCATCTCGTAGAAGATGGTGTGCGCGACCGGGATGATCAGCGTGCGGTTGTCGCCCAGATTCGAGGCCGGGATCGCCAGCTTGAGGCGGTTCAGGAAGTCGAAGCAGTCCAGACCATCCTTCAGCTCAAAGCTCAGCAGCGAACCATGGGCGCGGAACAGTTCCGCGCTGATGCCGTGCTGCGGGTGCGATTGCAGGCCCGGATAGTAGACCGCGGCGACGCGTTCATCCTTCTCCAGCATTTCCGCCAGCGCCAGCGCGTTGGCGGTGGTGCGCTGCATGCGCAGCGCCAGCGTTTCGGCGCCGACAGCGATGTGGTGGGCGGCGTCCGGCGCCAGCGAGGAGCCGAAGTCGCGCAGCGCCTTGGCGCGGATCTGCGCCAGGCCCCACTGCAGCGGCGCGGCTTTCTTGTAGTTCTCGTAGATGTTCGGGAAGCGGGTCCAGTCATAGGCGCCGGTATCGGTGATGCTGCCGCCGAGCGCGTTGCCGTGGCCGCCGATCGACTTGGTCAGGGCGTTGACCACCAGGCCGGCATGCACCGACTTGGGCTGGAACAGATACGGCGTGGTCATGGTGTTGTCCACCACGTACAGGATGCCGCGCGCCTTGCACAGTTCACCGATGCGCTTCAGGTCCGCCACTTGCGTGCGCGGGTTGGCGATGGTTTCGACAAACACCACGCGGGTGCTGTCGGTGATCGCCGCTTCGACATTGGCCACGTCGGTGGCGTCCACGAAGGACACGCCGATGCCCTGGCTCATGGCGGTCTGCCACAGGCTGTTGGTGTTACCGAACAAGAAGGACGAGGACACCACATGGTCGCCGGCGCGCAGCAGCGCCTGTACCACGGCGCCGATCGCGCCCATGCCGGTGGCGAAGCAGATGGTGCCGACGCCCTGCTCCATCTTGGTGACCTTCTCTTCCAGCGCCGAGATGGTCGGGTTGCCCTGGCGGCCGTAGCGGAAGCCCGGCTCCTTGCCCTGGAAGACCGAGGCCAGCTGGCGCGCGTCGGCGTAGCCGAAGGCCACCGAGGTGTGGATCGGCTTGTGCAGCGAACCGTGCTCGATGCCCTTCTGGCGGTCGCCGTGGAGGATGGTGGTGGTGAAACCGTAGTTCTTCTTGTCGCTCATGGTTACGCTTCGGTGGCCGCCAGGTTCAGGTTCAGCTGCGTGCGGGCCGCATCTTCCGGCACCTTGGCCTTGGTCGGGTTGTGACGGGCATATTCCAGCTTGTCCAGATACTCCTTGGTCACGTCGCCGGTCACGTACACGCCGTCAAAGCACGACGCCTCGAAGTTCTTCAGCGCCGGATTCACGTCCGAAATGGCGCGCTTGAGCGCGTCGATATCCTGGTACACCAGCGCATCGGCGGTGATTTCGCGGCACACTTCCTCCACGGTGCGGCCATGGGCGATCAGCTCGTCGCGGGTCGGCATGTCGATGCCGTACACGTTCGGGTAGATCACCGGCGGCGCGGCCGAGGCGAAGATGACCTTCTTGGCGCCGGAGTCGCGCGCCATCTGCACGATCTCGCGGCTGGTGGTGCCGCGCACGATGGAGTCATCCACCAGCAGCACCACCTTGTCCTTGAATTCATCCGGAATCGCGTTCAGCTTCTGGCGCACGGACTTCTTGCGCGCGGCCTGGCCCGGCATGATGAAGGTGCGGCCGATGTAGCGGTTCTTGATGAAGCCTTCGCGGTATTCCACATTCAGCGCCAGCGCCAGCTGGATCGCCGCCGGACGCGACGAGTCCGGAATCGGCATCACCACGTCGATCTTCATGTCTTTCAGTTCGCGCTTGATCTTCTCGGCCAGGTACTCGCCCATTTTCAGGCGGGTGGCGTACACCGAGGCGCCGTCGATGACCGAGTCAGGACGCGCCAGGTAGACATACTCGAACACGCATGGGTTCAGGGTGGGATTGTCGGCGCACTGGCGCGCGTGCAACTGCTTGTCGGCGTCGATGAACACCGCTTCGCCCGGCGCGATGTCGCGCACGAAGCGGAAGCCCATGCCTTCCAGCGCCACCGATTCCGAGGCGATCAGGTATTCCACGCCTTCCGGGGTTTCATTGATGCCCAGGCACAGCGGACGGATGCCGAACGGATCGCGGAAGGCCAGCAGGCCGACGCCGGCGATCTGCGCCACCGCAGCATAGCCGCCGCGCACGCGACGGTGCAGCACGGTGACGGCGTTGAAGATGGCGTCCGCATCCAGCGTCAGGCCGGTGGTGCTCTTTTGCAGCTCGTGCGCCAGCACGTTCAGCAGCACTTCCGAGTCGGAGTCGGTATTGATGTGGCGGCGGTCGTTCTTGAACATCTCCTGCTTGAGCTGTTCCCAGTTGGTCAGGTTGCCGTTGTGCGCCAGCGTGATGCCGAACGGGGCGTTGACGTAGAACGGCTGCGCTTCTTCCTCGCTTGACGAGCCGGCGGTTGGGTAGCGGCAGTGGCCGATACCGGAATTGCCTTGCAGCGTACGCATGTTACGCGTACGGAAAACGTCGCGCACCAGGCCGTTGGCCTTGTGCATGGCGAACATGCTGCTGTGATTGGTCGCGATACCCGCCGCATCCTGGCCGCGGTGCTGCAACAGCAGCAAGGCGTCATACAGCATTTGGTTGACAGGTTGATGGGAGACGACGCCGACGATGCCACACATGATGATGCTCCTGGACTGGACTACAGATTAAAAACGCAGATTTAAAGAATTCAAAAATTAACATGCTGCGCCATCGCAGCGGGAAGGTACTGCTTGACCATGCGAGCACCCTGCTCGGCGTATGGACTCAAGACCGCGTGCCTCCAGAAATCCTGCTTCGGCAAGGACGTCATCCCGCTTAAGATGACGGCTGCCAACACAATTACAAGCCCGCGCGCCACGCCAAACACGGCGCCCAGTGCGCGGTCGATGAAGCTGAGGCCACCCGCGTCCAGCAAGGCGTCCAGCGCCAGCGACAACAGGCCCATTAAAATCCGCGCACCGATAAACAGTGCGATAAAGGCAATGATCAGCCGCAGCACCTCGCCCGGCACCACCTCCGGCAGCATCGGCGCCAGCACCGCCGCGTAGGCGTTGGCCACCACAAAGGCGATGATCCAGCTCAGCACCGACAACACTTCCTTCACCAGCCCGCGCACTACGCCGATGATGACCGACGTGACCAGCACGAAAATGACCAGGTAATCGAAGAGCGTCACGTCAGACGGTTTCCAGACGGCCGCTCAAGCCCATGCTGCTCAGCTTGGCCTTGACCTTCTCGGCTTCTTCCTTGCTGGTGAACGGCCCCACGCGCACGCGGGTGATGTCGCCCGACGGCGTTTTCTGCGTGAAGGAGCTGATCCCGGCGTTTTTCAGTTTGGCGCGCAATTCCTCCACCTTGGCCTGGTCGCTCAGGGCGGCCACCTGCAGCACGAATTTTTCACCGCTGGCGGCCGGCTTGCCTTCCAGGATGGCCAGCGCGCGCGCGTCTTCGCTCTTGGCGGCCGCCGCCGGCTTCGGCTCCGCCGCCTTGGCCTTGGCTTCCGCCAGCTTGCGCTCGGCTTCCTGTTTTTCGGCTTTCAGTTTGGCGTCGGCCTTGGCCTCGGCTTGCTTGCGTTCGAGTTCCTGCTTGTAGTCGGCTTCCTGGCGCGCTTTCAGTTCGCGCTCCGCTTTGGCGTCGGCCTGGGCTTGCGCCCTGGCTTTGGCCTCGGCTTCCTGCTTGGCGGTGTCGACCGCTGGTGCGGCGGGTGCGGCCGGCTTGGCGGCCGGTTTCACATCCTCGACGATTTCTTCCTTGCTATCGAGCGCGGCCTGGGCCGGCACCGGCGCCGGCGCGGTCACCGCAGCGGCCGGCTTGTCCTTGGATGGAATTTTGATATCGATGTCGGACGACAGCGGCTTGGGCTCGGAATCCAGCACCATCGGCAGGCCGACGGCCACGGCCAGCGCCAGCGCGATCGCCCCCACCAAGCGGCGGCGTGCGCGTTTCTTTTCCGGCAACACAGCATCATCCTCTTCACGCTCGCGCGTGCGGCGCCTGGTGGCGCCGCCGTCGGCCGACGAGGCGCGCTTGGCGCGGGCGCGTTCAGTCGCTGCCCGGTCATCTGCGCTGGTGTAATAGCCGCTGTCTTGACCAGCGTCTTGCTTGTTTTTACCGAGTTTCGAGAACAAGCCCATGCGTGATTTCAGTCCTGTGCGTTCAGTGGAGTGCGGATTTTCGCGCCGCCATGACACCGGCGACGGTCAGGAAAGATCCAAAGACCACAATTCTATCATCCTCACCGGCCCGGCTGATGGCATTTGCGTACGCCGCCCCCGGATCATCGAACACGTTGATGGTGCGTTCGTCGCGTTCCGGCTGCACCAGCTGCACCTTGGCCGCCAGTTCGGAGGCGCTGGCCGAGCGCGGCGACGGCAAGGTCGCCAGGCACCAGTGGTCCACATGCTCGGACATGGCGGCGATCACGCCATCGATATCCTTGTCGTGCATGGAGCCGAACACGGCATAGGTGTAGCGGTGGAAGCCCATGTTGCCGAGGTTCTGGTTCAGGGCTGCGGCGGCGTGCGGGTTGTGGGCGACGTCAAGGATGATGGTCGGACGGCCCGGCAGCACCTGGAAGCGGCCCGGCAGCTCCACCGTCACCAGCCCGGTGCGCACCTCCTGCGCGCCCACCGGCAGCACCAGCTTGAGCGCTTCCAGCGCGGCCAGGGCGGCGCAGGCGTTCAGGATCTGGTTGGCGCCGCGCAGGCTCGGATAGGCCAGCGAGTTGCGGCGCTGGCCGCGGCCGCCGTAGCTCCACTGCTGCTTGTCGCCGGAGTAGTTGAAATCGCGGCCCATCAGCCACAGGTCGGCGCCGATGGCGTTGGCGTGGTCGATCAGCGATTGCGGCGGCACCGGGTCCGAGCAGATCGCGGTTTTACCGGCGCGGAAGATGCCGGCTTTCTCGAAGCCGATCTTTTCGCGCGTGTCGCCCAGGTAGTCGGTGTGGTCGATGTCGACGCTGGTGACGATGGCCACGTCGGCGTCAATGATATTGACCGCGTCCAGGCGGCCGCCCAGCCCTACTTCCAGGATGACCACATCCATGCCGGCTTCCGACAGCAGCTTCATGATGGCCAGCGTGGTGAATTCGAAATACGTCAGCGACGTGTCGCCGCGCGCCGCCTCCACCGCATTGAACGCGGCCACCAGCGTCTCGTCGCTGGCCATGTCGCCGTTGATGCGGGCGCGCTCGTTAAAATCGAGGAAGTGCGGCTTGATGTACAGGCCCACCTTGTAGCCGGCGCGCATCAGCACCGATTCCAGCATGGCGCAGGTCGATCCCTTGCCGTTGGTGCCAGCCACCATGATGGTCGGGCAGCTAAAGCTCAGCTGCAGGCGTTCCTTGACGGCGAGAACGCGGTCCAGGCCCATATTGATGACGGTTTCGGCATGGCGCGATTCAAGCAGCGCAAGCCAGGCGGGCAAAGTAGTTGGGAGGTTCGACATGATGGTGACTCTGAAATGAAAACGGCGCGCAGGCCGGATGATATCCGATTGCGCGCCGCAGCGTGAGAACGTAGCCGTTTTTTAGGCCAGCACTTCCACCGGCTGATTTTGCAGCAGTGCCAGCAGGCGGGCGATTTCCTCGCGCATCTTGCGGCGGTCGACGATCATGTCGACGGCGCCCTTCTGCACCAGGAACTCGGCGCGCTGGAAGCCTTCCGGCAGCTTTTCACGCACGGTGTTCTCGATCACGCGCGGGCCGGCGAAGCCGATCAGGGCCTTCGGTTCAGCGATCACCACGTCGCCCATGAAGGCGAACGAGGCGGACACGCCGCCCATGGTCGGGTCGGTCAGCACGCTGATGAACGGCAGTTTCTTTTCCGACAACTTGGTCAGCATGGCGGTGGTTTTGGCCATCTGCATCAGCGACAGCAGGCCTTCCTGCATGCGGGCGCCGCCGGTGGCGGTGATGCAAATGAACGGCACTTTCTGCTCCAGCGCCATCTGCGCGCCGCGCACGAAGCGCTCGCCCACCACCGAGCCCATGGAACCGCCCATGAATTCGAATTCGAAGCAGGCCACCACGGCCGGCAGGCTCATGATGGAGCCGCCCATGACGATCAGCGCATCGGTCTCGCCGGTGGCTTCCATCGCTTGCTTGAGGCGGTCGGGGTATTTCTTGCTGTCCTTGAACTTCAGGGTATCGACCGGCAGGGTATCCATGCCGATTTCATAACGGCCGCCGGCGTCGAACAGGCTGTCGAGGCGCTCGCGGGCGCGGATGCGCATATGGTGATCGCATTTGGGGCAAACGTGCAGGTTCGACTCCAGGTCGGTGCGGTACAGCACGGCTTCACACGATGGGCATTTGACCCACAGGCCTTCCGGCATGGTCTTGCGCGCGCCCGCGTCGGAACGCTGGATACGTGGGGGCAGCAGTTTTTCCAACCAACTCATACATTCTCCTTGCAGCTAACTCGTGGCCCGAAGTGTAGCCGTTTCTCGCCCCCCTGTCGAACTTTAGAGGAAATCCACTACTTAATCGACATTATTTCAAGATAGTCAAGTTTAAGGATTTTTCAAGGGGCGCCACAGCGGCGCCCCTCGCCACTTATCGCGCTTACGCGTCGAGAGCGGTGCGGATGGAGGTGGTGAAGGCCTGGACGGCGGCGACCGCGCCATCCTTGCCGGCGCTTTCAATTTCTTGAATGATGCGGCTGCCGATCACCACCGCATCGGCCACCTCGGCCACGGCGCGCGCGGTGGCGCCGTCGCGGATGCCGAAGCCGACGCCGACCGGCAATTTCACGTGCTTGCGGATGGCTTGCAGGCGCTTGGCCACATCGACCGTGTCGATATTGCCGGCGCCGGTCACGCCTTTCAGCGAGACGTAGTAGCTGAAGCCGCCGCCCACCTTGGCCACCTGCTCGATGCGTTTTTCGGTCGAGGTCGGCGCCAGCAGGAAGATCAGATCCAGCCCGGCCGCGCGCATGGCGGCGGCGAACTCCTCGCACTCTTCCGGCGGGTAGTCCACCACAATCGCGCCGTCCGCGCCCACCGCCACCGACTGCCCGATGAAGGCCTCGGCGCCGATGCGTTCGATCGGGTTGGCATAGCCCATCAGCACCACCGGCGTGGTCTGGTTGGTCTTGCGGAATTCGGCCACATAGTTGAATACGTCGTGGATGCCGACGCCGTTGGCCAGCGCACGTTCGCAGGCGCGCTGGATCACCGGGCCTTCGGCCATCGGATCGGAAAACGGCACGCCCAGCTCGATGATGTCGGCGCCGCCGGCCACCAGGGCGTGCATCAGCGGCACGGTGGATTCCCGGCCCGGATCGCCGGCAGTGATGAAAGTGACGAGCGCGGTCTTGTTTTGCGCTTTCAAAGCGCTGAAGGTTGCTGCAATCTTGGACATGTCGGTTTCCTTAGTTGAAGTTCAGACCCATACGCTCTGCGACCGTATGCATGTCCTTGTCACCCCGGCCCGACAGGTTGGCCAACACAATCTTATCTTTCGGCAGCGTGGCTGCCAGCTTGGCCGCGTAGGCCAGCGCGTGCGACGATTCCAGCGCGGGAATGATGCCCTCGATGTGGCAGGAATCGTGGAAAGCCTTCAGCGCTTCCTCGTCCGTGATCGAGACGTACTCGGCACGGCCGCTATCCTTCAAATAGGCGTGCTCCGGGCCGACGCCCGGATAGTCCAGGCCAGCCGAGACCGAATGGGTCTCGATGATCTGGCCGTTCGCATCCTGCAGCAGATAGGTGCGGTTGCCGTGCAGGACGCCCGGATAGCCCTTGGTCAGCGAGGCCGCGTGCTTGTCGCCGTCCAGGCCCTCGCCGGCTGCTTCCACGCCCACCAGCTTCACGCCGGGCTGGTCGATGTACGGGTAGAAGATGCCCATGGCGTTGGAGCCGCCGCCGATGCACGCCACCACGTAGTCCGGCTGACGGCCGGCCAGTTCCGGCATCTGCACCAGACATTCCTCGCCGATCACCGACTGGAAGTCGCGCACCAGCATAGGATACGGATGCGGGCCGGCCACGGTGCCGATGATGTAGAAGGTGTTTTCAATGTTGGTGACCCAGTCGCGCATGGCTTCGTTCAGCGCGTCCTTCAGCGTCTTGGAGCCGGATTCCACCGGCACCACGGTCGCGCCCAGCAGCTTCATGCGGTAGACGTTCTGCGCCTGGCGCTTGACGTCCTCGCTGCCCATGTACACCACGCACTCCAGGCCGAAACGCGCGCAGATGGTGGCGGTGGCCACGCCGTGCTGGCCGGCGCCGGTCTCGGCGATGATGCGCGGCTTGCCCATGCGCTTGGCCAGCAGTGCCTGGCCGATCACATTGTTGATCTTGTGGGCGCCGGTGTGGTTCAGGTCTTCGCGCTTGAAGTAGATTTGCGCGCCGCCGGCCAGCTCGGACCAGCGCTTGGCGTGATAAATCGGCGACGGGCGGCCGACGAAGTGCTTCAGCTCGTAGCGGAACTCTTCCAGGAATTCCGGGTCCTTGCTGTACTTGGCATAGGCCTCATTCAGTTCGGACAGGGCGTAAGTCAGGGTTTCCGCGACGAAACTGCCGCCGTAGGGGCCAAAGTGGCCTTTGGCGTCGGGTAATTCGTAGTCTTTAGCGTGGAACAGCGCTTTCATGATGGGTTTCGCTTTCGATGAGAGTATCTCCAGCCCGCACCGCCGCGACAAAGTCGGCGATCTTGCGGGCATCCTTGATCCCCTTGGCCGCTTCGACACCGGAACTGATGTCGACCGCGTAGGGGCGTACACTGTCCACCGCGTCAGTCGCGTTGTGTACGCTCAAGCCACCACTCAAAACGACCCGAGGCGCGAGATCTTTTGGAACGAGAGACCAATCAAAACCCTTTCCTGCGCCACCGTAGGCGTCCACATAGGTATCCAGCAACAGGCTGGTGAACAAGGGACTGGCGGCGCGGTTTGCCTGCTCATATTCTAACAGTTCATCCGGGCGCGTGTCAGGTTTGACGCGGAACACTTTCATATACTGTCGCCCGGCCGCCGCGGCAATGGCGGCGCCCTGCTCCACCGTTTCATCGCCGTGCAATTGCAGCAAAGACAACGGCGCCAGCTTGACGGCCGCCGCCACTTCCTCCGGCGAGGCGTTGACGAACAGGCCGACCGTGGTGATGAACGGCGGCACGCTGCGGATCAGCTCAGCCGCGCGTTCCGGCGTCACATAGCGCGGGCTCTTGGGGTAGAACACGAATCCGATCGCGTCGGCACCCGCAGCCACCACTGCCTGAATGTCTTCCTCGCGGGTCAGGCCGCAGATTTTGATACGGGTGCGCATGCGTCTATCCTTTTAAAACCACGGCAGCTGGCTGGCGGATTCCTGCGGCAGCGCCCATTTTTCATCGTAATCGATCTTGGCCAGGTACAGGCCGTCCGGCATGAAGGTCGGCGCGGCGATCTGGCGGTTCTTTGCCGCCAGCAGCTCGGCCATCCAGTGGACGTCTTCCCGGCCCTGGCCGATGTAGACCAGCGAGCCGACCAGGTTGCGCACCATGTGGTGCAGGAAGGCGTTGGCCTTCAGGGTAAAGATGATCAGGTCGCCCTGGCGGCGGATCTGGATATCATGCATCAGCTTGACCGGCGACTTGGCCTGGCAATGCGCGGCGCGGAAGGTGGTGAAGTCGTGCGTGCCGATCAGCGGCCTGACCGCTTCCTGCATGCGCTCGACGTCCAGCGGGTGATGGTAAAAGCCGGCCCGCCCGTTGAGCAGCGAGGAACGCACCTGGTGGTTGTACAGCACGTAGTGGTAGGTGCGCGCCTGGGCGCTGAAACGAGCGTGGAAGAAGTTGTCCGCGCTCGGATCGCCCTCCAGCTCCTTGGCCCAGCGCACGCCGATCGACGGCGGCAGGAAGGCGTTGACGCCACGCACCCAGGCATGCGGCAGGCGGTTCAGGTCGGTATCGAAATGCACCACCTGCTCGGCGGCGTGCACGCCGGCGTCGGTGCGGCCGGCGCAGGTGGTGGCCAGCGGCACGGTGGCAAACTCCAGCAGCGCCTGTTCCAGCTTGTCCTGCACGGTCAGGCCGTGGTCCTGCTTCTGGTAACCGTGCCAGGCCTGGCCGTCGTACTGCAGCCCGATTGCGATCCGTTTCACTACTGCCCAATCCAAATGTCTGAATCAGCCATTATATAACGGCGCGCTTTTATCCCAGCTGGGCCTTCATGGCGTTGGCCTTGGCCACCTGTTCGGAGTTGCCGCCGCGCACCACCTCGTCCAGCAGTTCGCGCGCGCCCTCCTTGTCGCCAATTTCCTGATAGGCGACCGCCAGGTCCAGCTTGGTGTCCATTTCCATGTGGTGGGCCGACAGCGGCTCATTGCTGGCCGGCGCCGGCGCCGGTGCGGCGGCTGGCGCATCGGCCGGGGCGTTGAGGTTGTCCAGATCCAGATCAATGCCCGACAGGTCAAATTCCTGCGCGGCCGGCGGCGGTGCGGCAGTGATATTTTCCACTTCCGGCGGCAGGTCAAGCGCGGTGTCGAAGTCCAGCGCGGCGGCATCCGCTTTCGGCGGCTCGGTGAAGGCCGGCACTTCCGGAATGTCAAAGCCGGCCAGGTCCAGGTCCAGCGGGTCGGTGTCGGCCGGCGGCGTGGCCGCTGGCGCCGCCGCGCCCGACGGCAGCTCCAGGCCGAAGTCCATGCCCAGGTCTTCCGCCGGTGCCGGCGCCGATGCTGGTGCTGGCGCTTCGGCTGCGGGCACTTCAATCGCCGGGGCCGGCGCCTGGACTGGCTCGAAACTCAGGCCGCCCAGGTCGAAGTCCATCAGATTGTCGGCTTCCGCCGCCACCGAGGCCGGCGAGACCGCGGCATCGGCGGCCTGCGGCAGCGCGGTGTCAAGGTCGGCGCCAAAGTCGAGGTCGTTGAAGTCGGCGGTGGCCGGCGCTGGCGCTGGCTCGGCGGCCGGTGCCGGCGCTGCAGCGTCCTGGCTCAGATCCAGGTCCAGCGGCGCAGCCGGCGCTTCGGCCGGGGTATAGGTGCTGCCGAAATCGGCGCCGAAATCGCTCGCCGCTGCAGCGGCCGCGGCTGCACCAGCCACGGCAGCCGTGGTGACCGGCGCAGCGCCAAACGGCGTATTGCCGCTGTCAGCGCCCATGCTGTACAGCGGATTGGATGGGTCCAGTCCGCGGCCCATGGTTGCGGCCTGTTCCCACTCGTCGCCCTGGCCGCGGGTCAGCGCGTACAGCTCGGAAGCCTGGGTTTCAAACGCGCGCGCATCCTTGCGTGCCACGTAGATTTCCAGCAGTTTCAGGCGCACGGCGTGGCGCTCCGGATGGGTGCGCAGCGCTTCTTTCAGGATTTCCTCGGCCTGGGCGTCGCGGCCATAGGCGATGTAGACGTCGGCTTCCGCCACCGGGTCCACTTCGTTGGTATCGAGCTGGCTGGCCGACGGGGCGAAGTTGGAGTTGAACACGCTGTTGTTGGTGTCCACGCTCTGACCGCCGGCGTCCGCGATCAGCGGCTGCTGCGCCGGGATGGCGGTGTCGCCCAGAATCGATGGCTCCTCGGCCGGCACCACGAATTTCTTGCGGCGGCGCGAAGCCATGATGCCGACCACCCCCAGCAGCACCGCCGCGGCGGCAGCGCCAACGTAGGTGATGTTGTCCATCAGAACTTCGAAGAAGCTGGGCTCCAGTTTCTTTGGCGGCAGCACCAGCGTGCGCTTTGGCTTGTGTTCCTGCGGCGTCACGTCCAGCTCCGCCACGCCGGAAGCGGCCGGAGCCGATGCGGCTGGCTTCTTGACATCGGCTGCGGCCTTGTTTTTCACGGCCATCAGCTTTTCGAGATCGTTGACGTTCTTTTCCAGTTCCTTGACGCGGGCAGAGGCCTCGTCCACCGCCTTTTGCCTGGCGATCTTGTCCTCTTCCGCCGCCACGCCGGTCTTGCCCTGCTGCGGCGCGCTGGTGGTGGCCTTGGACAGGGTCAGCTTGTCCTTGGCGGTGTTGGCGGCGTTGGGCTTTTCTTCCACCTTGGCGGTGATCTTGCCCGACACGTTTTGCGAGGCATCCGGCTCCTTGGCCGGGCTGCTGGCGGCCACCTGGCCGGCCAGCTTGGCGCGGTAAGCGTTGAAGTCGGCCGCATGGGCCACCACCACGGCGCGCGCTTCGCTCTCGCTGCCGGCGGCGCGGATGCCTTCCACGTCCGGCACGGACAGGATCTGGCCCGATTTCAGGCGGTTCATATTGTTGCCGCTGAACGCTTCCGGATTGGCGCGGTATAGCGCTACCAGCATCATGTCGAGCGACACGTCGACCGGCTTGACCTGGTTGGCGATGCGGGTCAGGTTGTCGCCCGACTTGACGGTGTATTCGTTGGCGACCGCCTTGCTGGCCGGGGCCGGCCGTGCCGGCGCGGCGGAGGCGGCTGGGGCGGCCGGCTGGGCCGCGGCTGGCGCCGGCTGGGCGGCAGCGCTGGCCGGGCGGTTGGCGACATCGACCGGCGCCGTCACTTGCGGCGCCTGGGTGGCGCGCAGGTCGGGCGGATCGAGCAGGAAGGTGTATTCGCGCACCATGCGGCCGCCGGTCCAGTTCAGCTCCAGCAGCATATCGACGAACGGCTCGTTGATCGGCTGGCTGGAGGTGACCTTGATCACTTGCTTGCCGTTGCGCGGCTCGACCTCAAAGCGCAGCGACAGCAGCGCGGGGTTGAAGTCGATGTTGGCGGAGCGGAAGGCATCGGCCGGTGCCAGCCTGGCAACCAGCGCGCTGGCCTCTTCCGGGGTGACCGCAGTCAGTTCGATTTCCGCCCGCAGCGGCTGACCGAGCGCAGACAGGACGGTCAGCTTGCCCAGTCCCGCCGCATTTGCGGACGCGGCCAACAAAACCGCGCTAGCCACCGCGCTGGTGAGTGACTTCAACGCGAACGAAACAAAGGGGCGATTTTGTACAGGCATAGTGGGGCGTTTTTATGATTGTCAGAGGGAAAACATAACATCATGCTCAGGAGCATGCAAGCTTTGCACCACTGTAAACCAACAAAAGGGCTTTCCCCTATGAAAACACATAGGGAAAAGCCCTTCTCTTGCAGGATTTAACGCTGTTTACTGATCCAGCACAATGCGCAGCATGCGGCGCAGTGGTTCAGCCGCGCCCCACAGCAACTGGTCGCCCACGGTGAAGGCCGACAGGTAGTCCGGACCCATGCTCATCTTGCGCAGACGGCCGACCGGAATCGTCAGGCTGCCGGTCACGGCCGCTGGCGACAGGTCTTTCATCGACGCTTCGCGGGTGTTCGGCACCACCTTGGCCCACTGGTTGGCCGAGGCGATGATGTCGGTGATCTCGTCCAGCGGCACATCCTTGTTCAGCTTGATGGTCAGCGCCTGCGAGTGGCAGCGCATGGCGCCGATGCGCACGCACAGGCCGTCCACTGGAATCGCCTTGGAACCGAAGTCCGGGCCCAGGCCCAGAATCTTGTTGGTCTCGGCGCCGCCCTTCCACTCTTCCTTCGACTGGCCGTTGCCCAGGTCCTTGTCGATCCACGGGATCAGGTTGCCGGCCAGCGGCACGCCGAACTGCTTGGTTTCCTCGGCCGACAGGCCATGCTGGGTGGCCAGCACCTGGCGGTCGATTTCCAGGATGGCCGAAGCAGGATCATCCAGCAGCGGCTTGACGGCGCCATTGATGGTGCCGAACTGGGTCAGCAGCTCGCGCATGTGCTGCGCGCCGCCGCCCGAGGCCGCCTGATAGGTCATCGAGGTCATCCAGTCGACCAGGCCGTGCTGGAACAGGCCGCCCAGGCCGATCAGCATGCACGACACGGTGCAGTTACCGCCGATGAAGTTCTTCACGCCCTTGCCCAGCGCATCCTTGATGACGTGCATATTGACCGGGTCCAGCACGATGACCGCGTCTTTTTCCATGCGCAGGGTCGATGCGGCATCGATCCAGTAACCGTTCCAGCCGGCCGCGCGCAGTTTCGGGAACACTTCGGTGGTGTAATCGCCGCCCTGGCACGAGATGATGATCTCGCACTTTTTCAGTTCGTCGATGTCGGTCGCGCTTTTCAGCTTGGTTTCGTTCTTGGCCATCGCCGGGGCGTTGCCGCCCGGATTCGAGGTGGTGAAGAACACCGGCTCGATGTGGGCGAAATCGCCCTCTTCCTGCATGCGCTGCATCAGGACCGAACCCACCATACCGCGCCAACCTACCAGACCTACGAGTTTCATTTTGCTCTTCCTTTTAAATTATCTATCCCGACGTCATTCCGGCCCAGGCCGGAATGACGCGCTTCAGCCGAGGGCTTTGACGACGGCGTTGCCCATCTCTTCGGTGCCCACCTTGGTGGTGCCGGCTTCGTAGATGTCGGCGGTACGCAGGCCTTGCGCCAGCACTTTCTTGACGGCGGCTTCGATGCGGTCGGCCTGCTCGGCCTTGTTCAGCGAGAAGCGCAGCATCATGGCGGCCGACAAGATGGTCGCCAGCGGATTGGCGATGCCCTTGCCGGCGATGTCCGGCGCCGAGCCGTGCGACGGTTCGTACAGGCCCTTGTTGTTGGCGTCCAGCGAGGCCGATGGCAGCATGCCGATCGAACCGGTCAGCATGGCGGCCGCGTCCGACAGGATGTCGCCAAACATATTGCCGGTGACGATGACGTCAAACTTCTTCGGCGCGCGCACCAGCTGCATGGCGGCATTGTCGACGTACATGTGGTCCAGCGCCACGTCCGGATATTCCTTGTGCACGTCGGTAACGATGTCTTTCCAGAACTGGAAGGTTTCCAGCACATTGGCCTTGTCCACCGAGGTCAGGCGCTTGCCGCGCTTTTGCGCGGCCTGGAACGCCACGTGGGCGATGCGGCGGATCTCGCCTTCGGCGTAGCGCATGGTGTCGAAGCCCTCGCGCTGGCCTTTGAACGGACCGTCCGGGCACTCGCGCACGCCGCGCGGCTGGCCGAAGTAAATGTCGCCGGTCAGCTCACGCACGATCAGGATGTCCAGGCCCGACACCACTTCCGGCTTCAGCGTCGAGGCGCCGGCCAGTTCCGGGTAGAGGATGGCCGGACGCAGATTGCCGAACAGGCCCAGGTTCTTGCGCAGGCCCAGAATGGCTTGCTCGGGACGCAGCGGACGGTCCAGGGTGTCGTACTTCCAGTCGCCGACGGCGCCAAACAGCACCGCGTCGGCGTCCTTGGCCAGCTTCAGCGTGGCTTCCGGCAGCGGATGGCCGCTGGCTTCATAGCCGGCGCCGCCGACCGGCGCGGTTTCCATCTCAAATTGTTCGCCCAGCGCATTCAGGACCTTGACGGCCTGCGCGACGATTTCCGGGCCGATGCCGTCGCCCGGGAGGATTGCGATTTTCATGGTTTCTTCTTTAGATGACGTTAGCCAACCAGGGTTGGTTTGCCAGATGGCGCTGTTCGAAGCCGCGGATCGCGTCGGCGTGACGCAGCGTCAGGCCAATATCGTCGAGCCCGTTCATCAGGCAGTATTTGCGGAAGGCGTCGATCTCGAAGGGGTAGGAGAGACTGCCGTTGCTGGTGGAAATGCGCTGCTGCTCAAGGTCGACCACCAGTTTGTATCCGGGGAAGGCCTTGACTTCGTTGAACAGATGATCAATCTGCGCTTCGGTCAATACGATCGGCAGCAAGCCGCTCTTGAAACAGTTGTTGAAGAAGATGTCGGCAAACGAGGGCGCCACGATGGCGCGGAAGCCGTACTGGTCCAGCGCCCACGGCGCGTGCTCGCGCGAGGAGCCGCAACCGAAGTTCTTGCGGGTCAGCAGGATCGAGGCGCCCTGATAGCGCGGCTCGTTCAGCACGAAGTCCGGATTCAGCGGACGCTTGCTGTTGTCCATGCCGGGCTCGCCGTGGTCCAGATAGCGCCACTCGTCGAACAGATTCGGGCCAAAGCCGGTGCGGTGGATGGACTTCAGGAACTGCTTTGGAATGATGGCGTCGGTGTCGACATTGGCGCGATCCAGCGGCGCCACCAAACCTTCGTAAATCGTAAATTTTTCCATGATCGTTCTACAGTGGACGGGCGCCTGGCCCGTCGGTTTTTAATGGCCTGAGGCGCCCTGGACCGCCTGCCCCGCTTTTTGCACGTCTTTGCCGATGCCGGCCACGGTGTTGCAGCCGGTCAGTGCGAAGCTAGCGATAATGGTCAGAGCGATGATCTTTTTCATGATAGTTCCTATCCTGGTTGGGTGCGGCGCCTCAGCCGCGTTTTTATAAAATCAGTGCAGTGCGCGCACGTCGACAAAGTGGCCGGCGATACCGGCTGCCGCAGCCATCGCCGGCGACACCAGATGGGTGCGCCCGCCCTGGCCTTGACGACCTTCGAAGTTACGGTTGGAGGTCGATGCGCAGCGCTCGCCCGGCTCCAGGCGGTCGGCGTTCATCGCCAGGCACATCGAGCAGCCCGGTTCGCGCCATTCGAAACCGGCATCCTTGAAGATGCGGTCCAGGCCTTCGCGTTCCGCCTGTTCTTTCACCAGGCCCGAGCCCGGCACCACCAGCGCCAGCTTGACGTTGGAGGCGCGGTGCTTGCCGCGCACCACCGCCGCTGCCGCGCGCAAGTCTTCGATGCGCGAGTTGGTGCAGGAACCGATGAACACCTTGTCGATGCGGATGTCTTCGATGGCGGTATTCGGTTTCAGGTCCATGTAGACCAGCGCCTTTTCCATGGCGTTGCGCTTGACGCTGTCCTTTTCGTGATCCGGGTCCGGCACGCGGCCATCGACCGGCAGCACCATCTCAGGCGAGGTGCCCCAGGTGACCTGCGGCTTGATCTCGGCCGCGTCCAGCGTCACCACCAGGTCGAACCTGGCGCCCGGGTCGGTGTGCAGGGTGCGCCAGTAGGCCACCGCCTGGTCCCACTGCGGACCGGCCGGCGAGAATGGACGGCCTTTGACGTAGTTGATGGTGGTGTCGTCGACGCCGATGATGCCGGCGCGCGCGCCGGCCTCGATCGCCATATTGCAGACCGTCATGCGGCCTTCCATCGACAGCGCGCGGATCGCCGCGCCGCCGAATTCCATACAGTAGCCGGTGCCGCCGGCGGTGCCGATCTTGCCGATAATGGCCAGCACGATGTCTTTGGCCGTGACGCCGGCCGGCAGCTCGCCGTTGACTTCCACCAGCATGGCCTTGGATTTCTTCTGCAGCAGGGTCTGGGTGGCCAGCACGTGCTCCACTTCCGAGGTGCCGATGCCGTGCGCCAGCGCGCCAAAGGCGCCGTGGGTCGAGGTGTGCGAGTCGCCGCAGACCACCGTCATGCCGGGCAGGGTGGCGCCCTGCTCAGGGCCGATCACGTGCACGATGCCCTGGCGCTTGTCGTTCATGTTGAAGTAGGTCAGGCCGTAGGACTTGGCGTTCTTGTCCAGCGTTTCCACCTGCAGGCGCGAGACCGGATCGGCAATGCCGTCGGCGCGCGAGGTGGTCGGCACGTTGTGGTCGGCCACCGCCAGGTTGGCCGACAGGCGCCATGGCTGGCGATTGGCGGCGCGCAGGCCGTCAAACGCCTGCGGGCTGGTCACTTCGTGCACGAGGTGACGGTCGATATACAGAATGGTGGTGCCATCGTCTTCCGTGCGGACGACGTGCGATTCCCAGAGTTTGTCGTAAAGCGTCTTCATGATGTTATTTGCGTACTGCTACGATTATCCAACTTGATTATGCCATATTGTGCAATGCAATAGCAGCCACCGCTGTCCGACCTCTTGAGCCCGATGCCTTCTGCATACCGATACACGGGGTATGACTCCTAAAAATAAAAAAGCCTGCGTGGGGACGCAGGCTTTTGGTCTTGCTGGCCTGGTCTTCTGACTCAGGCCGCCATGCGTACACTCCCTCGACAACCGTCCATTAGGAACGATAGGCCGACCACTAGCACCAGCTCGCCCTCGGCGGAGCGCGCCGTGCCGGTAATGCCCTCGACAGTAATCGCGGTCATCGGTTTAATCACCAGGTCGGCAGTGCCGTCCACCGCTTCCACCGCCAGGATGTATGGCTGTGGCGCGGAGACAACAATACCCACCTTCTCGCGGCAGCTTTCGTAGCCCAGCGAGTCGGCCAGCGAGCGCACCGGCAGCGGCCGGCCCTGGTCCTTGAGGACCGGGGCGCCGCCCACTTCCATGAACACTTCCGGCAGCTCGACCACGCGCTGCACCACGGCCATCGGCAGCGCCAGCGCGGCGCCCGAGGTCGAGACCAGCATGGTCGGCACGATCGACAGCTCGATCGGCAGGCGGATCGAGAACTTGGTACCCTTGCCCAGCTCGGATTCGATGTGGATGGCGCCGCGGTTTTTCTCCACGGCGGTCTTCACCACGTCCATGCCGACGCCGCGGCCGGACACGCTGGACGCCACTTCCTTGGTCGAGAAACCCGGTAAGAATACCAGTTGATAGCAATCGTCGCTGGTCAGCTGGGTCGATTCCGAGATCAGCCCCTTCTGCAAGGCCTTCTGGCGCAGCTTGACCGGATCCATGCCCTTGCCATCGTCCTGCAGCACAATCATAACGCTATTCGCCTCCTGCCAGGCTTTCAGCTGGATGTAGGAGCGGATCGGCTTGCCGGCGGCCGCGCGTTCTTCCGGCGTTTCGACACCATGGTCGAGCGCGTTGCGCAGCATGTGCACCAGCGGATCGTACAGCGAATCCACCACCACGCGGTCGACTTCGGTCTCCGCACCTTCGATGTTCAGATCGACTTCCTTGCCCAGATCCTTGGCCAGCTCGCGCACCAGGCGCGGGAATTTCTGGAACAGGCGGCCGACCGGCTGCATGCGGGTGGCCAGGGTGGCGCGCTGCAGTTCGGTCGAATAGCGCGAGGCGCGTTCCAGCGTCTCGGCCAGCGTCGACATCAGCGTCTGCGCCTGGCCTTCGAACTTGAACTGCATCAGGCGTTCCAGCAGCACGGCGGCCTGGTTGGCGGCCTGCACCGATTCGCCGGCCACTTCCAGCAACGCATCGAGCTTGACGGCGTCGATACGGATCGATTCTTCCTTGGCCGGCGCACTTTGCGGACGCTCGTCCTTCTTCTCGGCGGCTTCGCGGCGCGCGCCCGGGGTGGCTTTGACTTCGGCCGCCACGGCGGCGATTTCAGCGGCGTCCGGCTTGGCTGCCGGCGCCGGCGCCGCTGCCGCCGGTGCGGCGGCCACGGCGGCCGGCGGCGCGGCCGAGCGGGTGTAGCTGCCCGGCGGCATCACGGCTTCGTACATGCCTTCCCAGTCGAGGCCATCGGCCGATGGGGCGGCGGCGGGCGCGGCCACGGGGGCCGGCGCGGCAGCGGCGGGCGCTGGTGCGGGCGCTGGCGCCGGTGCGGCGGCGGCCGGCTTGGCCGGGGCCGAGTCGGCCTTGCCGGCGATGGCGTCGTTCAGCAACTGCTCCAGGTCGCCCGGCAGCGCGGGCAGGCTGCTGGGCTCGGCGCCGTCATTCAGTTCCGCCAGCTGGTCGGCCACAAAGCCCGACGCCTGCAGCGCGGCTTCGATCGACAGCGGCGTCACCGGCGCGGCGCCGGTACGCAGGGCATCAAACAGGTTTTCGGTCAGGTGGCAGGCCGTCACCAGCGCAGGCAGGCCCATGAAACCGGCGCCCCCCTTGATGGTGTGGAACGAGCGGAACACCGCGTTCAGTGTCTCTTTGTTGTCCGGGTCGCGTTCGAGGCGCAGCAGGTGCTCCTCGACATTGACCGCCAGATCCATCGCCTCGACGACGAAATCTCTCAGCATATCGTCCATTAGAACCCCAGATCGGCAAGCAGGTCGTCAACACTATCCTGATTCAGGGCCACGGCCGGAGCCGACGGGCCGGACATCAGGGACACTTCTTTCTGTGCGATTTTCTCCTTGACGCTCGGCGGCGCGTTGTCTTTCAACAGCTGCGCCAGCTCCTGCTCCACGGTCTTGGTGATATGCACCACCTTCTTGATCAGCTGGCCGGTGATGTCCTGGAAGTCCTGCGCCATCATGATGTCCAGCAGGCGCGCTTTCTCGGCCTCGGTGGCGGCCGACACGGCCACGGCGAATTTCTGCGAGTCGCCGGCCAGTTGCTTGAACTGTTCCAGGCTCAGCTTGCCGGCGAACAGGTCGGCCCAGCGGGTTTCCATGTCTTTCGACTGCTTGGACAGCACGTCCTGCTCCGGCATGCCCTCGTCCAGCGTGTTCAGCACCTTGTTGGCGGCCTGTTCGGTCAGGGAGGCGACGTATTCCAGGCGGTCCTGGGCGTCGCTGATCTGGGTGGCCGCCTCGGTCAGCGCCTTGTCGTAGCCCAGTTCGCGCAGCGAATCGTGCAGCAGGCGCACAATGCCGCCCAGGCGTTCAAACATCACATCCTTGCCGTCGGCGTTGTCGCCGTCGGCGCCAGCGGCAGCGGCCGGCGCGGCGGCCGGTTCGGCGGCGGCCACGGCATCAGGCGGTCGGGCCGCGGCGACTTCTTCGAACAGGCTTTCCAGGTCATCTTCCGCGGCAGCAGCCGGTGCGGGTGCAGGCGCTGGAGCGGGCGCTGCGTTTTTGCTCTGAGCAGACACCTCTTCAAATAATGCGTCGAAATCGTCAGCGGCGTTAGTCATAATCCCTGCTTCTCCATATTTGGTCAATTTGCTGCCCTAAACTAGCTGTATTTGGAGATACTAACATCGGATAGAACAACGGAGTATGCCGCGTGACACAAAAGTAGTGCTTTAGTGCAAAAAAAAGCTGTTAGAAGCATAAAAGCCCACACCCTGCCGCGCAGGATAAAGCGCTTTTATTTGATAAATATCAAGTCTTTCCAGAGTATCAATAATGTAAATCGCGACTACAATGAAGCTGTGAGCTGATGCAGAAAGGAGGTCCATCATGTACCGCAAAATCCTGATCACCACCGACGGTTCGGCCGTCTCCAGCAAGACCGCGTGCGCCGGCGTGCAGTTTGCCGAGCAGCTCGGGGCCGAGGTGCTGGTGCTGTTCGTGGCGCCCGAGTACCAGTATCCGATTTACGTGGAAATCATCCCGCCCAGCTACCCCAGCGAAGAGGAATACCGCGCCGCCATGCAGCGGGCCGGCCAGGAGCACACGCAGGATGTGGCCGACTCGTGCGCGCGGCGCGGCGTGCGTTGCCAAGCGCTGACCGCCTTCCACGAAAGCGCGGCCGTGAAAATCGTCGACGTGGCGCAACAGCACGGCTGCGACCTGATCTTCATGGGCTCGCACGGGCGCAGCGGCTGGGGCCAGTTGTTACTGGGCAGTGTAACCAACAAGGTGTTGCAGCACTCCAAAATTCCGGTGCTGGTGCACCGCCTGATCAAGGAGCCCGGTAGCAAATAAGCAGCACGCGCAGGCCGTTTGTAGTAAGATCATAAGGTTGATTCAATCGCAATAACAATTACCATTAATCACTTTCAAAGCGATCCTTATGATACGTATCGTCATTGCGGATGACCACACCATCATGCGTGAAGGCCTCAAGCGCATCCTCGACGGCGCGCCGGACATTGACATCGTGGGCGAAGCCATTGACGGTTTCGAGGTGCTGGGCCATGTGCGCCAGGGCGGGTTCGACCTGCTGCTGCTGGACTTGTCCATGCCCGGCCGCAGCGGGGTCGACCTGATCCGCCAGATCAAGGCCGAGGCGCCCAAGCTGGCCATCCTGATCCTCACCATGCACGAGGAGGAGCAGTACGCGGTGCGCGCCATCCGCGCCGGCGCGCAAGGCTATCTGACCAAGGAAAGCGCCGGCACCCAGCTGGTCGGCGCGATCCGCAAGGTGGCTTCCGGCCGTCCCTACATCAGCACCGAGGTGGCCGAGCAGCTGGCGCTCAACATCATGATGCCGCACGAGTCGCTGCTGCACAAACAGCTGTCGGACCGCGAGTTCGAGGTATTCTCGCTGCTGGTGGCCGGCCGCTCCATCACCGAAATCGCCAACAGCCTGCACCTGAGCGTGAAAACCGTCAGCACCCACAAGACCCGCATCATGCAGAAGATGGGCATGAGCTCGCTGTCGGAAATGGTGCAGTACGCGGTGGCACATCGCCTGCTGTCGCCGTTCAAGACCTGAAAGCGGGCTCGTACGTAGGAGTACTCCTACACGCCTTGGTGGGACTCCTACGTCTACATTCAGCCGTTGCTGATATCTATCTCCCCCCTGTGTTGGCATACTGAAACCATACCGCACAGCACCTAGCCCACAGGAGAGATCACCATGCTGTCTACGCAAACGTCTGAAATTCGCCCGGCCACGACGACGCTGCAATCGTCGTCGATGGAAGCCGGCCGCCAGCGTCAGGGGCGGCTCTGGTCGAACCTCAAGGAAGTCTGCGACCTGCTGCACATCCCGGCCGCCAACTCCATGGCCAACGAAGAACTGCTGTTCCAGCATGTGCAGTTCAAGACTGGCCAGCGCATCCACACCATCGGCCAACCGTTCGACACGCTCTACATCGTCAACTCGGGCTTTTTGAAAACCGTGCTGATCGACGAATACGGCAACGAGCAGGTGCTGAGCTTTCCCATGAAGGGTGACATGCTGGGGGTGGACGGCATCCACACCCGCCATTATTCGTCGGAAGCGGTGGCGCTGTCCGACTGCGACCTGATCCTGCTGCCATTCAAGAAGCTGACCGCCCTGGGCCGCGTGCACCTGGAACTGGAAAACATGATGTACGGCGTGATGAGCCGCGAACTGGTGCGCGAGCAAGCCATGATCGGCATGCTGGGCGCGCTCAGCGCCGAGGCGCGGGTGGCGCGCTTCCTGGTGGCGCTGGCCGAACGCTTCTCGCAGATGGGCTACTCCAGCAAGCTGTTCAACCTGCGCATGACGCGCCACGAAATCGGCAGCTACCTCGGGCTGACGCTGGAAACCGTCAGCCGCACGCTGTCGGCCTTCAACGAGATCGGCCTGATCAGCGTCGACCAGCGCACCATCGGCATCAAAGATCCGGAAGCCCTGAAAACCTTGCGCCGCCTGCCGCCTTCGCGCACGCGCGGCAAGCCGGCCGCCCGCAGCAAGGGCGCCGCCACCGTACCGTCCGGCCAGTTGCTGGCGGCCTTGTAGCACCCGCAGCACTTGTAGCGCTCAGTACTACCTCCCGTATCACCCAGCCTTGGGCCCGGTTTCTGACCGGGCCGTTTTTTTAATGAATTTATAACTGAAAAAGGCTTGCATTCCGTCCCGGCTTCCACAATAATGAATGCAAATACGAATCATTCTTATTTATGGAGAACCAGACGATGATTACCACTACCCCTGCCCTGCCGCCCGCCATCGCTGCCCACCCCATCGCCACCCAGGCCGCGCAAGCCGTCAAGCCGGTCAAGCGCATCAGCAGCGCCAGCCTGATGGACGGCGCCCGCGAGCTGGAAATTGACCACGGCGGCCGCGTCTACCGTCTGCGCATCACCCAATTGAACAAACTGATCCTGACCGCTTAACCGTGCGTTAAAGGGCGCGCCGCCGCGCGCCCACTCTCCCCTCCGAGTAGCCAGCCCTGCGCCAGCCACCCTCTCTTTCCACACCAGGAGCGTCTGATGGCCATCGAACACAGCAACCCGATCTTCCTCGCCCCATCGCATGGCGGCCACAATCCCGAACTCATGTTGTCCGCCGTGCTGCACCTGATGTCGCACTACACGGCTGGCAGCGCAGCGGCCGGCGGCTGCGTCAAGCTGGCCTCGGTCATCGAGCGCCACCTGAAAGCGCTGGCCAGCCTGCCGGAGCTGGCGCCGGTGCTGAGCGCGACCTGCCAGCAGCTGTCGGAACAGTGGGCCAACGAAGTGGAGCGCAATCTGCACGAGCAGGAAAAAACCAACTTCCTCAGCCGCATCATGGCGCGGGCGCGCACCGCGCCGTCGGTGGCCTGAACCGAGGAGCGTGCAGACATGTGCGAGAAACACGATCCACTGGCGGCCATCATCGCGGCCGCCATGCCGCAGGCAGCCGGTCCGGTGGCGCCCCGCCCGCCGGAACAAGCCGCGAAACAGCAAGTCATCAAGCCGGTCATCCACAACGTCCTGAACGTGCTGGCCAAAGAAGCGGAAGCGCAGGCCTCGCGCCGCCGCCGGCTGTGGGAACTGAGCCATGCATGCCACTGCCCGCTAGTGGGCGTCGGCTTCCCGCTGGGCGTGTTGCGCAAGCTGGTGGACAAAGTCACCAATGGCAAAGTGGTGGCCGACGATTACGAAGTGCACGTCGGCGCCGTGACCGAATGCGGCACCCGCAACCGCCTGTCGGAAGCGCTGCAGAAAGAACTGGAACGCCGTTACGCCGGCGTGCTGCTGCGCTTCCGCAATGCCAAGAGCACCGAACAGGTGGCCGAGCTGTGGCGCACCGCAGTCAACAACGGCGACGTCGCCGGCGCCTTCTGGGCCGGCCTCACGCACCCGCGCTGCACCGCCGAGCTGGAAGAACAGATGTGCCGCGACCTGCACATGGTGCAGCACCAGGCCGGCGCCTGCGTGCGTGCCGACATCAACAAATTCAACGCCACGCTGGAAGACAACAAGCGCCTGACGCACGACCTGAGCAAGGCTCAGCAACGCGCCACTGCCCTGCTGGCCGAGAAAAGCGCCGAGTCCGAACGACACGCGGCCCAGCTGATGCAGCTGCGCGCGCAAGTGGTCGGCAAGGACAGCATGATCGACTCCCTGAAAATCGCGCTGGAGCAGTTACGGCGATCGATCCCGGGCCTGGAATCGCGCGCCAGGCTGGCCGAGCGCCTGGGCCAGATGGAAGAGCGCGAGCGCGCCATGCGCAACCAGATCAACGAACTGAAGCTGGAACTGGCGCGCGCCGCCGAACAACAGGCGGCGCCGGTGCAGGAAGAAGCGCGTCAGGTGGTGGAACATGTCATGAAAATGCCGCTGCGCCTGAGCGAGCGTTCCGTGCTGTGCGTGGGCGGCCGCAACGGCAACGTCGCCAGCTACCGCGAACTGATCGAGCGCGAAGGGGCGCAATTCGCGCACCACGATGGCGGACTGGAAGACAACGCCAACCGCCTGGAAGCCAGCCTGGCGGCGGCCGACCTGGTGATCTGCCAGACCGGCTGCATCAGCCACAGCGCCTACTGGCGCGTCAAAGACTACTGCAAACGCAACGGCAAGCGCTGCGTCTTCATCGACAACCCCAGCATCTCCAGCCTCGCCCGCGGCCTGGAGCAAGCCAGCGCCGACTAACTCCGGGGTCAGGTCCGCCATTTCTACACGGGCTCAACAGCTGCGCTGTTGAGCCCGTGTAGAAATGGCGGACCTGACCCCGGAGTTTTAGTAGACGTCGCGGCGGTAGCGGCCGGTGGCGGCCAGGTCGTCCAGGGCGTCGCGCCCCAGCGCTGCCGCCAGCGCCGCATCGACGCCGCCGGCCATCCCTTCCAGGCTGCCGCAAATGTAGATCGCCGCGCCTTGCGCGATCCACTCGCGCACCGTCGCCGCCTGTTCAGCCAGGCGATCCTGCACGTAACGGCGCTCGGCCTGGTCGCGTGAAAATACCAGGTCCAGTTTTTCCAGCATGCCATCACGCTGCCAGCCCTCCAGCTCGGCGCGATAGTGGTAGTCGTACGCCGCGTTGCGCTCGCCAAACAGCAGCCAGTTGCGTCCCCGCCCCGCCAGCGCGCGCGCCTTCAGGTGGCCGCGCAAGCCGGCAATGCCGCTGCCGTTGCCGATCAGGATCAATGGTCGCTCGGCGTTCCCTTCCAGCCGGAAGCGCTTGTGCTGGCGCACGCGCAATTGCACGCTGGCGCCCAGCGCGGCCTGCTGGGTCAGCCAGCCGGATGCCGCGCCGTGGCTGCCGTCCTCATGGGTATGCAGACGCACCAGCAAATGCACGCGTCCGTCGGCAGGAAGCGAGGCGATCGAATATTCGCGCGCGCGCGATGGATCGGCCGGCGCGGCAATCTGCACCAGATCGCCCGACTGCCATTCCGGTTGCACGCCAGCCGCCGGTTCCAGTTCCAGATGGTAGATCGGCTGCCCCGCGCTGCCCGGATTCAGCTGCACGCGCCCGCTCAGGCGCCACGCATCAAACGCTGGCGCACTCCAGTCCGGCGCATCGCTGGTGCCGGCCAGATGGCTCAGCTGCTGGCGCCATTGCCCGATCGCTTCGTCCGCACTGCGGTTCACTTCCACGCGCGGGAACAGGCTCTGCGCGCCTTGCGCCTGCAGCCATTGATCCAGCGCGCGGCCGAAGCCGCAGAATTGCGCGTACGCGCTGTCGCCCAGCGCCAGCACCGCGTAGTGCAGTTGCGGCAGCGGCAGCGAGGTGGTCATCAGGCGGCCGGCAAACGCCGCCGCCGCATCGGGCGCATCGCCCTCGCCGTAGGTGCTGACCAGGAACAGGATGCGCTCGGCACCCTGCAAATCGTCCGCGCCCAGCTCGGACAACTCCGCCAGCCGCGCCGGTATGCCGGCCAGCTTCAGCGTGGCCGCGGTCTGCTGCGCCAGCGCCTCCGCATTGCCGGTCTGGCTGGCGTACGCGACGATCCAGCCGGGCGCTGCCGCCGCCTCCGCCTTGGCGCGCTCGGCCGTCAGACGTTTGCGCCGCGTGCGCAGGTACGGCGCCAGGCAGACCAGCGCATATGCCGCGCTCATGCCTGCCACCAGCAGCCATCGGGTGGGGTCGTTGCTCCAGATCATTCTTCAAGCAGCTTGCGTAAGTGGGTGCTCAGGTGTTCGGTGAAGCTGCCGTCCGCCTGGCGGACGACAAACCGCGCGGCCAGCCCTTGCAGCTCGGCCAGATCCAGGCCGTCGCGGTGGCCCAGCACGGTCAGCGCGGTCGACCACGCATCGGCCGCCATGCATTGCGCGTGCACCACGGTGACCGATGCCAGGTCATTGGCGATCGGCATGCCGCTGCGCGGATCGATGGTGTGGGAATAGCGCTGCCCATGCAGTTCAAAATAGCGGCGATAGTCGCCCGAGGTGGCCACTGACAAGCCATGCAGCGCCAGCACCAGTTCATCGATCTCGGCGCCGCTGACCTGTTCCAGCATCACCCACCACGGTTGCCCGTCCGGCTTGACGCCGCTGCCGCGCAGCTCGCCGCCCACCTCAACCAGGTGGTGCGCAAAGCCCTGCGTTTTCAGATAGTAAGACAGCCGGTCCACGCTGTAGCCCTTGGCCACCGCCGACAGATCCAGCTGGACCCCGCCCGGCTGCAAGGCGCGGCGGCCGTCGCGCTGCAGGATCACCGGCCGCGCCGCCAGCTGCGCGCGGGCGACGGTGATTTCATCCGCGGATGGCGGCATAAAATCAGGCTGGTCAAACCGCCCGTACGGCCCGAAGCCCCACAGGTTGACCAGCGAACCCGCGCATGGATCGTAGGCGCCGCCGGAGTCCCGCGCCACGCCCATGGCATAGGACAGCACATCAAAAAACGCCGGCGGCAAGGCCTGCCAGCTACCCGGCGTGGCGCGGTTGAAGCGGCCCAGGTCGGACTCCGCTTCCCAGTGGCTCATCTCGGCCACGATGAGGTCGAGCTGCTGCTGCAGCCCGTCGGGTACATGCTCGGCGGCCTGATCCGGCGCGGCCACCAGCCGCACCGACCAGCTGGTGCCCATGCTGCGGCCGGCGTAGTCGCGGATCACGCCGCCTGCTGGTGCCCGGTCGTCGGAGATGTCGTGAGGCAGGAGTACCCGGCGCATGCCAGCCTTATTCCGGCAGGATTTCCACCACCGCCGCGTAAGTTGCGCGGCGCGGCGGCATTTGCGGCGGTTGGCCCGGCACTTGCGGCGCCGCGGCCGGCCAGCTGCTGCTGATCATGTAGGCGCCGGCAACCGGCAGCACAAAGCTCAGTTCGCCGTTGGCGTCGGTGGTCTTGCGGATCTCGCCCAGCGTGCCGCGGTACTTCACGCCGCCCGGAATCAGGCTCACGCCCTGATTGGCCGCTGGCTTGCCGTCCAGCAGGAAGCGGAACGTGGCTTTCTCGCCAGCGCGCAGTTCGGTCGGATGGGTGACCGGCACCAGCTCCAGGCCCTTGCCGCTCGCCTTCAGCACGTCCTTGCTGGCGTCGCCATTGGTGACAAAAGTCTCCAGGCGGCTATCGGTGCGCGACAGTTTCACCTCGGTGGCATCGGCCGGCACATCCTTGGCCAGCGATTCCTCGGTGCCGCGGAATCGCTTGACGTTGCCTTCCTTGTCCTTGTAGCTGCCAAACACGCTTTGCGATACCAGCGCGATCTTGTAGGTGCCGGTCTTCACCAGCTTCAGGTCAAAGGTGTTGCGCAGCTTGCCGTTGCTGACATTTTCCATGGCCACCTTGGCGCCGTCCGGGCCGCTGATGTCAATGCCGTCCAGTTTGAGCGGCACGTGGTCGATATCGAACAGGCCTTCCGAAATGGCGGCATCCACGGTCACCCAGGCGTTGCCGTCACGGCCGGCTTCCACCTGGCTCGACGATGGCAGCAGCCACGGCTTGTGGGCGTGCGCGCTCAGCGACACCAGCGACAGGCCGGCCAGCGCCAGCGCGATCAACGATTTTTGCAGTTTCATGTCTCCGCCCTGCCTTATGGTTTGACTTGCACAACAACGGCGCCCAGTTCTTCCTTGCCCTGGCCGGTCACATTGGCGGCGGTTTTCGGTGGCCATGCCAGCGGCACCTTGACCACTTCACGGCCGCCGGCTTCGCGCGCGGCTTCCACCAGCACGGTGTACTGGCCGGCCGGCAGCTTGTCCAGCGCACCTTTCGGAATATTCAGGGTCAGCTCACCCGGCGCCTTGGTCGCGCCCGACACGCCATCCATCGGCATGCTCAGCTCACGGCCGCTCTTGCGCCACCATTGCCGCATGTCCTTCAGCCACTTGGTGCCGGCGTTGTCCTTTTTCTTGGTGTCGTACAGCACGGCCAGGTTGGCGACCACTTTCTGATCGGCATTCTCCAGCCACGCGGCGATGTAAGGACGGTGGTATTCAGCCACGTTCAGCTGCGGCACATCGAGTTTGAGCGCCAGATCGGCGGCCATGGCCGAAGCGCTGGCAAGTGGCAGACTAAGCGCGATGGAATAGCGTAATTTCATGGAGATCCTGTCGTGAGATTAATGAATGAACAGCAGTGCGATAACTACGGGAATCAGCACACCCAGCCCCACCATCGGCCAGGTGAACGGCCGGTTGGCCGCGTGGAATTTCAGGATCAGCAGGCCGGTGATGCAAAACACCAGGCAGGCCACGGCAAAGATGTCGATGAACCAGTTCCACGCGGCGCCGGTGTTGCGGCCCTTGTGGACGTCGTTCAGCCAGGAAATCCAGCCGCGGTCGGTATTTTCAAATTCGGTGGCGCCATCGTCCAGGCCGATGCGCACCCAGGCATCGCCGCCGGCCTTGGCCAGCGGCAGGTAGACTTCATCGACCGACCACTCGGCCGCGCGCCCGCCCGGCTGAATCTGGAAGGTGTGCGCCAGCCACGCCTCGGCCTTGGCCGGCAGCGGTTCCTTGGCGCCGTCGTGCTGCCCGGCGTAGGCGCGCAGCTCAGCGGTCAATGCCTCCGGCAGCTGCGCCTGCTTGCGCACGATGCTGGGCTTGGCCTCGATCTGCGCAGCGTGGTTGAGCGTGATGCCGGTGATGGCAAACAGGAACATCCCGAGCAGGCACACGGCCGAGCTGATCCAATGCCACTGGTGCAAATGCTTCAGCCAGACGGCGCGGCTGGCATTGCGGGCGGAACTGGCGCTGGGTACGCTCACGGATCTTCCTTCGGATGAAAAACACAAATGATAATGATTATCATTTGATCAGTCAATCCGGCTTGTGTATCTGTTATGTAAAGTTGCGCACAGTGTGCACCGGCCGGGCGCGCTAAGGTGGGGCCACCATCCCTTCACGCTTGGAGGCGCATCATGCCGCTTTATTCACAGGATCAGATCAACACCATCGCCGCCAAGATCAAGGCGGTGCGCTTTGGCATGTTCACGACGATGGACAACGACAACATGCTGAGCAGCCGGCCACTGACCACCCAGCAGATCGATAACGAGGGAAATATGTGGTTTTTCACCTCGGACGAGGCGGCGTTCACGCACGACCTGGAAGACCATCCGGAGGTCAACGTCAGCTTTTCCAATCCGGACGAGAATCTGTATGTCTCCGTCACCGGGCAGGCCTACCTGCTCAAGGACCGCGCCAAGGCACGCGAACTGTGGAGCCCGGAGGTGCGGGCGTGGTTCCCCGGCGGACTGGATGACCCGCACCTGGCCTTGATACGGGTCAAAATCCAGACCGCCGAATACTGGGACGCCAGCACCAGCAAGATGCAGCAGCTGGTGCAACTGGCCAAGGCCAGGATTACCGGCAACGCGCCGGTGTACATGGGCAAGCACACCACGATTTGCCTGTAATCCCCTCACTGCGGGCCGATCAGGACTTTGAACGGCCCGACGCGCCACGGCCGCCTTTGCCGCCGCTGTCGTCGTCCTCCTCCTCCTCATTCTGGCTGGCGCTGCCTTTGTTGCCGCCGCTGCTGCGCGAACCGCTGCCCGACGAGGCGCTCTGGCTGCTGCGCCCCGGATCGTTCTTGTGGCTCATGGCGCCGGCGCGGCGTGCCTCTTCCGAGGTAAACTCGTGCGCCGTGCCTTTTTCGTGCGCGGCACGGCCGCCTTCCGCAGCGATCTCGCGCTGCTGTTCCGGGTCCATCGAAGCGAAGCCGCGTTTGCTGGTGTCGCCGCTTTGCTTGCTGCCGGATTTGCCTTCCTGCTTGCTGCCCTTGTCGTTGGTTGCCATGATCATCTCCTCAAATCGTGAAAGGAGCAGTCATGCTAGTGCACCGCCCACGCACACAATGTAGGACGCGCCCAGCAACCGATGTAGGAAGATTCCGGTGAAGATATCAGGGGATTTCCAATACCGCCTCGCCGCTGCTGACGAACACCCGCTCGCCCGGCTGCGGCAGCACGGGATGGCCGCCGGTGAACGCGCCAAACGATGGCAGCACCATCCGTGCCGGCGCCACCAGGAAGCATGGCAGGACCAGCGATTCCCATCCCGCGCGCAGGCGATACACCGGGTGCACGTGGCCGGCCATCACATACGCCGCCGACAGCACATCCGGATGATGGCAGAATGCGAACGGTCCCACCAGATACGGCTCGTCCACCATGGCGATCTCCAGCAGTGCCGGCGGATCGCCGGCATGTGCATCGTGGTTGCCGCGCACCACGGTCAGCAACAGCTCTGGATGGCGTTGACGCCACGCCAGCATGGCCGCCAGCGTGGCAGGCGCATGCGCCGCCCTGGCATGCAGAAAGTCGCCCAGGAACAGGATCTCGCGCACCGGATGCTGCGCCAGCAAGCCGTCCAGCGCCAGCAGATTGGCGCTGGTGGTGCCGGCCGGCACCGGCACGCCCAGCGCGCGGAACGAGGCCGCCTTGCCGAAGTGGATGTCGGCCACCACCAGCATCTGCGCGCGCGGCCAGTAGACCGCTTTCTGCGGCAGCAACAACAAGTCTTCGCCAGCGCGCTGCAGCTTCATGGCCCGGCCGCCTTTTCCAGTTCGCGCACCAGACGGGCCACGCGGTCCGACAATTTTTCGGTCGTGAGTTTTTCGCGGAAGCGCTCCACCATCAGCGCAAAGCCGAACGGCGTGGCGCGCTTGATGGCGTGAAAACGCACCCGGCGCGACTGCAATGCCTGCAGTGTGGCGCGCAGGCGGCCCAGTTCCAGCTCCTGCTCCAGCACCTCGCGTTGCGCCTGCGTCAGCAGCAGGTTGCCGGCATCGTGCTTGGCGAACACGGCAAAGAACAGCGACGACGAGGCCTGCAACTGGCGCGCGCTCTTGCCCTGCCCAGGATAGCCCTGGAACACCAGCCCGGCAATGCGGGCGATTTCGCGGAAGCGGCGCTGCGACATCTCGCTGGCGTTCAGGCTGGCCAGCACGTCTTCCAGCAGATTATCGGTGCTGAACAGGTCGACCTCGGCGCCGTGCCCCTTGTCCAGCAGCCTGGCCCAATCCAGTTCCTGGGCGCACAGCAGCTCAATGCCGTAATCGTTGATGGCGATGGAAAACGTCACCGGCACCATGCGGCCGACGCGGTAGGCCAGCAAAGCACCCAACCCGACGTGCACCGAGCGGCCGGCAAACGGGAACATGAACAGGTGGCGGCCTTCGCGGCTGTGCATGGTTTCGATGACAGTCACGTCAGCGGTCGGCAGCGACGACCAGCGCTGCTGTATCGCCAGCAGCGGTTGCAGCGCCTGCATTTCCGGCCCCTCGTAGCGGCCACGTTCCGCCAGCTGCAGTTGCGCCAGCGCCGCATGCGCCAGCTCGGACGACATCGGCATGCGCCCGCCCTGCCAGCGCGGCACGGCACCGCGCGCGCCGGTGGCGCGGCGCACATAAGCCGTCATTTCGTGCAGCCGCACGAATTCCAGGATGCGGCCGGCAAACAGGAAATGATCGCCCTTGCGCAGCCGCGCGATGAACGATTCCTCCACGCTGCCCAGGCGCCCGCCGCTCACGTATTTCACCTGCAGCGAGGAATCGGACACGATGGTGCCGATGCCCATGCGGTGGCGCCGGCCCAGCGCCACATCCGGCACGCGGTAGACGCCGTCCTCGTCCGGCAGCACGCGGCGGTACTCGGGATACGCCACCAGCGTCTGGCCGCCGCGGGCGACAAAATCCAGCGCCCATTGCCATTCCGCGTCGGTCAGGTGGCGGTAAGACCAGGCGCTGCGCACTTCCGCCAGCAAGTCCTGCGAGCGGAAACCGCCGCCCAGCGCCATCGTCACCAGATGCTGCACCAGCACGTCCAGCGGCTTGTCCGGCACCGGCCGCGCTTCGATGTCGCGCGCGGCCACGGCCTGGATGGCGCCGGCCGCTTCCAGCAATTCCAGGCTTTGCGTCGGCACCAGCGTCAGGCGCGACACCCGGCCCGGCGCGTGGCCGCTGCGGCCGGCCCGTTGCAGCAGGCGCGCAATGCCTTTGGCGCTGCCGATCTGCAGCACGCGCTCGACCGGCAGAAAATCCACGCCCAGATCCAGGCTGGAGGTGCACACCACCGCTTTCAGCAGTCCCTGCTTGAGACCCTGCTCCACCCACTCGCGTACTTCCTTGTCCAGCGAGCCGTGATGCAGCGCGATCAGGCCGGCCCAGTCCGGACGCGCATCCAGCACATGCTGATACCACAGCTCGGCCTGCGAACGGGTGTTGGTGAACACCAGCGTGGTGGCGTGCTGCTCGATTTCCGCGATCACCGGCAGCAGCATCTGCACACCGAGGTGGCCGCCCCAGGGAAAACGCGACGGATGCTCCGGGATCAGTGTATCAATCACGATCTGCTTGGCGACATGGCCTTCGACGATCACGCCGTCCGGCGCCAGCACATCGCGCGCGCGTTCAAGATTGCCCAGCGTGGCAGACAGGCCCCACACCAGCAGCGCCGGATTCCAGCGCCGCAAGCGCGCCAGCGCCAGCTGGGTCTGCACGCCGCGCTTGTTGCCCATCAGCTCATGCCATTCGTCGATGATGATCATCACCAGGTGCTTGAAGCGTTCGGCGGCGTCGGGATGGCTGAGCAGCAGCGTCAGGCTTTCCGGCGTGGTGATCAGGGCGTCCGGCAGGCGCTTGTTCTGGCGCGCGCGCTGGGCGGCGCTGGTGTCGCCGGTGCGCGCTTCGACCTGCCAGTCGGGCGCGGCTTCCTGCAGGGCGCGCAGGGTGTCGGCGGCCAGCGCGCGCATCGGCGTAATCCACAGCACGCGCAGGCCGGCCGGCGCGCGGCCGCCAGCGGCCCGCAGCGCGGCGGCGCGCTGCTGGGCGGCGAACCAGACCGCATAGGTTTTGCCGGCGCCGGTGGTCGCATGCAGCAGGCCCGAGCGGCCAGCCGCCGCCGCCTCCCACACGGCGCGCTGGAACGGGAACACGGTCCAGCCGCGCCCGGCAAACCATGCCTCGGCGTTCATGGCGCGGCCAGCAGGTTCTTCAGCGTAGCCAGGGTGTCGGCTTCTTCGATGCTCTTATCTTCGCGCCGGCGCAAGATGCGCGGAAAGCGCACCGCCACGCCGGACTTATGGCGCGGCGAGCTGGCGATGCCTTCAAAGCCGATCTCAAACACCATGCTGGGCGTGACGCTGCGCACCGGGCCGAACTTCTCGATGGTGGTTTTACGGATGGCCTGGTCGACCTGGGCGATCTCGGCGTCGGTCAGGCCGGAGTACGCTTTGGCAAACGGCACCAGCTTGCGCTCCTCATCCCACACGGCAAAGGTGTAGTCGGTGTACAGCGAGGCGCGGCGGCCGTGACCGGCTTGCGCATAGATCAGCACGGCATCCACGCTGTAAGGATCAATCTTCCACTTCCACCAGGTGCCCACACTTTTGGTGCGGCCGACGCCGTAGCGGGCATCGACCGCCTTCAGCATCATGCCCTCCACCCCGCGCTCGCGCGACTCGTTGCGGATCTGTGCCAGTTGCGCCCAGCTTTCCGCTTCGATCACCGGCGCCAGGCGCAACTGCGGCGCGCCCTGCAGGCTGTTGATCAATTGCTCCAGCAGCATGCGGCGCTCGGCCTGCGGCAGATCGCGCAGATCGCGGCCATCCAGTTCCAGCAGATCGTACGCCACCATCACGGCCGGGAACTCGCCCAGCACGCGCGCGGAAACCTGCTTGCGGCCCATGCGTTTTTGCAGATCGGCAAACGGGGCCGGCGCCGTGCCGCCGTGCCAGATCAGGATCTCGCCATCCAGCACCACGCCGTCCGGCAGACGCAGCACCGCCAGTTCGGGAAAACGTTCGGTAATCAGTTCCTCGCCGCGCGACCACAGCCAGTTCCTGCCTTCGCGCCGGACCAGTTGCGCGCGCATGCCATCGTATTTCCACTCGGCCTGCCAGTGCGACAGCTCGCCCAGCGTGGCTGGATCGCGCTCCAGCTGGTGGGCCAGGAAGAAGGGATACGGCTGGCCGCCACGTTGTGCCTGCTCCTGCGGCGTGTGGGCGGCGATCAGTTGCAGGAAACCGGCGGCGGTGGGGCTGACGCTGCCGTCGGTCCAGCCCATCAGGCGTTGCGCGATCAGTTTGCCATCGAGGGCGGCGATGGCGCTGAGCGCGCGCGTCACCAGCAGGCGCGAGACGCCGACGCGGAAACCGCCGCCAATCAACTTGGTGAGCAGGAAGCGTTCGCGCGTGTCGAGCTGGTCCCAGTAGGTGAACAAGGCGGCGCGCACCGCCTCCGGCGCGGCGCCGCGCAAGGGCGCGATGCCAAGCTCGATCCAGTCGGCCAGGCCGATTTCGCTGGGATGCCTGGGCGGCGGCAGGATGTGGGCGATGGTCTCGGCCAGGTCGCCCACGGCGTGGTAGCACTCGTCGAACAGCCATTCGTCGAGGCCGGCGTATTCCATGGCGTACTGGCGCAGCAGCTTGGTCGGGACTGCCTGGCGCGGCTTGCCGCCGGCCAGGAAATACACCGCCCAGGCGGCATCCTGCGGCGCGGCGGTGGTGAAATAGGTCTGCAGCGCGGCCAGCTTGCGCGTGGTGGAGGTGGTCTCGTCCAGCTCGGCATACAGGAGGGCGAAGTCACGCATCACCGTCCTCCCGCGCATTCCCGAGAGTTGTGGCGCGCGCGGCGGCGGCAACAGCGCCTGCGGCCTCGGTGGCCGGCGCGGCGGCGGAATGGCCAGACGCATCGTCAGCCGGCGCATCCTCCGCCTCGTCGTCGCCGTATTCGGTATCAAAGCCGCTGGCCTGCAAGCCCTGCTGCTGCAGCCAGCGCACCAGCACGGCAATCGAGCCGTGCGTGACAATCACGCGCTGAGCGCCGGTGGCGGCGATCGCCTGCAACAACCCCGGCCAGTCCGCATGATCGGACAACACAAAACCACGATCCACGCCGCGTCGTCGGCGCGCGCCGCGCAGCTGCATCCAGCCGCTGGCAAAGCCGTCGCTGAAATCGCCAAACCGCTTGATCCACGGCGAACCGGCAGCCGACGGCGGCGCCAGCACCAGCGAGCGGCTCAACTCGCTCTTGGCGACGTCGCCCACCATCACGGTCGGCGGCAGCCACACGCCGCCGTCCCGGTACACCTGGTTCAGGCTCTGCACCGCGCCATGACAGACTATCGGACCGATGCCCGCATCCAGCCCGCTCAGGATGCGCTGCGCCTTGCCAAAGCTATAGCCCAGCAGCACGCTGGTGCGCTCCTGCGCCGCGTTGGCGGCCCACCAGGCATTGATCTCGTCGTAGATTTCCTGTTGCGGCCGCCAGCGGTAAATCGGCAGCCCGAAGGTGGATTCGGTAATGAAGGTATCGCAGCGCACCGGCTCGAACGGCGTGCAGGTGCTGTCGGCCTCGACCTTGTAATCGCCCGACGCCACCCACACTTCGCCGCGATACGCCATGCGCACCTGCGCCGAGCCCAGCACATGACCGGCCGGATGCAGCGACACCGTCACGCCGTTGTGCAGCACCTGCTCGCCATACGCCAGCCCGGTGATATTGATCGGTCCCAGCCGCGACTTCAGCACATTCACGCCCGCCGCCGTCGCCAGATAGTGCTGATGGCCGCCGCGTGCATGGTCGCCATGCGCGTGCGTGATAACGGCGCGCTCAACCGGCCGCCACGGATCAATGTAAAACTGTCCCGGTACGCAATACAAGCCTTCCCGGCGCACGACCACCATATCGGACATAAAGCGGCTTTCAAACAAAGATAGCCAATTATGCCGCACGGCCCTGGGGCCGTCTGTCAGGCAACGCACCGAGCTACATGGGGTCGATCACTTCCGCCATGAAGTCAACATTGTCATTTTCCTCATGGTCGATGACCACGCGCTCTTCCCCGATCATGAGCAAGGCCTCGATGTCGAAGCTGCCGGGCGGCAGCGGGACGAGCGCCTTCGGTTTTCTCTGACGCGTCTGGCTGGCGTTCTTTTTTCTAATTGGCATAGCATCTCCCCCGTGGTTATCAAAACAGCCTAACGCGCCGTTCCCACTTGCGCTATCAGATACCGCCTACAAATAGGGTAGGATATAGCCCTATTTTTCCTAGCGTATTCCGATCATGACTTTCACCCTCAGCGACACCACCTACGGCATCGACAGCGCCGATGCCAAAAATGCCATGTACAACGACCTGCGCCCGCAGCTGCAAGGCCTGGTCCATGGCGAAACCGACCTGATCGCCAACACCGCGAATTTCAGCTCGCTGGTGTTCAACAGCATGCCGGGCCTGAACTGGGCCGGCTTCTATTTCCTCAAGGGCGATGAACTGGTGCTGGGTCCGTTCCAGAGCAAGCCGGCCTGCATCCGCATCAAGAAAGGCCGCGGCGTGTGCGGCACCACCGTGGTGGAAGGCAAGTCGATCGTCGTGCCGGATGTGCACGCCTTCCCCGGCCACATCGCCTGCGACGTCAATTCGCGTTCAGAGCTGGTGGTGCCGGTGCGCGGCCCGGATGGCGCCATCGTCGGCGTGTTCGACCTCGACAGCCCGCTGCCGAACCGCTTCGATCAGACCGATGCGGAAGGCATCGAGTCGCTGGTCAAGGTATTGGAAGCCACGCTGGCTTAACTGGATTGGGCGCGCGCCAGCAGCAGCTGGCGTTCGCGCTCGTTGTGCGTCAGGTCGGCGGCGCGTTCGAATTCAAGGCGCGCCTCGTGGTGACGGCCCAGCTTGGCGAGCAGATCGCCGCGCACGCTGGGCAGCAAATGGTAGTTCTTCAGGGCCGGCGCATCCAGCAGGCCATCCACCACCTCCAGTCCGGCCTGCGGTCCGTAGGCCATCGACAGCGCCACGGCGCGATTCAATTCCACAATCGGTGATCCCGACAATTGCGCCAGCGCGTCGTACAGCGCCGCAATGCGCGTCCAGTCGGTATCCTCGGCGCGGCGGGCGCGGGCGTGGCAGGCGGCAATTGCCGCCTGCAGCCCATACGGTCCCAAACCGCGGGTCGACCCTGCAGCGGCCGCGGCGTGGGTCGGGCGCGGACCAGCCGGCGACGGCCGCACGGCGGGCGCGGGCGTCAGCGCGGCTTGTTCAGCGCGGGCCAGCGCGGCCAATCCGCGACGGATCAGCAGCTGGTCCCAGCGGGTGCGGTCCTGCTCCAGCAGCAGAATCGGCTCGCCCTTCGGCCCGACGCGGGCGCGGGCGCGCGAGGACTGGATTTCCATCAGCGCCACCAGGCCATGCACCTCCGGCTCATTCGGCTGCAGCTCGGCCAGAATACGGCCCAGCCGCAGCGCTTCCTCGCACAAGGCCGGCCGCATCCAGTCAGCGCCGGCGCTGGCCGAATAGCCTTCGTTGTAAATCAGATAGATCACCTGCAGCACCGATGCCAGCCGCTCGCCCAGCTCGTGCGCGCGCGGCGCCTCGAACGGTACTTTGGCCTCGGACAGCGTGCGCTTGGCGCGCACGATCCGCTGCGCCACGGTTTTCTCGGGCACCAGGAAAGCGCGGGCGATTTCATCAGTGCTCAAGCCGCCCAGCATGCGCAGGGTCAGCGCCACACGGCCATCGGTCGGCAACACCGGGTGGCAGGCCACAAACACCAGCCGCAGCAGATCATCGCCGATATCGTTTTCCAGCGCATTGGCCACCTCGGCTTCCAGATCGGGCGCGGCGTCCTGCAGCTGGTTATCGATTTCGTAGCTGATCGCCGCTTCTTTTTCGGCATGCATCTGACGGTGACGCAAGGCATCCAGCGCCCGATTTTTGGCCACCGCGGTCAGCCACGCGGCCGGCTGGTCGGGCACGCCGGTCTCGGGCCAGCGCTCCAGCGCCTGCACCAGCGCATCCTGCGCCAGTTCCTCGGCCTGGCCGACATCGCGCAACATGCGCGCCAGCACGGCGATGATCCTGGCGGACTCCATCCGCCACACCGCCTCGACAATTTTATGGACGTCAGCCGCCACGGGCCGCTTTGCTGAACGCGTTGCGCAGGCCGGCCTCCAGCAGTTCGGCGCGCATGCGCGCTTCCGCCGCCACCATCTCCGGCGTGAATTCCGTGTGCGACACACGCTCGCACGCCTCGCGCAATTCCAGCGTGATATCGCCCGGCTGCGGATAAGGATAGGACTTGGCCCAGGCGATCGCCTCTTCCATCGAAGCGGCCTGCAGCATCCAATAGCCGGCGATCAGTTCCTTCACTTCGGTGAACGGGCCATCCACCACCGTGGTTTTGGAGTTGGCGTAATGCACGCGCGCCGCGCTGGCCGTACCCTTCAAGCCCTCGCCGGCCAGCAGCACGCCTTGCTGCACGCCGCTCTCATTGGTGGCGTTCATGACGTCGATCACTTCCGGCGGCGGCACCGCGTCGGATTCCGAATCGGCGTCCGAACGCAGGAACACCACATAGCGCGTCAACTCCTCCTTGCGCTGCGGAATGGTGCCGGCAGCCGTGCCGCGCTCATCGAAGCCGACGCAGTTGCCGGGACAACCGGCGTCGCGGATTTCATAGACTGCGCCGCTGTCGAACAAGGGCCACCAGCGCACCTGCTCGATGATGTCTTCGCGCGACGCCGCCTCCAGCAGCACAAAGCCGGCCACCAGCTCCTTGGGCGGGAACGGGCCATGCACCTCGCTCCATTCACCGTCGCGGCGCAGCAGCCGCACCGCCTGCGCGCTGGGGCGCAGGAAGGTGCCCGGCTCCAGCGCCGGGGGTTGTATGCCTCGTTCCGTGCTCTGATTGGCGCGGCGCAGTACCATGAATTCCATTACATCATGCTCCAGACTAGACTTAGCCGATAAGGTATCACAAGCGGGCCCGCAGGGACTCCTCCTGCGCCGCCAGTTCCGGCGTGACGGCATCACCGAAGTCGCTCATTTCAAACACCTGGCGGATTTCGATTTCGGACGGCGTGTCGAACGGATTCGGGCAACGCTTCATCCACTCGATGGCCTCTTCCTTCGACTTCACCTGGATCAGCCAGAAACCGGCGATCAACTCCTTGGTCTCGGCAAACGGGCCATCGATCACGGTGCGGCTGGCGCCGTCGTAACGGATGCGCGCGCCCTTCGCGCTGGGATGCAGGCCCTCGCCGGCGAGCAGCACGCCGGCGTTGACCAGTTCCTCGTTGAACTTGCCCATGGCCGTCAGCAATTCCGTGCTGGGCATCTTGCCCGCTTCCGAATCGGCCGTGGCTTTAACGATGATCATGAAACGCATGGGGTGCTCCTTATTGGCAATCGCTGGGCATTTGCTCCTTCATGGCGGCCATCATTTCTTCCGGCGTCATGTCCTTGATATGGGTGGCGATCGACCAGTGATGGCCGAACGGATCGGTCACCTGGCCGTAGCGGTCGCCCCAGAACATGTCGGCTGGCGGCATGCGCACGGTGGCGCCGGCGTCCACTGCCTGCTTGAAAGCCGCGTCCACGTCCGGCGAGGACAGGTGCAGGGTAACCGGACTTCCCTTCAGCGCCTTCGGCCCCAGGCCGCCGTACTCCGGAAAGTCGTCGGCCAGCATGATGGTGGAATCACCGATCTTGATGGCGGCGTGCATCATGCGGCCGTTTTCACCCGGCAAACGCATGATTTCAACCGCGTTGAAGGCTTTTTTATAGAACTCGATGGCGTCTGCCGCGCCTTCACATACCAGGTGGGGGGTTACGGTTTGCAATTGATTTTCCATGATGGTCTCCTTGGTAGGTTGAACAGGTAACTCTATACCTACGACGAAGCAGCACCTCAGAAATCGACACGGTTTTTTAAATTTTTTTGAAGCGTAGCGAAAAAGTCGTCAAACCGGGCTGGCTGGCCACTGAGATATTCCCTCCGTGCAACTCCATGATGGCGCGGACGATGGACAAGCCAAGTCCGGCGCCGGCCGAACGGGCCTGGTCGGCGCGGTAGTAGCGGTCGAAAATATGCGGCAGGTGGGCCGGATCGATGCCGGGGCCGCTGTTGACCACGGCAATTTCAGCGCCCTCGTCCACCTGGCGCGCCGACAGCGTCACCGTGCCGCCGGCCGGCGTATGGGCCAGGGCGTTTGCCATCAGGTTGCTGACGGCGCGCTGCAGCAGCACCGGATCGATGCTGGCTTGCAGCGGCGCGGCGTCCACCCGCAGGCGCACGCCGGCATCCTCCGCCAGGAACTCAAAATAATCGTGGATGCGCTGCAGTTCGGCCCGCAGATCCAGGGTTTCGCGTTTCAGCGCCATCTGGGCATTGTCGACGCGGGCCAGGAACAGCGTGTTGTCGATCATGCGCGACAGCCGCTCATATTCCTCGAAGTTGGACGCCAGCAGCGCCTGGTATTCCTCCACCGTGCGCGCACGCGACAGCGCCACCTGTGTCTCCATCATCAGCGTGTTGAGCGGCGTACGCATGTCGTGCGCCAGATCGGCGGCAAAGCCGGACAGGCGCTGCACGCCGTCTTCCAGCCGGTTCAGCATGGCATTGAAGGCGGCGCCCAGTTCGCGCAGTTCCACCGGCGCATCCTGCACCGACAGCCGCGTATTCATGCGGCTGGTGCTGATGTCGTTGGCCTTGGCCACCACCGAGCGCAGTTGCAGCATGCTGCGGCGGACGATGAAATAACCCAGCAAGGTCGCCAGCAGCGCGCCGCAACCCAGCGCCAGCAGCAGATCGCCGGCGTACACGCGCAACACGCGCAACCGGTCGGAGCGCTCGCGCGCTAGCGTGACCTGCACCGGATCGGCGCCGGCCTGGCCGGTGGCGCGCACCATGCGGCCAACGCCGCTGGCCGGTTGCCAGTCGTGAATGTCGTCCAGCGTCAGCGCGCGCTGGGCGGGTACGCTGTCCACCTGCGGCAGCGGGCGCGAAGTGACCGCGGTCTGCAACAGCGGCTTGCCATCGGCCGCGTTCACGCGCAGCATGAAATCGTTATGGCCGTACAGCGTGTCCTTCAACGCGTGCGCTTCCTGACGCACCGCTTCCGCCGACGGCATGCCGGCGATCAGGTGCCGCACCTGGTCGGCCTTGACGATCAGCTCCACGTCATCGCGGCTGCTCATCTGCCGTTGCAGCGTGTGATACAGGTAGGCGCCGACCGCCAGGAAACTGGCCACGCTCACCGCGGCCAGCAGCAAGGCCACGCGCAGCGTCAGCGACAGCGGCCGGCCGCGGCGCCAGCTCACGGCCGCGGCTCCAGCAGATAGCCCATGCCGCGCACCGTCTGCACCAGTTTCAGCGGATAGGGATCATCCACCTTGGCGCGCAGGCGGCGGATCGCCACGTCCACCACATTGGTGTCGGAGTCAAAGTTCATGTCCCACACCATGGAAGCGATCTGGGTACGCGACAGCACCTCGCCCTGGCGCTTGGCCAGCAGGTGCAGCAGCGCGAATTCCTTGGCGGTGAGATCGATGCGGTTGGCGCCGCGTGTCACGCGCCGGCGCAGCACGTCGATTTCCAGATCGGCCACGCGGATGATGTCGGCCTCGCGCACCGGGCCGCGCCGCAGCAGCGTCTTGACGCGCGCCAGCAGCTCGGCAAAGGCAAACGGCTTGACCAGATAATCGTCCGCGCCAAGTTCCAGGCCCTTGACGCGGTCGGCCACATCGTCGCGCGCGGTCAGGAACAGCACCGGCGTTTCCTTGCGCTCGCGCAGGCGCGCCAGCACAGTCCAGCCGTCCATTTGCGGCAGCATCACGTCCAGCACGATCAAGTCGTAGTCGTGTTCCTGCGCCAGCGCCAGACCGTCGACGCCATTGCGCGCCAGGTCCGCCACGTAGCCGGATTCCTGCAGGCCCTTGACCAGATAGTCGCCTGCTTTCGGTTCATCTTCAACAATCAGTATTTTCATGATGGGTTCATTGTCGGCTTTTTGCCGTGCCGCGGGGATTACAAATCTGTCATTTGGGCGTCATCTTCCTGTCAGCGCCCCTTCTTTAGACTGGCCACATCTTCACTCCACAACGAAAGGAAGCAATCATGTTCAAAGCACTGCGCATCACCGTCATCGCTGCAACCCTGGCCGCCGGCGCCGCCCACGCATCGGTCAACCCGCATCCGGAATTCGGCATGGCCACGCCAGCGGCCGCCGCTGACCGCCACATCACCATCAAGGCCGATACCAAATGGGTCAACGTCAACAACGGCGATACCGTGACCTTCGACGTCAACGGCAAGTCCTTCACCTGGCATTTTGACACGCTGCACAGCGAAGCAGCCTTCGACCTGGCGAAAATCGCGCCCGAAGGCATCAACCCCGGCATGATCACGGTGTACGTCGCCAGCAACCCGCTGTACCGCGGCTGATCCGGTGCGGGCCGCGATCGCTGCCTGCCTGGTGGTCCTGCCGCTGATCGCGGCAGGCGCCCACGCGCAGGAACACAACCACCACCACGGCGGCGCGGATTCCGCGCCCGCCACACCGCCCACCTTCGTCGCCAGCAGCGCCAAGCCGTTCAGCGCCCTGATGGACGACGCCATGAACGTGATGGACGCCGGCATGCGCCAGGCGCCCATGAACGGCAATCCCGATCACGACTTCGTCACCATGATGATGCCCCATCACCAGGGCGCCGTCGATATGGCAAAAGCCGTGCTGCTGTCCACCCAGGACCCCGAAATCCGCAATCTGGCGCTCGGCATCATCGCCGAGCAGCAGATCGAGATCAAGGTCATGCAGGCCTGGCTGCAAAACCACAAGGAGCCCACCAAATGAAATCATTCGCCTTTGCTGCGGGCGCGCTGCTGTGCGCCCAGGCTTTCGCCGCCCCTTCGCCGCTGGACCGCGTATATACGGCGGACCAGAACACCAATACCGTTTCCGTCTTCAGCCCAGCTACCAACATGCTGCTTGGCCAGATCAAACTGGGTAATTCGCGGCCGGACGTGCTGTCGCCGCTGTATCGCGGCGAGACCAACGTCCATGGCCTCGGCTTCTCGCCCGACCACAAGACATTGCTGGTCATCTCCAACGGTTCCAACTCGGTGACCTTCATCGACACCGCCACCAACAAGGTCAAAGGCAAGACCTACATCGGCCGCTCGCCGCATGAAGGCTTCTTCACCGCCGACGGCAAGGAAGTCTGGGTGGTGGTGCGCGGCGAGGACTATATTTCCGTCATTGACCCGGTCACGTTCAAGGAAACGCGCCGCATCCAGACCGATCTCGGTCCCGGCATGGTGCAGTTCCACCCGAACGGCAAGCTGGCGTTTGCCGTGTCCAGCTTCACGCCGACGGTGGACATCATCGACGTCGCCTCGCACACCATCGTCAAGCGCATCAACGTGGTCAGTCCGTTTTCGCCGTTCCTGCAATTCACGCCGGATTACAGCGAGATCTGGATGACGCACAAGGACGTCGGCAAAGTCACGCGCATCAGCACCACGACGCTGGAAGTCACCGGCGTGATCGACACCGGCTTCATCACCAACCACCTGGCATTTGCCAAAGTGGGCGGCGAGGTGCGCGCCTACGTCACGGTCGGCGGCGAGAACGCGGTCAAGGTGTACAGCACCGGCAAGGAGGCGAAGCTGCTGGCCACGATCGCCACCGGCGCCCTGCCGCACGGCGCCTGGACCTCGGACGACAACACCCGCGTCTACGTCGGCCTGGAAAACGGCGACGGCGTGCAGGTGATCGATACCGCCACCAACAAGATCGTCGCCACCATGGGCGGCGGCCAGGCGCCGCAAGCACTGGTCTATCTGTCGAATGTGGCGCCGTCGGCCGACGACCGCTCCAACCTGGTGCCGCGCGTGAATCAGGATTCGCGCAACGTGCAGCTCCAGCCGGTCGGCGCGCAAGGCAAGGGCTTTGTGGTGCTGCGCAACCTGGGCGTGGTGGAATCGATCGAGGCCTTCCTGTACAAACTGAAGCCGGATGCGGTGTACGACGTGTACCAGGGAAGCCATGCGGTCGGCAGTTTCCGCACCAACGCGATGGGCATGGCCAATGGCACCATGATCGGCCCTGAGCAGGCGGCCGGCGCGATCACGGTGAAGGACAGCGGCGGCGCCGCCGTGCTTACTGCGCAGCTTCCAGAATAAGGTCGGCAATCTCGCGGGCGTGCGAGATCATCGAGACGTGGCTGGATGGCAGCTCGATGGTCCTGGCGCCCATGCGCCTGGCCAGGAAGCGCTCCAGTTCCGGCGAAGTGGTGCGGTCATTGGCCGATACCGCGTAGTAAGTCGGCTTGAGCTTCCACGCGGCCTGCGTGGTGCGGCTGCTGAACAGGGTTTGCGAAATGCGTCCCTGGCCGGCATACAGCACGCGCGCGCGGGCCGGATCGAGATCGCCGGCAAAGTCGCGCACAAACGCTTCCTCGCTCAGCTGCGCAAAGCCATCGGGCGATTTCACCAGGCCAGCACTGGCCGGCGGCGCCGGGAAACGGGCCGCCAGCGCGCCGTAATCTTCGCCGGCATCCGGCGCCCGCGCCGCCACATACACCAGCGCTTTCACTTTCGGATCGGCGCCGGTTTCACTGATGACGGTGCCGGCCCACGAATGGCCCACCAGCACGGTCGGACCATCCTGCAAGGCCAGCACGCGGCGCGTGGCCTCGGCGTCGTCCGCCAGCGAGGTCAGCGGGTTCTGCACCGAAGTCACATGCTTCCCTGCCTTTTGGAGAAGGGCAATCACTTCATTCCAGCAGGAGCCATCAGCATACGCTCCATGTACTAATACGATATTGTCGACCGCGGCCGAAGCAGCGCCGGAAAACAGGGCGGCAAAAGCGCCGGCCAGTAACAGTTTTTTCATGGTGATTTCCTTGTGGGTTGAGGGTGAACCCAGTATAGAAACCGTCCCCTGACCACAAGATGACGCCCGGATTACAAGCAGATGACAAAGTCGTCCGATACACACCGATACATGCCAGAAACAATTCTTAAGTCAGCCATCATCATTAAGCAGATAGAATTATTCACTAATGTAGCAATTCCTTTGCGCCGCGACTCCGCCGCCGCATACAGCCTTTCCCTGGGGGTAACCTTGTGTTAATTGATATCGTCCGCGTGGCGCTTCGGCGTCCCTATACATTTGTGGTCATGGCCCTGCTGCTGCTGATCGTCGGTCCGCTGGCGGCGCTGCGCACGCCGACCGACATTTTCCCAGACATCAAAATCCCGGTGATCGCGGTGGCCTGGCAGTACACCGGCCAGCCGCCGGACCAGATGGCCGGCCGCGTCTCGACCCAGTTCCAGCGCGCCCTGACCACCACGGTGAATGACATCGAGCATATCGAGGCCAACACCTACACCGGCGTCAGCATCGTCAAGATCTTCTTCCAGCCCACGGTCAACATCGCGGTGGCCAACGCGCAGGTGACGGCGATCTCGCAGTCGCTGCTGAAGCAGATGCCGGCCGGGATCACGCCGCCGCTGATCCTGAACTACAACGCCGCCACCGTGCCGATCCTGCAGGTGGCCCTGTCCGGCAAGGGCCTGTCCGAACAACAGCTGTCCGACCTCGGCACCAACACCGTGCGCACGCCGCTGGTCAGCGTGCCGGGCGCGGCGATTCCGCTGCCGTATGGCGGCAAGCAGCGCCAGGTGCAGATCGACGTCGATCCGGCCCTGCTGCAGGCGCGCGGCCTGTCGGCGCAGGACATCGCCAACGCGCTGGCCGCGCAAAACGTGCTGACCCCGGTCGGCACGCAGAAAATCGACTCGCTGGAATACACCATCCAGCTCAACAGCGCCCCTTCCGCGATTGCCGACCTGGCGCGCCTGCCGGTGAAAGTGGTCAACGGCGCCACCATCTATCTGGGCGACATCGCCAACATCCACGACGGCAACGCGCCGCAGACCAACGTGGTGCACGTGGATGGCAGCCGCTCGGTGCTGATGTCGGTGCTGAAGAACGGCTCGACCTCCACCCTGTCCATCGTGGACGGCATCCGCGAGAAAATCAACACGCTCAAATCCGGCTGGCCGGAAGCGCTGACCGTGACGCCGATCAATGACCAGTCAGTGTTCGTGCGCGCCGCCATCAAGGGCGTGGCCTCGGAGGGCGTGATTGCCGCCGCGCTGACCAGCCTGATGATCCTGCTGTTCCTCGGCAGCTGGCGCTCGACCATCATCATTGCGGTATCGATTCCGCTGTCGATTCTCGGCTCCATCATCGCCCTGTCCGCGCTGGGCGAGTCGCTCAACCTGATGACGCTGGGCGGCCTGGCGCTGGCGGTGGGCATCCTGGTGGATGACGCCACCGTCACCATCGAAAACATCAACTGGCACCTGGAACACGGCAAGCCGGTGGAAGCGGCCATTCTCGACGGCGCGGCGCAGATCACCACGCCGGCCTTTGTCTCGCTGCTGTGCATCTGCATCGTGTTCGTGCCGATGTTCTTCCTGGACGGTGTATCGCGCTTCCTGTTCGTGCCGATGGCCGAGGCGGTGATCTTCGCCATGATCTGCTCCTTCATCCTGTCGCGTACCCTGGTGCCGACCATGGCCAACTATCTGCTGAGGCCGCACGACACCGGCGAAGGCCATGCCCACGCCCACGGCGGCACTGGCGCGCCGGCGCCGTCGCGCAATCCGCTGGTGCGTTTCCAGCGCGCCTTCGAAGCGCGCTTCGAGCGCCTGCGTGGCGCCTACGCGGGCGTGCTGGAGACGGCAGTGGCCAACCGCAGGAAGTTCATCATCGGCTTCCTGCTGGTGGTGGCAGCCTCGTTCTCGATGGTGCCTTTCCTGGGCAGTAACTTCTTCCCATCGGTGGATGCCGGCCAGGTGCTGATCCACGTGCGCGTGCCGATCGGCACCCGTATTGAAGAAACCTCGGCCCGCTTCGCCCGCATCGAGCAAGCCATCCGCCGCGTGATTCCGGCCGGGCAGATCGTCACCCTGACCGACAACATCGGCCTGCCGGCCAGCTCGATCAACACGGTGTACAACAACACCGGCACCATGGGCACGCAGGACGGCGACTTCCAGATCGCCCTGAGCGAAGACCACGCGCCGACCGCCGACTACGTGCGCAAGCTGCGCAAGGTGCTGCCGGAAGAATTCCCGGACACCACCTTCTCGTTCCCGCCGGCCGACATCGTCAGCCAGATCCTGAACTTCGGTTCGCCGGCGCCGATCGACGTGCAGATCCGCGGCGCCAGGATCGACGATAACTACGCCTACGCCGACAAGCTGCTGAAACGCATCCGCGCCATTCCCGGCGTGGCCGATGCGCGCATCCAGCAATCCAACAAGTCGCCGGTGTTCAACGTCGATGTCGACCGCACCCAGGCGCAGCAACTAGGCCTGACCACGCGCGACATCACCAACAGCATGGTGGTCAACCTGGCCGGCTCCTCGCAGGTGGCGCCAACCTTCTGGCTGAATCCGGCCAACGGCGTCAGCTACCCGATCGTGATGCAGACGCCGCAACCGCAGCTCGATTCGCTGTCGGCGCTGGCCAATCTGCCGGTCGGCAACGGTTCCACCGCCGGCACCGCCACCCTGGGCGGCGTGGCCCGCTTCGAGCGCGGCACGCAGTCGGCCATCGTCAGCCAGTACGACATCCAGCCGATGGTGCAGATCTACGCCACCACCCAGGACCGCGACCTGGCCGCCGTCGCCAAAGACATCAACAAACTGCTGGACGACACCCGGGCCGAGCTGCCGAAAGGTTCGTCGGTGCAGATGCTGGGCCAGGTGAAAACCATGGACCGCGCCTTCGCCGGCCTGCTGTTCGGCCTGCTGGGCGCGGTGGTGCTGATCTACCTGCTGATCGTGGTCAACTTCCAGTCCTGGCTGGACCCGGCGGTGATCGTCTCGGCGCTGCCGGCGGCGCTGGCCGGCATTGTCTGGATGCTGTTTGCCACCAACACCACGCTGTCGGTGCCGGCCCTGACCGGCGCCATCATGTGCATGGGCGTGGCCACCGCCAACTCGGTGCTGGTGATTTCCTTCGCCCGCGAGCGCCTGGATGAACTGGGCGACGCCACCAGGGCCGCGCTGGAAGCCGGCTCGGTGCGCTTCCGCCCGGTGCTGATGACCGCCCTGTCCATGATCATCGGCATGCTGCCGATGGCGCTGGGCCTGGGCGACGGCGGCGAGCAAAACGCGCCGCTGGGCCGCGCCGTGATCGGCGGCCTGATCTTCGCGACCACCGCCACCCTGCTGTTCGTGCCGGTCGTGTTCAGCCTGGTGCACCGCAAGCACGCGCCCAAATCATTCTCCAACGACCAACCCATTTCCGGAGTACCTGTCCATGTCTAACTCTTCTCGTACGGGTCACAAGCCGCTGGCCCTGGGCCTGATCGTTCTCGCCGCCGCGCTGGTGGCGGCCGGCGTGATCAGCCGCCGTTCGCAAGCCGAACAAGTCAAGGAAGCCAGCAAGCCGCTGGTGCCGCTGGTGAGCGTGCTGGCCGCCGGCCAGGTCACCGGCGCGCCGCTGGAACTGCCGGCGCGCATCGAACCGTGGCAGCGCGCGCCGATCTACGCGCGCGTCAGCGGCTACCTGAAAAGCTGGAGCACCGATATCGGCGCCCAGGTGAAATCGGGCCAGACCCTGGCCGATATCGAAACGCCCGACCTCGACCAGCAACTGCTGCAAGCGAAAGCCGAACTGGCCACCGCGCGCAGCAACCTGACGCTGGCGGCCAGCACCGCCAAGCGCTGGCAGGGTCTGCTGACAGCGGACGCCGTCTCGCGCCAGGAAGCCGATGAAAAAGCCGGCGACCTGGCGGCCAAGCAGTCGGCGGTCAACGCCATGCAAGCCAATGTCGACCGCGTGCAGGCGCTGCAGCGCTACACCCGCCTGGTGGCGCCGTTCGACGGCGTGGTCACCGCCCGCAATACCGATGTGGGCGCGCTGATCAGCGTTGGCGGCGCGCCGGGCAGCGAGCTGTTCGTGGTGTCCGACATCAGCCGCCTGCGCGTGTACGTCAATGTGCCGCAGCGCCAGGTGGCCGCCATCAAGGCCGGCGACAAGGCCGAGCTGAGCGTGCCTGAACGTCCGGGCAAGGTGTACACCGCCACCGTGCAGTCGCTGTCGCAAGCGATCAACGCCAGCTCCGGCGCCATGCTGGTGCAGCTGACCGTGCAGAACGACAGCCGCGAGCTGCTGCCGGGCGGCTATGCCTCGATTCACTTCGACGCGCCGCTGGCCAGCAGCGCATTGAGCATTCCGCCAAGCGCGCTGATCTTCAACAAAGCCGGCACCCAGGTGGCGACGCTGGGCAAGGATAACCGGGTGGTGGTGAAGCCGATCACCGTCGGCCGCGACCTCGGCAACCTGCTGGAAGTCGCGTCCGGCATCGACCGCAACGACCAGGTCATCGCCAATCCGCCGGACGGCGTGGCCACTGGCGACGTGGTGCGGGTGGCGGCCGCCACCACCAACGCAAAGGCCAAGCTGTGAAAATCCTTTACGCCACTACCCTCGCCCTGGCGCTGGCCGCCTGCGCGCAAGCGCCGCTGCAGCAGCCGCCCGCCGTGCCGCTGGCCGGCAGCTTCCGCGACGTCCCTGCCGGCTGGGCCGACGCCAACGCCAGGGCGCCGCTGCTGCCGGCCAACTGGTGGAGCATGTACCAGGATCCCCAGCTCGATCAGCTGGAACAACAGCTGATCGCCAACAGCCCCGACCTGGCCAGCGCGCTGGCGCGCTACAAGCAGGCGCAGGCCGCCACCGGCGTGCTGCGCGCGGCGCAATCGCCGACGCTGGGCGTGTCGCTGAACGGCCAGCGCGACCGCCAGTCCGACCTCAGGCCGCTGCGCGGCGCCACCTCGCCGGCCGAGTACAACAGCGGCACGCTGCAATTCGACCTGGGCTACGAGGTTGACCTGTGGGGCCGCATCAGCCAACAGGTCAGCGCTGGCGCGGCGCAGGAACGCGCCGCCAATGCCGATCTGGCGGCGGCCCGCCTGTCGCTGCAAATCCAGCTGGCCGACACCCTGCTGGCCCTGCGCGGCGCCGATGCCGACATCAAGCTGCTGCGCGAAACCGAAGCCGCTTACCAGCGCCAGGCCGAGCTGATGGCCCGGCGCCACGACGGCGGCAACGCTTCCGGCCTGGATCTGGCGCGCGCCGAAACGCAGCTGGAATCGAACCGCTCGGTGCTGCGCCAGCGCCTGGCCCAGCGCAGCGTGCTGGCGCATGCGATTGCCGCCCTGGTCGGCGCCAGCGCCTCCAGCTTCACGCTGGCACCGGCCGCCGATCACCACTTCACCACGCCTGCGGTGCCGGTCGGCGTGCCTTCGCTGCTGCTGCAACGCCGTCCCGACATCGCCGCCGCCGCGCTGCGGGTGGCGGCCGCCAGCGACCAGGTCGGCGTGGCGCGCAGCGCGCTGTTCCCGTCGCTGACGCTGGGCCTGAGCGGCGGTTTCCAGACCAGCGACTTCAGCCGCTTTGCCCAGGCGTCCAATCTGTTCTGGGCAGTCGGCCCGACGCTGGCGGTCAACCTGCTGGACGGCGGCCGTCGCAAGGCGCAGATCGCCGGCGCCGAAGCGGCGCTGGAGGAAGCCGGCCAGCGCTACCGCGCGGTGGTGCTGACCGCGTTCCAGCAGGTCGAGGACCAGCTCACCCTGCTCAACAACTATGACCAGGCGGCCCAATTCGACCACCAGGCCGCCGCCGCGGCAGGCCGCGCGCTGGACCTGGCCAAGAAGCGCTACGACCAGGGCGCGGCCAGCTACCTGGAAGTGGTGACCGCGCAAACCGCCTACCTGCAGGCACGCCGCAGCGAGCTGGATCTGACCACACGCTACCGCCAGGCCGGCGTGCAACTGGTCAAAGCCATCGGCGGCGGCTGGTCGGCCACCCTCTAGCCAGCGGGACAGGCAGGTTCGGCGGCATGGCGCTACAATGGCACCATCCAAGTTGATTGAAAAGGAGTAAGTGATGGGTGACAAAGCAATCAAGATCGACATCGGCCTTTCCGACGAAAGCCGCGCCACTATTGCCGCCGGCCTGTCCGGCCTGCTGGCCGACAGCTACACGCTGTACCTGATGACCCACAACTTCCACTGGAACGTAAAAGGTCCGATGTTCAATTCCCTGCATCAGATGTTCATGACCCAGTACACCGAACAGTGGGCCGCGCTGGACCAGATCGCCGAGCGCATCCGCGCGCTGGGCTATCCGGCGCCGGGCACCTACGCCCAGTTCGTCAAGCTGGCGACCATCAAGGAAATCGAAGGCGTGCCGGCCGCGCTGGACATGGTGCGCCATCTGGTGGCGGCGCAGGAAGCCACCGCCCGCACCGCGCGCAAGCTGCTGCCGGTGGTCGACGAGGCGGATGACCAGCCTACCGCCGACCTGCTGACCCAGCGTCTGGACGTTCACGAAAAAACCGCGTGGATGCTGCGCAGCCTGCTGGAAGAGTAAGTCCTACATCGCCTCCCCAGGATGTGGCGCCGCGCCATCCAGCCGCGCCGGCACGCTCAGGCCGGCGCGCTCCGCTACCTGGTTGATGGCGGCCACAATCTCCTCCTGCGCCAGGTGCGGCAACATATGCCCCAGGCCAGGCAGCAGCACCAGTTCACTGTCCGGCAAGGTCTGCTGCAATCGTTCCGAATGCCCATGCGGGTCGATCACGCGATCATCCTCGCCAGCCATCAGCGTGACCGGCACGCGCAGTCCGCCGTAGCGGCCTTCCAGCACGGCGGCGCCGGGGATCATCAAGGCCGCTTCCGAGGCGGTGGCGCGGATCTGCGAAGGCCGCAGCTGCATCCACGGCGGCTCGCGGCGGAAGCTGTCCGGCACCGCGCCCGGGCTGAACATGCCCTTGGCCGTCAGCGGCCACATCAGCCTGCCCAACAACGGCGAAATCGTATGGCGCATCAGGTCCCCCAACAGCGGAATGGCGGGCATGGCTGCCACCGGCACGTCGAGGCGCGGGCCGGGATAATAGTAGCCTGACAGCAGCAGCATGCCTTGCACCCGCTCCGGCTCCTGCAGGGCCATGGCCAGCGCCACCAGCGTGCCCCAGGAATGCGCCAGCAGCAGGTATGCCCCCGCGCCCAGCCTGCGCAGCGCCTGATGCAGCAGCGTGGCTTGCGCATCCGGCGTCCAGCTGACGTCGCGCGGACGATCACTGTAGCCAAAGCCCGGGCGGTCGATGGCGATCACGCGGTAGTGTTGCGCCAGCCGTTCGATCAGGCCGCTGCAGCGGAAATCGTCGGCCGTGACCAGATTCCCGTGCAACAGGACCAGCGCCGGGCCATCGCCCTGCTCAATGTAATGCAGGCGCAGGCCATCGACATCGACGAAACTGCCGGCCGGCGGATGGGCATGCTCGGTGCGCGCGCTCTGGACGCGCACGAAGAGATAGGCGGCGGCCAGCGTGGCCGCCGATAACAGGCCGGCGTTGCGCCAGCGCTGGCCGCGGTTGGCGGCGGGGTTGGCGATATCAAGGACGTGCATCGCGCTCTCCGGTCAAATCCATGTGACCCGGCCAGCGCAATGCGAGTTCCGCAGATCAGAATTCTTCCCACTCCGCGCTGTTGTCAGCCGGCGCCTTGCGCGGCGCGGCCGGCCTTGCGGCGGGCTTGGGCGCCAGCCTGAGCGCCGCTGCCGGCGCCGGCTTTGCCGCAGCTGGCGTGGCCACGGCCGCCGCCGTGGCCCTTGCCGCCGGGCGGCGCACGCCGCTATCGCCTGCCACCTGGAACACCGCCACCATCTCGGCCAGTTTGACGGCCTGTTCCTGCATGGCTTGCGACGCGGCCGCCGCCTGCTCCACCAGCGCCGCATTCTGCTGCGTGACGTTGTCCATCTCGGCCACCGCCGTGTTGATCTGCTCGATGCCGATTTCCTGCTCGCGCCCGGCCGAGCTGATTTCGCTGATGATGTCGGTCACGCGGCGTACGCTGGTGACGATCTCCTGCATGGTGGCGCCGGCCTCGTTGACCAGCGCACTGCCGCTGCCCACCTTTTCGACCGAATCGGTAATCAGCGCCTTGATGTCCTTGGCGGCGGCCGCCGAACGCTGTGCCAGGTTGCGCACCTCGGTGGCCACCACGGCAAAGCCGCGCCCCTGCTCGCCGGCGCGCGCCGCTTCCACCGCCGCATTCAGCGCCAGGATATTGGTCTGGAACGCGATGCCGTCGATCACGCCAATGATGTCGGCAATCTTGTCGGACGATTGCGTGATCGAGCCCATGGTGTCGATCACGCGCGTCACCAGTTCGCCGCCCTTGAGCGCGATGTCCGAGGCCGACGCCGCCAGCGCATTGGCCTGCCGCGCATTGTCCGAATTTTGCTTGACGGTGGAGGTGAGCTGTTCCAGCGAGGACGCGGTCTCCTCCAGATTGGCGGCCTGCTGCTCGGTGCGGCGCGACAGGTCGAGGTTGCCGGCGGCGATCTCGCTGCTGGCGGTGGCAATGGCGTCGCTGCCCTCGCGCACGCTGCGCACGGTGCCGGCCAGGCGCTCCTGCATTTGCTGCAGGCCTTCCATCATCTCGCCCATCTCATCCTTGCGGCCCAGCTCGATGCGGTTGGCCAGGTTGCCGCCGGCCATGGCGTGGAAATGCGTGCGCGCCTGATCCAGCGGCTGCATCACGGCGCGCAACAGCAGCAGGCCGGAAACGCCGGCCACCAGAATGCCGGCCACGATGGTGACGATCGCCAGCGTCATATTGCGCTGATAATCGGCCTGGCTGGCTTGGTACTGCTCCGCCGTCGATTTCAGCTGATAGCTGGACAGCTTTTCGGAAGCGTCGGTGTACAGGCGGAACAGGCGCGTGATCTCGCTCAGCATCAGCCGGTCGATCTCGGCCTTGTCCTTGTTGTTGAGGGCCTTGATGGCAGCCTGCAGGCCATCCCTGACCAGCGCCTGGCGCGTCGCCTCGACCTCATCGGCCAGCAGCTTTTCGCCGGCGCCAAACGGCAGCGCCAGATAGCTCTTCCAGAATTTCTCGTTACCATCGAGGAAACCTTGCGCTCTTTTCAAGGTGTCCTCGACGTTGGCGGCATCCGGACTGAGCGCCACGCGATCCAGCGACAGGCGCGCACGGTCGATCTGGATCTGCGCCTCGTAGATCGCCTTCATGGATACCATGGCGTTCGAGTAGACGTCCTTGAGCACGTTGTTGGAAGTATGCAGCGCCGCAATGCCGCGCGCCCCGATAAAGATGATGAGTACGCCAAGCAGTGCCATGGTAGCGATCAGCCGGGTACGAATGGTCAGGTTAGCAAACATCATGTCTCCTTTATTCTGGCTTATTCTGCTATCCCAGCTTAGCCCAATCATTTCTACATAACAATAGAAATCGCAGCAGGGCTCAGCGGCGCGCGATACAGTTGCCCGATGCGCTATACTGGAACCCTCCCCCGCGTTGCCGGCCAGGAGCCACCATGCGGCCTCTCTCCAGCTTTTTTTATAGCTTCAAGTTCAAGATCACGGCACTGGTCATTGCATTGGTGTTGTTTGCCGGCATCGGCGCCGGCGGCATTTCCCTGCTGATCGCGGAATCCGAGCTGCGGCTGGTGATCGCGCGCCAGGAGCTGTCGCTGTTGACCGGCGCGGCCGCGTTCATCGACAACGACTTGCAAAACAAACGCCAGTTGCTGAAGTCGCTGACCGAGGAAATCAACGACCGCGGGCTGCCGCTGGACCAGATCCAGGCCCGGCTGGAAGCCCACGAAACCCTGCGCGACGCCTTCTTCAACGTCAACGCCTTCGACCTCGACGGCAACCTGGTGGCCAGCCTGCGCGACCGCCGCGCCAAGCGCGTCAACATCACCGAGCGCAAGTATTTCCAGGACACGCTGCGCCTGCAGGAAGGCGTGATCTCGGCGCCGTTCAAAAGCACGCTGTCCGGCCAGCCGGTGGTGGTGCTGACCCAGCCGCTGCGCGATGCCGAGGGCAAGCTGACCGGCATCCTGCTGGGCGCGATCGACTTGCTGCGGCCCTCGTTCTCGGCCCAGCTGGACACGCTGCGCTCGGGCGCGGACGGCTATCTGTTCATCGTCACCGACCACGGCACGTTTGTGCACCATCCGGACAAGAGCCGCATCCTGGAGCGCGGCGACGACGGCGCCGGCACGCTGCTGGAAGCGGCGCTGCGCAGCCCCGAAGGCTGGGAAGACGGCCTGCTCGACGACGGCGTGCCCGTGCTGCTGGTGCACAAGCACCTGCGCGAGGCCGACTGGATCATCGGCCTGTCCTATCCGGTGCGCAGCGCGTTTGCCTCCATGCTGAACGTGCGGTTGCGGGCCTTGCTGGGCGCGACCGTGCTGACCGGCGTGGCCGGACTGTTCGGCTGGCTCATCACCAAGAACCTGTTGCGGCCGCTGCGGCGCCTGCACCGCCACGTGGAAGACATCAGCGCCGGGCGCGCCAACATTGCGGTGTTTGACGTGGCGCGTAAGGACGAGTTCGGCCACCTGAGCCGCGCCTTCTATGGCTTGTCGCAGCGGCGCGAGCAGGCCGAGCTGGAGCTGCACCGGCTGGCCACCACCGATGTCCTGACCGGCATCAACAACCGCCGCATGTTCGACGCCTTCCTGCCGCAGGCGCTGGCGCGCGCGGCCCGTTCGGGCCAGCCGGTGGGGCTGGCCATCCTCGACATCGACCACTTCAAGGCCATCAACGACACGCTCGGCCACCCTGCCGGCGACGAGGTGCTGATCGAGTTCGCGCGCCGCCTGACCGCCGCGGTGCGCACCACCGACACCGTGGCGCGGCTGGCCGGCGATGAATTCGTGATTGTGTTTGAGCAGCTGTCGTCGACCACCGAGATGGATGTGCTGGGCAAGAAAATCCTGGACGCCATGCATCCGCCGTTCATGCTGGCCAGCGCGCCGCGCGAGGTCAAGACCAGCATCGGCATCGCCGTCACCACCAACGCGGCGGCCACGGCGGAAGAAGTGATGCGCGCCGCCGATCAGGCTCTGTATGGGGTCAAGGCGGCGGGCCGGAACGGCTATGCGGTCAACCCGGTGGGCGCCGAACGTGTGGTGCGGGTGCGCTGACGGGCAGCTGTCGGCCATCTTTACATTTGCCGCACGGGCCGATGTGGCACATAGCCTAACAGCTTGATTTCACTGAGTTCCCGGCCATGGGCATGGTTAATGCGTCGCTTTTCGCGCCACGCCAACCAGGGGATTTCCATGTTCAATTTCACACACCGAGCGGCCGCCCGCGTGCTGGCCGCATTGTTGCTACTTGTGCTGGCGCATGTTGCGCACGCGCTGCCGCTGCTCACCCTTACGCCGAATCAGAGCATCGTGTCGGCCTCGGCCGGCGACAGCATTCACATCGCCGGCAGCATCATCAACCGCACCAACGCGGCGCTGGACGCGACCGAGCTGTTCCTCAACTTCGCCAACTTCGACCCGACTGTGCTGACGCCGTTGCAGGAACTGGGGCAAGTACCATTCAGCCTGCCCAGTTTTTCGTTCAGGGACCATGTCGCGCTGTTCACCGTGGACGTGGCGGCCGGCGCCGCTCCCGGCCCCCAGCCGCTGGATGTCACGCTACAGGATGTCAACGGCAACTACGCCTACCTGATCACCATCCTGTTCCGCATCGACGAAGTGGTGGCGGTGCCCGAGCCGGCCACGCTGTCCATCATGCTGGCCGGGCTGATGCCGCTGCTGCGTCGCCGCCACCCGCACGGAGGCCATCATGGCTAGCAAGCCCCAGCTCATCACCGGCAACGCCACGGTCATCAACACCGGCGAGGAAATCATTCTTTCCCTCATCGTCGCCAACGTGGGCGGCGAGCGCGCCGGCAAAGTGTTCCTGACCGGCGCCACGCTGGGGGCGGCACGCCGTCTCAGCCCGCAGCATTTCCCCGTCTTCATCGGCAACCTCGGCAACGAGGGCAGCGGCAGCATCGGCACGCGCTTCAGCGCGGCCGGCCTGGCACCCGGCCAGCAAGTGCTGCTGACGCTGCGCGGCACCTACCAGGCCGGCGGCACGCTGGGCTTCGTGATCAACCGCTACCTCAAGATTCCGGCGCCGGCGCCGTATGCCTCGCCACGCTTGCGCGCCCATGTGAACGTGGTGCTGAACAACGCCACCTGGACCTATACGCTGTTCAACGACGAGCCGCCGGGCAGCCCGCTGTACATTGCCGCTTTCCATCTCGATCTCGTGGCACCAACCACGCTGACCGCCTCGCCACCCGGCTGGCAGCCGCAAACCGACCTGATGTCCTACGCGGCCTGGGCCGCCGCCGAGGCCCACATCGGACCGCAGCAGTCGCTGGGCGGCTTCGAGATCCAGAGTCCGACCGCACGTTCCGAAGCCACCGCCTACAGCCTGATCTCGTGGGACCACGCGCGCGATGAGGCCGGCCCCGTGTGGCTGGACACCGTGTTGTCACCGGCCCGTGCCAGCTAGGGGAACGCCATGAAAACCTCACCGCATGCAGCACTCGACAACATCGCCCGCACGCTGGCGGGCGCCACCTCGCGCCGCACGGCGCTGAAAATGACCATGGCCACCCTGGGCGGGGCGGCGCTGAGCCGCTTCGGCATCGACAATGCCTGGGCCGCCAGCAACTGCCTGTGCAATGACAGGGTGTACGACTCCGCGCTGGCCTGCTGCACCCCGGCCGGCATAGTACAAAAGCATCCGATCGCCCGGCTGGCGGATTGCCCTGCCCGCACCGCCAATCTGTCGCATACCTGCACGCCCAACGGCTGCGGCGCGGCCGGCTCCTGGGTGGCGCCGCCGCAAAGCTATTTCGGCGTCAGCTTCGTGCCGGCCTGCGACACGCACGACTGCTGCTACGACAAGTGCAATCAGGTCAAGGCCTTGTGCGACACCAACTTCTACGACGACCTCAGCGCCATCTGCAACGCCGCCTTTGCCGGCACTGGCACCATCCAGCGCATCAAACGCGGGGGCTGCCTCAAGCAGGCGGAAACCTACTATAACGCGGTAGCTGCCTATGGGCAGGACGCCTATGACAGCGCACAGAAACTATCCTGCGACTGCTGCCCGCCGGACAATTGCCGCACCTGTGCCGGCGGTGTTTGCGGGGCCTTCCCGACCTGCGTGGGCGGCGGCGACTGCGTGTGCTTCACCGCCCCCGATGGCTCGGGCGCCTGTATCCACGGCAATACGCCGTGCGCCGGCTTGCCGACCTGCACCTCCCATGACGATTGCCCGCCGGGATATGGCTGCGCCGGCACCAACTGCTGCGGCGGCGTGGCGCTGTGCGGGCCGCTGTGCTCGGACCTGACGCCATCGCCGCTGATCTCGCCATTTGCCGGCGCCCAGCATTACAACGGCCCTACCCTTGGAGGAAAACGATAATGGACGCGCTCATGATGTTGTTCCTGGCCCTGCGCCTGCTGCTGGCGGGGATACTGCTGATGGCCGCCGCCGGCAAGCTGCAGCACCGCGCCGCGTTTGCCGCCACGCTCGGCGAGTTTGCCGTCCCGGCCGCGCTGCGGCCGGCGCTGGCATGGCTGATGCCGCTGACGGAGTTGGCCATTGCCGCACTGCTGTTGTTTGCCGCATCCGCGTGGTGGGGCGCCGCTGCCGGCGCCGTACTGCTGGCCATCTATAGCGCGGTCCTGGCCTGCCTGTTGCAGCGCGGCCTGCGCCCGAGCTGCAACTGCTTCGGGTTGGAGGACGCCAAGCCCATCAGCAACACCACGCTGGCCAGAAACGGCGTGCTGCTGCTGATGGCGGCCACGCTGGTGTACGCGGGGCCGGCCTACGCGCATGCATCCGTGTGGCACTATCTGGCGGAAGCGCCGGCCTTGTCGGCCTGTCTGGCGGTGATGCTGGCGCAATGGTGGCTGCTGCATCAGGTGCTGCGCCAGAACGGCCGCCTGATCCTGCGCATGGATAACATCGAACTGCGGCTCGATGCCGCCAACGTGCAGCCACTGCAGGCGGTCGACACGCAAGCGCGCGGCCTGGTGGTCGGCAGTCTGGCGCCCGAGTTCACGCTGCCGGAAGCCGGCGGCGGCCGGCCTCAGTCGTTGGCGCGGCTGCGTTCGGCCGGACTACCGGTGCTGCTGATCTTCTCCGACATCGGCTGCAGCCCCTGCGCCGAGCTGGCGCCGCGTATCGAAAGCTGGCACCGGCAATTCCGCGAGCGGGTGCGCATCGCCGTCATCCTGCGTGTCGATACGCTGCAAACGCAGCAGCCGCGTCCGCCCGGCGGCTGCATCCTGCTGCTGCAGGAAGACCGGCAGGTCGCCGCCAGCTACGATGCGCTGGTGACGCCCAGCGCGGTGCTGGTGTCGGCCGAGGGCACGATAGCGTCGCATCTGGCGCTGGGGGCGAAAGACATATACGATCTGCTGCAAGCCACCTTGCCGCAGACCTATGAAACCCGGGAAATCGCCGCATGAACGAACCAGGCGGACCGGCTGGCTGCTGATCGCCGCCGCAGCCAGCCTGCACCTGGCCACCGCGCTGCTGCTCGGGGACGGCGGCTGGGCGTTCCGCCTCGGCCTGTGCGCGGTCTCGCTGGCGCCCTACGCCGCGCTGGCGCCGATGCTGCGGCGGCGCAACGCCGGCACGGCACTGCTGGCGGGCGCCCTGCTGATGCTGCTGCTGGATGCCGCCGCCTGGTACTCGGTGTTCATCGCGCCCCGCCATTCCACCGCGGCCCTCAACCTGCTGGCGGCGCCACTGTGCAACCTGGTGTTCATCGCGCCGGCGGCGATCGCCGCCGAAGCCCTGATGGCGCGCAGGCGCAGCGGGCCGCGTCCGTGACCGCCTGCCGCCCAAGGCTTAGAAGCGCGCCTTGACACGCACGCCGACCGTGCGCGGGCGAATCATGTACAGATTGTCGCCCGGCTGGATCGCAATGGTGTTGGTGGTGACGTCGCTGATCTTGGCGCCGTTGGTGAGGTTGGTGCCGAACAGGCCAAATTCATACGGGCCGGTCTTGTACACCGCTGTCGCGTTCACGGTATTGGACGAAGGGATGCGCGAGTAGCTGCCCTGCGAGGCGGCGAAGTTGGTGAACGACTCGCCACGGTGCGCATAGTTGGCCGACAAGCTGATCTCCTCCCCGCCCGCCAGCGGAATCACATAGTTGGCCACCGCGCTGGCGGCGAACTTCGGCGCGTACGGCACGCGCGCGTCTTCCGGAATGTTCTGGGCGACGATGCCAGTCACCACCTTCTCGGCAGCGTAAGCGTGGTTGAAGGTGGCGCTGACGCCAAACGAAGCCTGGCGCGACAGCTTGAAGAACGTCTCCAGCTCCACGCCTTCGCTGCGGATCTTGCCGGCGTTCTGGGTGAAGTAGTAGGTGCACGGCAGCTTGTTAAACACCTGCACATCTTTCCACTTGATCAGGTAGGCGCTGGCATTGAGGATCACGCGGCGGTCAAACAGCGCGTTCTTCGAGCCGGCTTCGAAGTTCCACAGGCTGTCCGGCGCAAAGGTCGATGGCGCGTTCTGGCCGCAGAAGTCGAATGGCACCGGCTGATTGTTGCCGCCGTAGCGGAAGCCCTTGCCGGCCGAGGCGTACACCGTGTGATCGGGGTCGATGCGGTAAGCGGCGGCGAAGCGCGGATTGGCGCCCCTGGAGGTTTCGCTGCTGTTGCTGGTCTCGGGGATGCTGCTCTGCGGCTTGGCCGGCGTCGAGTTGATCAGGTTACCGAACAGGCCACTGAATTTCAGGTCGAAGTCCTGCGTGCCGCGGAACAGGCGCAGGCCGGCGGTCAGGTCCAGTTTGTCCCACACGGTGTAGGTGGCTTCGGCAAACAGCGCGGCCTCCTTCGAATCAATGTTCTGCGTGCCCGAGAAGTAATCGTCCGGCGTGAAGGCATTGTCGTTCAGCTGCGAGTTATAGCCGGGGAAGTTCTTCACGGCGGCAAAGCGTGCGTCGAAGCCTGGCGTCGGCTGATCCTGGCGCAGGTCGCGCTTGCCCTGGGTGTAGAAGGCGCCGGCAGTCCACTTCAGCGGGCCGCCCGCTTTGGATTGCAGGCGGAACTCCTGCGCGAAGTTGGTAATCTTGTTGCCGATCACGTAGGACGAAGCGATCAGCGGCAGCTGGCCGCCGAAGATGAACGCGGTGGCCTTGTACTGGCCCGAGTTGATGTACAGCGTGTCGCGATGCAGGTAGGACGTCGACGACACCAGCTGCGCCGCGCCAGCATCGTAGTTCAGCGTCAGATTATAAAGCTGCAGATTGTCCTTGCTGGTCTGCGGGATCAGCGAGTTGGTGGTGTACGGCGCCAGCCCGGAATACGCATCGTTGATGCCGCCCTTGATGTTGGAAGCGGTTACGCTGGCGTCCACCAGCAGGTCCGGCGACGCGCGCAGGCGCGCGGCAATGCGGCCCTGGTTGGTCGAGACATCGTTGTCGGTCCTGCCGTTGACCTGGTTGAGCACATAGCCGGAATCATTGCCGGTGTAGCCGGTCAGGCGCAGCGCCAGCACATCCCTCCTGACCGGCACGTTCACGCTGCCGCGCAGGTTGTAGTTGCTGCCGCCGGATTTGGAGGTCTGCGAACCCACCGCCTCCAGCGAACCGAAGAAATCATTGAATTCCGGCTTCTGAGTAATCTGGCGCACCGTGCCGGCCATGGCGCCGGCGCCAAACAACGTGCCTTGCGGACCTTGTAGCACTTCCACGCGTTCCAGGTCCAGCACTTTCAGGTCGGGATTGCCGGACTTGAGCGTCACCGGCATGTCATCGATGTAGACCGCCACCAGCGAGGCATCCTGCACCTCGGACGGCACAATGCCGCGCACCACCAGGCCGCGGATGGTGATGTTGTTGACGCCCGCGCCCTGCTCCTGCAGCGACATGGCCGGCACCAGGTTGGCGATATCGTTCAGATTGCCCTGGCCATATCTGGTCAGGCTGTCCGGCTTGATAACCGTGATCGCGGCCGGTACCTGCTGCACGTCGACCGCGCCGGTGCGGGTGGCGGTCACCTCGACTTTTTCTATCTGATCGGCGGCGCCTTCCTGCGCCTGCGCCATGCCGAATGCGCCAACAACCGCCAGCGCCATCAAATGCTTCTTCATCCCGCTCCTTCAGTGATTTTTGTGAAAAGTATACCAACTGAAAAATCACTGGGAACGAAAATAAGCGAGTTTGTTTATAAGGAATCCAAGAATGCGTCCATGGCCCTGGTCGGACGGCCATCGGCGCCCCATGCGCTCAACTCGTAGTGGCTCCAGCTGCGCGCGCCCTGCGGCTCCCAGTAAATCACGCCCAGCCCCTTCTGGTCCGGCACCTCGCGCACCTTGCGCTGCACGGCCAGCAGCATGTCGTAGGTGTTTTGCGGTTGCGTATCCTCGCCGCCAACCTCCACCACCATCACCTCTTTGCCGTAGCGCGCCGCCATGTCGTTCAGATTGCGGCCAAGATCATCAATGGACAGCTTGTAGTCCGGCCGGCCATCGAGCCAGAACGGGTAGTAAGACATGCCGATCACATCGTATCTGGCGCCGTTGGCCCTGGCGTTATCGAACCAGGTGCGGAACCATTGATTGTCGTTGCCGCGGTCCAGGTGCAGCACCACCTTGGAGGCGGGACTCGCGGCCTTGACGGCGTCATAGCCCTGGTTGATCAGCTGCGCCAACTGCGGCCAGTTGTCGATGTGGCCTTCCGGATAAATCATGCCGGTGCGGGTTTCGTTACCGACCTGCACCCACTCCGGCGTGACGCCAGCCCGCTTCAGCGCGCTCATCACATCATAGGTGTGGGCGTAGACATCCTTCAGCAGTTGCGGAAAATCGTGGCCCACCCAGGCGGCCGGCTTGCGCTGCTGCTGCGGGTCGGCCCAGCTGTCGCTGTAATGGAAATTGATCATCACCCGCATGCCCATCTTTTGCGCACGCAGCGCCATGGCAACCGTTTCATCGCGGCTGTTATGGCCGCTGGCGCGGTCATCGGACGGATGCACCCAGGTACGCAGGCGCACCGTGTTGATGCCAAGATCCTTGAGGATCTGCAGGCAGTCTTCCGGCTTGCCCTGCTTGTTATAGAACTGGTAGCCGGTGGCTTCCATTTGCGGCAGCCAGCCGATGTCCGCGCCCTTGGCAAACGCTTCGGCGCGGGCGGGCAAGGCCGCGGCCATCAACAGCGCGATCAGTAATTTTTTCATGCCGCCATGCTAGCCCAAAGCCGGCTCCCGCAGGCATGAGGAAAGTCACGCAAGCCATGCCTATTCGATATGCCCGCCAGCTTGTTGAATTTGCCGGTAAGATAGATGCCCATGAATACCCCACGTCCTATCGATCCGCTGCAACAACGCCTCGGCAAGCCGGCCGACGGCTGGCGCGCGCAACTCTACGCCATCATCTTTGAGTCGGACACGCCCAAGGGACGGGCGTTTGACCTGACGCTGATCGGCGCCATCCTGCTCAGCGTGCTGGTGATCGTGCTGACCAGCGTGCAGTCGATTGCATCCGAATACGGCGCCTGGCTGCACGGTGCCGAGTGGTTCTTCACCGTGCTGTTCACCATCGAATACATCGGCCGCTGCCTGTGCGTGCAGCGGCCGGTGGTCTATGCGCGCAGTTTCTTCGGCATCATCGACCTGATGTCCATCCTGCCCAGCTATCTGTCGCTGTTCGTGCCGGGCGCGCATGTGATCATGGGGGTGCGCATCCTGCGTCTGCTGCGCATTTTCCGGATTTTGAAACTGGTCTTGTACATCCAGGAATACAGCATGCTGGGCGATGCGCTGCTGGCCAGCCGCCGCAAGATCTTCGTCTTCCTGTCGGTGGTCTTCCTGATCGTGTTCCTGCTGGGAACAGTCATGTACGTGGTGGAAGGGCCGGAACATGGCTACACCAGCATCCCGACAGCGGTGTACTGGGCCATCTCGACCATGACCACGGTCGGCTTTGGCGACCTGGTGCCGAAGACCGACATCGGCCGCGCCATCGCCTCCTTCATGATGCTGCTGGGCTGGGGCATTCTGGCGGTGCCGACCGGCATCATCAGCTCCGAGATCACCCACCAGCGCGGCCAGCGCGCCCTGCTGCCGCGCATCTGCCCGAGCTGCCTCAGCCCGGGCCATGAACCCGGCGCGCGCTATTGCAAGGACTGCGGCGCGCAGCTTTGAGCTGCTGCCGCCATGCCCGGATGCACCCAGCGGGCGTCCTAGCCTATCAGCGTCGGCAACTCAGCGCGCAGGAGGCCAAGCAGGGTGCGCAGGAACAACGCGGCGATCACCAGCGTGGCAAGGCCCAGCAACAGCATGGCAATTCCATCCGCAAACGGTCCCGGCGCATGGGCTGCGTAGCGCAGCGCCGCCCCCGCTGTAGCTGCCAGCGGAAAACTGACCGCCCACCAGGATACGCGGAATGGCGAGCAGGACGGCAGATGTCTCAGACGTCCCAGCAGCACGGCCAGCATGAACAGCATCAGCATGTACAGCGCCTGCGCGAAATCGTCAATGCGCTCCAGGGTGATGGCATACGAGGAGAAGCCGACCGCGAACGGCGCCAGCATGATCATCAGCGAGGGTTGCTGCGGCGCTGGCATGGGCGGCTGGAAGATCAGTCGCGAAAGAATCAGCGTCATCAGGGGCAGCGCGAAGAACAGGCCGACCGCCAGGGCAAACAGCGTGATTTCGTGCAAGCCTTGCCAGTGCAGGGATGGCACTGCCAGCGGCACATCCAGCATGCCGACCACCGGCACGATCCAGGCCGGCGTGGCGTGTTCCACCTGCTGCCGTCCCCTGATCCAGCGGCTGACCGCCAGCCATGCAAACGCCGCCATGCCGACCGCGCCGATGACCCACCCGGCGCGCGCGAACGGCAGGCTGACGTCGGCCAGCAGCATGGGCAGCAACAGCATGCTGATCAGCGCAGTGCCGAACATATTGCCGGCGACCGGATGCTGGAATTCGGCCTTGACGGCATCGATGGCGGCCAGCATTTTGGCGCCATAAGCGGCAGTGACCACAATGAATACCAGCAGGGTCAGCCATCTGAGTCCCTCACCCACCCATCCGGGTGCTCCCAGCTGTTCGTGGGCGGCGCGCCAGGCCAGCGCCAGGCCGGCCAGCCCCATGACTGCGCCGAACAGGGCCACCGGCAGCGCGGCAACGCTTTTGCGTGCGGTATCCATATTACTTCAGCAGCACCGGGCCGGCGTCGATGCGGACACGGAACAGGACATACGGCTTGGTGCGCAAATCTTTGCCGTCATGGAAACCGGCCTGGCGATGCAGCTGGTTAGCGGTGAAGTACAGATAGCCGTCCGGGCCGATCGACAGCGTATCCGGCCACAGCATGCGCGGATCGGTGGCGAGGGTATTCCAGCGGCCATCCGGCAGACGCTGATGGATGGCGTTGTGCTCGTAATCGCTGGCATACAGACGGCCCTTGTCGTCCGCTTCCATGCCATCGGAGGCACCCTTCTCGCCCAGATCCTGCACCGCCTGGGCCACCGCCGCATCGTTTGCGGACGGATCAATCAGCAGGGAACTCGGCACCGAAAACAGGTGTCGGCTGGACAGCGGACTGTAAAACAAGGTCTTGCCATCCGCCGACAGGGCGATGCCGTCGGACGCCACGCCGAACGGCGCCGGCGCCTTGCCCGGCGCACGCTGGGCAAGGCGCTGCCCTTCCACGAACGGCACAAACGCTGGATCGACCGAGGTGGACGCATGGCCGGTCAGCTTGCGCCAGCTGTTGCCGCTCGCCAGATCGACCACAATGATTCCCCCCGGACCGCTCAGCGAGGAATCGGTGATGTAAGCCACGCCGGCCTTGCCGACACGCAAGTCAAAGCGGACGTCGTTGAGATAGGTGCTGTCCAGCGCCACGCCGGCAGGAATGACGATGGTTTTGACCACCTGGTTGGTATTCAGGTCCACCGCCACCAGCTTGGCCGCGCCATCGATGCGGGTCTGGAAATTGGGTGCGGCCGGGTCCAGTATCCACAGCCGGTCGAGCGCATCGACCACCACGCTTTGCACGCTGGACAGCGTTTGCGCAGGCCGGGCGGGATCGTAGGTATTCAGCTGCTGGGACGGATAGGCGACCACCTTGCCGTCACGGATTTCGCCAACGGTAAAGCGGACATCGTCGCCCCAGCGCGGAAAATTGACAAAGATCCGGCCCTTGGCCGATACCGTCACGCCGGTCGGCATCGGTCCGTCAAACTCGTGCACGACTTCGATGTTACCAAGCGATGCGGCGGCTGGATAGGCGGTGGCCAGGCTGGCTGCCATCAGCAAGGCGGAAGTGATGCGTGCGAACATGTCGAACTCCATGAGTTTATTGGGATGAAGACTGCGCCGCCGTTTGCAGGCGGTCATTGAGGGGCAGATTACCTTATGCAAAACCGGTTGAACACCTCCACAAATGAGTTACACTTATGCAAAAATGCATAGGCAAGACATGACCACCAACTGGGACGACCTGAAGATATTCCTGGCCATCGCGCGTCACGGCTCGTTGAGCGGCGCAGCGCGCATGCTCGGCCAATCGCAATCCACCATGGGGCGGCGCATCCGCGTATTGGAAGAAGAACTGGGCCAGACGCTGTTCCAGCGTACCGATGACGGCTTCCTGTTGACCCACGAAGGAGAGGCGGTATTCGAGCATGTACAGCAGATGGCGCACGAGGCGGACGCGGTGCTGCGCAAGCTGTCCGGCCAGCAGCAACTGGAGGGCTTGCTGCGCGTCTCCACCACCGAGTGGTTCGGGGCGCACGTGCTGGCGCCGGTGTTCGCTGACTTCAGCGGCAGGCATCCGGCCATGACCATCGAGCTGATTACTGAAACACGGCTGGTCAGCCTGGCGCGGCGCGAGGCGGACCTTGTCTTCCGCTTCCGCCAGTTCGACGAAGCGGATGTCGTCCAGCGCAAGGCCATGCACGCGGAATTCGGCGTCTACGCTTCCGGCGCCTATCTGCGCCAGGCCGACGACAACCATCATCGCCTGATCATCATGGACACCGCGTACGGCGAACTGGCGGACGTCACCTGGCTGCGACGCCGCCTGCCCAAGGCGCAAGCCGCGCTGCGCGCCAACAGCCGCGACGTGCAGGCCGCGCTGTGCCGCAACGGCGCTGGGCTGGCGGTGCTGCCGCGTGTCATAGGCGATGGCATACGCGGCCTGCGCCTGGTCGATCTGGGCGAGCCGCCGCCGGGACGCGACGTCTGGGCCGGTTATCACAAGGACCTGAAACGCTCGCCGCGGCTGCGTGCCGTACTGGACGCCACCCTGGCCGCGTTGTCTTAATCCGGACAGGGCATGCCGGCAGCCGCCCACTGCTCCAGCACGCGAACGAATTCCTCGTGCGACATCGGCGGCGTGGTGCGGTTATTCCCCGGATTCCAGGCCCACAGCACCAGCGGATCGGTCTTCATATGCTCGATGACCTGCTCGCCGGTCTGGCGATTGCCGTTGCGCCTGGGATCGCGCATCTGCTGACAAACGGCTTTCTTGTCCAGCCCTTGCCAGCGCATGCTGAGCGGCGCCAGATGCCAGTTCGGCGCCCCCGGCACCTTGCCTTGCGCGGTATTGGCCGTCTGGTGGCAGGCGGCGCAATGCAGCGCCGCCGAGCCATGGCCATCCTTGCCGCGCACCACCTGCTGCGCGTGTATCACCGCGAAGTCCTTCTGGCGCGGCGCTTCGGCCTGATGGCAGTTGACGCAGCGCGGCGTCATCACCACGCTGGCGACCGGGTCGAACAACTTGCCATCGCCTTCGGCGTGAGCCAGGCCCGCCAGCGCGAGGCACAGCGGGAGCAGGCGGCGCATCATGCCTGCCCCGCAGCTTTGTGAATCGCCGCGCGGATGCGCGGATAGGTGCCGCAGCGGCAGATATTGCCGGACATGGCCTGGTCGATATCCTGGTCGGTCGGCTTGGGTATCGCGCGCAGCAGCGCGGTCGCCGCCATGATCTGGCCGGACTGGCAGTAGCCGCATTGCGGCACGTCGATTTCGGCCCATGCCGCCTGCACGCGCTTGCCAACCGGGGTGGCGCCGATCGCTTCAATGGTGGTGATCTGCTTGCCGACCGCGGATGACAGCGGCATCACGCAGGCGCGCGTTGGCTGGCCGTCGATATGGACGGTGCAGGCGCCGCACAGCGCCATGCCGCAACCGAATTTGGTGCCGGACATGTGGAGTTCATCGCGCAGCACCCACAGCAGCGGGGTATCGGCTTCCGCCTCCACTTTCACGGACTTGCCATTGATATTCAGATTCATCATGTTTTACTCCTGTCAGCTTGCTTGCAAGGCCGTGGCGATCGGCAGTTTTCGGATACGTTTGCCAGTAGCGGCATACACGGCGTTGGCCAGCGCCGGCATCAATGCCGACGTTCCCGGTTCGCCCATGCCGCCCGGCGCTTCATTGCTGGTGACGATGTGGGTCTCGATGGCCGGCGTTTCATGCATGCGCAGCACGCGGTAATCGTGGAAGTTGCTTTGCTCGACACGGCCGTTCCTGAACGTGATGTCGCCATACAGCGCGCCGGAAATGCCGAAGATGACGGCGCTTTCCACCTGCGCCTTCACGGTGTCCGGATTGACCACCACGCCACAATCGACCGCGCACACCACACGCCTGACGCGCACCTCGCCATCCACCAGTTGCGCATCGACCACCATCGCCATATAGGTGCCGAAAGCGAATTGCACCGACAGGCCGCGTCCCACATCGCCATTGCGCTGGCCGTTCCAGCCGGCCTTTTGCGCCGCCAGTTTCAGCACGTTGGCGGCGCGCGGATTCTGCTGCATCAGCGCCAGCCGGTATTGCAGCGGATCGGCGCTGGCGGCGGCTGCCAGTTCGTCGATAAAGCTCTCCACCACAAACACATTGTGGGTCGGGCCGACACCGCGCCAGAACGCGGTCGGGATATGCGGCGGCTCGTGGCGCGTATAGTCAACGCGGATGGCCCTGAAAGCGTATGGCGGCGCTTCCGCGCCATCGAGCGTCTCCGGATCGAAGCCGTTGTTGAAGGCGGGTGGCAGGAAGCGCCCCAGTACCGAGGAGCCGGTGAGATGATGGAACCATGCCACCGGCATGCCCTGCTCATCGAGCCCGGCGCGCACGCGGTCGTAGAAGTAGGGACGGAACATATCGTGCTGGATATCTTCCTCGCGGCTCCAGATCACCTTGACCGGATGCCTGACCTCGCGCGCGATGCGCACCGCCATTTCGACGCCGTCGATCTCCAGGCGCCGGCCAAAGCCGCCACCGAGCAGGAAGTTATGCACGGTGACCTTCTCTTCCGGCAGGCCGGTGACTTTCGCCGCAACCGAGCGGGCGCGCGTGATGACCTGCGTGCCGGTCCAGACGTCGCAACGGTCCGGCTGCACGTGCACGGTGCAGTTCATCGGCTCCATGGCGGCGTGGGCCAGGAACGGCAGCTCGTAAGTCGCTTCCAGCACGCGGCTGGCCTTGGCCAGCGCCTGCTCAGGCGCGCCATCGCTACGCACCCTGGCCGCACCTTCTTTGGCCGCGCGTGCCATGTCGGCCACAATGTCGGCCGTGGACAGCTGGGCGTTCGGGCCGTCGTCCCAGCGCAGCTCCAGCAGCGACAAGCCTTTCTGCGCCGCGCCATAATTGTCCGCCACCACGGCAGCGCAGTTATCGAGGCGTACCACCTGCCGCACGCCCTTCACTTTCAGCGCGGCCGCTTCGTTCAAGCCCAGCAGCCTGCCGCCGTAGGCCGGCGTGATGGCCAGCGCGGCCACCTTCATGCCAGGCAGTTGCACGTCGATGCCATACTGCGCCGAACCATTCAGCTTGCCGGGCGTGTCGAGGCGATGCTGGGCCTTGCCGATCAGGCGAAAGTCTTGCGGCTGCTTCAGCACGATCGCTTCCGCCGCCGGCAGCGGCAGTGCGGCGGCGGCCTGCGCCAATGCGCCGTAGCGCCGCCTGCGGCCGCTGGCGGCGTGCATCACTACGCCGTGTTCGGCGCGGCAGCTGGACGGATCAACCTTCCACTGCTGCGCTGCCGCCTGCACCAGCAGCATGCGCGCGGCGGCGCCGGCCTGGCGCATCGGCATCCATGCGGCGCGGATGGTGGTCGAGCCACCGGTGACCTGGAAGCCCAACGCCGGATTGATGTAAGCCTTGTCGTCCGCTGGCGCGTGATCAAGCACCACATCTTTCAGGTCAACTTCCAGCTCCTCGGCAATCAGCATCGGTATCGAGGTATAGGTGCCCTGGCCCATCTCGATGTAGGGCATGACCAGATGCACCTTGCCGTCAGCGGCGATGCGCACCACCGCGTTAGCCTGCCATGCGGCGCCATCGCGCGCGCGGGCGCTGGGAATCGCCACCTGCAGCAGCAGGCCGCCGCCTGCCGCCGCCATGGCTTTGAGGAATAACCGACGATCTGTCATGCAATCTCCTTGCGAAAAGTGTAGAAAAAATTATAGGCACTGTCTAAAAAAGGCCACAGACAAAGAAGTGGGTAAATCAGGACATCGTGCGCGCCCGCGCGGCCTGCTCAATCAGGCCTGCCACCAAAGTGGGAGATGCTTCCTGCACCAAATGACTGGCCGCCGTTTCAATCACCACTGCGCCGGCGCGACGGGCCATGTTGCGCTGCGCGTCGGGCGCTATCATCCTGTCCCCGGTGGCGACCAGATACCAGCTTGGCCTTGCCCGCCACGCCGGCCTCACCACCGCTGCGCTGAACGCGTCGACGCCAAACGGCCGTTGGGCACAGGCCAGGAACTGGGCGCGCTGCGGGTCCAGATCATCCGCCATCGCGTCCGCGAACTTTGCGCACTCCAGGCGCAGCATGCCTTTGAACGGCGCCAGCATTGGCGGGACCGGTGCGCCTGGCGGCGGGTGGGCGATCAGCGTTTGCACCGACTCCTCACTGTCCGGAACGAAGGCGGCGATGTACACCAGAGCCGCCACCTTTTCATGATTGCCCGCCTCGGTGATGACCACACCGCCATAGCCGTGCCCCACCAGCGTCACCGGTCCATCCTGCATCTCAATCACGGCCCTGACCGCGGCAACGTCGGCCGCCAGCGAGGTCGCAGGATGCTGCGCCACCTGCACCTTGTAACCCCTGGTTTTGAGTACCCGGTAGACCGGTTCCCAGCAGCTTCCGTCAACAAAGGCGCCGTGAACCAGCACCACATTATTGGTCCGCATGTTCCTGCCTTATCCAGTATTTGCGAGGCAGTTTGGGCGATTGGGACTGCACGCACAACCACCCATATAGGGTAAAATCGGCCGCTGATGCTCTGTTAGGATGGTGTGAATAAAAATATGAATTTCGAGTGGCGCGCGCAATTTGGTCCATTTACGCTCTCCCCGGCCGAACGCCTGCTCGAACAGGACGGCATGCCCGTGCGGCTGGGCGGACGTGCGCTCGACGTGCTGATTGCGCTGGTGGCGTCGGCCGGTGAAGTAGTCGGCAAACGCGAGCTGCTGGCCAGAGTCTGGCCGAATATGGTGGTGGAAGAAGGCAGCCTGCGTTTCCACATCGTCGCCATCCGCAAGGCGCTGGGCGACAGCAGCGGTAGCAACCGCTACATCGTCAACGTCGCAAACAAAGGTTACAGCTTTGTCGCGCCAGTGATGCGCACCATGCCAGGTGCACCGCCCGCCGTCGCCAAGGCTGAAGCGGCCGTGCGCTTGCCGGCGCTGTCCACCCTGGTGCTCGGGCGCGACGAAGAAATCGGCGCGCTTGCACATGCGCTGACGCGCTACCGATTAGTGTCGGTGGTCGGCTCCGGCGGCATCGGCAAGACCACGGTTGCCATTGCGGCCATGCACATGGCAGCCAGACAGTCCGGCGGCGATGTCCACTTCGTCGACTTCTCCTACATCACCGAACCCGCGCTGGTGCACGCCACCGTGGCTGGCGCCATCGGCATGGCGCATTGCGCCGATGATCAGCGCGCGCTGGAAGCCCACCTGGCCGGACGCGCATCGCTGATCGTGCTCGATTGTTGCGAACACCTGATCGACGAAGTGGCCAGGCTGGTCGAGAGCATTCTGCGCAACTGCCCGGAGATCCGCTTTCTCGTCACCAGCCGCGAAGTGCTGCGGGTGGTCGGCGAATACGTCTATCGCCTGCAGCCACTGGCCTTCCCCGCCGATGGCGATGGACTGACTGGGCAGCAGGCACTGGCCTACCCGGCGGTGCAGCTGTTCGTTGAAAGGGCGGCAGCCGGCGGCATGGATTTCATCCTGTCCAATGAAGACGCGCCGCTGGTCTCGCGCCTGTGCCGCGATCTGGAAGGCATCGCGCTGGCGATCGAGCTGGCCGCCAGCCGCATCGAAGCCCTGGGTCTGCGCGCGATTACCCAGCACTTCGACGCCGGCGCCACGCTGTCCTGGCCCGGCCAGCGCACGGCCAACGCACGCCATCAGACCCTGCGCGCCACGCTGGACTGGAGCTTCAAGCTGCTGCCGGCCGAGGAAAGCCTGCTGCTGCGCCGCCTGTCCGTCTTTGCCGGCACGTTTTCATTGGATGCGGCCATCGCCGTCTGCTGCCCGGACCAGCACCAGTTTGTGGCCATCGAGTTGCTGGCCAGCCTGGTGTCAAAATCGTTGGTGGCAGTGGACGCGGGTGGCGCCACGCTGCGCTATCGCATGCTGGACACCACCAAATCCTATTGCCGCAAGCTGCTGCGGGAGTCCGATGAACTGGCCGCTGTGACGCAACGCTATGCGGATTTCTTCAATCAGTGGATAGTGCAGTTCTCCCAGCAGTCCGGCACCGCCGACCTGATCGCGCTGGACCTGCCCAATCTGCGCGCCGCGCTGGACTGGTATTTGCTCGACGATGCCCAGGTCACCAAGGCCATCGGGCTGGCGGCCGTGGCCTGCCCTCTGCTGCTTCAGCACTCGCAACTGGTGGAGTGCGCGCGCTGGGCGCAGGCAGCGCTATCGCGCCTGCCGCAAGCGCAGACCGGCTCCCAGCTGGAGATGCGTCTGCAGCGCGCGCTGGGTCAGTCGCTGATGTTCCTCGGCAGCGGCCGCAGCGGCCGCGCCGCCACAGCCTACCGCCGTGCCATCGCGCTGGCGGAAGAACTGGGCGACCTGCCGGAAATGCTGCACCTGCTGAGCGGCTATCTGGTGCTGCTGCATCGGGAAGGCCGGTACACCGAGGCGCTGGCGACCGCGCACAGGGCGCAATCGCTGCTGACGGTGCTGGACGATCCGCAATCGCGCTTCGTCGTCGACTCACTGATGGGGGTATGCCTGCACCTGGTGGGGAAAATCGACGACTCGGTGCGGCACTGGGAAAACTGCTTCAGCTACACGACCAAGGCGCCGCATGTGCTGGACTCGAAGTCCGGCTTTGAATATCATATCCGCGCACTGTGCGGCATGAGCCGGACGTTGTGGCTCACCGGCCGCTATGCGCAAGCATATGCGCTGGCCGAGGAAACCATCCTCAAGGCCAAACATCACGGCCACGCGGTGACCTATTGCCTGGCGCTGATCTGGGCCGGGTCGGTGTACAGCTTTGCCGAGGATGTCGCGCGCATCACCACCGTCGCCGGCGAACTGGAACGCGTGGGCAAGCTGCACTCGCTGGAGCCTTACCGCAAGGCCGCCGACATCCTGTACGGCCAGACCATGATCATCCGCGGCCAACAGGCAGCCGGCGGCGAGCGCATACGCGATGCGCTGGCCGCCCTGCATGAATACGGCTACGAGATGATCACCAGCGTGGCACTCATCCTGATGGCAAAAGGCTTGTCCGACCTGTCGCTGCACGCAGCCGCCCTGTCCACCTGCGATGAAGCGGAAGCCGCCATCCAGCGCGGCGGCGACCTGCTGCGCATGCCGGAATTCCTGACCACGCGCGGCAAATGCCTCGCCAGGATGGGGCGGTCCGACCAGGCCGAGCAAAGCCTGCTGTCCGCGATTACCCTGGCCGCCACGCAAGGCGCATGGTCGGAGCAGTTGCGCGCCAGCGTGGCACTGGCCGAACTGCGCATTGCGCAAGACCGCGCGGATGCGGTGGTGCCGCTGCTGTCGCCGCTACTGAGCGCGGCGGCAAATCAACAATCGCCCGACCTTGCGCGCGCCCGGGCGTTCATTGAGCAGTATGCGGAAATTGAGCAGCCGTCCTGACAAAGCCATCGTCCTGGGCGTCGTCGTCTGCAACGGACTGGAATTCTTCGACTTCGTGGTCTACGCGTTTTTTGCGCAGACCATCGGCAAGGTGTTCTTCCCTGCGGCCGATCCCAACATGGCCTTGCTGTTGTCGGTCGGCGTGTTTGGCGTTGGTTTCATTGCCCGTCCTGTCGGCAGCCTGCTGATCGGCCGCTATGCCGACCGCGCCGGCCGCCGCCCTGCGCTGCTGCTCAGCGCCATCCTGATGACGCTGGGGACGGCGGGCGTGGTGCTGACGCCCGGCTACGCCACAATTGGCGTCTGCGCACCGCTCCTCATCACCCTGTTCCGGCTGGTGCAGGGCTTTGCGCTGGGCGGCGAAACCGGCCCCTCCACCGCCTTCCTGCTGGAAGGGGCGCCGGAACATCGGCGGGCCTCCTACGTTGCCCTGCAAATGGGCAGCCAGGGCATCGCCTCGGCACTGGCTGGCGCGCTCGGGCTGGCGTTAGCGCTGTCGCTGAGCCCCGCGCAAATGCTGGACTGGGGTTGGCGCGTGCCGTTCGCCGTCGGCACCGTGCTGATTCCGATCGCGCTGGTGTTGCGCTTCAAAATGCCGGAAACCCTGGCGCCACCGGCCGCAGTGCAAGCGTCCTCCAGGGCGCTGCCGTGGCGCAGCCGCCCGGTGCTGCTCGGGATATTGGTGATTGCCGGCGGTACGGTGTCCACCTATATCGGCAGCTACATGAGCACTTACGGCACGGCAGTGCTGCATTTGCCGCCAGCGGATGGCCTGCAGGCCGCCATCACCATCGGCCTGACCACGCTGGCCGGCGCCCTCATCGGCGGCCATCTGGCGGACCGCTACGGCCGCTGGCCGCTGATGTTCTGGCCGCGGCTGCTCACTGCCGTGATCTGCATTCCGGCATTTGACTGGCTGGTGACGCATCCGGATGCCCAGACCTTGCTGGTCATGTCGGCCACGCTGGCCTTCCTGACCGCGGTGACGGCCGGCGCCGTGCTGACCACGATCTGCGAGCTGTTCCCGGCGGCACGCCGGGCGTCAGCACTGGCGCTGATTTATTCGGTCGGCGTATCGCTGTTTGGGGGCACAGTGCAATTCCTGGTGACGTGGCTGATCGCTGTCACCGGCAATCCGATGGCGCCGGCATGGTGCATCGCTGCCACCAGTTGCGCGGCGGTGTTAGCCACACTGCTGCTGCCGGAGACCAGAAACAGTCCTCACAACGTACAACAAGAGCTAACTCGACTCTGAGCGGCTAACTGGCGATGATATTAAGCAGTTATCATCAGCCGGATAGTAGAAATGAACTGGAATGAAATCAAGCCGCTGCATGTCGCCGTGCGCATCAGGGAGCCGCTGCTGCACGCGGGCGCTTGCGCGGCCCTGCAAAGCGACAGCAGGATAATCGTAGTGGACAGCGAGGGGCGCACGCCACCGCAAGTAGAGGTGCTGGTGATCGATGGATCGGCAGTGGCGGAGCCGCGCGACGCTTATCCAGGCGCGCGGGTGGTGGCGGTGGTGAGCAGCGCGCGCAAGCACGCCATTCAATGCGCCTTCAACCACGGCATCCATGGCATCATTCTGAGCAGCTCCAGCGTCGAGGAATTCGTTGCCGGCATCCGCAGTGTGGCCCGCGGCCGCACCTATCTGTGTCAGACGCTCGCCTTCCAGATCGCCAACCTCAGCGGCAGCAACGTCCTCACCACGCGCGAGGACGATGTGCTGCAACTGCTGTCGCGAGGCCTGTGCAACAAATCGATCGGACGCCGGCTCGACATCGCCACCGAGACCGTGAAATTCCACGTCAAATCCATCATGGTCAAACTGAATGCCAGCAGCCGCACGGAAGCGGCCAGCATTGCGATTTCGGGCGGCATGACCGAACATTTTGCGCTATCGCTGCCGAAGCGGAACAACTAGTGCTGCTGATGCTCCTCCCCGTTGCCGTGATTATCAGGCCAGTTGGATATCGCTGACATCAATCGACACCACCAGCGGCTCCGGCTGGTGGCCGCCGTCCGCATCACGCACGTACACCCTGTGCCGGGCCGGAAGCGTGATGCCTTGCACAGTGACGTGGCCGGACAGGTAATGCACGGCCGGCGCGCCGCCGCTGATTTCCACTTCATAGTCATGGCGGCGCAGCAGGCCGTCGGCGGAGAAGTAAAAAGTCTGGACGCGGCTGTGCGTGGCGATATGCTCAGGGAACGTCACCTGCAGGCGGCGCCAGGTCTGGCCATCTTCCTGCCAGGCCGGTAGTTCTGTGATGCTGAAGCCTGGCGTGGCCAGGGTGAATGGCACGGTAAAGTAATTCCAGATCGCGTAGCCGACGAAGTACGCCAGTTGCGTATCGCTCCATGGCGTATCGAGCTGGTGGCCGGCAAAGCTGACGCGCGGCGCGGTGAGTTCCTCCAGCAGAGTGTCGTCCGCAGTTTCGATAGCCGCGCGCTGCGGCGTTACGGCAGTGCGGCGCTGCGGTCCGCCAAACGGGCTATGCGAAGTCCATGGCTGATGCAGCTGGATCCTGATATCCACTTCGTCCAGCATCCCGGTCTTGCCCTTCAGCGGCCACAGGACACCGCCTTGCTTCAGATGTGCGGACAGGGTGTGGAACGACTTCCAGCGCGCCATGCCGCCATGCGCCTCAAGGATCTGGTTTAACAGGTTGTTCATGATGCTCCTTTATCATTGCGTGCGTTTCGCACAAGCTGTACAAAATGGCCACTATCATCGCCGCTGACACACACATTTCCAACGCCATTTATAATGAGGTTTTCAGACATGAACGTGGGACGCAGGCGATGCATCGGATCGGGTATTTGTTGAAAGAGGGCTTTCAGGTCATGGCGCTCGGGACACAAACCGTCTTTGAATTCGCCAACGTGGTCGCGCGTGAGCAGTTCTACCAGGTCAGCAACTACTCTCTTGAGGGGGGCGACATCTGCACATCGCAGGGGGTGACGGTGAAGACGTTGGCGGTGGGTGATGGCTCGGAATCCGACTCGTGGATGATCAGCGGCGTCGTCGATCCCACCTTGCGCCCTACGCCTGCAAACGAACTGGCATTCATCAAGCGCGCTGCGCGCCATTCGCGCCGCACGGTGGGGCTGTGCACCGGGACGTTTTCGCTGGGCGAAGCGGGCCTGCTCGATGGCCGCCGCGCCACCACGCACTGGGCATATATCGAAACGCTCAAGCAGCGCTGCCCCACGGCGCGCATCGAGGTGGACCACATCTTCACCATTGATGGTCCGATCTGGACTTCGGCCGGCCTGACCGCCGCGATGGATCTGGCGCTCGGCATGGTGGAGCGCGACCTGGGCCCGCAAGTCGCCACCGCCACCGCGCGCGTGCTGGTGATGGACAATCGCCGTACTGGCGGCCAATCGCAGCAATCCGAATTATTGAAACTGGCACCGAAGTCAGACCGGGTCCAGATCGCGCTGGAATACGCGCGTAAGAATCTGTCGCAGCCGATACGGGTTGATGACCTGGCGCGTGCTGCCAGCCTGAGTCCACGTCAGTTCGGGCGCATCTTCCAGTCAGAGACGGGGCAATCGCCGGCGAAAGCGATCGAGCAGCTGCGCCTGGAAGTGGCGCGCAACATGATCGAGCGCGGCATCCACCCGCTGGAAGTCATCGCCCGCGAAACCGGCTTCCGTGACCGCAGCCACCTGCGCGAAGTCTTCGTGCGCGAATGCGGCGTCACCCCGCAATCACTGCGCCGCGAAGCGCGCAACTCCGCGCCAGACTAATATTTCGTCTTTGCGCCGGGGATGGAATTCAACACATCCGCTTTGGTAAATCGTCCATCCAGCCACGTTGCTGAGTCCGCAGCAGCATCAGCGATGACATCGGCGGCCAGGCTGGGGCGGCCATCCAGCACGAGACACCTGGCGCGCGCAATCCGGGCGGCATCCAGATAAAAACCGTCATGTGCTGTTTCAGATTTTTCGATACATAAGCCGAATGCACCTTCAGCCTGAGCGTAGTGCCCCAGCCGGTACGCGATATAGCCTTGCTCGAACAAATAAGGTGGATGATCCGGCAAAATCCTGAGTGCTTCAGCGACTGCATGGCTTGCCTTAACTAAGTCATCCCGCATTTCGTGAACATGCGCCAACTTGCCCCACGCCGCATCGGCTTCCGGCGCTTCAGCCACCCACTGCTCAGCAAGCGCCAACGCATGCGCGAGATCCTCCCTGTCAACGGCCCGGCTAATTTCAAGCTCATGGTTCATTTTGCCTTCCTCGCGACTGGATTACCGCCACATCTTTGGCTAACCTGCCCCCGCATGCATTGGTCCATTGTAGCTCCGTGCAGCGCTGTTTGTCGGTCGGGCGACGCGAACCAGGCCGCGCACCGCTGACGGGCAATTGCCCACTCTCGCTCACATCTGGTCATGATATCGAACCTTTTCCACGTTTTCGTCAGCACATTGCCGAAATTGGTAGAATGACGGGTTACGCGCGGGGGCTTTTTGTGCCGCCGCAAAACCAGACTTATCGCATCGCCTATAGAACCAATGACCACCGTCCCGAACGAAATCAACGCCGCAGCCGTCAAGAACAGCCCGACCGAAAAGCTCACGCCGATGATGCAGCAATACATGAGCATCAAGAACCAGCACCCGGACATGCTGGTCTTCTACCGCATGGGCGATTTCTATGAGCTGTTCTTCGAGGACGCGGAAAAGGCCGCACGCCTGCTCGGCATTACGCTGACCGCGCGCGGCTCGTCGGGCGGTCAGCCGATCAAGATGTGCGGCGTGCCGTTCCACTCGCTGGAAGGTTATCTGGCCAAGCTGGTGAAGATCGGCGAATCCTGCGCCATCTGCGAGCAGATTGGCGATCCCGCCACCAGCAAGGGGCCGGTCGAGCGCAAGGTGATGCGCGTGGTGACGCCAGGCACGCTGACCGATGCCGATCTGCTGCCGGAAAAATCGGAACGCCCGCTGCTGGCTCTGTGCGTGATCAGCCAGCGCAAGGTCGCCACCGCCGGCCTGGCGTGGCTGTCGCTGGCCAGCGGCGCGCTGCGCCTGATGGAGTTCTCGGGCGATGCGCACACGGTCAATTCGCGCATCCAGCAGGAGCTGGAGCGCATCTCGCCGGCCGAGATCCTGCGCGGCGATAACGGCGAGCTGTTCGAGGAATACACCGCCTGCCACGTCAACCACGTGCCGGAGTGGCACTTCGATGTGGTCAGCGGCCACAAGGCGCTGCTGGATCAACTGGCCGTTTCCACGCTGACCGGCTTTGGCGCCGATGGTCTGGGCGCGGCCTTCGGCGCGGCCGGTGCGCTGCTGCGCTACGCACAGTCCACGCAAGGCCGCGGCCTGCAGCACGTGCGCACGCTCACCACCGAAACCGAAAATGAATTCATCGGCCTCGATGCCGCCACCCGCCGCAATCTGGAACTGACCGAAACCATCCGTGGCCAGGAGTCGCCAACGCTGTTCTCGCTGCTGGACCACTGCCGCACCGCCATGGGTTCGCGCCTGCTGCGCCACTGGCTGCACCATGCGCGCCGCGATCAGCGCGTGGCCCGTTCGCGCCACGAAGCCATCGCCGCATTGGCGCAGGCCGATGCCACCGGGTCGCTGTCGCACACGCTGGCACAGGTGCCGGACATTGAACGCATCACCACCCGCATCGCCCTGCTGTCGGCGCGTCCACGCGACCTGGCCAGCCTGCGCGATGGCTTGACCCAGCTGCCTGCCCTGCGTCACGGCATGCAGCGCACGCTGACCGATCCCGATGGCCTGCTGGCCGGCATCCACGCCGACCTGGCCACGCCGGAAGCCTGCCTCGATCTGCTGCAACGCGCAGTGATGCCGGAACCGGCGGTGATGGTGCGCGACGGCGGGGTGATCGCGCGCGGCTTCGATGCGGAACTGGACGAGCTGCGCGGCCTGTCGGAAAACGCCGGCCAGTATCTGGTGGATCTGGAGACGCGCGAGCGCGCCCGCACCGGCATCGCCAATCTGCGCGTCGAGTACAACAAGGTGCACGGCTTCTACATCGAAGTCACCAACGGCCAGGCCGACAAGGTGCCGGACGACTACCGCCGCCGCCAGACGCTGAAGAACTGCGAGCGTTACATCACGCCCGAACTGAAGGCGTTTGAAGACAAGGCCCTGTCGGCGCAGGACCGCGCACTGGCGCGCGAGAAGATGCTGTACGATCAGCTGCTGGGCGACCTGGCGCCGTTCATCGGCACGCTGCAATCGATCGCCAAGGCGCTGGCGCAGCTGGACACGCTGACCGCCCTCACCGACCACGCGCTGCGCAACAACTGGTGCGCACCGCAGCTGGTGGATGCGCCATGCATCAATATCAAGGAAGGCCGCCACCCGGTGGTGGAAAACCAGATCGAACGCTTCATCGCCAACGATTGCCGCTTTGTCGATGAACGCCGCCTGCTGCTGATTACCGGTCCTAACATGGGCGGTAAATCGACCTTCATGCGCCAGGTGGCGCTGATTACGTTGCTGGCCTACATGGGCAGCTACGTGCCGGCGCAAAGCGCGGTGATCGGCCCGATCGACCGCATCTTCACCCGTATCGGCGCCACCGACGACCTGGCCGGCGGCCGCTCGACCTTCATGGTGGAGATGACCGAAGCCGCCGCCATCCTGAACGGCGCCACCGAACACTCGCTGGTGCTGATGGATGAAATCGGCCGCGGCACCTCGACCTTCGACGGCCTGGCGCTGGCCTGGGCGATCGCGCGCCATCTGATCGAGACCAGCCGCAGCTTCTCGCTGTTCGCCACCCACTACTTTGAATTGACGCAGCTGCCGGAGAGCCATCCGAGCGCCAGCAATGTGCACCTGTCGGCAGTGGAGCACAAGGACACCATCGTATTCCTGCACGCGGTGCAGGAAGGCCCGGCATCGCAAAGCTACGGCCTGCAGGTGGCGCAGCTGGCGGGCGTGCCGCAGCCGGTGATCAAGGCCGCGCGCAAGCACCTGGCGCGCCTGGAAGCGCAGGCGCTGGACGCCACGCCACAGCTGGATTTGTTCGCCGCGCCATCGGTCGACGCCAATGACGAGGAAATCGCGGCGCCGTCGCCAACCGCCAGCCCGGCCATGCGCGAGCTGCTGGACGCGCTTGACGATCTCGATCCGGATGCGCTGACCCCGCGCGAAGCACTGGACCGCCTGTATCAGCTGAAGCGCCTGACGGAGGCGGCGCAGGCATGATGCGCGCCGCGCGCCATCCACTGCTGGGCGCCGCCATGGCGTTGGCGGCGGCGATGGCCTTGGCGCAGGCCACGCCGGCGGCACACGCCGCGCAGACCGGCACGGCGCGCGCCAGCAGCGCGGCACCAGCAGCGCGCGGCTTTCAGTTCGCCGTCATCGGCCACCCGCTGCAGCATGGCCGCGATGAAGCGGCACTCAGGCGCGCGATCGCGGAAGCGTCGCAAGCCGATCCCGCCTTCGTGGTCGCCACCGGCATCAAGGCCGCCAACGAACCATGCAGCGACAAGCTGTACTCCCAGCGCCACGCGCTGCTCAATGAATCCGCCCAGCCGATGATCGTCTCGCTGGCCGGCAGCGACTGGACCGCCTGCCTCAATTCGGCCGGCCGCTCCAATGCCATCGAGCGCCTGAACCGCTTGCGTGAGCTGTTTTACGTCGATGGCGAATCGCTTGGCACGCGCCATCTGACGGTCACGCGGCTGTCGTTCACCGCCAAGTTCCGCAGCTACGCCGAGAACGCGCATTGGGAGTACGGCAAGGTGCTGTTCGCCACCATCAACCTCCCCGCCAACAACAACCACTTCCGCGCCGAGGCGGGCCGCAACAGCGAATATGAAGACCGTCTGGTCGCCAACCGCGCCTGGCTGCATCGCCTGTTCACGCTGGCGGCACGGCAGAAGATGCACGGCCTGGTGCTGTTCTCGGACGGCGATCCGCGTGTGACGGCGGAGGAAGGCTTCTCGCTGCTGTCCAGCTTCCAGACCAGGCAGGATGGCTTTGCGGAAGTGCGCAAGCAGATCCGCGGCATGGCGGAAAAATACAAGGGCAAGGTGCTGCTGATCGACGCGCAGCGCGGAACCAACGCAGTGGGAGAACCGGCCATTCAGTGGCGCGGCAATGTGGGACATCTGAACCTGAGCGCTGACTGGGCCGAAGTTCAGGTTGCGCCAGGCGCCGCCACCCTGTTCAGCATCCAGGGCGGCAGCGCCGAAGCGCCGCAATAAAACGGCTTAGTGGATCGGGTGGATGGCGACGTGATCGCCCTCTTCGCCTTCATCATCTTCGTCATCGTGGTGATGACCGTGGGCGCCGTGCACGTGGCCGTGGGCGATCTCCTCATCGGTGGCTTCGCGCACATCCACCACGTTCAGCGAGAAACGCAGGGCCATGCCGGCCAGCGGGTGATTGCCGTCCAGGACCACTTTATCGTCCGCGATGTCGGTCACGGTGAAGATCATGGCTTCTTCCTCGCCGCCTTCACCGTCCGGCATGCCTTCGAACTGCATGCCGACTTCCAGTGGTTCCGGCAGACGCTTGCGGTCTTCTACCTTGACCAGCGAAGCGTCGTAGTCGCCAAATGCGTCTTCCGGCTCGATCTGGATGATCGACGAGTAGCCCACGTCTTTGCCATCCAGTTCTTCTTCAATTTTTGGCAGGGTGTTCTCGTAGCCACCGTGCAGGTAGACCATGGGTTGACGGCCGTCTTCGATCAGATTGTCCTGGGCATCGGACAGCTTGTAATTCACAGTCACGACCGTGTTCTTGGCAATCTTCATGTTGTGCATCCTTTCAATAATTAGCCCTGGATTATACCTTGGATCGCAGACAGGCCTTGCCGCGGACTGGTTATAATGGCGTATGAAAAAATTACCTCTGCTGGGCGACATCGCGCCCGCGCAATTCCTGCGCGACTACTGGCATAAAAAGCCGCTCCTGATCCGCAACGCCATTCCTGGCTTCAAGCCGCTGCTGAGCTTTGACGCGCTGGCCAGGCTGGCCTCGACCAATCACGCCGAATCGCGCCTGGTCACCGGCTTCGACGGCGACTGGGCCATGCAGCACGGCCCGCTGGAGAGCCTGCCGCCACGCGACAAGAAGGAATGGACCATGCTGGTTCAGGGCGTCAACCTGTTCGACGCCAAGGCCGACGCGCTGCTGCGCCAGTTCCGCTTCATCCCGGACGCCCGCCTTGACGACCTGATGGTCAGCTTTGCCACCGATGGCGGCGGTGTCGGTCCGCACTTCGATTCCTACGACGTGTTCCTGCTGCAGGCGCAGGGCCAGCGCCGCTGGCAGATCAGCGCGCAGAAAGACCTGACGCTGATCGAAGGCCTGCCGCTGAAGATACTGGCCGACTTCCAGCCGGAAGAAGAGTTCGTGCTCAATCCGGGCGACATGCTGTACCTGCCGCCGCACTATGCGCACGACGGCGTGGCGATTGGCGACTGCCAGACCTACTCGATCGGTTTCCGTTCGCCGTCCTACCAGGAACTGGGCGAGAACTTCCTGCAGTTCATGGCCGACTCGATCGACCTGCCGGGCCGCTACGCCGATCCGGACCTGGAGCCGACCAGCAAGCCGGCCGAGATTCCGCGCCAGATGCTGGCCGCCCTGACCGCGGAACTGAACAAGGTACGCTTCACCGAGGAAGACATCACCATCTTCTTTGGCGAATACATGTCCGAGCCCAAGCACAATGTCTTCTTCACCGGCCCGGCCAAGCCGCTCACCGTAGGCAAGTTTGGCGAAGCGGTCATGAAGAAGGGCCTGGCGCTGTCGGCCAAGACGCAAATGCTGTACCGTGGCAAGCATGTCTTCATCAACGGTGAATCGTTTGGCGTCGGCAAGGCGGACAAGGCCACGCTGGAGCTGCTGGCCAACAACCGCCGCCTGGAAGGCGAGCAGTTTGCGGCCGCCTCGGACGACGTGCTGGAAGCGCTGTACACCTGGTATCAGGACGGCTGGGTCGAGCTCGGCTAATTAATCCGGAGGCAATATGGACAGACAGGTCATCCCCTTCACCACGCGGGCGGAGTTTCAGCAGCACCTGTCCACTTGCCTGTCCCGCGCTGAGCAGACGCTGCAGATGTTCGATCCCGATTACGCCATCTGGGAGCTGGGCAGCAGCGCCACCGATGCCCAGCTGCGGCGCTTCCTGCAAGCCGGTGGCCGGCTGCAGCTGGTGGCGCACGAAGGCCGCCAGATGGAACGCGATGCACCGCGTTTCCTGCGTTTGCTGAAAGATTATGGCCATGTGATCGAAGTTCGCCGCACCAATCAGCAGTTACGCCAATTGACCGATTCCTTTTGTATTGCCGATCAGCGCGATATTGTGCGGCGCTTTCATTCCGATCATTTCCGCGGCGAAGCGGTTTTTAATGGCCCGGCCGACCTGCAAACCAGTTTGGAACGTTTTCTTACAATTTGGATAGAATCCGGGCCCGGATTGTATGCAAACTCAACTGGATTATGAGCCGCTTTTGGGTAAAATGCGCATGTTCGATGCGTACACTGGTAGTTAGCAGTACATAGCCCAAGTCGAGTCGTAAACGAAATGTTGCGATAACGCAAAATAGTTATACGTTAGGCTTGTTGAACTATTGCGATGCACTAAAAATCGCTATAATATTCGGCTAGGAAGTTTCCGTTGTCTAGTAGGCACCTTTTCAAAGGTACGAAAGCCTTCGAGGACGACCTAATGAGCGATAATTACCGGTAATTATTAATCGCAACACTGTGTTTAATTTTGAATTAACTAAGGAAAACCCATGAAAAAATCCCTGCTGATCGCCTCCCTGCTGGCTGTTGCCCTGGCTGCTTGCTCGAAAAAAGAAGAAGCTCCTGCTGCTCCAGCTCCAGTAGCTGCTCCAGAAGCTGCTGCTCCAGCTCCAGCTGCTGCTCCAGCCGCTCCAGCCGCTGACGCTGCTGCTCCAGCTGCTGCTGCTCCAGCCGCTTCGGACGCTGCTGCTGCTCCAGCCGCTTCGGCTGCTGCTGCTCCAGCTGCTTCGAAGTAATATCAGCTTGAGAAAAAAAACCGGCCTCGGCCGGTTTTTTTTCGTCTGGAGCTTTTAAATCGCCGGCGCTGACCGCAATGCGGTTCAGTTGGCGCTTGAACTGTCATTCCGGCGCACGCCGGAATCCATGGAAAGCCCGAGTTACCACAGCACAGGCGTTCCATAGGTTCCGGCCTACGCCGGAACGACAGGCTTAACTGAACAGCGTTACGGCTTGCGCCGGCTTTTTTATTACTTCAACTGCTCATGCAGCAGGGTGATGATCTTTTCGCCCACCGGACCCGTTTCGGGCTGGCCGGCATTGGTCAATACTTTCACGACGCTGGTATTGCCCTCGCTGGCTTTGACCGAAATGCGGTAACGCTGCGCTTCCTTTTCCTCTTCCGACGACGAACCCCAGCTGAACAGCTTGCTGAAGAAGCCCTTGGTTTCGGTGGCATCGTTAATATAACGCACGAAGTAAATACCCTGGGTGCGGTCACGGTCTTCCACGGTGAAGCCGGCGCGGTCCAGCGCCAGGCCCACACGGCGCCATGCGCGGTCAAAGCCCTCGTCGACCTGCACCGCGCGGTCAGCGCCGGCGCCGATCAGCGAAGCGTGCTGCGGCTGGACAATCGCGCCTTCCACTGCGGTCTTGGCCGAGGCCAGCTGCTCGCCGCCATTGCCCAGTTTGTTCATCAGGCGCGCCAGGAATTCCGCTTCCAGGCCCGGATCGTTGGCGCGTGGCGCCCACTTGGTGCCTTCCTTCTCGGCGCCCACCACCACTTCCTGCACGCCGCGGTGGCTGATGTAGATCTCGCTTGAACCGTCGGCGCGACGCTCGATGCGGGTGCGGAACTTGTCGCGCTCGCCGCTCGAATACACCGAATCAAAGACCTTGCCGATGGTGTTGCGGATGAAGTCCTGCGGAATCTTGGCGCGGTTCTCGTTCCACTCGGTTTCCATGATGCCGGCGGCAGGCAGTTCCTGCGCCAGGGTGAAGCCCGAATCTTCCCAGAACTGCTTCAGCTGCGGCCACAGCTGCTCCGGCGTCTGCTTGATCACCAGCCAGCGCTGATTGCCGTCGCGTTCGACCTTGATATCGCTCAGCGTGGTCTGCGCCACGGTGCCGGCGGCCGGCTGGCCTGGAATGATCACCGCGTTCGGCGTCAGCGCGCCGGACTGCGCAGCTTTGGCGGCGCTGTAGCCGGAAGCAGTGGCCACGCCATTGTTCGAATCCGGCAGCGAGTAGCGGTTATCTTTCTGCAGTTGCGTCAGATCCGGCGGCACGTCCAGCGTGCTGGCCTTCTTGGCCGACTTGTAATCGACCTTGTCGTTGCCGACCACCGAGCTGATCATGCCGCAGCCGCTCAGGCTGGTCACGGTGGCCACCATGGCGCCAACTACCAGCGCGCGCTGCGAGGAAATAAAAGCTGTCTTGCGAATAGTCATGTCGTTACTGTTTAAGAAGCTGAGGTGCAGCAATATATGATCCGATGCGAGTCGGGACGTGTGTTCGTTGCTACGGGTTTTACAGGACGCCGGCTTCTTGCAGCGCGGAGCGCACGGCTGCGTGACAGTCGGCCGCCAGCGGCACCAGCGGCAGGCGGATGCCGGCTGGCATCTTGCCCATTTCCGCCAACGCCCACTTGACTGGCACCGGATTCGGTTCAATGAACAGTTTCTGGTGCAGCGGGAAAACCTTGTTGTTCAGCGCGACGGCGGTGCCGATGTCGCCAGCGATGGCGGCGCGGCACATGTCGGCCATGATGCGCGGCGCCACGTTGGCGGTGACCGAGATGTTGCCGGCGCCGCCGGCCAGCATCAGGGCCATGGCGGTCGGATCGTCGCCGGAGTAGACGGCGAACGATTTCGGCGCCAGGCGCAGCAGGTCGTAGCCGCGGCCGATGTTGCCGGTCGCGTCTTTCACGCCCACGATGTTCGGGATTTGCGCCAGACGCAGAATGGTTTCGTTGCTCATGTCGGCCACGGTGCGGCCCGGCACGTTGTACAGGATCACCGGCAGGTCGACCGCTTCCGCGATGGCCTTGAAGTGCTGGTACATGCCTTCCTGGGTAGGACGGTTGTAGTAAGGAACCACTTGCAGGGTGGCGTCCGCACCGGCTTCCTTGGCGTAGCGGGTCAGCTTGATCGCCTCGGCGGTCGAGTTGGCGCCGGCGCCGGCGATGATAGGGATGCGGCCCTTGGCGTGGGCCACGGTCGCCTTGATCAGGGCGCAGTGCTCTTCCACGCTCACGGTGGCCGATTCACCCGTGGTGCCGGCGATGACGATGCTGTCCGTACCTTCGGCGATGTGCCAGTCGATCAGCTGATTCAAACCCTCAAAGTCCAGACTGCCGTCTGCGTGCATCGGGGTGACGATTGCTACGATGCTGCCCTTAATCATAGGAAACCACTGCGTAAAGTATTAAAACAACGATTGTAGTCGATAGGTTGCGCCCGTGGTGCATCCGGGGGCACAAATCGACGCTCAAAATGGCGGTAATAGAGCCGCCTCTCGGGGAAAATCGGGCTTCACGGCACACAGTCGTTGCACCATGGCAGCTTTTGGCTCGGTAATGACGCCATCCTCGAAGGCCACCACGCGCAAGCCATGCTCGCGGGCCAGTTCCAGCAGCTCCCCCGGCTGCAGCAGGAAGGCGGGGTTGGATGGCTTGCCGAACTGAGCGTTGCCATCCGCGAAAGTCTCGTAAATCAGCACGCCGTTCGGGGCCAGACTGGTCAGCATATCGGCAATTAAGGGACGATGCAGGTAGTTTGTCACCACGATGCCGGCGAATCGGTGCGGACCGAAAGGCCAGGCGGCGCCCTCCTCTTCCAGGTCGATGGCGCTGGTGGTGATGCCGGGGCCGATGGCCGCCGCCAGCGCGGCGGCGTCGCGGTCGACCGCCACCACTTCGTGGCCCAGCGCCGCCATGTGGCGCGAGTGGCGGCCGCTGCCGCAGGCCAGGTCCAGCACGGCGCCGCCGGGCACCAGCGGTGCGTAGCGCTGCACCCAGGGAGAAATCTGATCGCTCATGTGTAGGCCAGCCCCATGGCTTCGCGCACGTCGCGCATGGTTTCCAGTGCCAGCTTGCGGGCGGCGTCATTGCCGTCGGCCACAATGGCGCGCACCAGCGAGGGATCATCCAGATAAGGCTGGGCGCGCTCGTGCATCGGCGCCTGCTCCTTGATGATGGCGTCGATCACCGGCTGTTTGCATTCGATGCAGCCGATGCCGGCGGATTTACATCCTTTTACCACCCATTCCTGGGTTGGCTGGTCGGAATACACCTGATGGAACTGCCAGACCGGGCAGCGCGCCGGATCGCCGGCGTCGGTGCGCCGCACCCGCGCCGGGTCGGTTGGCATGGTCTTGATCTTTTTGGCGACCGCATCCTTGTCCTCGCGCAGGGCGATGGAATTGCCGTAACTCTTGGACATTTTGCGGCCGTCCAGGCCGGGCAGGCGCGAAGCTTCCGTCAGGCGCGCGTGCGGCTCGACCAGAATCAGCTTGCGGCTGCCTTCGAGGTAGCCGAACAGGCGTTCGCGATCGCCCATGGACAGGCTCTGGGCGTCGTCCAGCATGGCCTTGGCCTGCTCCAGCGCCTCTTCCTTGCCGTCCTGCTGGTACTCGGTGCGCAGTTCGTTGTAGAGCTTGGCGCGCTTGCTGCCCAGCTTTTTGACGGCTTCCTGCGCCTTCTCCTCGAATCCCTTTTCTTTGCCGTACAGATGGTTAAAACGACGCGCAATTTCGCGCATCATTTCAATGTGCGGCACCTGGTCTTCGCCCACCGGCACCTGGCTGGCGCGGTAGATCAGCACGTCCGCCGCCTGCAACAGCGGATAGCCGAGGAAGCCGTAGGTGGCAAGGTCTTTATTGGCCAGGTTGTCGATCTGGTCCTTGTAGGTTGGCACCCGCTCCAGCCAGCCCAGCGGCGTGGCCATGGACAGCAGCAGATGCAGTTCGGCGTGCTCGGGCACGCGCGACTGGATGAAGATGGTCGATTGCGACGGGTCAATGCCGGCGGCCAGCCAGTCGATCACCATGTCCCAGGTGCTGCGCTCGATGACGGACGGGTCGTCGTAATGCGTGGTCAGCGCGTGCCAGTCGGCCACGAAGAACAGGCACGGCAGCTCGGTCTGCATCTTGATCCAGTTTTTCAGGGCGCCGTGGTAATGGCCCAGATGCATGGAGCCGGTGGGACGCATGCCGGATACTACGCGATCGGGATACATAGTCAGGCTCAGCTAAAAAGAATCATCAGGGGAGTGACCAGCAAGTGCCACACGCTCTGCACGATATGCATGCCGCCCACCAGGAAGCCGGTCAGCAGGCCGAACTGCATCATCAGGATCAGCGCGATGAAAATATACACGCCATAGCGCTCGATGCGCGCAAACGGGCGCGCCAACTGCATCGGCAGCAGGCCGGTGACAATGCGGCCGCCATCCAGCGGCGGCACCGGAATCAGGTTGAACACGCACATGGCGGAATTGACGCCGATGCCGGCCTTGGCCATCTGCACGAAGAAGTCGTGCTGGTCCATGGCGAACACATAGCTCAGGATCACCCACAGAATCATCCAGCCCAGGCCCATGACAAAGTTGGCGGCCGGGCCGGCGGCGGCCACGAAGGCCATCTGCTTTTTCGGGTTGCGCAGGCGGCCGAAGTCGACCGGCACCGGCTTGGCGTAGCCCAGCGCCGGCAGGCCGACCAGGCTCAGCACCAGCGGCAGCAGGATGGTGCCAAACGGATCGATGTGTTTGAGTGGATTGGCGGTCAGGCGGCCGAGATCGGCGGCGGTGGGGTCGCCAAAATAGCGGGCGACGTATCCGTGTGCGGCTTCGTGCAGGGAAATTGCAAAAAGAACAGGGATCAGGTAGACCGTGATGGTCTGGATAATACTGTCGGTTTCGTTCATGGGCGGGATTTTACCAGAGGCGCTGAGCCTGCCTTTGTTGAGGGATCAGAGTCCGAATGCGGCAGCGTCGCCACGGCCCTGGCGCACCAGGACCGCCTCGGCGCCGGTCAGGTCGATCACGGTGGTCGGCTCCATGCTGCAGGCGCCGCCGTCGATGATCAGTTCCAGCTGCTTGCCGAGGCGCTCGCAAATCTCATCGGCATCGTTGAGCGGATCTTGTTCGTCCGGCATGACCAGGGTGGTGCCCAGCAGCGGCTGGTCCAGCTCGGCCAGCAAGGCATTGATGATGGCGTCTTCCGGCACCCGCAGGCCGATGGTCTTGCGCGAAGGATGGCTGAGCCGGCGCGGCACGCACTTGGTCGCTTCCAGGATAAAGGTGAAGGGCCCCGGCGTGGCCGCCTTCAGCAGACGGAACTGGCGGTTATCCACGCGGGCATACACGCCCAGCTCGCTCAAATCGCGGCACAACAGGGTCAGATGGTGTTTTTCGTCGATGCCGCGGATGCGGCGCAGGCGCTCGACCGCGCCCTTGTCGTCCAGATGGCAAACCAGTGCGTAGCAGGAGTCGGTCGGCACGGCGACGATGCCGCCGCCGTGGATGATCTGCGCCGCCTGCTTGACCAGGCGGGCCTGCGGATTGACCGGATGGATCTGGAAAAATTGGCTCATGCTTAAGATTGTACGCTACGCAGCGCCGCGATACGCTCTTCGAACGGCGGGTGGGTCGAGAACAGCGCGCCCCAGCCGCCACGGCCGGCGCTGATGCCCGAGGCGGCAAACGATTGCGGCAACTGTCCCGGCTCGACGCCGTTCAGGCGCGCCAGCGCGTGCTGCATTGGCAGCGTGCTGCCCAGCAGTTTGGCCGAACCGGCGTCGGCGCGGAATTCGCGCTGGCGCGAGAACCAGGCCACGATCAGCGAGGCCAGCAGGCCGAACACGATCTCGCACACGAACACGGTGATCATGTAGCCGATGCCGGGGCCGCGGCGCTCTTCGTTCTTGTTGAGCATGCTGTCCACGAAGAAGCCGACGATACGCGCCAGGAACACCACAAAGGTGTTGGTCACACCCTGGATCAGGGTCATGGTCACCATGTCGCCATTGGCGATGTGAGCCACCTCGTGGCCCAGCACGGCTTCCACCTCATCGCGGTTCATGCTTTGCAGCAGGCCGGTCGAGACGGCCACCAGCGCCGAGTTCTTGAAGGCGCCGGTGGCAAACGCATTGGGCTCGCCCTCGTACACCGCCACTTCCGGCATGCCGATGCCGGCGCGCTCGGACAGCGCCTTCACGGTATTCACCAGCCACAGCTCGGTGGAGTTGGATGGATTCTCGATCACGCGCGCGCCGGTCGACCATTTGGCCATCGGCTTGGAAATCAGCAGCGAGAAGATGGCGCCGGTAAAACCGACCACCAGCGAGAACGCCAGCAGGCTGCCCAGCTGCAGCGTGCTGCCCGAACCCGGACGGCCGATGCCCAGCAGCGACAGGACGATAGACAGCACCAACATCACAGCAAGGTTGGTGGCGATGAACAGGATAATGCGTTTCATGGAGATCTCCAGTACGGACAATTTGCCGAAATCATAAGGCATAAGGTAAGGCCGTGCTAACGCAAAATCAAGATACAGCCACTTACACCCCGTCGGTAATCGAAAAGCGAAATTACCACCAGTCGTGCCAGACCGGCGTGACATTGGCCGGCAGCGGCGGCAGCGCGGCAAAATCGACCCGCGATTCGCCCGGCGCGTGGAAATCGGTGCCGCGCGAGGCCAGGAAGCCGTAGTGATTGGCCAGTTGCGCGTATTCCGGATACTGGTCCGGCGTATGGCTGCCGGTGACCACCTCGATGGCGGTGCCGCCCAGCTGCTTGAACGCACTGAACAGCTCGCCCTGCGCCAGCGGAGTGAAGCGGTAGCGGCCCGGATGGGCAATCACCGCGATCCCGCCGGCATCGCGTATCCATTTGACCGACTGCTCCAGCGTGGCCCAGCTGTGCGCCACATAGCCCGGCTTGCCTTCGGACAGATACTTCTTGAACACTTCCGCCGTGCTGGCGCAGGCGCCGATCTCGACCAGATAGCGGGCAAAGTGGGTGCGCGACATCAGGTCGGGATTGCCGACATACTTCAGCGCGCCTTCGTAGGCGCCCTCAATGCCGATCAGTTCCAGCTGCCGGGCGATCTCGCGGCCGCGGTGGTCGCGGCCGGAGCGGGTGCTGGCCAGGCCGTCAACCAGGGCCTGATTGTGCTCGTCGATCTGCAGGCCGACGATGTGCACCGTTTCCCTGGCCCAGGTGATGGAAATCTCCACGCCGGTGACGAAGCGCATGCCCTGCGCCTCGGCGGCGGCGCGCGCGGCCGGGATGCCGCGCACTTCATCGTGGTCAGTGAGCGCCCAGACGTCCACGCCCGCCTTGCGGGCAGTTTCCGCCACAGCAGCGGGAGCAAGGACGCCGTCGGAGACGTTGGAATGGCAGTGCAGGTCTACTTTTAACATGCTGACATTGTATCGCGGATGCGTGCGCCCCGCGCCAGCAACTCGGCAAAGCGGACTGGATCGATGTTGGAGCCGCACACCACCAGCCCCACGCGCTTGCCGGCCAGCCGCTCGCGCAGCGGCCCCATCAGGCCGGCCGTGGCGACCGCGGCGGCCGGCTCGGCCACCAGCTTGGCGTCGCGGAACAGATGCAGCATCGCCAGGCAGATCTCGTCATCGCTCACCCGCACCACTTCGCTGACGAAGCGGCGGCAGACGTTGAAGCTGTAATCCATCGCATACGGCGCGCCGAGGCTGTCGGCCACGGTGTCGATGCGCTCCAGCGCGGCCGGGGCGCCGGCCTGCATGCTGCGGTAAAGGGCGTCGGCGCCGAACGGTTCCACGCCGTACACCGCGCACTGCGGATTCAGCTGCCGCACCGCCGACGCAATGCCGGCCAGCAGGCCGCCGCCGCCGACCGGCACCACCACCGCATCCAGTCCCGGCACCTGCTGCATCAGCTCCAGCCCGACGGTGGCCGTGCCTTGCGCGGTCAGCGGGCCATCGTAAGGATGCAACATGGTCCGGCCGTCCTCGCGCACCAGCTGGTCGCCGTGGGCGAAGGCGGCATGCATGTCGTCCATCAGCACCACCTCGGCGCCCAGTTCGCGGCAGGCGGCCACGCGCGCCGGATTGGCATGGCGCGGCATCACCACCTTGGCGCTGCACTCGGCCAGGCGCGCCGTGTACGCCACCGCGATGGCGTGGTTGCCGGCGCTGACCGCCACCACGCCGCACGCGCGGGCCGCGGCATCCATCGCCGCGATGTTATTGAGCGCGCCGCGCAGCTTGAAGGTGCCAGTCTTCTGGAACAGCTCCAGCTTGAGCCAGACCTCGGTGGTGGGGAATTGTGCTTCGATGATGCCGGTCTGCCAGCGCCACACCGGCGTATGCAGGACTTTGCCGCTCAGGCGCGCAGCGGTGGCGTGAATCTCGGACAGCGATGGGTAAGACGTCATGGGATGCTCCAAACGGATTATTCAAAGGGATGCGCGTGTCTCCGGGGCGCCAAGCACCGGCACGCAGCCGCAGCTCAGCGACCCTGAATAATTCGAATAATGTTGGAGCATGCGCCACCGCCAGCAGCGGCGCTGCTGTGGAAGTTGGTGGCGTGAAGAGATTTCATGCGTTCAATCATGCCGAAAAAGCAAAGGCATGGCAAGCATTTCTTAGGCGGCGAGGAATTCCTCGATCATCTGCGCCAGATCAGCAGGCTGGTCGTGGTGGAGCATGTGGCCGGCGTCGTAGACCATTTTCCTGGTGACGTCGCGCAGGTGGCCGAGGCGGCGGTCCAGTTCGGCGCGGCCGGCGGGCTTGGCGCCCATCCAGTCCCACATATTGGTCTGGTCGGCTTCCACCCACAGCACCGGCGCCGTGATCGCGCTCCAGCAGGCCATCACATCATCGACGTGGTAAGGCAGCGGGCCGGCCTGCTTGTGGATCGGGTCGCCCAGGATTTCCCATTCGCCGGCATCGTTCTGCGCCGACCAGTGTTGCGCCAGGAAGGCGGCCTTCTGGTCGCTCAGGCGCGGATTGGTCTTCTGCAAGCGGGCAGCAACGGCGGCCTGAGTCGGGTAGGCGCGCATTTCGTGCTTTTCCAGCAGGCTGTCCATCCACTTGGCATAGCGGCCCGGCGCCTGCTCCGGCCTGGACGAGCGCAGGCCTGCCCCTTCCAGATTGATCAGCTTGCGGATGCGCTCCGGCCGCGCACCGGCATACAGGCCGACAATGTTGCCGCCCATGCTGTGGCCCAGAAGGTTGACCGCCTGATCCGGCGAGTAGTGGCGCAGGATGGCGTCCAGGTCGGCCAGGTAGTCCGGGAACCAGTAGGTATCGAGCCCGTTGCGCTGCGACAGGCCGAAACCGCGCCAGTCCGGGGCGATCACGTGATAATCGCCCTTCAGCGCGTCCACCACGAACTGGAAGGAGGCGCCGACGTCCATCCAGCCGTGCATCATGAACAGCTTGGGCGCGCCCTCGTTGCCCCAGTGGCGGACATGGCAGCGCAAGCCGCGGATGGTCAGGAATTCGGAACGGGACGGTTTGTGGGTCATGATGCGATGCCTTGAAAATAGGAGAGCCAGCGCCATATCCTAGCCTTGCTGGCGGCAAAGCAAAATAATAGCACGACCGTTCGATAGCTGGGCGCGTAAAATAGCGCCATCCCACCGCACACAAGCAGGCTTCCAATGTCAATATACCAACTGGGCGATCACACGCCCGAGATCGCCGCATCGTCATTTGTTGCCGATACTGCCACTGTGATTGGCAAGGTCAGCCTGCACGAGCACAGCTCGGTGTGGTTTGGCGCGACGCTGCGCGGCGACAACGAGCGTATCACCATTGGTGAAAATAGCAATGTGCAGGAAGGCACGGTCATGCACACCGACCTGGGCTACCCACTGACCGTGGGCCGCAACGTGACCATCGGCCACCAGGCCATGCTGCACGGCTGCACTATCGGCGACGGCGCGCTGGTCGGCATTCAGGCCGTCATTCTCAACGGCGCCAGGATCGGCAATGGCTGCCTGGTCGGCGCCGGCGCGCTGGTCACCGAGGGCAAGGCATTCCCGGACCACTCGCTGATCATCGGCGCCCCGGCCAAGGTCGCGCGCCAGCTGACGGCGGAAGAAGTGGCCGCCCTGCAAGGCAGCGCCGACAGCTATGTCAACCGCGCCCAACTGTTCAAGACGCAACTCAAAAAGATCGGATAACACCATGAGCATCACCCAAGACACCCTGCAAAAATTCATCTTCGACAACGCCGCCGTGCGCGGCGAGTTGATCGACATTTCCGCCACCTGGCGCGAAGTGCAGGCGCGTCACGACTACCCGGCCGCGGTCAAGAAAGTGCTGGGTCAGATGACGGCCGCTGCCGCCCTGCTGTCGGCCAATCTGAAATTCAACGGTTCCATCATCATGCAGATTCATGGTGACGGCCCGGTGCGCCTGCTGGTGGTCGAGTGCGACGCCGAGCTGCGCCTGCGCGCCACCGCCAAGCTGAATCCGGACGTGACCATTGCCGACGACAGCAACCTGACCGCGCTGCTGAACGCGCACGGCAAGGGCCGCTTCATCATCACGCTGGATCCGCTGGAAAAAGTGCCGGGCCAGCAGCCCTACCAGGGCGTGGTGCCGCTGGATGGCGACGACGTGGCCACCGTGATTGAAAACTACATGCTGCGCTCGGAACAGCTGGACACCAAGCTGTGGCTGGCGGCGGACGACCATGTCTCGCGCGGTCTGCTGCTGCAAAAGCTGCCTTACCACGGCGGCAAGGCCGAAGCCACGCCGCTGAACCAGGAAGAAGCGCTGGAGACGTGGAACCGCGCGGTCATCCTTGGATCGACCCTGAAGGAGCAGGAATTGCTGGAAACCGGCATTGACGTGCTGATCCAGCGTTTGTTCTGGGAAGAGACGATCCGCGTGTTCGATCCGCTGCATCCGCAATTCCATTGCAGCTGCACGCGCGAGAAGGTTGGCAACATGCTGAAGATGCTGGGGCCTGAGGAAGTGGAAGGCGTGATTGCCGAGCGTGGCACCGTTGCGGTCAACTGCGACTTCTGCGGCCAGCACTACGAATACGACAAGGTCGACTGTGCGCAGCTCTTCGCCAGCAACGCCCCGGTCGAAACCCTGCTGCCAGCCGGCGAAGCCAAGCACTAAAACAATCCGGGGTCAGGTCCGCCATTTCTACACGAGCTGAACCGTAGCGTGCGCTACGGTTCAGCTCGTGTAGAAATGGCGGACCTGACCCCGGAGTTTATTCTTTTGCGTAGCGCTGCGCCAGCACGGCGCAGACCATCAGTTGCAACTGGTGGAACAACATCAGCGGCAGCACCACGGCGCCCAGCGCACCGCCCGCGAATAAGACTTTGGCCATCGGCACGCCGCTGGCCAGACTTTTTTTCGATCCGCAAAATACGATCGCAATCCGGTCCTCGCGGTTGAAGCCCAGCCGGCGCGCGGCCTGCGCGCTGATCCCCATCACCAGCCCCAGCAGCAGCACATTGATCAGCATCAGCCCGGCCAGCGTGCCCCATGACACCTGATGCCACAGACCCTGCCCCACCGCCTCGCTGAACGCGGTATACACCACCAGCAGAATCGAGCCCTGATCCACCATGCGCGTCAGCGGTTTGTGCCGCTCCACCCAGGCGCCGATCCAGCGCCGCGCCACCTGGCCGGCAATGAATGGCAACAGCAGTTGCAAGGCAATCTGCAGCGCCGATTCCAGCGGCGAACCGCCCTGCATCTGGGCCGATGTCAGCAAGCCCACCAGCACCGGCGTGATGAATATCCCGAACAGATTCGAGGCCGAGGCACTGCAAATCGCCGCCGGCACATTGCCGCGCGCCGCCGCCGTGAACGCGATCGACGACTGCACGGTCGACGGCAGCATGCACAGGAATAGTATGCCGAGATACAGATCCGGCGTCACCAACGGCGTCAGCACCGGCTTCAACAGCAGGCCCAGCAGCGGAAATAGCGCAAACGTGCACAGCAGTACCAGCAGATGCAAACGCCAGTGCGTCACGCCGGCGATCACCGCCTCGCGCGACAGTTTGGCGCCGTGCAGGAAGAACAGCAGCGATACGCCAACATGGGTAATGCCATTGAAAATCACGGCGCCCTGGCCGTGGCAGGGGAACAGGCTGGCCGCGATCACCGTCGCGATCATCGCCAGCGTGAAGTTGTCTGGCAGAAAACGGGGACGCTTCATTATTTGGGACACTGCACTTCCAGCACATCGATGGCGCCGACGGTTTTCACCTGGGTGGCGCTGCGGATCAGGTCGACACGCTCCACACAGTTCTTCTGCACCAGCCGCTCATAGGTGCGGGTGCAGGCGATGATCGCCTCCGCACCGCCGCCGGCATTGCAGTAAAAGCCCTCGGCCTGCATGCGCACCAGGGCCTGATCCATCGGCATGCCCGGCTGCACCGTCTGATTGACGAAATGGCCCAGCCTGGACTGGTCGATTGCGCAGGCTGCCAACATCAGTGGCAACAGCGCCCATAAAAATCTCCGCATCGTAGCGATCTCCTTATTTCCAGACAGCAGTGTAACGCATCGCGCACGTCATGATCCGGTCACACTCGGCCCCTATGATGCGCAGCGTTATTCATTCCTTAAGCTGAGCAAAACATGAACAAGAAATTCCTCGCAGCCCTGACTCTCCCGATGCTGGCCATGGCTGCCAACGTGGCCGCCGCCGTGGCCGACATGGCTGCGAATGAGGCGCCGGAGATCGAAGCCGCCGCCGCCGCGCCGATCGCCACCGTGGAAGTGGCCACCCGCAAAACCCGCTCCTCGGTTGAACTGAGCAAAAGCGACATGCAGAAAATCCTGCCGGGCGTGAACCCGCTGAAAGCGCTGCAAACCCTGCCGGGCGTCAGCTTCCAGACCGCCGACCCATGGGGCAACAACGAACAAAACCTGTCGCTGTTCATCCACGGTTTCAGCGGCCAGCAGCTGGGCTACACCATGGACGGCGTGCCGCTGGGCGACCAGCAATACGGCAACTACAACGGCCTGTCGCCGCAGCGCGCCATCACCAGCGAAAACGTCGGCCGCGTGATCCTGTCGTCGGGCGCCGGCGACCTGGCCACCGCCTCCACCAGCAACCTGGGCGGCACCATCGAAACCTTCTCCAGCAATCCGCTGCCGAACCGCAACCTGGCCGTGCAGCAAACCGTGGGCAGCTACAAGACCTCGCGCACCTATCTGCGCTACGACACCGGCAACTTCGGTGACGGCAACAGCGCCTACATCTCGGGCGTGCACCACGAGCAGAAAGCCTGGGACTTCAACGGCCGCCAGGGCGGCGATCAGATCAACGCCAAGTTCATCAACAACAGCAGCCTCGGCAAGCTGACCCTGTACTTCGCCTACTCGGACAAGATCGAACCGAACGAAGACAGCACCGTGCACTCGGCCACCGAGAAATACCAGCCGTACACGCGTCCGTTCATGTACCCGAACTTCCAGCAGGCGCTGGCCTACCTGTCGGCCAGCGGCGCCACCCCGGCGGCCGAGGGCAACAACTACCGCAACTACTACAGCGACGCCCAGCGTACCGATTACCTGACCTACGCCAAGTTCGACACCAACCTGAGCGACAACACCTCGTGGTCCAACCAGATCTATTACCACAACGACGACGGCGTCGGCGTGGTGGCCGGTCCGATCGGCGTGGCGGGCTTGCCGGCGCTGTTCTCGGTCTACTTCCCGGGCCAGAATCTGAAGCAGGTGTTCGGCAACTCCGGCTTCGCCACCCGCACCACCGAATACGCCATCAACCGCAACGGCTGGCTGTCCACCCTGAATACGGAGCTGGGCGACCACAAGCTGCAGGCCGGCTTCTGGCTGGAACACAACCGCTCGTCGGCCTACCGCCGCTGGTACGCGCTGGACGTGAACAATCCGAGCTCGCCATATGACCGCCCAAGCAACCCGCTGATCACCCAGTACGGCAGCGAGATCGACAACAAGGTCGCCCAGCTGCACCTGCAGGACGAATGGCGCGTGTCGCCGGACGTGGCGCTGCAAGCCGGCTTCAAATCCAGCCTGCAGTTTGCCGATGGCCAGTTCCCGGTGCAGCCGAAGGTCGGCGCGATTGCCAACTCCACCGCGCTGCCAGTGGGCGAAATCATCACCAGGAAATGGTTCCTGCCGCAGATCGGCGGCCGCTGGGACATCACCGCGCAAGACCAGGCCTTCTTCAACGTGCAGAAAAACATGCGCCAGTTCGTGACCTACGGCGGCGGCGGTGTATCGCCGTGGAGCTTGTCGAGCCAGGGCGCGTTCGACCTGTTCAAGTCCACCGCCAAGCCGGAAACCTCGATCACCTACGAAGCCGGCCTGCGCACCAACCACCAGCTGAACTGGGGCGCGGTCAGCGCGTTTGACGGCCAGATCAACGTCTACCACGTCGATTTCAAGGACCGCCTGCTGCAAATCAGCCCGACCTCGGTCATTACCTCCATCATCGGCGGCAACCTGGCGGTGCTGACCAACGTCGGCAGCGTCAAGACCAACGGCATCGACTTCTCCGGCACCCTGCACTTCGGCCGCAATTTCTCGCTGTACAACGCGCTGTCGTACAACCAGTCCAGGTACGACGACAACTACGTCAGCGGCAAAGACATCGTGCAGACCGCCGGCAAAAAAGTGCCGGGCAGCCCGGAATGGATGGACAAATTCGTCGCCACCTGGACCGTGGCCGACACCGAAATCCAGCTGAGCGGCGACTACGTCGGCAAGCGCTACGCCACTTACACCAACGACCTGTCGGTGAAGAGCTACTTCCTGACCAACCTGGGCGTCTCGGGCAAGCTGCCGTTCCTCAACGGCGGCTGGCTGAAGAATGCACGCTACCGCCTGAACGTCACCAACCTGACCAACAAAGAGGGCGACCTCAACGTGGTGGTCGGCGCGGCCAGCGGCACGTACAATACCTTCCCTATCGCCCCGCGCCAGGGCTTCCTGACCTTGATGGCAGACTTCTGATGAACACACTTTATTTACCTGAGCGACGCTCGCGTCGCGGCTTCATCCAGACCGCGGCGGTGGCCGCTGGCTCGCTGCTGCTGTCCTCTTCCGCGCTGGCCAAAGGCGTGACCGCGCTGACGGCCGGCACGGCGGCGGCCGCCGGCAACGTCGACCTGTCCGGCCTGCCGGGCGTGGCGCCGGTCGGTGCCGGTCCCGGCCGGCCGCTGGTGTTCGGCCACCGCGGCGCCAGCGCGCTGCGTCCCGAACACACGCTGGCGGCGTACGCCAAAGCGATTGCCGACGGCGCCGACTATGTCGAGCCGGACCTGGTCAGCACCAAAGACGGCGTGCTGGTGGCGCGCCACGAAGCATTCCTGAGCGAGACCACCGATGTCGCCAGTCATCCCGAATTCGCCAGCCGCAAGACCCGCAAAACCATCGATGGCGAAACCCACGAAGGCTGGTTCGTCGACGACTTCACGCTGGCCGAACTGAAAACCCTGCGCGCGGTGGAACGCATCCCGCAATTCCGCCCCGGCAGCGCGCAATACAACGGCATGTTCCAGGTGCTGACGTTTGAAGAGATCATCGACTTCGTGGCCGCCGAGTCGGCGGCGCGCGGGCGCATTGTCGGCATCGTGCCCGAGCTGAAGCACTCGACCTACTTTGCCGGCGTCGGCCTGCCGCTGGAGGACCGCTTCCTGTCGATCCTGGCCGCGCATGACTACACGCGCCGCAACCCGGTGGAGATCCAGTCGTTTGAAATCGCCAACCTGAAATACCTGCGCGGCAAGCTGGGCCGCCGCGCCAACCTGCGCCTGATGCAATTGGTCATCAGCGAAAACGTGCGTCCGATGGACGTGGCGGCCGCCGGCGGCACGCTGACATTCGCGCAAATGCTGACGCCAGCCGGCCTGCGCGACATCGCCCAATACGCCGACGTGGTGGCGCCGCCAACGCGCGCCATCATTCCGCTGAAAAAAGACGGCACCCTGGCCGAGCCATCGCCGCTGGTGGAGGATGCCCATAAAGCCGGCCTGCGCGTGGAACCCTGGACCTTCCGTCCAGAAAACAAATTCCTCGCCGCCGACTTCCGCAACAGCGCCGGCGACTTCGCCCGCAACGAAGCCGGATCGGTGGCGGAAATCAAGCGCTACATCGCCGCCGGCATCGACGGCTTCTTCACCGACGACCCTGCCCTGGGCCGCGCCGCGCTCGCTTAACAACAGGTCAGGCTGCCGCTAGGCGCGCGGCAGCCTGACCGTGACCAGCAGGCCGCCACCCGGCGCATCGCCAAGTTCTATGCGGCCATGATGGCTGGCCACCGCGGAGGCCGCGATCGCCAGGCCCAGCCCGCTGCCACTTTGCGTCTGGCGCGGATCGCGGAAGAAACGGTCGAACACCCGCTGGCGCAGCTCCGGCGCTATGCCCGGTCCCTGGTCGCGCACCGACAACAGCAGCGCATCGCCGGCGGCCACGATACTCACCTGCACCATGCCGCCCGGCGGGCTGTATTTGATGGCGTTCTCCACCAGGTTGTCGATCAGCGACACCAGGCTGTCGCTGTGGCCAAGAATGTGCACTGGCTCGGCCGCCACCAGCTCCAGCTCCACGCCACTGCGCGAGGCCAGCATCGATAAAATCGCCAGGCGGTCCTGCAACAGCACGTCCAGCGCCAGGTGCAGCTGTGGCGCGCTGTCCGGCGCGTCGCTGCGCATCAGCTGCAACAGTTGCCCCACCAGCCGGCCGGCGCGGTTGCCGCTGTTGAGGATGCCATTCAGCAGTTCACGCTGTACCGGGTGGTCGGTCTGCCGCTGCAAGGCCTCGGCATGCACCCGCATTGCCGCCAGCGGCGTGCGCAACTCGTGCGCGGCATCGGCAATGAAGCTGCGCTCGCGCTGCGCGCTGCTGCTGACCCGCAACAACAAGGCGTTGATGCTGTCGACCATTGCCACCAGTTCGCGGTGCGGCGGCCGGCAAGTCAGCGGCGTCAGGTCGGCCGGGCCGCGCGCCGCCACTTCCTGCGCCACCTGCCGCCACGGCCGCATCGCCAGGCGGATCGATAGCCAGGCCGGCAACGGCAACAGCGGCAGGCTGATCAGTAATGGCAGCAAAAAATAGCCGCGCGAATTGACCGCCAAGAACAGTTCCATGGGCGCGGCCGGCCCGGCGAACATCACCGTGGTGCCCGTATCGGGCGAGCGGAAGGTGCGGGCCCGATAGCGCGCACCGCCGATGTACAGCGTTTCCACACCGTGTTCGGGCGCACCTTGCACGCCGGCCGGCATGCCCTCGGTTTGGTAGATCAGCTTGCCACCCTGCCAGACCATCATCAGCGGGCTGATATCGAGCAGGTCGCTTTCGACAAAGTCTTCGCGCAGCGCCGCATCCACCGCGCGCAGCGTGCGCTGCTGCTGCTCCGGCTGGCCGGCCAGGTTGTCGGCCACCAGCAGCACCGCCTGGCCGGTGCTCGCGGAACTCAGGTAGCCGGGCGTATCGCCGCCGTCGTTCAGGACCAGCGCGAACACCCCGCCCCACAACGCCAGCACCAGCACCACCTGCGCCACCATCAGGCGGCGCACCAGCGTCGGCTCGCGGACCATGCGCCAGCCTCGTTGCAGCAGGTTCACGCCGCACCGCCAGGCGGCTGCACGTCGATCACGTAACCGACCCCGCGCACGGTGCGGATATAGCCCTCGCCGATCTTGCGCCGTAGATTGGCCACGTGCACGTCCAGCGTGTTGCTGGCGTTGCTCTGGCCACCGGGCAAGGTCTGCTCTTCCAGCGCGCGCCGCGTCAGCACGCGGTCGGCGCGCATCATCAGCATTTTCAGCAGCGCATATTCACTGGCGGTCAGCTCCACCGCGCGGCCATCGATGCTGACGCGGCGCGTCGGCGCATGCAGCAACAGGCCGCGCACCTCGATGGTCTCGCCATCAAAGCCGTAACTGCGGCGGGCCAGCGCCCGTACCCGCGACAGCAGCTCGGCCAGCATAAACGGCTTGACCAGGTAATCGTCGGCGCCGCCGTCGAGGCCGCTCAGGCGGTCGCTGAGGGCGTCACGCGCGCTGAGGATCAGCACCGGCACGCCGGCGCCCCAGTCGCCCCGCGCGCGGCTGCGGCGCAACTGGGACAACAGCCGCAGCCCATCGCCGTCCGGCAGGCCGAGGTCGAGCAGCACCAGATCGCAGCCGTCGTGCTCCAGGCAGCGCGTGGCGTCCGCCAGTGTGCGCACCCATACCACCGTCATGCCCTGCTCGGACAGCGCAATGCGCACGCCGTTGCCCAGGTCGAGGTCATCTTCTATCAACAGGATTTTCATGACGTTATTAAAGCACGCCAAGCTGAAGATCAGCTAAAGCGCGTCTTCATCTGCTCTTCATGCAAGGCTCAGCTTACCTTCATGAGCGCTACGGATACTGGTCGCAGTCAACCGGCCCGGGGTGGCGCCGGTTCTACCTGAATGGAACCTAACTATGCAAAAACGCTCTTGCCTGATCTTTGCCGCGACCGGCCTGCTGAGTGGCGGCGCCCCGGCAGCGGAGGACAACCAATTGCTGATCGGCGGCGGCGTCGCCGTCGAGGCGCGCTACGCCGGCTCCGACCGCAACAAGGCCGCGCCCGTGGTGCTGCTGGACTATACCCACGCCAGCGGCTTCTTTGCCAGCACGCTGCGCGGCCTGGGTTATGGCGGCCAGGATGGCCTGGTCAGCTACAGCGCAGCGCTTGGCTATCGCGGCGGACGCAAGGACAAGAACCAGCGCTCGCTGTTTGGCAACACCGGCAGCGACGAACTGAAAGGCATGGGCGAAATCAAGGGCAATCCCAGCGCCGTGCTGGGGCTCGGCATCAAGCCGCTGCCTGCGCTGGAATTCACGCTCAGCGCCGACCTGCCGCTGTCGCACCGGGAAAACGGCAAGACGCTGCATGCCGGCATCAGTACGCAGTTGCTTCGCGGCGGCCCGGACCATGTGTCGCTGGCGCTGACGGCCGGCTTTGCCGACAGCAAATACCTGCAAACCTACCATGGCGTCACCGCCGCCCAAGCCGCCACGTCCGGCTTCAGGGCCTACCAGCCGCGGGGCGGGCTGTACGAAGGCAGCGCCATGCTCACCTGGGAACATACCATCGATCCACGCTGGAGCGCGACCACCATGCTGGGGGCGACGCAATTGCTGCGCGACGCCTCGCGCAGCCCGCTCACCAGGCGCAAGACCAATCCCACCGCCGGGTTCTACGTCAGTTATGCCTACTGAACGCGCGCCGGTCAGCCTGGCTGCGGGCATCAGCGCTTACCGCGGGCTGGACAGGTTGCGCGAGTGGCTGAAGCTGCACGGCCGGGCCCTCGCGCATCGCCAGGCCACGCGCGACTGGCTGCAGCAACTGGCGGCGCAACCTCTGATGCAGGACCTGCTGCGCACCAGTCCCGGACTGATGAAGAAAATCTACCGCCCCTACTTTAGCGCCGCGCTGTCGCATGGGCAGCGTGTCGAACTGCTGCGCACGCACTATCGCCACCTTGGCCTGCACGGGCTGGGCAGCCTGGTCCGGCGCGCCGCGCGCGGCCCGGTGCCACTGGGCAGCGTCAGCGGCAAGTCGGGCCAGGTGTATGCGCTGCAGCTATCGGCGGTCGGCGTGATGGAACGCGAAGGCGAGCTGGTGCTGCAATTGCTGGACGGCGCCGGCGTGCTGTACTCGGTGGCGTTCTGCTTCTTGCTGGAGGGGGCGGCGATTCAGGTCGGCATCGGCGGTTTGCAAGGCCCGAAGCAGGACAACCGGCTGGAGCGGGTGCAGCATGCCACGCGTGACCTGCACGGGCTGCGGCCCAAGAATCTGATGGTCAGGCTGGTGGCGCGGTGGGGTTGCGAACACGGCTGCGCCGGCATGATCCTGGTCGGCAATCACAACCGGACCGTGCATGGCGCCATTCGCCGGGGCAAGGTGCACGCCGACTACGATGCGCTATGGTGCGAATTCGGCGCCGTGGCGCGCAGCGACGGCAACTACGCGCTGCCGTGCCAGTTGCCGTCGCCAACCACCACCAAGGCGCGCAAGCGGCACGAGGTCGCCCACGCTTTCTGCAGCGCGATGAGCGATGCGCTGGGTGTCTGGAAACGCAGCCGGCACGCGGTCACCGTGCCGGCGCCGGGCTGGCCGCGCGACCTGCTGGACGCGGCCTGACGCCGGTTCAGTTGCTGGCCTGGCGAGGCGCGTCGGCCTTGGGCAAGGCCGACGCCAGGTCGATCCAGGCTTGCGGGACCGGATTCTCACGGCTGCGGACGCCGAAGAAGCTCACGACTTCGCGGCCCTCTTTGTCGTAGAACGCGACGTTCACCACGCCGGCGCGCTTGACCACGTAGCCGCTCACAAACGCGCTGTCGCGCAGGTGCAGGTTGAATTCCGGGTCCAGCACGTTGAAGTAGCCGCCCGCTTGCTGCACTTTGTTGATCTTGCCGCTGAAAATCTGGATGGTCGAGTCATTGCCCAGGAAGGCCATGATTTCAACCTGTTTCCTGGCCGCCTCTTCCAGCAGCTGGCGCACCGCCTGCGGCGCGATGCGCTGCACCTTGTCGACCGGCCCCAGACGCAGGCCCTGCTCGCGCGTCACGCCGAATTCGCTCAGCAGGCGGTTGAACTGGTGCACGTCGTTGATTTCGTTCCAGGCTTGCTGGAATTCTTTCACGTCCACCGCGCTGTCCGGCTTCTCGGCTTTTTTCACCGGCGCCGCTGCCACTTTCAGGTCGGCGCTTTGCACCGGGTTGCGGAAGTCGGCCGCAATTTTGTCGAACACGGGCACACCGGCGTCGCTCTTGACGTACACCTTGTGCACTGCGTTGCCGCTGGCGTCGAAGAATTGCAGGCTGCGCGATACCACGCCATCCTTGCCCGGCTGCGCCACCGCAAATGCGTACTTCCAGTTCTTGAACGTGAAGCGCAGATCGATCTCGCCGCCCAGGTAGCCGCCAGCGATGTTACGCATGCGCGCTTCGCGTTCTTTTTCCTTGTCGGCGTCGAGGCCGGTGATCGGCTCCTGCGGCTTCATTCTGGCAGCCACGCCGGTGCGTTCCAGGATGCCGTTTTCATTGCGCGTCAATGCCATGACTTTGCCGAGATCCAGCGCACGGCGCATGATTTCGCGCGGCACGTTCTCACCTTCCTGCAGACGGGTGACGGTCTTGCCGATGCCATTGGCGGCCAGCAGTTCCGCTTCCGAGACATTCAGCTTGGCAGCCGCGTCGCGCAGCGCCAGCTTGGGCTGCTCCGCGCGCAGCGCCTCATAACGCTCGGTCAGACTGGCTGCGCCCGCTGGCAGCGAAGAGATCAGCAAGGCGCCGCTCAGCGCCAGGGCAAATCGATGGTGGGGTTTCATGGCTAGCTCCTTAGTAGATCACTTTGAGGTTGAAGGCGTAGTTGCGGCCAGGACGCGCCTGGCGTTCGATGTCGGCAATGGTGGCTGCCGTGGTGCCGGCCGCCAGGCTGCGCGACGAGGCGTAGTCCCAGTACTTCTTGTCGCCCAGGTTGTACACGCCGCCGCTCAGGACGACGTGCTTGTTGATGTGCCAGTACGCGGTCAGGTCGAACACGCTGTAGCCCGGCACCTTGAACAAGGTGGTGCTGCTGCCGGTCAACACATCGCTGGCGGCGCGCTTGCCGCGTGCGGTGCTGGCGGTAAAGGCGGCGCCGGCGATCGCGCTGTCGTAGGCAAAACTGGCGCTGGCCTTGTACGGCTGCACCGATGCCAGGTCAGCCTTCTTGCCGGTCAGGGTGTTTTCCGCCGTGCCTTTGGAGGCGCCCGCCGCCAGGTTGACGCTGTAGCCTTTCATGCCTTGCAGCCACTGGTCCAGCAGCAAGCGGGTATTGAACTCGGCGCCGTAGATGTTGGCCTTGCCAATGTTTTCCGGACGGTACAGGCCCTGGGTGATGGTCGGGTAGTTGACCGGATCGGCCGGCTGCGTCACGTATTCAATGAAGTCGTCGTAGCGGGTGTTGAACACGGAGGCGCTGAACTCCACGCCCGGCGTCGGCGTGCCTTTCAGGCCCAGTTCGAAGGCGTTGCTGGTTTCCTTTTTCAGGTCCGGGTTGCCCAGCACGGCATAGCCATTGCCGGCGCCGGTGTAGCTGAACGAGTCGTAAGTGCCGGTACGCTCGGCCGCCGACGGCAAACGCGTGCCGCGCGAGTATTGCGCAAAGGCGTTGAAATTCGGCATCAATTCCACCGACAGGTTCAGCGACGGCGTCAGGAAGGAATCCGTTTCCTCCTTGATTTCCTTGGCGGCGTTGGGAATCGCCACGCCGTACCTGGCCAGGTTCTGCGGCGACAGCTTGCGCTGTTCGCCGCGCAGGCCCGGCGTCAGCGTGGCCTGATGACCGGCCAGCGCGAAATCGAATTCGCCGCGCACGTAGGCGGCGTATTTGTCGGTGTCCATGTCGGCCATGCGGTATTTGCTGGTGTACTGGTGCGCGCCGGTGGCCACCACCCTGCGGTCTTCGGTCCATGGGCGACGGCTTTCCTGCTGCTCGTACAGCACGCCATAGCTCAGCAGGTTGCCGACGCCGATTTGTTTGGTGGCGTCCAGCGCGATGCCCTTGCTGTCGTTGTAGTAGCCGGTGTTGATGTCGCGCACGTACTTCTGGCCGCCGCTGACGTAGCCGGCGTGGGTCAGGTCGACCACTTCGGCTTTTTGCGTGTACAGCTTGGTGTCCAGCGTGTCGAACAGCGCCATGCGAGCCGTCCACAGGTGGTCGATGCTGAAGCGGGTGCGCCGGGTGTTGGAGCCCTGCGAAACGCCGGTCGGATACAGGGCGCTGGTTTTATTGTCGTAGTCGCGGTTGTGCTCGGCCTTGAAACGGTCGAAGGTGAAGTTCAGCTTCTGGCCTTGGGCGATGGTCCAGTGCAGCTTGGCCAGCACGGCGTCCGAATTCCAGTCGTCCGGATTCAGCGGCGCGCTGCTTTTGCTGTCGCCCTGCTCGCCGTCGCGGTGGACCGCCACGATCAGGGCTTGCAGGCTGGGGGTGATCTGGGTGGCGGCGGTGACGGCGTGCATGCGCGCCGCGTGGTCCGAGGTGTAGCCGAACTTGTAGTCGGCATAGGCTTTGCGGGTGCCGTCCAGGTAATCTTCCGGCGCCTTGGTCACGAACGAGACCGAGCCGCCCAGCCCCGGCGTGCCGCCGCCGGCCGGGCTGGAACCGGAACCGATACGCACCTCGCGGAAAGTCTCCGGATCGAAGTAATCGCGGCCGATGCCGAACGAATTCATCGAAGTGCCATCCGGCTTCGGCGCCGCGTCCGGCAGCGAGATGCCGTCCAGCTCCAGGCTGACGCGGTTGCCTTCCACGCCGCGGATGTTGACGCCGGTATTGCCCGGGCTGTCCCACACACTGCCGCCGCCGCTGGCCGCCGCCGGCACGCTGATCAGCGGCGAGTAGCGCGAGATATTGCTCAGGTCAATCGCATTGTTCTGCTCCAGCTGGCGCGCGCTGATGACGGTGGTGCTGCCGTTGCGGGTGGTGCTTGCATCGTCGCGCTTAGCCTGGACCAGGATTTCCGACAATTCGCCGGCGACTTTGGCTTCCTGCGCAAACGCAGGCAAGGCAACCGCGCCCAGCATCACCAGCAGGGCGGATTGGACGTGAAGGGACAAAGGCGCGGCCGGATGCCGGGCGCCCGTAGGAATAGCGACCATAATTATCCAAGAGAGAGTTATTGAACGGCTGGCTCTCGGACAAGCGGCGATCGCTGGCAAAAACGCATCTTAACAATAATGATTCTCATTTACAAGAGGAAATGAGAGGTACTCCCCGAAACGGAGTCAACATTCGGGGTCAGCTCTGACATTCGGACAATCGGGAACTTAATTTTTTTCGAAAGTTCCCTAAACAGGGTCAAATGTCCGAATGTCAGAGCTGACCCCGAATTATGCTGCGGAAAGCATGACGGACATGCCGGTCAGTACGAGGTCGCTACCTCATCCCTGCAGGTAGTTGTTCTTGACGCGCACGTAGTGTTCGGCCGAGTACTTGAGGTAGGCGATTTCCTCCGGCGTCAGCGCCCGCACCTTGGCGGCCGGGCGGCCGACGTACAGGTGGCCGCTTTCCAGCACCTTGCCCGGTGACACCAGGCTGCCGGCGCCGACCATGACCTGGTCCTGCACCACCACGTCGTCCATGATGATGGCGCCCATGCCGATCAGGACTTCGTTGCCGATGGTGCAGCCATGCAGCATGGCCTGGTGGCCGATGGTCACATAGTCGCCGATGATCAGCGGCGAGCCGTCCGGCTTGACCGCGTTCTTGTGCGAGACGTGGCCCATGGCGAAGTCCTGCACGTTGGTGCAGTTGCCGATGACGATGCGGTTCACGTCGCCGCGCAGCACGGTGTTGCACCAGATCGAGCAGTCCTTGCCAACGGTGACGTCGCCAATCACGGTGGCGCTCGGGTGCATGTACAAGCCCTCGCCCAGTTGTGGCGCGGTATTCAGGTAGGAAGAAACCGGCATGAGAATATCAGGGTTGAGCTTGGTAAGTGCCATCGCCATGCGGCGCGGCCTGGAATTCGGGCAGCGCTTCGGCCAGGCGCGAGTAATCGGCCAGCGCCGGGTAGCTGGCGGCGGGCGCGATTTCCGGCAGCATCTGCTGGATGAAGTGCCAGGTGACGGCGATCATCACGCCGGCCGGCGGGATGTCGTTGCTGGTGGCGGGCAGCGGGTCTTGTTGCTGCTCGCTTTCGAGCATGTCCAGCGCCGCGCGCATTTGCTGGGTGACGCGCGCCAGCCATGGCTGGTGCAGCTTTTCGGCCGGACGCACATTGTGTTCGTAGACGATCTGCACGGCTTTGTCGCAGGCGGCCAGCGCCAGGCCCAGCAGACGCAGCGAGCGCATCAGCTCGGTCGGCATGGTGGGCGTGCGGCGCGCTGAAGGCCGCGCGATCGATTCCGCGTATTGCAGGATCAGGGTGGAGTCCATCAGCACGTTGCCGTCCTCGTCCACCAGCGTCGGCGCCTTGACCACCGGATTGATCTGGCGGAACTGATCATAGGTGCGGAATACCGACAGCGACTGGTGTTCAAAGCGTATCCCCAGCAATTGCAGGGACACCGCCACCCGGCGGACGTAAGGCGAATCGAGCATGCCGATCAGTTTCATGTTGGCTCCATTGAGATTATTGCTTTACCCAGCCCTGCGCGCTCCACTTGAACACCGCAGGCGACAACGGCGTCTGCGATTTGGCGGCGGTCGATTTGGCCAGCGCAGCCAGGGCATCGATCGCGCTCGCAGAGGACTCTGAAATGTAGAGTATAACGTCCGGCGACGGCACCGCGATCAACAATGTGCCGCCTGCGCCGCAGCCAGGCCTGCTCAGTGGCCCCTTCACCTTGAGCGGCACGTCCGTGCCCAGTTCCGCCCGCAATGCGGCGGCGCCAAATTCGGTAAAGCCGGCCTCGTCGGTCGGTGCGGCGGCTGCGTGAGCGGCCATGGCCGCGCTGGCGGCAAGCATGCAGAGGAGTCGTTTCATGTGTAATCGAGCGCCCACAGGGCGGCGCTTTGGGCGTGGATGGCGGTGGTGTCGAACAGCGGCACGCTGGCGTCCTGCTGCGCCACCAGCAGCGAGATTTCGGTGCAGCCGAGGATGATGGCTTGCGCGCCCTGCTCCACCAGTCCGGCAATGATGCGGCGGTATTCTACGCGCGAGCTGTCGACGATCTGCCCCAGGCACAGTTCTTCGTAGATGATGCGGTGGACGATGTCACGATCGGCCTGCTCCGGCACCACCACGTCCAGGCCGTGCTGTTCGCGCAGGCGCTCCTTGTAGAACGCCTGCTCCATGGTGAAGCGCGTGCCAAGCAGGCCGATCTTGCGCAGCCCCGCCTGCTGGATGGCACGCGCGGTCGGGTCGGCAATGTGGAACAGCGGGATGCGCACCGCCGCTTCGATCGCCGGCGCCACCTTGTGCATGGTGTTGGTGCACAGCACGATGAAGTCGGCGCCGGCCGCCTGCAAGGCGCGCGCGGCGGCGGCCATCATGGCGCCGGCCGCATCCCAGTCGCCGGCATGCTGCAGGCGTTCGACTTCATGGAAGTCGACGCTGTACAGCACCAGCCGGGCGGAATGCAGGCCGCCCAGTTGCTGCTTGATGGTTTCGTTGATCTGCCGGTAGTAGGGCACGCTGGATTCCCAACTCATGCCGCCAATTAGTCCTATGGTTTTCATCGTGCGTAGCTGACTGTGAGGATTTCCCACTGGTGGCCATCCGGCTCATTCCAGTAGACGATGCTGCCGTCGTTCCATTTGCCGACCGCGTTGTCGACCGGCCCGAACACGGAGCTGCGATACGGGATGCCTTTGGCGGCAATGCGCGCCAGGATGGCGTCGAACTCCGGCTGGCTGACGCGGAAGCAGTAATGCGTCAGCGGAATCGGCTCAGGCCAGGTGTCAAAATCGATCGTCAGGCTGTCGCTGACGAACACCGGGGCGAACGGGCCGATGCCGATGGGCGACCAGCGCACGTCCAGCAATTCCGCCAGCAGCTGGGCAGCGGCGGCCTTGTCGCGCGCGGGGATAATCAGGTGATCCAGTTCAATGGCCATGTGCACCTCCTGCGGTCATTGTAGATCAGGCTAACGGCAAACGGCACGCGCGTCGGGCTGGCAGTGGGAGGCCTGCAGTTCGCGCGGACGGTAGGTCGGCGCCAGCAGTTTGTATTGCTGCTTGCGGCGGAATTCGGCATCGCGCTCCTGCCAGGTCACGCCGGCCGGCAGCACCGGCGACGGCGGGCCGTTCGGCTTGATTTCCTTGACCGGCGCGTCGCCAGCCTCGAATTTGTTATCGCTGTAATGCACCACGCCCTTGTCATCGACCCATTTGTAGATCTGGGCCTGCGCCAGCAGCGGCCAAGTGCACAGCATGATGGTGAGTAGTTTCGGCATGACGCCGATTCTACAAACTTTTTCCCCGTGGAAATCTATTGAAATGTCACTAAGATTGCATTAATACCGTGGCGCCGCGCGCCAGCGAGCGCACCACCTGCATCACATCCCAGTTGGTGAGACGTACGCAGCCATGCGACTGGGTCTTGCCGATCTTGCCCGGCTCCGGCGTGCCATGGATGCCGTAGTGCTCGATGGTGAGGTCGATCCACGCCAGCCCGACCGGGTTGTTGGGGCCGGCCGCGATGTGGGCCTTGGTGTCGCCGGCCTTGGCATCCCAGAACAGTTTGGGGTTGTAGCGGTATTCCGGATTGGTGGCGACGCCGCGCACCTGCCAGCGCCCCTCGGGCAGCGGGTCGTGCCGGCTGCCGGTGCTGGCCGGGAATTGCGCGAACGGCGTGCCGCCGGCGTCGAGCAGGGTCAGCGTGCCCTCTTTCGCATCGACCAGCACCGAGGCCGCCTTCGGCAGCGGCTTGATGATGGCCACGTTCGGCACCAGCAGTTGTTCGCCGGCGCGCCTCATCTTCTTGCCGGGATTCAGGCGCCGCAGCAGCTCGGGGCTGCAATGGAAGCGCTCACCCAGCGCCTCGGCCAGGCTGGTGTAACCCAGGGCAGCCAGTTTGGCCTTGCCCGCCATGTCGGCCGGCACTTTGACATATGGCCCGGCCAGGTCCTGCGCGGTCAGCGTGTAGACCTCCAGCACCGGCGCCTGATCGCGTTCCAGCTGCCGCCAGGTGGCGGCGTCAAGCTTGCCGGTGACCGGCAGCTGGTGCAGTTTCTGGAAGCCGCGCAGGGCCTGCCGCATATTGCTGCCCCACGCCGCATCCATTTCGCCGGGCGAGAAATGCGCGCGGTCCAGCAGCACTTGCGCGCGCAATAATTGGGTATCGGCAGTGGACAGCGCCGGCTCGGCGGCAGATACGCTGGCGGCCGCCAGCGACAAGGCAAGGACTAAAACTTTCAAACCAGACTCGGAGAAAAACAGGGAGCTTATTCTAGCTTACCGGTCAGCCAATTTGCTGTCCCACTTCCCAACTGTGCCCGGCGGGATCGACAAAATTCACGGTGCGCACGCCCCATGGCCGGTCGAGCGGCCCTTGCAGGATGGTGACGCCGCGCTGCCGCAGCTGCGCCGCCACCGCGTCCACGTCCGGCACCCAGATGGTGAGCTGGAAGCGCGAACCAGCCTCGCGCGGCGCCACCACGCCGGGCGCGATGATCTCCGCCGCGTTGGCCACCTTCAACAGATTGATCAACACGCTGTCGAATTTGAAGACGGCGCAATTGTCGTCCTCGTACACCACTGGCGCCGCAAACACCTCCATATAAAACGCCCGCGTGGCAGGCAGGTCTTCAACAAACAGGCTGATGGCGCTGATGTGGTCGAGGGACATGGTCAATCCTTGCGGTAGCGTTGCATGACGTAGCCGAGGCGGTTGCGGTTCTTGTCGAGCCAGGTCCACAGCGCTTCGCTTTGCTGGGTGTGGGCGCGGTAGAAGTTGTCGTTGAAAGCCAGCCAGACGCGGATGTTCAACAGCGGCTGCGGCAGTTGCACCACCGCGCCCTTGTACTTGTCGAGCGTCTGCTTGAGGTGGGCCGGCGCCACCGCTGCCACCACCACGCCGTCCACCCGGCCCAGCCTGAGCTTTTCGATGTTGCGGTCCAGGTCGCGCCCGCCCTCGTCCAGCGTCAGCCCGGCTTCGCGCAGGCGCGCGGCATAACCGTTACCTTGCGGGATGCCCAGCGTCTTGCCCTTGAAGAATTGCATGGGGTTGGTGTTGGCCGGCAGCTTGTCTTGGGCACGCACCAGCACCAGCACCTGGTTGTGCAGCGCGCGCTCCAGGTCGATATTGCCAGACTTGTCGCGCGGCAGGGCGATCTCGGCCGGATAAAAACTCAGCTCGCCCAGCGGCGCCAGGTCGATGTCGCCGTTGGCCAGCGCCAGCTTGAGGCGCGCCACCGGCAGCCGCACCCAGATCGGCGTGCAGCCGAAGCCGGCGCCCAGCACGGCGTCGCGGATCAGGTCGACCGCCGCGCCGGGCGGATCGGGCACCTTGTCGCCCTCGCCCAGCCAGTACGGCGGCCGGTTCTGGTCCATATAGCCTACGCGGATGGGGATGCATTGCGCCGCCGGCGCAGCAGGCGCAGCGGCAAGCGGCATGGCAGCGACGGCCAACATCAGCGGAATGCCAGCGCGCAGCCTCATGTCGGGTCTCAGTGTTGGGGCGTTTCCGCCGGCTTGGGCGCCAGCGGTGCAAGGGCGGCAGACTGCCCCTTGCCAACGATTTGGACGAAAATCTCGTTTTGCTTGATCATGCTGAGCTCATAGCGAGCCCGTTCCTCGACCGCGCCGGTGCCGTCCTTGAGGTCGCGCACTTCGGAGTCGAGCTTGGCGTTGCGGGCGATCAGCTCCGCATTCTTCTTGTGCGCCACGTCCACCTGCGCCTCGAAATCCTTGACGCGCAGCCAGCCGCCCTTCCCCAGCCACAGCGGGTACTGGATCAGCAGCAGCAAAAAGGCCAGGGCGAGCGTAATCAGGCGCATGAATCGGACAGCGGCCGGATCACTCCGGCCGCGCTTGCTTAATTACTTCAGATTATAGAACGCGTCGCGGCCTGGGTAGGAAGCGATGTCGCCCAGATCTTCTTCGATGCGCAGCAGCTGGTTGTACTTGGCCATGCGGTCCGAACGCGACATCGAGCCGGTCTTGATCTGCAGGGCATTGGTGCCAACCGCGATGTCCGCGATGGTCGAATCCTCGGTTTCGCCGGAACGGTGCGAGATCACGGCGGTGTAGCCGGCGCGCTTGGCCATTTCGATGGCGGCGAAGGTTTCGGTCAGGGTGCCGATCTGGTTGATCTTGATCAGGATCGAGTTGGCGATGCCTTTCTGGATGCCTTCCTTCAGGATCTTGGTGTTGGTGACGTACAGGTCGTCGCCCACCAGCTGGACTTTCTTGCCCAGTTCCCTGGTCAGGATGGCCCAGCCTTCCCAGTCGCCTTCGTGCATCGCGTCTTCGATCGAGATGATCGGGTACTTGTCGGCCCAGGTGGCCAGCAGGTTGGTGAACTCGGTCGAGGTCAGCGACAGGCCTTCACCTTCCAGCTCGTACTTGCCGTCCTTGTAGAACTCGGAAGCGGCGCAGTCCAGGCCGATGGCGATCTGGGTGCCTGGCTCGTAGCCGGCCTGCTCGATCGCTTCGATGATCAGCTTGATCGCTTCTTCGTGGTTGGCCAGCGACGGGGCAAAGCCGCCTTCATCGCCGACGGCGGTGTTCAGGCCGCGCTTGTGCAGGATTTTTTTCAGGGTGTGGAACACTTCCGCGCCGTAACGCACGGCTTCCTTGAACGACGGGGCGCCGACTGGAATGATCATGAATTCCTGGATGTCCAGGTTGTTGTCGGCGTGCGCGCCGCCGTTGATCACGTTCATCATCGGCACCGGCAGCTGCATGGCGCCCGAACCGCCGAAGTAGCGGTACAGCGGCAGGCCGGCTTCTTCGGCGGCGGCCTTGGCCACCGCCATCGACACTGCCAGCATGGCGTTGGCGCCCAGGCGCGATTTGTTTTCGGTGCCGTCCAGGTCGATCAGAGTGCGGTCCAGGAAAGCCTGCTCATTGGCGTCCAGGCCCATGATGGCTTCCGAGATTTCGGTGTTGATGTTTTCGCAGGCTTTCAGCACGCCCTTGCCGAAGTAGCGCTTCGGATCGCCGTCGCGCAGTTCAATCGCTTCGCGCGAACCGGTCGAGGCGCCCGACGGTACCGCGGCGCGGCCCATCACGCCCGATTCCAGCAGCACGTCGCATTCGACGGTAGGATTGCCGCGCGAATCGATTACTTCACGGCCGATAATATCAACGATAGCACTCATGTCATTCTCCAAAGTTAGGCGATACGGAGTCGCGCCGCGTCTTTACGCGCGTTGCGAACAGGATAACGGGAATTGTACCCGGTGCAGGCAAGATTGCTAAATTTTCCACACCGGGTAGGTTGCTTTAGTTGAAGCTGTTCTCCAGGAAGCCAGCTTTTTTGGTAATGCGGTCCAGCTCGATCAGAACGGACAGCAAGTCCTTCATGCGGCCCAGCGGTACGGCGTTCGGGCCGTCCGACAGTGCCTCTGCGGGATTAGGATGGGTTTCCATGAACAGGCCGTCGACGCCCACCGCCACTGCCGCACGCGACAGCACCGGCACCATTTCGCGCATGCCGCCCGACGAGGTGCCATTGCCGCCTGGCAGTTGCACCGAGTGGGTGGCATCAAACACCACCGGCGCACCGGTTTCGCGCATGATGGCCAGCGAGCGCATGTCCGACACCAGGTTGTTGTAGCCGAACGAGGCGCCGCGTTCGCAGGCCATGAAGTTGTCTTCGTTCAGGCCGGCTTCCTTGGCGGCAGCGCGGGCCTTGTCGATCACGTTCTTCATGTCGTGCGGGGCCAGGAACTGGCCCTTCTTGATGTTGACCGGCAGGCCGGACTGCGCGCAGGCGACGATGAAGTCGGTCTGGCGGCACAGGAAGGCCGGGGTCTGCAGCACATCGACGACTTTCGCAGCGACTTCGATGTCTTCAATGGTGTGCACGTCGGTCAGCACCGGCACCTGCAGCTCGCGCTTGACGGCGGCCAGGATCTCCAGGCCCTGCTCGCGGCCTGGACCGCGATAGGACTTGCCCGAGGAACGATTGGCCTTGTCGAACGAAGCCTTGAAGATGAACGGGATGCCCAGCTCGGTGGTCATCTCTTTCAGCGCGCCGGCGGTGTCGAAGGCCATCTGGCGCGATTCGACGACACAGTTACCGGAGATCAGAAAGAATGGTTGGTCCAGGCCGACGTCGAATCCGCACAGTTTCATGCCGCCTCTCCTTGCAGTTCAGTGGCGCCGCTTGCAGCCTTGTGGGCCAGCGCCGCCTTGATGTAAGACGTGAACAGCGGGTGGCCGTCACGCGGGGTGGATTTGAATTCAGGGTGATACTGCACCCCCATGTACCACGGGTGCGAATTCTCGCCGCTGCGTGGCAGCTCCATGATTTCGCACAGGTCTTCGGTCGGGGTGCGTGCCGCCACCACCAGGCCGGCCGCTTCCACGCGCGGCAGGTAGTGGTTGTTGGCTTCGTAACGGTGACGGTGACGCTCGGTCACCACCGCGCCGTAGATTTCCGAAGCCAGCGTGCCCGGCTTGATGGCGCAGGTTTGCGCGCCCAGGCGCATGGTGCCGCCCAGGTCGGAATTCTCGTCGCGCTTTTCAACCTTGCCGTCCTGGCCCTGCCATTCGTCGATCAGGGCCACCACCGGCTGCGGCGTGCCGAGGTCGAACTCGGTCGAGTTGGCTTCGGTCAGGCCGGCCTTGTGGCGCGCGTATTCGATCAGCGCCACTTGCATGCCGAGGCAGATGCCGAGGTAAGGAATCTTGTTTTCACGGGCGAAGCGGGCGGCCATGATCTTGCCTTCCACGCCGCGCTTGCCGAAGCCGCCCGGCACCAGGATGGCGTCGTACTTGGCCAGCGCGGCGCAGCCGGTGGTTTCGATTTCTTCCGAGTCGATGTACTCGATGTTGACCTTGGATTCGGTGTGAATGCCGGCGTGGCGCAGCGCTTCGGTCAGCGATTTGTACGACTCGGTCAGTTCCACGTACTTGCCGACCATGCCGATCGACACTTCCTGCTTCGGATGCTCTTGCGCGTAGATCAGCTTGGTCCAGACCGACAGGTCGGCCGGCGCCGGATTCAGGTCCAGCGCTTCGCAGATGATGGTGTCCAGGCCCTGGTCGTGCAGCATTTGCGGCACTTTGTAGATGGTGTCCACGTCCCACACGGAAATCACGGCCTGCTCTTCGATGTTGGAAAACAGCGAGATCTTGGCGCGTTCGTCGTCCGGAATGCGGCGGTCGGCGCGGCACAGCAGCGCATTCGGCGAGATGCCGATTTCGCGCAGCTTCTGTACCGAGTGCTGGGTCGGCTTGGTCTTCAGTTCGCCGGCGGAGGCGATGTAGGGCACCAGGGTCAGGTGCACGAACGCCGAATTCTTGCGGCCGGCGCGCAGGCTCAGCTGACGCGCCGCTTCCAGGAACGGCAGCGATTCGATATCGCCCACGGTGCCGCCGATTTCGCACAGGGCCACGTCGTAGCCTTCGGCGCCACGGCGGATGTAGTCCTGGATTTCATTGGTGATGTGCGGGATCACCTGCACCGTCTTGCCCAGGTACTCGCCGCGGCGTTCCTTGCGGATCACCGAATCGTAGATCTGGCCGGTGGTGAAGTTATTCACCTTCTTCATGCGGGTGGTGATGAAGCGCTCGTAGTGACCGAGGTCCAGGTCGGTTTCAGCGCCGTCGTCGGTGACGAACACTTCGCCGTGTTGCATTGGGGACATGGTGCCCGGATCGACGTTGATGTACGGATCCAGCTTGAGCATGGTGACTTTGAGGCCGCGCGATTCAAGGATCGCAGCGAGGGAAGCAGCGGCGATCCCTTTACCAAGGGAAGACACGACGCCGCCAGTGACGAAGACAAATTTGGTCATTGCGGAAGGTGCCGAACGGCACATGCGGGAAATTGAAATTATATCCTAAAACCGCTGATTCTTCACCTGCCATGTGCATCACCGTACAGACTCGGCTTGCCTAAAATATCACAATAACAACTCATTAATGAAAAGGAGATGCGTCATGAGCTACGAAGATCGTGATCAATATGGCATGTATGTGGACAACGGCCACAAGGGCCCCGGACCGGAGCTGATGGGCGCCGACACCCTGATCGGCGACCACGTGCACAACCTGAAAAACGAGCATCTGGGCGAGATCAAGGAAATCATGCTCGACATGCGCACCGGCAAGATCGCGTATGCGGTGATGGCCTCGGGCGGCGTGCTGACCATCGGTGAAAAACTGTTTGCCGTGCCGTGGGAAGCCCTGACGCTGGACACCGTCAACAAGCGCTTCACCCTGAACATCGACAAAGAGCGCATCGAGGCCGCGCCCGGCTTCGACAAGAACGACTGGCCGGACATGGCCAACCAGACCTGGGCCAGCCAGGTGCACGACTACTACGGCACCGGCGCCAGCCGGGACGCCCGCCTCTAACAGAAATCGCGGCTGACGGTCGGCAGCCGGCCCAGCAGATGGGACATGTCGACCAGCCGCTTGGCCACCAGGTGGCGCACCATGCCCTCCTGCTGCCACACGCCATACACCCCCAGCAACGGCGCGCTCAGCACTTCGCGCCGCTGCTGCTCCAGCAGCGCCGGCCAGATGATGACGTTGACGCTGCCGGTTTCATCTTCCAGGGTCATGAAAATCACGCCTTTGGCGGTGCCGGGGCGCTGACGCACCGTCACCATGCCGCAGGCGCGCGCCACCATGTTGCTGGTGTAGGTGTTGAGCACCTCGGCCGGCATGAAGCGGTGCTTGAGCAGCGTCGGCCGCAGCAGCGCCAGCGGATGGCGGCGCAGCGTCAGGCCGTGCGAGCGGTAGTCGCCCAGGATGTCCTCGCCTTCGCTGGGCGCGGCCAGTTGCGGCGTTTCCTCGTCCGGCATGGTCGGGCGCAGCAGATCCTTGTCCGGCACCGCGCCGACCGCCTGCCACAGCGCCTGGCGGCGATGGCCGGACAGGCTGCGCAGCGCATCGCCGCCGGCCAGCACGTGCAGCGCATGGCGATCGAGGTCGGCGCGGCGCGCCAGGTCGGCCACGCTGGAGAACGGACGCGCCGCGCGCGCGTGCTCGATGCGCCGTGCCGTCTCCTCGCCCATGCCCTTGAGCATATTCAGGCCCAGCCGCACCGCCGGCTGGCCGCGCTTGCCGGCCGGCTCCTCCAGCGCGGTTTCCCAGCCGCTGACAGTGACATCGATCTCGCGCACCACCACGTCGTGGCGCCTGGCGTCCTGCACCAGCTGGGACGGGCTGTAAAAGCCCATCGGCTGGCTGTTCAGCAAGGCAGCGAGAAACACCGCCGGCTCGTGGCACTTGATCCAGGAACTGGCATAGCTGAGCAGCGCAAAACTGGCCGAATGCGATTCGGGGAAACCGTATTCGCCAAAGCCCTGGATTTGTTTGCAGATGGCGTCGGCGAAATCATCGGTATATCCGCGTTCGCGCATGCCATCCTTGATCTGTTGTTCGTATTTGTCGACACCGCCCTTGCGTTTCCAGGCGGCCATGGCGCGGCGTAGCTGATCGGCCTGGCCTTCGGTGAAGCCGGCGGCGATCTGGGCGATCTGCATCACCTGCTCCTGGAAAATCGGCACGCCCAGCGTTCGGCCCAGCGCCTCCTCCAGTTTGTGCGGATACTGAACCAGTTTCGGATTCATGCGCCGCTGCAAATACGGGTGCACCATGCCGCCCTGTATCGGACCGGGCCGCACGATGGCGACCTCGATCACCAGATCGTAAAAGGTCTTGGGTCGCAGGCGTGGCAGCATGCTCATCTGCGCCCTCGATTCGATCTGGAACACGCCGATGGTGTCGGCGTCGCAAATCATGTCGTAGGTGGCGCGGTCTTCACGCGGGATGTCTTGCATGCGGAATGGCTGGCCGCGCTGCGCCGTCAGCAAATCGAGGGAGCGCCGCAAGGCGGACAACATGCCCAGTGCCAGCACGTCCACCTTCATCAGGCCAAGTTCCTCAAGATCGTCCTTGTCCCACTGGATGACGTAACGGTCTTCCATGGTCGCCTTTTCGACCGGCACCAGCCGGGTCAGCTTCTCGTGCGAGATCACGAAACCGCCGGGATGCTGCGACAGATGGCGCGGGAAGCCCAGCAGCGCCAACGTCAGCGCCGCCCATTGCTGCGCCAGTTGCGATGCCGGATCAAGACCGCATTCCGCCAGCCGCGCCACCAGATCATGACGGCTGTCGAACCAGCGCTGCGACTTGCACACCTTCTCCACGATGGCCAGGTCCACACCCAAGGCCTTGCCGCTGTCGCGCAGCGCGCTCTTGGGTCGATAGCTGATTACCACGGCAGCCAGTGCGGCGCGGTCGTGGCCGTATTTCTGATAAATGTACTGGATGACTTCTTCGCGCCGCTGGTGCTCGAAGTCGACGTCGATGTCGGGCGGCTCGTTGCGTTCGCGCGAAATAAACCGGCCGGTCAGCATCTTGCTCTCGTCCGGATTCACTTCCGTCACGCCAAGGCAATAGCAAACCACCGAGTTGGCCGCCGATCCCCGGCCCTGGCACAGGATGGCCTGCGAACGGGCGTAGCGCACGATGTCGTACACGGTCAGGAAGTACGGCTCGTACTTCAGATCCGCGATCAGCGCGAGTTCCTTCTCGATCTGAGCGCGCACCTTATCGGGCAAGCCTTGCGGCCAGCGCCGCAACGTGCCGGCATACACCTCTTGCCGCAGATAGCTGGCGGGCGTATGGCCGTGCGGGATGAGTTCGTGCGGATATTCGTAGCGCAGCTGCTGTAGATTGAATTCGCACATCCGGGCGATGCGCACGGTTTCGTCCAGCGCCGCGCGCGGGTAGAGGTTGGCCAGCTGGATGCGCGGCCGCAGATGCTGCTCGGCGTTCTGCGCCAGCGCGTAGCCGCACTCGCCCACCGGCTTGCCGATGCGGATGGCGGTCATGGTGTCCTGCATCGGCTTGCGCGAGCGCACATGCATCACCACATGGCCGACCGCCACCACCGGCATCTGGTGCTGGGCCGCCACCTCGGCAATGCTGAGCCGGTGCGCCTCGTCAAAGGCGCGCAGCAGCAGGTTCAGGCCCATCCATGCGCGGCCGGGGAAGGTGGCCTCCATCCATGCGGCCTGGGCGTGCAGTTGGTCGACATCCTCGGGCCGGTGCGCCGGATAGTTGGGCAGCAGGATCAGCAGGCAATCCGGCAAGCCTTGCAGGTGCGCGAACTTGGGCGGCGGCGCGGCCAGGTCGGCCGGCATCAGCAGATAACGGCCTTTTTCCACGCGGTTGCGGGCGATCGTGATCAATTCGCACAGATTGCCGTAACCATTCTTGTTCTTGGCCAGCGCGACGAACGACAGGCCGGGCGTGCCGTCGGGATTGGTGAGCCGGAAATAGCTGCCGATAATCAGCGGAAAATCGGCGGTCCTGGCCTCGGCGTGAGCACGCACTACGCCGGCAAGCGAGCATTCATCGGTAATCGCCAGCGCCGCGTAATCCAGCTGCACGGCGCGCGCCACCAGCTCCTCCGCACACGAAGCGCCTTGCAGAAAGGAAAAATTCGACAAACAGAACAGCTCGGCATATTCCGGCAGTCCGATGGAGGGTGGTGGCGTGCTCATATGAATACTGTGTTTTTATACAGCATTCTACACCCTCATCAACCAGAATCAAGGATGACGATGCGAAACTCCACTGCCTTTGCCACGGGGCGCAGATGATTTCGTCCACGCTGCAATTCAACGACTCCGCAGTTGGACATTTTTTTCAAAGTACGCCTTAGCTCGCCAGATTTCTGCCCGGTTGTTTTAGCCAATGCAGAAATAGAATCCGGCTTGGTATCGGCAATGACGCGTAGCAGCGCACGATTTTCATCACTGAGCATCTCCGCCAAGGACTGCATCGAGGCAAACCAAATTGTTCGTAAATGCATATGGGACGCCATGATCTGATGCGTGCAAAGTCAAAGCGTATCGAATGCCATGAGGTATTGCACGCGACACGTCCACCAACCTGGCTTCAATCTTAACCCAGTATCCCCCACCCAACTCCAACCGCACACCATTAAAGTCCAGCACAACATCGAGGGCCGGGTCGCTGCTCATGATCGTGCCATGTCATCTGTTTGATCAACAGATGGTGGCAAGGTTCGGGTAGCCGGCGTTGATGCAGGCCAGGGAACACGCAGTTATTTTTGCTGTGCGGCGATGAGGTCGTTGATGGCCTGGATGATGACTTCGGGCGAGGCGGTTTGCATCTGGTGGTCGGAGTCGACGATGATGGTTTTGGCCCGCGGGTACATGGCGCGGACCAAGCTGATGGTTTGCGGATCGCTGTTCACTACGCCAAAATCGACCGGCACCGCGGTCGCGCCCTTGGGCTGGTTGACCAGGCGGATCATCGGTTTGTTGTCAATGTCGCCCTGCGCCAGCACCTGCTCGCCGGTTTCATAAATGCTGCCGATTTCCTTGCGCACGGTGCTGGAGAAGAGCAGCCAGGCGCCGGCGCGCGTCAGCAAGGGGAAGTCTTCCTGCTTTTTGATCACGCGCGGATACACGGCATCGACCAGCACGATGCCGGCCACCTCGTCCGGATGGCGCCTGGCAAACAGTTGCATGTACAAGCCGCCCAGCGAATGGCCGACCAGGATGTAGGGCGGCGTCATGCCTTCGTGCTGGAGGTTGCGGCGCAGTTCTTCGACAATGGTCAGGCCGTCGCGCGGCGCCGCGGTGTCATCGCTGTTGCCGTAGCCGGGACGGTTGTAGGCATACACGGAGGCCTGCGGCGCGATGCCGTCGATCACCTTGTCCCATTTGTCGACCGTGGCGCGCGAACCGTTCTCAAACACCACCGTGACCGGCGCGGACGGATTTTTCAGCATCACACACTCCACCTTGCGGCCATCGATCAGCGTGGTGACCGCCAGCGCCGCCATGGCAGGCGCGGCAGCCATCAGGGCCAGAACGAAAACAGCGTTACGCATTATCATGTTCCTCTTTTGTTTGATGTGCAGACATTCTTGCATTTGCTGCAAAGCGCGGCTGCGGGCATGCGATGAAGTGCAGATTCAGGGGAGCAGAATGCAAGAAACCACCGTGCAGGAACTGTTGTGCTTTGGCATAGAAGCGGGCGGCGGCAATCCCGCGCTGGTGGTGCAGCACGACCAGCGCAGCGCCGAGCAGCGCCAGCAGTTTGCGCAAGTCAGCCGCAAGCCGGCGTGTGTGTTCATCGACCGCGCCGCCGACGGCGCCATTGTGCTGGACTACTTTTACCCGCACACGCGCAGCCCGCTGTGCCTGCACGCCACGCTGGCGGCGGCGCGCGTGCTGCTGTCGCCGCAGCAGCCGGAACTGCTGGTCCATACCGCCATGCGCAAGCAGCCATTGACGCTGATCCTGCAACACGGCGAAGTCTTCATCCAGCTGTCGCCGCAAGCGGTGCCGGCAGTGAAGATTGCGCCGGCGCTGCCGGCCCGGTTGCTGGCCGCGCCCGGCATCCAGCTGGCCTCGGCGCCGGCGATCGCCTCGGTCGGCAGCCCCAAGCTGCTGCTGGAAGTGGCCGACAGCGCCACCCTGCAAGCCCTGACGCCCGACCTGCCCGCCATTGCCGACTGGGGCCAGCAACATGCCGTCAGCGGCTGCTACGTCTGGTGCCGGCGGCCGGACGGCGCGCTGGAAGGCCGCAACCTCAACCATCTGGACCCGGCCGCCGAAGACGGCGCCACCGGGGTGGCGGCCGGCGCCCTGACCGCCCATCTGCAGACCGGCGTCACACTGTATCAGGGCGCCAAGCTCGGCACGCCCTGCAAACTGCGCGCGGAGTTGCATGGGCAGAACATTTTAATCGGCGGCCGCGCCGAGCTGCGTAGCACTACGTAGGGGAAACACAGCGGTGGCGCGTGCATACAACAAAAAATAGTGTTTGCATGCATTCTTGCTACAAAAACACCTGTCTATATGACCAATTTGCATAGAATCAAATTTTTCATGGGAGACGACACGTGTTCGCAACCACTACCTTACGTAAAGCCGTCTTGCTCAGCCTGTACGGCGCCTCCACCCTGGCCCTGACCGCTGAAACCTCCGCACAAACCACCGACAATGCCATGCAATCGGTCAGCATCGTCGGTTCGCGCCGCGCCACCAGCTCGGCCACCGATACCACGGTGCCGGTCGACGTGATTCCCCTGACCAAGACCGCCGAGAGCGGCGGCCAGTTCGACCTGGCCCAGACCCTGACTTATATTTCCCCCTCGTTCAACTCGACCCGCCAGACCGGCTCGGACGGCGCCGACCTGGTCGACTCCGCCGCCCTGCGCGGCCTCGGCTCGGACCAGACCCTGGTGCTGGTGAACGGCAAGCGCCGCCACACCACCGCGCTGGTCAACCTGTTCGGCGCCCGCAACCGCGGCAACACCGGCACCGACATGAACGCCATCCCGATGCTGGCCATCAAGGACGTGCAAGTGCTGCGTGACGGCGCCGCCGCCCAGTACGGCTCGGACGCGATTGCCGGCGTGATGGACATCGGCCTGAAAAAATCCAAGGGCTGCGAAGCGGTGGCCGGCTTCAGCGAGTACAGCAAGCGCGACGGCAAGAACTACCTGGCCTCGGCCTACTGCGGCTTTGAGATCGGCAACAACGGCGTGCTTGGCATCACCGGCGAATACCTCGACCGCGGCCGCTCCAACCGCGCCGAAGCAGGCAACCCGCGCACCATCGGCGACAGCAAGACCAAGAACCAGACCATCTACCTGAACGGCGAACTGCCGACCACCGGCAGCGGCCGCCTGTACTTCACGGCCGGCGCGCAAAGTCGCGATGCTTCCTCGGGCGCGTGGGCGCGCGGCGGCATCGGCAGCGACGACATCCCGTCGCGCAACTCGGCCGCCATGTACCCGAATGGCTTCGTGCCGTTCATCAATGCGCAGATCGACGACCAGTACGCCATCCTCGGCCACCGCAACCAACTGGGCGAGTGGAATATGGACCTATCGCAGACCTACGGCAAGAACAAGATGATCTACGACATCAGCAACACGCTGAACGCGTCGATCGCCAACAAGGACCTGCTGGCCGGCGGCAAGGGCATCAGCCCGACCAGCTTCAACGCCGGCGGCTTCCAGTTTGAACAACTGACCACCAACCTCGACTTCAACCGCTACTTCGACGGCCTGGTCGGCCGCGGCCTGAACGTCGCCTTTGGCGCTGAATACCGCCACGAGAACTACAAGATCTACGCCGGCGAAGCCGGTTCCTACATCGACGCCGACGGCGTCGGCATCGGCGGCAACGCCGGCAGCCAGGGCTTCCCGGGCTTCCAGCCCGCCGACCAGGTGGACGCCAACCGCCACAGCGTGGCCGCCTACCTCGACCTGGAAGCGGACCTGAGCGACACCGTCAAGGCCCAGGGCGCGGTGCGCTACGAGAAATACAGCGACTTCGGCTCGACCACCACCGGCAAGCTGGCCGGCAGCTGGCGCGTGGCGCCGGCCGTGCTGCTGCGCGGTTCGGCCTCGACCGGCTTCCGCGCGCCGTCGCTGCAACAGATGTACTTCTCGTCGACCTTCACCGACTTCATCGGCGGCGTGCCGACTGACGTGGTGCTGGCGCCGAACAACAGCGCGGTCACCAACCTGGCCGGCATTCCCAAGCTGAAGGAAGAGAAATCGACCAGCTTCACGCTGGGCTCGACCTGGACGCCGACCCAGGCCGTGTCGGTCACCGCCGACCTGTACCAGATCAAGATCAAGGACCGCATCGTGCTGTCCGGCCGCTTCGACGAGAGCAACTATCCTGACCTGGCCGCCAAACTGGCCACGCTCGGCGTGGGCCAGGCGCAGTTCTTCGTCAACTCGGTCGACACCAAGACCAAGGGCCTGGACCTGACCGCCTCGCACAAAGCCAGCTTTGGCGCCGACAAGCTGACCACCTTCCTGGCCATGAACGTCAGCAAGACCGAAGTGACCGGCATCCACGCCCCGGCCTCGCTGCGCGGCTATGAAGACGTGCTGCTGTCGGAGAAGGAACGCCTGTACATCGAGCAAGGCGCGCCGCGCTCGAAGGCCACGCTGGGCTTCAATTACACCCACAACGCCTGGGAAAGCGACCTGAAGATCATCCACTTCGGCCCGCAGACGCTGGGCACTTACAGCGGCACCGCCGGCGGGGTGGCCAACCAGCACTACGAGGCGAAAACCTCGGCCGACCTGGCCTTCACCTACACCATCAACAAGAACATGAAGTTCTCGTTTGGCGGCAACAACATCTTCAACGTCCACGCCAGCACGCAGAATCCGGACGAGACCGACAACGGCTTCAAATACGAGTCGGTGCAGTTCGGCCTGAACGGCGCGTCCTATTTCGGCCGCCTGTACGTGAAGTTTTAAGACGTAACGTTTGCTTACAACTCGCTAACGTAACCCAACGCGCGGCCGCTCTACACTGCACTGTCTTAGTTTTAGGCAATGGAGTGTACGATGCGCCGCGCATTCACCCTGATGTTGTTCCTGTCCCTGCTGCAAGGCGCGCTCGCCTGGGCGGCCCTGGGCAGCGCCCCTTCCAACTTTGGCACCGCCACCACCCAGGCCCGGCAAGCGGCGCGCAGCCTGGCCGCCGCCAGCAGCAGCGACGCGCTCTACACCGTCACCCAGTCCACCCTCGATAGCGGCACCGTGGTGCGCGAATACAGCGACGCCAGCGGCGTGGTATTTGCCGTCAGCTGGAAAGGCCCGGTCCTGCCCGACCTGCGCACCCTGCTGGGCGACAAATTCACCGTCATGACCAGCAATGCGGCCAAGCGGCCCAAGGCCGGCCACTCGCAGCTGGCGGTCAACCAGTCCGATGTGGTGATCGTCTCCAATGGCCATATGCGCGCCTACGCCGGCCAGGCATGGATACCCGCCGCCCTGCCGGCCGGCTTTGATACCAGCAGCATAGAATAAGGAAGTCCGCATGAACTATCCGTCACTGGCAGGCGCGCTGCTCTGCCTGCTCCTGGCTGCGTGCGGCGGCGGTGGCTCGTCCGGCACCGCCGCCAGCAGCACCGGCGCCACCGAAGCCATGGCGCAAGCGACGCCGGTGATCAGCATTGCCGCCACGCCCACCGCCACCACCACTGGCCAGGTCATCACGCTGACCTGGAGCGTGGCCAATGCGCCGTCCGGCGGCTGCACCGCGTCGGGCGCCTGGAGCGGCGCGCTGGCCAGCAGCGGCACGCAAAATGTCACGGCCGGCGCGGCCGGCACGGCCAGCTACACCCTGAGTTGCGGCAGCGTCAGCAACACCGCGGTGGTGACGGTCAGCACGCCGCCGCCCTCGCCCACGGTCAGCATCACGCTGGCGCCGGCCAATATCACTACCGCGCAGACCACGGTGCTGAGCTGGTCCTCGGCCAACGCCAGCAGTTGCAGCGCCAGCGGCGCCTGGAGCGGCAACAAGGCCACCGCCGGTTCGGTGACGCTGGCGCCGACCGAGGCTGGCACCTTCACCTACAGCATGACCTGCAGCGGTGCTGGCGGCGCCGCCAGCGGCAGCGCGGCGCTGAGCGTCACCGCTGCCCTCAGCAACAGCACCGCCATCGTGGTCGACAGCGGTCCGAGCGGCGTCAGCGGGGTGATCAATGTGCCCTACGTCAGCGTCACCGTGTGCCGGCCCGGCACCAGCACCTGCCAGACCATCGACCATGTGCTGCTGGATACCGGCTCATACGGCCTGCGCCTGCTGGCCAGCCAGCTCAACAGCACGCTGGCGCTGCCGGCGGTGAGCACCCCGTCCGGCGACGATGCCGGCGAATGCGGCAAGTTCATCAGCGGCTACACCTGGGGCGCGGTGCGCCAGGCCGACGTCCGCATCGCGGACGAGGTGGCAGCCGGCATCTCGATCCAGGTGATCGGCGACAGCGGCGCCAGCTACACCAGCACGCCCTCCACCTGCAGCAGCGCCGGCAGCAATATCGGCAGCTTGTCGGCGCTCGGCGCCAAGGGCATTCTCGGGGTCGGCATGTTCAGGCAGGATTGCGGCAGCAGCTGCGTCAACACGGCGGTCAGCGGCGTCTACTACGCCTGCGCCAGCGGCAGTTGCGCGCCCAGCACCATGCCGCTGGCCAGGCAGATCAGCAACCCGGTGGCCGCCTTTGCCACCAACAACAACGGCCTGCTGATCACCATGCCGGCGGTCGGCACGGCCGGGCTGACCGCAGTCAATGGCACGCTGATCTTTGGCGTCAACACGCAAAGCAACAACACCATCGGCAGCGAGACCATCTACCAGGCCAACAGCAGCGGCGACTTCACCACCACCTACAAGGGCAAGGCCTACAGCGCCAGCTTCATCGACAGCGGCTCCAACGGCTACTTCTTCCCCGACAGCAGCATCCGCCAGTGTTCGGGCGGCGACTTCTACTGCCCGGCCTCGACCTTGTCGCTGAGCGCCACCAACACCGCCGCCGACGGCAGCGCCAGCGGCACCATCAACTTCAATGTGGTGAACCTGGTCAGCCTGGCCTCGACCATCAACGCGGCGCAGGTTGGCGGCACGGTCGGCAGCAGCACTTCCTCCGGCAATTATTTCGACTGGGGCATGCCCTTCTTCTATGGCCGCCGGGTGTTTGTGGTGATGGAAGACGCCAGCGCGGCTGGCAAGGCCGGGCCTTACTGGGCATATTGATTGTGTCATGTCATGGTGTTGTCACGATAAATAGCTAAAGTCGCAAGCTTGAATTTTTCTTTGTTCGAGGTTGCGATGAAACTGAATCTGGTGATGCTGGCCGCCATGAGCGCCGCCGGCCTGGCGGCATGCGGCAGCGATAACGGCGTGGCCACGCCAGCCATCCCGGAAGGCACCACCGTCACCCTGGCGCTGTTGGAAACCACCGACATCCACGCCAACGTGATGAGTTACAACTACTACTCGCTGGCCGAGGACACCAGCCTTGGCCTGGAGCGCACGTCCGCCCTGGTCAAGGCGGCGCGCGCCGAAAACCCGAACAATGTGCTGCTGGACGACGGCGACACCATCCAGGGCACGCTGCTGGGCGACCTGCAAGCCGTCACCAAACCGATCCCGTGCAGCGACACGCTGGCGGTGCACAAGGTCATGAACGCCATGAAGTTTGACGGCGGCGGCTTCGGCAACCACGAATTCAACTACGGCCTGCCCTACCTGAGCCAGGTCACCAATACCGACTTCGGCATTCCGGGCGTGAGCAAGCCGAGCGGCACCTGCGGCGCGCCATCGTTCCCGCTGGTGCTGACCAACGTCACCGGCGTGGCCAGCGGCAAGCCGATCGTGCAGCCTTACACTCTGCTGCCGCGCACCTTCAGCGCCACCCAGCCGGACGGCAGCAAGCTGGACGTGAAACTCAACATCGGCATCATGAGCTTTGTGCCGCCGCAGATCCTGGAGTGGGATCAGAAGAGCCTGGCCGGCAAGGTGGCGGTCACCGGCGTGCAGGAGGCGGCCAAACAGTATGTGCCGGAGATGCGCAGCAAGGGCGCCGACCTGGTGGTGGCGCTGTCGCATGGCGGCCTCGACCCCAGCACCTACAGCCCGAAGATGGAAAACGGTTCCTACCACCTGACCACCACCGGCATCGATGCGCTGATGATCGGCCATTCGCACCTGATCTTCCCGAAAGGCAAAGAGACCGGCGCCGCCGCGCTTGATCCCTCGTTTGCCGCCTTCCCGGCCAGCGCCAAGATCGATGCCATCAACGGTTTCGTCAACAACGTGCCGACCGTGATGGCGCAGAGCTGGGGCCGCCGCCTTGGCATCATCAAGCTGACGCTGGCCTACACCGGCGGCAAGTGGGTGGTGCAGCCGGCCAAGACCAGCGTGGAGTCGCGCGGCTTCAAGTACACCGACGGCACCACCAACATCGCCGCCGACAGCAGCGTGGCGCCGCTGGTGGCCGCCGAGCACGCCGCCACCATCGCCTACGCCAGGCAGCCGCTGGGCGTGACCACCGATTTTGAAATGTCGTCCTACTTCTCGCTGGCCGGCGACGTCAGCGCGATCCAGCTGGTGAATCAGGCACAGCTGGCGTATGTGAAGAATTTCATTGCCACCAGCAGCGACGCCACCCTCGCCAGCTACAGGAACATTCCGGTAATTTCGTGCAGCGCGCCGTTCAAGGCCGGCCGCAACGGCCCGTCCGATTTCACCGATGTGGCGCCGGGCGCTTCGGCCGCCGCGCCGGTCGGCCTGCAGGTGCGCAATCCGGGCGATCTGTATCTGTACTCGAACAACAACCTGCAGGCGGTGAAGATCAAGGGTTCGGACCTGAAGAACTGGCTGGAAGCGTCGGCCAAGCAATTCGGCCAGATCGATCCGGCCAAGACCAGCGAGCAGGATCTGGTGCCATCCTACGGCACCATCTACAACTACGACGTGTTCTATGCCGAAAACAATGCCCTGACCTACCAGATTGACGTCACCAAGCCGGCCGGCAGCCGCATCGTCAACCTGACGTATCAGGGCAAGGCGGTGGCCGATGGCGATGACTTCATCGTCGCCACCAACGATTACCGCGCCGGCGGCGGCGGTGCGGTGCCGGGCATCGATGGCAGCAAGACCATCATCAAGTCGCCGGACGCCAACCAGACCGTGGTCAGCAATTATCTGGCGGCGCAGGGCGCGGCCACCGGCAAGGTCACGCTGGCCAGCAACGGCAGCGCGCGCAGCTGGAGCTTCGTCAAGGTGGCCACCGCCGGCCCGGTGATCCTGCGCTCGGCGCCGGGCCACCTGGCGCTGGCGAAAAGCAGCGGCATCACTGCGGTGACGGCCGAGGGCGGCCTGGACGCCAGCGGCTTTGCCAAATACACCATCGACCTGAGTAAATAAACCATGCGCGCCCTGATCGTGTTGCTGAGTGCGGCCCTGCTGTCCGGCTGCCAGATGCAGCAGGAGAAACCGACTTCCGCGCAGATTGAAGTCATCGGCATGAAGGCCAGGCAGGAAGCCGACGCCCATGCCGAGCGCAAGCTGATGCGCTGGGCCGAACAGGACATGCCGGTGGCGCAGCGCGAGCTGGCCCTCGTGTACCAGGCGCGTCCCAAGCAGCGTGCCGATGCGCTCAAGCTGTTTGAGCTGGCGGCGCGCGGCGGCGACACGGAAGCGGCGTTCCAGCTGGGCGAGATGCTGCGCGTCGGCGCGCCGGGCGTGGCCGCCGCGCCGGCAGCGGCGGCGCCATGGTACACCATTGCCGCCAAGCAGCAGCATGCCAGGGCGGCACTGGCGCTGGGCCTGCAGTACAAGAACGGCGATGGCGTGCGGCGCGACGACGCGGCCGCGGCACGCTGGCTGTCGCATGCGAGCGAGCTGGGGAATGCGCATGCGATGTTCCTGCTGTCCAACATCTACAACGAAGGCATCGGTGTGGTGCAGGATCGCGCGCGCGCCCGCCAGTGGCTGGAGGAGGCCGCCGAACACGAGTACCCGCCCGCCCTCCAGGAACTGGCGATGACGGTGCAACTGGGCGATGCGCTCACTCCAAAGGATGAGCTGCGTGCTAGCCATTTGATGAAAGATGCCACCGAACACAGACGGAATAATTGGAACCGGTTCTGAGCGATAACGGTCTCAGCGCCGTTTTCCCAGGAGATTTCATGAAAGCTATCGCCACCGCGCATCAACGGCAAGCCGGCCGATGAAGCCCAGCACCAGGCCTGCTGGGGCTGCCACCAGGCGCTGGTCAAAAACCACGATTTCGTCTTCACCCGTCTGGCGCCGTAGATGGAAGGTGGTCCGGCGCACAGACCAGCGTGGGTGGGACTCCTAGACTGGTTGGGTAGTCCCGCCTGTTTCATTAGCCACGCAAGGAGCCGACATGAGAACCACTTCCCAATCTTCGGGCAAGATCCCTAAACCTATTCCCACTGAAAGCCAACCGCAAGACGCCATCGCGCTGCTGACGGAAGACCACGAAAACGTTAAAGCGATGTTCGAGCAGTATGAGGAACTGGGCGACCGCGCCCACGTCAGCAAGCACAAGCTCGCGCTGCAGATCTGCGAGGCCCTGACCAAGCACACCATGATCGAGGAAGAAATCTTCTACCCGGCCGTGCGCCAGGCCATCAAGGAAGAAGACATGATGGACGAGGCCATTGTCGAGCACGCCTCGGCCAAGGACCTGATTGCCCAGATCCAATCGATGGAACCGACCGACGATCTGTTTGACGCCAAGGTCAAGGTACTGTCGGAAATGATCGACCACCACGTCGAGGAAGAGGAAACCGAGATGTTCCCGAAAGCGCGCAAGGCCAAGCTGGACCTGGAAGAACTGGGCGAAACCATGGCCGCCCGCAAGGAACAGATCCAGCTGCCACCGGTTTAACCGGCCAGTTGCGCCATCTCGCGCTGCATATTGTCGATGGCGCGTTCGTTGTACTGTTCGGCAAAGTAGGCGTCGCCGTACAGTTGCCCGGCCTGCGCCTTGCGGCACAGGTGGGCCAGCGCCCCGCGCCGCTGCTCGCGGTATTTGACGTCCGGCAGGTGGATGTATTCCTGCCGGATGGCGCGCGCGTAGTTCTGGTAGACCTCATCGTCCTGGCCCAGGATGGCCAGGTCCACGCACAGCAGGATATCCTTCAGGCGGTGGGTGATGGCGGCTTCCTGGAAGTGGTCGGTGGCGCGGATCAGCTCGGCCGCGTCGGCCATTTCCTGCCCCAGGTGGCTGCCCAGCCACAGTTGCGCGCTGGCTTCCTCGTTGGTCAGCGTGCCGGGGTCGCCGCTGTGGCCGTACTCGGCGTCATGGAACCAGAACGCTTGCTTGACGATGTCGACGTCGGCCGGGTCGGGCCGGGTGTTGGCGGCCCACACGCGGATCTCGCACAGGCCGTGCACCAGATGGTCCAGGTTGTGATAGTGGCGCATCGGGCCGCCATAGGCGGTGGCGCCGGTCAGTTGCACGAACCACTGGTCGGCATGGGCGATGGCGGTGGCGTCGCGGTGCGCGTAATCCCACAGGGTTTCCCATTCCTTGCGCAGCCAGCCCAGCACCCAGGCGTGGTAGGCCGGGCCGGGCACGAATTTCTTCATGATCCAGTTCCAGCCGATCGGCCCTTCCAGCGCTTTGACGAACGAGGAACTGACCGAGCCGAGGTCGCGCGGCGGCATCACGAACACTGTCTTGGCGCCCTGCAGCACGTCGACATTGGTTTGCTGGATCAGGTTTTCGTAATCGAAATCGGCGGTGGTGCGGATGCCGCGGATCAGGCATTCGACGCCCTGCTTCTTGGCCGCGCGCGCCGTGTAGTCGCCGCGCACGATCACCACCGACACGTTATCCCAGCCCTGCTCGGCGCAGCTGAGCGCGATGATGCTCTTGCGCTCCTCAGCCGTGAAGCGCGGCTTCTTGGCGGGGTTCTCGGAGAGAAAGACCACCACCTCGTCCGCCAGCGAACGGGCTTCGTTGATCACCCACATGTGACCGTTGGTGATCGGGTCCAGCGTTCCCGAAAAGCCGATTTTCTTCATGCACCACTCCAACACCGTGTCAAAACGGCATTTTAAGCTGGAGTGGGCTTGCCAGTCTCGGGAAAATCAACGCTGACCTTGAGACCGCCCAGGCGCGCGGACTGGTCCAGCGACAGCACGGCGTTGTGGCGTTCGGCAATCGACTGCACGATGGCCATGCCCAGGCCGCTGCCGCCGGCGGGGCTGCCGGGCACGCGATAGAAGCGGCTGAACACGCGTTCACGCTCTTCCGGCGGGATGCCGGGACCGGAATCTTCCACGCTCAGGACGACGCGCGGCTTGGCATTTTTTGTGGCGGCCACGCTACGCCGCAGCTCGATATCGACCGTGCCGCCGGCCGGCGTGTACTTGATGGCGTTATCGATCAGGTTGCGCAGCAGGATCAGCAGGGCGTCCTGCTGGCCCGCCACCACTACCTCGTCGGCGTGGTGCAGGCCAAGGTCGATCTGGCGCGCCTGCGCCAGGCCGGCCATGTCGCCCAGCACGCGCTTGACCAGGTCGGCCAGGCTGACCGGCTCCAGCTTGATTTCCTCGACGCCGCCTTCCTGGCGCGCCAGCACCAGCAACTGCTCCACCAGCCGGGTGGCGCGCTCGATGCCGGCCGTGACGCGCGACACCGCCACCTTGCGTGCGGCCTCGTCCGGCGCGCGCTCCAGGCTGAGCACCTGCAGCTTGAGCGCCGCCAGCGGCGTGCGCAGCTCGTGCGCGGCGTCGGCCACGAAGTGCTGCTGCGCCTCGAAGGCGGTGCGCACGCGCACGAACAGCAGGTTGAGTTCCTGCACCAGCGGCAGCACTTCATCCGGCAAGTCGTTTTCCGACACCGGCGACAAATCATCGGCCTGGCGCGCCGCCACCTGGCGCTTGACGCGCGACACCGGCGCCAGCGAGCCGGACACCACCCACCACACCACCAGCATCAGCACCGGCGCCATCACGGCAATCGGGCCGACGGTGCGCAGCGCCAGCGTGCCGGCCATGCGCTGGCGCACCGCCATGTCCTGCGCCACCTGCACGGTCTGGTTGGAGGTTTGTACCGAGAAAATGCGGTAGGTGGTGTTGTTCACCCGCACATTGGAAAAGCCCAGCACGGCCCGCTGCGGCAGGGCCGCGCGCGACAGCGAACGGAAGACCTGGGCGCCGTCCGGGGTCCAGACTTGCACCACCAGGTCGTCGTTTTCGGGATCGGCGGCGGTGTCGGCGGCCTTGTTGGTCAGGGTGGCGCTGGAGCGCAGCGACATCGCCATTTGCTGCATGTGATAGTCGAAGATCTGGTCGGCGTCGCTCAGCGCGCTGCGGTAGGCAATCATGGCTTGCGCGATGGCCGCCATGGTGATGGCGGCCAGCAGGAACCACAGCAGCCGGCCGCGCAGCGAGTGCGTCACCACGGGCACCCGCGGCAGCGACGGCATCTTCACCTTCATAGCTTGGGAACCATGTAGCCCAGGCCGCGCACGTTCTGTATCAGTTCCGCGCCCAGCTTTTTGCGCAGGCCGTGGATGTAGACTTCCACCGCGTTGCTGTTGACTTCATCCTTCCAGCTGTACAGCTTTTCCTCCAGCTGATGGCGCGACAGCACGATGCCGGGACGGGCGATCAGCGCTTCCAGCACCGCCCACTCGCGCGCCGACAGGCTGACCGGCTTGCCGTCGGCAATCACTTCGCGGGTTTGCGGGTTGACCGTGACGTTGCCGTGCTCGAACACCGGCTCGGCGCGGCCGGCCGAGCGGCGCAGCAAGGCGCGGATGCGGGCCAGCAGCTCGTCCAGGTCGTAGGGCTTGAGCACGTAATCATCGGCGCCGGCGTCGAGGCCGGCGATGCGCTGCTCCTTGGCGTCACGCGCGGTGGCGATCAGGACCGGCGTCAGCTCCTTGCGCAGGCGCATCGAGCGCAGCACTTCCAGGCCGTCCTTGCGCGGCAGGCCCAGATCCAGCAACACCAGGTCGTAGGTCTGGGTTTGCAGCGCGGTGTCGGCCATGTCGCCGTCCTTGACCCAGTCGACCGCGTAGTGCTCGGCCCGCAGGAGGTCCAGCACTACTTCGCCGATCATGGTGTCGTCTTCCACCAGAAGAAGTCGCATATTGTTGTTTTCCTTGTGTTGTGGCTTTAGCCCAGGCGGACCGGTATGAAGATTTTATCGTCGCCGCGCTGGATCAGCAATGCCACCGACTTGCCGGCCTTGCCCACCACTTCGCGCACCTGGTCGACGCTGTTGACCGGCCGGCCGTTGACCGACAGCAGCACATCGCCCGGCTGCACCCCGGCGTTGGCGGCCGCGCCGCCGGCGTCCTGGATCAGCAGGCCGCTGGCGATGCCCGATTCACGGCGTTCCATCGGGTCCAGCTGGCGCAGCGACAGGCCGAGGCGCAGCTTGGCGCTGGCCTGGTCGGCCGGGCCGTCATCGTCCTGCGCCAGCACTTTATCCTTGGCGTTGCCCAGGGTGGCGGTGATTTGCACCGGCTTGCCCTGGCGCCAGACGTCCAGCGTAATCTTGTCGCCCGGGGTCGACAGGCCGACCATGGACGGCAGGTCGGCCGAGCTGATGATCTTCTGGCCGTTCAGCGCACGGATCACGTCACCGGCCTTGAGGCCGGCCTTGTCGGCCGGACCGCCGCGCTCGACGTTGGAAATCAGCGCGCCTTCCGGCGTTTCCAGGTTGAAGGAATCGGCAAAGCCCTGATTCACTTCCTGCACCGTCACACCCAGCTTGGCGTGCACCACCTTGCCGGTGGCGACAATCTGGTTCTTGATCTTGTTGGCGACGTCGATCGGAATCGCGAACGACAAGCCCTGATAGCCGCCAGTCTGGCTGTAGATCTGCGAGTTGATGCCGACCACCTCGCCGCGCGTATTGAACAGCGGACCGCCAGAGTTGCCGGGGTTGACCGCGACGTCGGTCTGGATGAACGGCACATTGCCATCGGGCAGCGTGCGGCCCTTGGCACTGACCACGCCGGCGGTGACGGTGTTATCCAGGCCGTAGGGCGAGCCGATCGCCAGCACCCATTCGCCCACCTTCAGGTCGTTGTTCCTGGCCAGCGGCACCACCGGCAGGTTCTTGGCGTCGATCTTCAGCACCGCCACATCGCTTTGCGGATCGGAGCCCAGCACCTTGGCGCGGAATTCGCGGCGGTCGGTCAGCTTGACCACCACCTCGCTGGCGTCACGCACCACGTGGGCATTGGTCAGGATGATGCCGTCCGAACTGATGATGAAGCCGGAACCGAGGCCATGGGTCGGCTGGGCGCGCTGGCCGCCGCGCTGCTGGCCCTGGAAGCGGCGGAAGAATTCATAGAAAGGGTCGTCGGCAAACGGATCGTCACGGCCTTGCGGGCCGTTGTAGGCGGTCTTGGTACTGCCGGTGACGTTGATGTTGACCACGGCCGGGCCGTTGTGGGCCACGATCACGCTGAAGTCCGGCAGGGAGATGGCGGGGGCGGCCACCGGCGCCGGTGCGGCAGCCGGCGCGGCAACAGCGGCCACCGGGGCAGTGGCGGCAGCCACCGCGGCATTCTGTTTGACAGCGACTGCACCGCCGACGCCGACCACGCCCAGTACGGCGACAGCGACGGCGGCACGCTTGAGAGTAGAGTTGGACATAACGGTTCTCCTATGAAAATGAGGACTTTAGATGTATCCAATATGAGGCTAAAAACTTAGGCCCTACTTAACCAAAGCGACAGCGCTTGCGCGCCAGATTTAATAAAATATTGATAACATGAGAGCGGTTTTCCCATGGATTCGACAGGACCGCACTCATGAAAAAATTTACCTTCGCAACACTGCTGGCAGCCAGCCTGAGTATCGCCATGACAGGTCATGCCAGCGCAGCCAACAGCGCCGCTTCGTCGCTAGGCAACTTTCACATCACACTCATCGACCTTGACCTGACAGATGGCGTGACGCCCTCGTTCCAGTTGATGGGAGCCAGCGCACCGACCGCACGCGTGCTCACGCTGGACCAGGACAGCACGCTGACCGCGGCCGGGCCGTTCGAGTCGATTGCCAACAGCAACGCCGGAACCTATTTCAGCCAGTGGGCATCCGCCTCCGGCGCCGGCACGCTGGAGACCTTATGGCTGCAGGCGGCCGCGCAAAGCAATGGCGCCAACACCGGGCGCTTTGACGCGGCCGGCCGCGCAACTGCCGGTCTGCTGAACTTTGAACTATCGGCCCACACCGGCATCCGGATTTCCGCCGATACCTCGGTCAGCGCGGCTAGCAGCGGACTGATCCCCGGCGCCGAATTCACCTCGACCGTCGGGATTGCTACCATGGACGCGTACATCGGCCACGAAGGCAGCTGGGAATATGCGTGGACAGCCCTGAGCGCCAGCACGCTGGACCTGCGCGGCGAATCCGATGCACTGCTGCCCAAGCATGATGCCGCCAGCGGCACGCTCACCCTCGTCTACGACAACACCACGGCCGCCAGCAAAAGCGGCGTGCTGGATTTCCGCGTCGGCGCCGATATTTCGCAGTTCCCGGCTGCGCCAGTTCCGGAACCTGCCAGCTACGCCATGTTCGGCGCCGGCCTGGCATTGCTGGGAGCTGCGCGCGCGCGCCGTCGTCAACGCTGAACGCCACGCAAAACTGGCCGGATAACCGGCCAGTTTTCGTTACTGCATCAGGGCAGGATTAAGCTGCGCGCTGCTCCAGGGCAGTCACGTTGTCGCCACCGTTGATGACGATCTTGCGCGGCTTCAGCGCTTCCGGGATCTCACGCACCAGTTCGATGGTGAGCATGCCGTTGTCGAAGCTGGCGCCGGTCACTTTGACGTGGTTGGCCAGTTGGAAGCGCTGCTCGAAATCACGGGCGGCGATGCCACGGTGCAGGTAGGTGCGCTCGGCGGCGTCCTTCTGCTTGCGGCCCACCACGGTCAGCGAGTCACGCTCGAAGGTGATGTCGATTTCTTCGCGGCTGAAGCCGGCCAGTGCCATGACGATCCGATACTGGTCGTCCGAGACCAGCTCGATGTTGTAGGGGGGATAGCTCGGGGTGTCATTGCGCTGGGCGTCATTCAGCATTTGTGCCAGACGATCAAAGCCGATAGCGGAACGATACAGCGGGGTGAGATCAAAAGTACGCATGATAGATATCCTTTTCAAAATAAGCGATATAAGAAGTTCGCGGCCCCTACCATCAGGCAACCGCTGATCCCCATATAAGTCGGGCCAAATGGCTTTCAAGAGCTTTTTTAAAAAAATTTTCAGTTTCCTGCGTGCTACACTCTTCCTCTTGTCAACCGTTTTATCAAACCATTATGTTCTTGACCCGCGCCGTACTTGCCGCCGTGCTGGCTACCGCCTTCAGCGCCCAGGCCGCCTCCGATCAGCCCTATCCGGGCACCATCGTTCTGAACGTCGATGCTTCCAACACCGCCCAGAATATTTTCCGGGTGCGCGAAAGCATCCCGGCCAAGCCCGGCAAGCTGACGCTGCTGTATCCGCAGTGGATACCTGGCAACCACGGCCCCAGCGGCGCGCTCAACCAGTTTGCCGGCCTGAAGGTCAGCGCCCACGGCCAGCCACTGGAATGGCAGCGCGATCCGGTCAATGTGTATGCCTTCCACGTCAACGTGCCCAAGGGCGCGAGCGGCGTCGAAGTGGAGTTTCAGTACCTGTCGCCGGTGGAGCCGAACCAGGGCCGCACCACCATGACCAATGACATCGTCGGCGTGCAGTGGCAGTCGGTGACGCTGTACCCGGCCGGCTACCACAGCCGCCACATCACGGTGCAGCCCAACCTGACGGTGCCGCCGGGCTGGCAGTACGGCAGCGCGCTGGAACAGCAGGCGCGCAATGGCGACGAGGTCGCCTTCAAGCCGCTGGACCTGGAAACGCTGATCGACTCGCCGCTGTTTGCCGGCCGCTACTTCCGCCAGATCGACCTCGATCCGGGCGCGAAAATCCCGGTGCGCCTGAACGTTGTGGCCGACTCGCCCGAGCAGCTGGAGGCCACGCCGGAACAGATCGCCCCGCACCGCGCGATGGTGCAGCAGGCCTACAAGCTGTTCAACTCGCAGCATTACAAGCATTACGATTTCCTGTTTGCCATCAGCGATGAATTCGGCGGCATCGGCCGCGAGCATCACCAGTCAAGCGAGAACGGCGTCAAGCTCGGCTACTTCACCGAATGGAATAAATACGAGGCGCGCCGCGAGCTGCTGTCGCACGAATTCACCCACTCGTGGAACGGCAAGTTCCGCCGCCCGGCCGGCCAGAACGTGCCGGATTTCAACACCCCGCTGCAAAACGAACTGCTGTGGGTGTACGAAGGCCAGACCCAGTACTGGGGCGCCGTGCTGGCGGCCCGTTCGGGCCTGATCAAGCCGGAACACACGCGCGACCAGATCGCCGCCACTGCCGCCCGCTACGACAATGTCAAGGGCCGTGAGTGGCGCGCCGTACAGGACACCGTCAACGATCCAATCATCAACGCGCGCCGTCCGCAGGGCTGGAACAACTGGCAGCGCGCCGAGGATTACTACTCGGAAGGCCAACTGATCTGGCTGGATGCCGATACCAAGATCCGCGAGCTGTCGGGCGAGAAAAAATCGCTGAACGATTTCGCCCGCAATTTCTTTGGCGTCGATGACGGCGCCTACGTCGCCAAGCACTACACTTTCGACGACGTGGTGAAGGCGCTCAACGCGGTGCAGGCTTACGACTGGGCGCCCTTCCTGCGCAGCCGCCTTGATGGCCACGGCCCCGGCGCGCCGCTGGACGGCCTGGCCCGTGCCGGCTGGAAGCTGGTCTACACCGAAAAGCAGACCGACTTCCTCAAAGCGCAGGAAGACCTGAGCAAGTCGGCCAACTTCCAGTATTCGCTGGGCTTCTCGGTGGGTGCGGATGGCAAGCTGGAGGCCTTGCAGTGGGAAGGCGTGGCCTTCAAGGCTGGCCTGGCGGGCGGCAACGTGCTGGTGGCAGTGAATGGCCGCGCCTACAAGCCGGAGCTGCTGCGCGCTGCCGTCACCGCCGCCAAGGGCGCGAAGGAGCCGATCAAGCTGCTGATCAGGAAAGGCAGCCTGTATCAGGAAGTGGCGCTGGACTACCACGGCGGCCTGAAATATCCGCGCCTGGAACGCATCGAAGGCACGCCGGATCGCCTGGCGGCGATTCTGCAGCCTTTAAAGTAAGAGGGGCGGTGTCGTTTGGTGTATGCTGCGCACATGAACAATGACACCGATATCCAACTGAGCGGCCCGTTCAAGGCCACCGACGGCTCCGGCCGTGCCCACGACGCCAAAGCGATCCGTATCTTCGACGAAGGTTACGGCGCCATTGATGTGTACGTGGATTTCAAGGCGCCGATCAGCGGCCTGCACAAGGACAAGGCGCTGATCGCATCGGTGGTGGCGCAGCTGCGCACCGTCGGCTACAAAGGCCCGGAGCTGACGGCCGGCGATCCGATGCTGCAGGAAGGCCGCTTGCTGGTACTGGAAGCGCCGGACGAATTCAACGCCTTCGCTGCCAGCAAGGGCTGGAAAGATTTGTCGGAAGACTTTTAACCCAGGTAGCGGTCAGCCCAGGCCGCAATCAGGTTGGCGACGTAGACCGCATCCTCGCGGCCCGTCAGCAAATGGTTCGCGTCGTCCAGCGAGATAAAGCTTTTCGGATGTTTGGCCGCGGTGAAAATCTCCATGGCGTTGTTGAGGCTGACCGTGTCGTCGTTGGGGGCGTGCATCACCAGCAAGGCGCGGCGCAGCGCAGCAATCTTTACCTTCAAATTGTGCCCGCCCGCGTCGTCCACGAATTGCTGCTTGATGCGGAATGGCCGTCCCGCCAGTTGCACCTCGGCCTCGCCTTCACGCGCAATTTCCTCCAGATGGTTGCTGAACATGCCGGTGACGTAAGACGGGCTGCTGGGCGCGGCAATGGTGACCACGGCTTGCACTTCCGGCATCTGCTCGGCTGCGGCCAGCGCAGCGGCGCCGCCGAGGCTGTGCCCGATGAGCAGGCGCGGCGCCTGAGATGTCTCGCGCATGAAGTCGGCGGCGGCCACCAGGTCGGCCAGATTGGACGTGAAGTTGGTGTTGGCGAACTCGCCGTCGCTGGCGCCGAGCCCGGTAAAATCAAAGCGCAGCACGGCGATGCCATGCTCGGTCAGTGCTTCCGCCACGCGCCGGGCGGCCAGCACGTCCTTGCCGCAGGTGAAGCAGTGGGCGAACAGCGCGTAGGCCTTGACCGCGCCGTCCGGGGCGTCAAGGCGGGCGGCCAGCTTGTGGCCGTGCGCGCCGATAAATTCTTGTCGTTGTGATTTCATAGGAATAGAAAATGCGTTACCAACACTACAAAGGCGGTATCTACGAACTGGTGTGCGAAGCCACGCTGGAATCCGACCTCTCGACCATGATTGTATATCGTGCCGCCAACGGCTCCATCTGGTGCCGTCCGCGCGAGGTGTTCTTCGAGATGATCGAAGTCGATGGCAAGCAGGTGCAGCGTTTCCGGCCGCTCGACTAACCGAACAGGCCTTGCAGATACCAGCGCGGCTCCTTGTCGGACGCGCTGCGTTCCTTGAACAGCCAGTAGTGGGCGTGGTCCGCGCCCTGGGCCATGAAGTAATCGCGGGTCTGCATCTCCCCCCACCAGCCGGCCTCGATGCGCTCGCCGGTCGAGCGGAGGCGCAGCGGCGAGCCGTAGTAAGGACGGTGGTCGCGCAGCAGCAGCGGGATCGGTTTGGCCAGCAGCCAGGCCGGCCGCGGCAGGCTGCCGATGTCGGGCGGCAGCTGGGCACGCGCTGCGGCCGGACGGACTTTTTTCTGGATGCTGAGCCAGGTGTTGGCTTGCTCGGGCCGGTAGTCGGCGCTGGGCACGGCTTGCAGCACGTTGTCCGGGCCGAGCCGCGCGGCCAGCAGTTCCAGCAGGCGCTGCCAGTCTTCCTTGCTGCCGCCCGGTTCGGGGAACAGGGAGTCGCTGAGCGGCGCCATCGGCTGCACCTGCGGCGCTTCCAGCCGCAGGCCGATCACCGGGGCGTCCAGTTCCTGCTTGGCCAGGCGCTCCTTCAGCAGGCGCACCAGGTGCGTGTCTTTCCATGTGGGCTCGGCCAGCACCACTTCAATCACGGTGGGCGGGCCGGCGCTGCGGCCGCGCTCGTGCTCCAGCAGCAGGCGGATGCGTTCGACCGCCAGCTGGTGCGCGCTCAGCCAGCCGGTCAGTTGCAGCAGCAGACGATGCGCGCCGAACAGCAGGGCTTCGGCATTTTCCACGCGGTCGAACAATTCCAGCTTGGCGTGAAAGCTGGTGGGCGCCTGCAGCCATTGGTGCAGTTCGGGACGGACGCCGTGGGCGTCGTCCAGCATGTCCAGCAAGGGGCGGCCGCAACGGCGCTGCAAGCCGGGACGCGGCAGACGATACAGCTGGCCTAAGGTCATGCAGCCGATGCCTTCCAGCCAGCTCAGGTGGGCGCGTGCGGGCGGCAGCAGGCCGACCGGGAGCGAGGCCAGCTTGCGTTCCAGCGCGTGCAGCTTCACAGCGCGCCCGGCGTTGCTGCAGGCCAGCAGCCAGGCGCCGCGCGCGGTGGGGGCGCAGCTGAGCCAGCCGGTAAAGCCGAGCGCGCGCACGCTGTGCCTCACCTTGCGGCACAGCGTGCGGATGCCGCCGAACAGGCGCAGGCTGGCGCCGACGTCCAGCAGCAGCGTGGCCTCCTCGGCCTGCGCCAGTTGCGGCGTGTACTGCAGCAGCGCCAGCGCCACCGCTTGCAGCGCTTCCGCTTCCAGCTCGGGCGCGCGCTGCTGGAATTGCACTTGCGGCGCCAGCATGATGGCGCCGCCGCGCCGCAAGCCGGTCCGCACGCCGGCCGCATGGGCGGCATCCGACAGGGCCACGACCCGCTCCTGCTCCAGCACCACCGTGCCATCATCCGCCGACCAGCACGGGCGAAATACTTCGAGCGGGAGCCGTGGCAGGTGTATCGCGATCCAGAGGCGCATGACGTTGAAGCAAAGAAGGCGTTAAAGGTAAAAACAAGGGCGCGTCACGCTGCGGCCCGCGTCGTTTGACAAAACCGATGTCGATGCCGCCCGCCGCTGGCTTGAGCGACAGCCGCAACGGCGCCGGCGATGCCTCCTGGGCCGCCGCCAGGGGGCGCAGCAGGCAGAACAAGGTCTCGCCGCTTTGCGCCGCCAGATGCAGGCGGCGCAGCGTTTCGCCGCGCGCATGCTGCTGCCACAACAGCAGCGCACCGCAACAGCCGCTGCGCAGGATTTGCTCGGCGGCCCACAGCGCATCGCTGGCCTTGGCGCCGCTGCGCACCCACAGCAGTTGCGACGGTTCGATGCCCAGGGCCGCCAGCGCCAGCGCCTGCGGCGGATGCGGCGGTTGCAGCAGCACGATGGGCCGCTGGCCCAGGCCGGCCAGCGCCGGCTGCAACAGGCGCAGTTCGCCGATGCCGTGCTGCTGCAGCAGCAAATCGATCAAGCTGCCAAGCGGCCAGCCGCCGCCGGGCAGCTGCGCGGACAAGGCGGCAAAGCCGGTGTCCAGGCAGCGCGTGGCGCTCTGGGCGAGTTGATCGGCCCGCCACAAGGACGGGTGCACGGTTTCGGGGAAGGTCATGGCATTGTAACGTAAGTACTGTATAAATACACAGTACTCCTTGCACCGTTGTTTGGCAAGGTTTACCTGCCTTTGAGGTACCATGTCATTGAGGAAATTATCAAAGGACACACTTTGCAAACCATACAAATCGTCGGCGCCGTCCTGTTTGGTCTGGCGCTGCTGCACACCTTCGCTGCCAAGTCATTCGAGGTGCTGGCGCAGCGCCACCCGCGTCATGCCGGACTGTTCCACCTGCTGGGCGAGGTGGAGGTGGTGTTTGGCTTCTGGGCATTTGTGCTGATGGCAAGCATCGCCTTCCTCAACGGCGGGCAGGCGGCGATTGCGTATGCCGAATCGCGCCAGTACACCGAGCCGCTATTTGTGTTTGTGGTGATGGTGGTGGCGGCCTCGCGGCCGGTGATGGACATCGTCCAGCGCGTGCTGCTGGGCCTGGCCAAGCTGATGCCGGTGGCCACCGAACTGGCGCTGGTGTGGTTCGGCCTGGCGCTGGTGCCGTTGACCGGCTCGCTGATCACCGAGCCGGCCGCCATGACGCTGGCGGCGCTGATGCTGGCGCCGCTGATCTTCCGTGACGGCATGCCGGAGTGGCTGAAATATGCGGCGCTGGGCGTGCTGTTTGTGAATGTCTCGATCGGCGGCCTGCTGACCGCCTACGCCGCGCCGCCGGTGCTGATGGTGGCCGGCACGTGGAACTGGGACAGCGCCTACATGGCGCAGCACTTCGGCTGGAAAGCGGCAGTGGCGGTCGTCATCAACGCCACCGCGGCCAGCTTCGCGCTGCGCAAGCATTTGCGGGCGCCGGCCGCCAGCGCGGCGGCAGATACCGCGCCGGCGGTGCCGTTGACGGTGACGCTGATCCACCTCGGCTTTCTGGCGGCGGTAGTGGTGCTGGGCCATCATCCGGTACTGTTCCTCGGCCTGTTCATGCTGTTCCTGGGCTTCACCAGCGCTTACCAGCGCTACCAGAGTCCGCTGATCATCAAGGAAGGCCTGCTGGTCGGCTTCTTCCTGGCCGGGCTGGTGGTGCTGGGCGGGATGCAGCAATGGTGGCTGCAGCCGATCGTGGAAAGCCTGTCGCCGCTGGCCCTGTTCTTCGGCGCGATGAGCCTGACCGCCGTGACCGACAACGCCGCCCTCACCTACCTGGGTTCGCTGATCAGCGGCATCTCGGCGCAGTCGCAATACATGCTGGTGGCGGGCGCCGTCACCGGCGGCGGCCTGACCGTGATCGCCAACGCCCCGAATCCAGCCGGCGCCGCGCTGCTGCGCCGCGGCTTCCAGGACCAGTCGATCGGCACCCTGGGCCTGCTGGCCGGCGCCCTCGCCCCCACCGCCGTCGCCGCGCTGGCTTTCCTGCTCCTTTGAGCGTCTGCAAGGTGGGCTAAGAGGCGGCGCGGCGCGCGGCGGTGTGTTGTCCGTGCTGTTTATGCCGCTTGCCGTGCTTGCGGCCTTTGCCTCCCCCGCGGCGCTTGCCGGCCTTGCCCGAGGCGCGGGCACCCTTGCGGCCGGATTGTGTTGCCGGCGAGGGCGGCGCTGCCGGCGCGGCGGGCGCCATGGGCAATGCGCGGCCGGGCGCAGCGTCCTGCTGCGTTTCGGCGGCGCCGAACAGGCGCGCGATGACGGCTTTCTGCTGCGCGCGGCAGGCGGCGGCCAGTACCCATTGTTCGTTGCCCGGAAAGCGCAGCCAGACGGCTTTCCAGGCGTTGCGGTTGCCGCTGCCCTGCAGGTTGGCAAAGGCGGACGGCGACAGCGATTGTTCGCCACAGCGGATTTCGTTTCCCTGCACCACCGCGAAATATGGCGTGCGGCCAAAACTGGCGCGCAGCCGGGTGCCTTCGGGCAGGAAGACCTGCTTCCATTGATAGCCGGCGTCGGCCACCGCAGCCTGCTGTGGTTGCGCCGCAGGCTGAGGCTTCATGTAGGCGCGGATGGCGTCGCAAATGAACGGTTCGATTTCCCAGCCGCACCAGTGCACGCCGGTGAACGCGCCGAATTCCTCCATCAACTCGTTCGGCAGGCGGAAGGGGAAGGTGAAAGTACCCATGATGGGGGTCTCCGAAAAGGCGTTTTTACTAAACGCTGCTAGTTCCGGCTAAGCGTTACTACAGCGCGCTATGGTTTACTAAAATATCCGTGGTGCATAGGTATTAGGGAACCTCGAAAAACCGCTCCGACTCTGGCATGATGTCGGTGACATGATTCTGACGTGATTCCGATGATCAAACACAGCCTGTTTGCCGACCAGGAGCGCGAAGCGAAGCTCAACGAGCTTGGC
>NZ_JBCNLB010000017.1:0-144814 GCF_039595735.1 Duganella sp.
TGATGTCGCCTTCGAAGAAGTGCATGCGCGGATGCGCCAGCAGCTCGCTGATGCGATCGGTGCTCATGTCCATGCCGTAGACATGCCAATCGGTGGTTTCCAGAATACGCTTGGACAGGTGATGGCCGATAAAGCCGTTCACGCCGAGAATGAGAACTTTTTTCATGTTTGGGTTTCCAATTGATATTCTTATGCCGCCAGGCGGACTTTTAATTCTTCAGCAGTGATGGGATCGCCATCAGCTGTCAGCGCGGAAATCGCCAGCATGCGGCCATCGCCGCAGACGCCAAAGATACAATTATCTACTACGGTCAAGCCGAGTGGCAAACCAAGACAATTTACGTTGCCAAAATTGCCACGCCCGGTGCCGGCCAAACGGGCGCGCTGGATCACATAGCGTACACCGCCGAGGTCGGTAAAGGCGCCCGGATAAGGAGGGGCCACCGCCCTATGCAAGTTGTAGACCTGCTGGGCCGGCAGACGCCAGTCGATGCGGCCATCTTCCGGCGTGCGGCCGCCAAAATAGCCGCCCTTGCTCAGGTCGTTATGCAGGCGCGGCGCCGTGCCGTCCAGCAGCGAGGGCAGCACACGCCACAGCGCCTGCTCGGCCGCCACCTGCACCTTGCCGAACACCTCGTGCGCGGTATCGTCCGGCAGGATCGGCACTTCCATCTGCGAGACGATGGCGCCGGCATCCGGCTTGACGGTCATTTCATGCAGGGTGGCGCCGGTGACCGTGGCGCCGTGCAGCACCGCCCAGTTGACCGGGGCGCGGCCGCGGAATTCCGGCAGCAGCGAGCCATGCATATTGAAAGCAGGCGCCACCGCCAGCAGCGCGGCCGGCAGCATGTGACGGTAATAGAAGCTGAACATCAGGTCCGGTTCGACGGTTTTCACCTGTTCCAGCAGCTCCGGCGAGCGGGCGTCGGCCGGGGTGACGTAGGGGATGCCTTCGGTCTGGCACAGCGAGATCATCGATTCAAACCAGATGTTTTCGCTGGCGCTGTCTTCGTGGGTGACCACCAGCGCCACCTCCACGCCGGCGGCCAGCAACACCTTCAGGCAGCGCACGCCGACATTGTGGTAGCCGAACACCACCGCGCGCTTGCGCAGGTCGAGGTCATTCATGGCGGCGGCCCACGGTACGTTTTTCCACGCCGGCCGGCACTTCCACCGGCTCGCCCGGTTTTTGCTGCAAAATGGTTTGCACCACGTAGCGCGGCCGCGCACGCACTTGCTGGAAGATGCGGCCAATATACTCGCCCAGCAAACCGATGCCGAACAGGATCACGCCCATGAAGAAGAAGGTGATGGCAAACAGCGTGAACACGCCTTCCGCTTCCGCGCCCAGGAACAGGCGGCGCACCAGCAGCACCAGCACCAGGATGCCGGACACCAGCGACAACAGCATGCCCATCATGGAGTAGAACTGCAGCGGCACCAGCGAGAAGCCGGTGACCAGGTCGAAGTTCAGGCGGATCAGGCTGTACAGTGAATACTTCGATTCGCCGGCCGCGCGCTCCTCGTGCTCCACCACGATCTCGGTCGGGTTGCGGGCAAAGCGGTAGGCCAGCGCCGGCACGAAGGTGTTGACCTCGGCGCACTGGTTCATCAGGTCGACGATGTTGCGGCCATAGGCGCGCAGCATATTGCCCTGGTCGGTGATCTTGATGTTGGTGATGCGCTCGCGCAGGCGGTTCATGGCCTTGGAGGCATAGGTACGCCAGGCGACATCCTGGCGCTTGCGGCGGATCGAACCGACGTAGTCGTAGCCCTCGCGCATCTTGGCCACCAGGTTGCCGATTTCTTCCGGCGGATTTTGCAGGTCGGCGTCCAGCGTGATCATGATCTCGCCGCGCGCCGCTTCAAAGCCGGCCAGGATCGCCATGTGCTGGCCGTAGTTACCGTTGAACAGCACCACGCGGGTGACGTCCGGGCGGGCGCGGAACTGCTCGGCCAGGATGGACACCGAGTTGTCGCGGCTGCCGTCGTTGACAAACACGATCTCGTAGCTGGTGCCCAGCTTGTCGAGCGCCGGATACAGGCGCGCGAACAAGGCGGCCAGGCCGGCCTGCTCGTTGTAGATGGGGATGACGACGGAAATTTCCGGCTTGTTCATGGGCGCGTTCATTTGACCAGGATCGCTTTCACGGCGGCGGCCACGCGGTCGACGTCGGCGCTGGTCATGGCATAGAACATCGGCAGGGTCACGGTCAGGCGGCCGATTTTTTCCGCCACCGGGAACATGCCTTCCTTGAAGCCGCGCTCGCGGTACATGGTGAACAGGTGGATCGGCGCGTAGTGGTAGCCGGTGCCGATGTTGAAGCGGTCCTTCATGGCATGCATGAAGTCGGCGCGGGTGCCGGGGCCGTGGTCCGGCAGGATGATCTGGAACAGATGGTAATTGCTGGAATCGAAGGCTTGCAGCGGCAGCTGGGCGCCGGACTGCGCTTCAAAGTCCGCGCCAAACGCCTCGTAATAGCGGCGTGCCAGCGCGCGGCGGTGGGCGGTGATCTGCTCGACGTTGGCAAACTGGCCCAGGCCGATGGCGGCCATGATGTCGCTCATATTGTATTTGCCGCCGAGGACGTCGACGTCAATGCCATCGACGCCGCTGCGGGTCACGCCCTGCAGGCGGTATTTCTCGGCCAGTCTGGCTTCTTCCTCGTTGTTGAGGACCAGTGCCCCGCCTTCGCCGGTGGTGATGTTCTTGTTGGCCTGGAAGCTGAACGAGATGAAGTCGCCAAAAGAGCCAATGCGCTTGCCTTGCCATTCCGAACCGAAGGCCTGAGCCGCGTCTTCCACCACGCGCAGCTGGTGCTTGCGCGCGATGGCGTACAGGCGATCCATGTCGACCGGCAGGCCGGACAGGTAGACCGGAATGATGGCCTTGGTGCGCGGCGTGATGGCGGCTTCCAGCTGGTCGAGGTCGATGTTGCGGGTGAGCGGGTCGATATCGGCAAACACCGGCGTGGCGCCCACTTCAATGATGACGTTGGCGGTGGCCACCCACGAGATTGGCGTGGTGATCACTTCGTCGCCGGGACCGATGCCGGCGATGCGCAGCGCGATCTCCATGGTGCAGGTGCCGGAATTGAAGGTGCGCACCGGACGGCCGCCAAAGTATTCCGACATGCGGGCTTCAAACGCCGCCACTTTCGGGCCGCTGGTGATCCAGCCCGAGCGCAGGACTTCGCCCACGGCGGTGATGGTGGCCTCGTCGATGGTAGGCCGGGAGAATGGCAGGAAGGGCAGATCAGCACTCATGAGGTGGTTTGCTCGCTAGTATTTTTATATAAAACGTCTGGCCGCAATTCTAAAGTGTTCATCAGGTGCGCGCCAGCCGCACCATAGCGTTACAGCTGGCGAACTAGCCTAATTGTTCATTACCGATTGGTAATGACGATGCGGCGGGTATCCTCGGCCACCACCCGCATCGGAAGTCCCTTGGCTTTCAGCGCGGCATAGGTGTCGCCGGCAAGGATGGCCATGGCCTTGGTGTTTTGCGCACTCAGATGCTGCCATTGCTCGATAAAGCCTTGCATCGGGATAGACAGCTCCGGCTGCTGGCGCAGGCCGAAGGTGAATTCATCCCAGTAATCGACCAGAATCACGGTGCGGTTGAGGTAGAAGGTCATCGACTGCTCGTAGGTGGCAACCGAGTAGATGCGGGTGTCGGGCTGCAGTTCCGGCAGCATTTTCAGCGCCAGCGTCTTGCCGGCGCGCATATTGCCGTAAGGTTCAAAGCCGGCCAGGATCAGCTGTACCGAGATAAAACCGGCAATCGCCAGGGTCAGCACGCTGAGGTCGCGCCGCAGCTGGCGCGCGTGCAGCAGCGACAGGGCGCCGCCGGCCGCGGCCACGATGGCGGCGGTCAGCACCCACGGCTGATAGGCGATCAGCAGGGCGCGCTCGTCCGGATGGCGCACCGAGATGTCGACCATCTGCGTCAGGACCGCCAGGCCGCATCCGCCTACCACGATCAGCAGGCAGGCCGCGATCATGCGGTTCAGGCGCGAGGCGTTTTCCAGATAGGTGGCGCACAGCATGGCCATGGCCGGGAACACCGGCACAATGTAGCCCGGCAGCTTGGAGCTGGAATAGCTGAAGAAGAAGGTGATGAACACCACCCAGATCAACAGCATCAGGCGCGGCTGGAACACCGCGCCCGGCGTGCGTCTGGCGCTGTTGAACAGCGCCTGCGGCGCCACGCCCAGCCACGGCATCAGGCCCGGCAGCAGCAGCAGCAGGAAGTAGTACCACGGGCCTTCGCGGTGGTGGGTCTTGAGGAAGAAACGTTCCCAGTGTTCGTGGATGAAGAAGAAGTGCGGCTGCTCCGGGTTCTTCAGGCCGACCAGCACGAACCACGGCGCGGCAATCGCCAGGAACAGCAACAGGCCCTTGCCGAGGTGCAGGCGCTTCCAGATGGCGAAGTCGCGCGACAGCAGGCTGTAGAGAGTCAGCACGGCGCCCGGCAGCACCAGGCCGATCAGGCCCTTGGCCAGCACCGCCAGTGCCATGCCGGCCCAGCAGACCAGCATCCAGTTGCGCTGCTCGGCCGGCGTGGCGCCGTCGCGCTGGGCGATCAGCATGGCGCACAGGGCGATGGTCATCATGGCGGACAAGCTCATGTCCAGCGAGTTGATCTGGCCGCCCGCCACCCAGAACAGGCTGGAGCCGAGCACCAGCGCGGCGTAGAAGCCGGCGCGCGCGCCAAACACGCGCCTGGCGGCATAGCCGGTGAACAGCACGCCGCCGAGGCCGCACAAGCCGGTCCACAGGCGCGCCTGCCACTCGCCCAGGCCAAAGGCGGCAAACGACAGGGCATTCATCCAGGTTTGCAGCGGCGGCTTTTCAAAATACTTGATGCCGTTCAGGCGGGTGGTGATCCAGTCGCCGCTGGCCCACATTTCGCGCGCCATTTCAGCGTAACGGCCCTCATCGGGCGGCACCAGGGTGCGTACGCCCAGCATGTACAGCCAGACAATGGCAAACGCCGCCAGCAGCGACCACAGGAATTTCTTCGAATTGTACAGATCGTTCATCAGGCGGTTTTGCCCTCGTTGGCGTCAATCACCAGGGCCAGCGTGACTTTGCGGCCCTCTCCCATCAGGATGTTGTAGGTGCGGCAGGCCGCCTGGCTGTCCATGCATTCCACGCCGATGCGGCGCATGGTCAGCGCGGCGGTCAGCTTGGGGTGGATGAAGCGCTGGCGCGCGCCGGTGCCAAGGATGACCACGTCCGGGCTGTCGGCGCCGATGAGGTCGAAATGCGCTGCGGTGAGAGACTCGAAAGTGGGGGCATTCCACGCGCGCGGCGGGGTTTCCGGCAATACAACCAGGCTGTAGTTGTAGCGCTCGGCATTGATTTCCACGCCGGTTTCATCGTAGCCGGTCACGGTCTGGTATTTTTGGGTATCGCTTTGGTGGAGCTTCATGGTGGAAATCGCGTATTTTGGACAGCAAAAGAAGCGTCATTGTAGCGTTTTAAAGATGAAAGGTTGATTAAATCAGGGCCTTTCGGCAGAATGGTTCTTTTCGCATTGCAGCACGGGCCGGCTTGGGCGTTTTTGGCAGGTCAGAGAAGTTTGCCTCACATAAACAGGATTTTATTTTGCGACCGATTCAAAAATCGAACAAACTGGCGGAAGTCTGCTACGAGATCCGCGGCCCGGTGCCGGAAAAAGCCCGGCAAATGGAGGAAGAAGGCCATAAGATTACGAAGTTGAACATCGGCAACTTGGCGGTGTTCGGCTTTGATCCGCCGGACGAGATCGTGCAGGACATGAAAATGAATCTGTCCAACGCGGCCGGCTACACCGACTCCAAGGGCATGTTCGCGCCGCGCAAGGCGGTGATGCATTACACCCAGGGCAAGAATATCCGCGGCGTCAGCATCGACGACATTTACCTCGGCAATGGCGCCTCGGAACTGATCGTCATGTCGATGAATGCGCTGCTCAACAACGGCGACGAGGTGCTGGTGCCGGCGCCCGACTATCCGCTGTGGACGGCGGCGGTATCGCTGTCCGGCGGCAAGCCGGTGCATTACATCTGCGACGAGCAGCAGGACTGGTTCCCGGACATCGAAGACATGCGCAGCAAGATCACGCCAAACACGCGCGCGATCGTGGTGATCAACCCCAACAACCCGACCGGCGCGCTGTACCCGGTCGAGCTGCTGCTGCAGATCATCGAGCTGGCGCGCCAGCACCAGCTGATCATCTACGCCGATGAAATTTACGACAAGGTGCTGTATGACGGCGCCCAGCACGTCTCGATCGCCTCGCTTTGCGACGACGTGCTGTTCGTCACCTTCAATGGCTTGTCCAAGAATTACCGCGCCTGCGGCTACCGTTCCGGCTGGATGGTAGTGTCGGGCGAAAAATCGCACGCGAAAGATTACATCGAAGGCCTCAACATGCTGGCCTCGATGCGCTTGTGCGCCAACGCTCCGGGGCAGTTTGCGATCCAGACTGCGCTTGGCGGCTACCAGTCCATCGACGACCTGGTGGGCCCGGGCGGGCGCCTGTTGAAGCAACGCGATCTGGCTTACAAGCTGCTGACCGAGATTCCGGGCGTCACTTGTGTCAAGCCGAAAGCGGCGCTGTACATGTTCCCGCGTCTTGATCCGAAGATCTATCCGATCGCGGATGACCAGCAGTTTGCATACGAGCTGCTGGCCGAAACGAAAGTGCTGATCGTCCAGGGCAGCGGCTTCAACTGGATCGCCCCGGATCACTTCCGCGTGGTGTTCCTGCCGAACTCGGACGATATGGTGGAGGCTTTTGGCCGCATGGCCAAGTTCATGGAAAGCTACCGCAAGCGCCACGGCGCCAGCTTTTAACCCGTCATTCCGGCGCCGGCCGGAATCCATGGAACGCCATCGAATTCGGCGCCTCAGCATGGATTCCGGCTTTCGCCGGAATGACGTATGAGATCTTTGGAATGAATATGAAACCAATCAAAGTAGGCTTGTTAGGCGTCGGCAATGTCGGCGGTGGTACGTTTGACGTACTGGAGCGCAACCAGGAAGAGATCCGCCGCCGCGCCGGCCGCAGCATCGAGGTGGTGGCCGTGTCGGCCCGCAACCTGGAGCGCGCCAAGGCGCGCACCGGCGGCAAGGTCAAGGTGGTGGCCAATCCGGCCGACATCGTCAACGATCCGGAAATCGATATCGTCGTCGAACTGATCGGCGGCTATGACCAGGCCAGGGAACTGGTGCTGAAGGCCATCGAAAACGGCAAGCACGTGGTCACCGCCAACAAGGCGCTGCTGGCTGTGCATGGCAACGAGATTTTCGCCGCGGCGCAAGCCAAGGGCGTGATGGTGGCGTTTGAAGCGGCCGTGGCCGGCGGCATCCCCATCATCAAGGCGCTGCGTGAAGGCCTGACCGCCAACCGCATCGACTGGTTTGCCGGCATCATCAACGGCACCACCAACTTCATCCTGTCCGAGATGCGCGACAAGGGCCTGGACTTCGCCACCGTGCTGAAGCAGGCGCAGGAACTGGGCTACGCTGAAGCCGACCCCACCTTCGACATCGAGGGCGTGGACGCGGCGCACAAGGCCACCATCATGTCGGCCATCGCCTTCGGCATTCCGGTGCAGTTCGACAAGGCCCACGTGGAAGGCATTTCCAAGCTGAACGCGGTGGACATCAAGTACGCCGAACAGCTGGGCTACCGCATCAAGCTGCTGGGCATCGCCAAGCGCGCCAGGGTGGGCGGCAAGGAGGGCGTGGAACTGCGCGTCCATCCGACCCTGATTCCATCCAAGCGCCTGATCGCCAACGTGGAAGGCGCCATGAACGCGGTGCTGGTGCAGGGCGACGCCGTTGGCGCCACGCTGTACTACGGCAAGGGCGCCGGCTCCGAGCCGACCGCCTCGGCCGTGATTGCCGACCTGGTCGACATCACCCGCCTGGCCACCGCCGATCCGGAACACCGCGTGCCGCACCTGGCCTTCCAGCCGAACGCCATGACCAACATCGAGATCCTGCCGATGTCGGAAGTGACCACCAGCTACTACCTGCGCATGAACGTGAGCGACCAGCCGGGCGTGCTGGCCGACCTGACCCGCATCCTGGCCGATGCCGGCATCTCGATCGACGCCATGCTGCAGAAGGAACCGGCCGACGGCGAGACCCGCACCGACATCATCTTCCTGACCCACCAGACCCAGGAAAAGAATGTCACGGCCGCCATCGCCAAGATGGAAGGGCTGTCGACGGTGTGCGGCAGCGTCACCAAGATCCGCCTGGAAAACCTCAGCTAAACCGGCGAAAAAAAGCCGGGACAGTGTCTACGCACACGGTCCCGGCAAAGGGTAAGGGGCAGCTACTCCTATTTAGTGCCCGGTACTACATTGCTGCTGTTACGGCTTACTTCGAAGCGACGGTCAGTTCGCTCTTCACTTCCTTCACGCCCGGCACGGCCGATGCTACCTGGATGGCCTTGGTGCCGACGTCGGTGCTGGCCACGGTGCCGCTCAGGGTCACCACGCCGTCAGCGGTGGTCACGCCAATCTGCTTTTGATCTGCCAGCGATGCCTTGATCTTGCTGGTAATCGCCTCGTCATTGGTCGCGGTGCCAGCCTTGGCTGCGCCAGCCAGGGCGGCGTCCTGTTGTGCGAAGGCGGTACCGGTGGCGGCAGCGGCGGTCAGGGCGGTGGCAACCATCAGGCGGGCGATCAGTTGTTTGGTCATCATGATTTGCTTCCTTTATCGAGTTTGAGGATAAAACGTCAGTGACGTTGTCCTACTCTTTGCAAACCCCGTGCCAGCTCTGATTTTTCTTTTAAATTCAACGAGTTATAATGATTTTTCTAATGGGAAATCATAATGTTGTGGTTTTTTCGGCCATATTGCCGCGATTTTGTCGGGAAATGGCGACAAGCTGTCGGCACCGCGATGCAAGTCATTGATTTTTAAGGTGATCTTCTTGTCGCTCCGTGGCGACATCGCCGCGGAACAGACTGGCATCGAGTTCATGCTTTTGCAGCAGCCGGTAAAACTCCGTGCGGTTGCGTTCGGCCAGGCGGGCGGCGTCGGCCACGTTACCGTCGGTCAGTTTGAGCAGCTGCACCAGGTAATTGCGCTCGAACCGCTGGCGCGCTTCGTTATAGCTGAGCACCTCCAGCGAGGGCACGCGCAGCGCCCGCTGCACCAGCGACAGCGGCACCAGCGGCGCGGTGGCCAGCGCGCAGACGTGCTCGACCACGTTGTACAGCTGGCGCACATTGCCGGGCCAGGCCGAGGTGGTGAGCGCTTCCAGCGCGTCCGGCGCAAAGCCGCGCACAGTCTTGCCATACTTGGCGGCCAGCGTGTGCAGGAACTGGGTGGCCATCGGCGCGATGTCCTCGCGCCGCTGCGCCAGCGGCGGCAAGGTCAGGGTGATGACGTTGAGGCGGTAATACAAGTCTTCGCGGAACTGGCCCTCCTGCATGGCCACGTCCAGGTCGCGGTGGGTGGCGGACAGGATGCGCACATCCACCGGCCTCGCCACGTCCGAGCCGAGCTGGCGCACCACGCGCTCCTGCAGCACCCGCAGCAGCTTGACCTGCAGCAGCAGCGGCATGTCGCCAATCTCATCCAGGAACAGGGTGCCGCCATCGGCCGCCTGCAGCAGGCCTTCGCGGCTGGCGACCGCGCCGGTGTAGGCGCCCTTGACGTGGCCGAACAGCTCGGATTCCAGCAGCGCTTCCGGGATGGCGCCGCAATTGACGGCAATAAAGGGCGCGCTCGCACGCCGGCTGGCGCGGTGGATGGCTTGCGCCAGCAATTCCTTGCCGGTGCCGCTTTCGCCGCGGATCAGGATGCTGGCGTCGGAGGCGGCCACCAGCCGCGCTTCGGCCAGCAGCTCGTCCATGCACTGGCTGCGGCTGATGATGGCCGAGCGCCACTCCTCGTCGGCCTCGGCGGGACGGGCGGCCGGCGCCGCCAGGCTCAGGGCCTGGGCGATACGTTCCAGCAATACCTTGGCGTCAAACGGCTTGGTCAGATAGGCATAGGCGCCCAGGGTGGTGGCTTCCACCGCATCCGGAATGCTGCCGTGCGCGGTCAGCAGGATCACCGGCAGGGCCGGATAGCTGCGGCGGATTTCCTGGAACAGCCACATGCCGTCGCGGTCGGGCAGGCGGATGTCGCTGATCACCAGCCGCGGCAGTTCCATCGACAGCCGCGCCAGCGCCGCCTCGGCGCTGGTGACCGCGGTGACGCGGTAGCCATTGGCGCTCAGCCGCATCGACAGCAGGCGCAGCAAGTCGTCGTCATCGTCCACCAGCAGCAGGTGGGCGCCTTGTCCCTGGGTTGCATTCATTTGGTCACCTGTGGTCCGGGTGCCGGACGGACCGGCAGTGTGCGTTCGATGGTCTTCAGGCCTTCCAGCATCTCATTCAATTGCTCGATGCGGCGCTGGTTATCCTTTTGCTGCGCGGCCAGGCGGTCGGCATGTTCGTACAGGCGGCGCATTTCGGCGCAGTTGGCGGACAGCATTTGTGCCAGCGGCCGGAACGGCGCCGCCTCCACCTCGGCCGAGGTGGCCACGCTGTCGAGCAGCGCCTGGGCACGCGCCAGATCGCCGCCGCCGCGCGTGAGCATCAGCGCCATGCCCATCTGGATCGCCACCCGCGGGCTGCGCTGCTGCAGACCCAGCCCGCTCAATTCCTTCAGCAGCTCGCCCTGGCTCATGCGGCGCAGCGACTGGTGATAGCTCAGCAGCGGACCGACTTCATCCGGTGGCGGCGGCGGCGCCTGGATCACTTCCACCACCGGCGGTGGCGGTGGCGCCGGCGCCGGATCGGCCGGCAGCGGCGAATTCAGGGTGCAGGCCGCCAGCGTCAGGCAGGCCAGCAGGATCAGGTAGTGCTTAGCGTTCATAGGGAAGTTCAATGTGGAAGTGGGCGCCGCGTTCGGACGGCAGCAATTTCAGGACGCCGCCATGTGCGGTCACATATTCCTGCACGATGGACAGGCCAATGCCGTTGCCGCGCCGGGCCCCGGGCGGCTGGCGCTGTCCCTGGTAAAACGGTTCGAAGATGCGGGCCGCGTCTTCGGCCGCCACGCCCGGCCCCTGGTCGACGCAGTCGAGCAGCAGCTTGCCGTTCAGCTCGCCCAGGCGGAAGCTGATCAGGCCGCCTTGCGGGCTGAAGCGCACCGCATTCGACAGCAGGTTGCCCAGCACGATGGCCAGCTTGTCGGCGTCGGCGGCGATCGGCCGCGCCTTGCCCTCGGCCACCACGGTCAGGCGCGCGGCCTGCCATTGCAGGCGCTGGCTGTCGACCGCCTGCGTCAGCAATTCGCTCATGTCCACCAGCTGGCGCTGCAGGTGCTGGGCGTCGAAGGTGGCGGCGTTGTAGCGCAGCAGCGCTTCGATCTGCGACTGCAGGGCCGCGGTGTTCTGGTTGAGGATGCCGGCAATCTCGCGCTGATCGGGCGACAGCGCGCCGGCCACGCCATCCTCCAGCAGGGCCACCCCTTCGCGCAACGCCGCCAGCGGCGTCTTCAGCTCGTGCGAGATGTGGCGCAGGAAGCGCGCCTTGTCCGCCTCCAGATCGGCCAGGCGCTGGCGCAGCCAGTTCAGCTGCTGGCCGACGCGTTGCAGGTCGCTGGGGCCGCGCACGGCAATCGCCTGGTCGTAGCGGTTCTCGCCCAGCGTGTCGATGGCTTGTTCGATTTGCGCCAGCGGGCGCGACAGCCAGAAGCCAAAGCCCGAGGCCAGCGCGGCCGCCAGGATGATGGAGCCGATCACCTGTGCCTTGAGCACGGCGCGGCGCTGGTCCAGTTCGGCCAGCAGCTCGCCGTTGCGCCGTTCCACTTCCTGTTTGACTTCCTCGGCCAGTTGTTCGTTCATGTCGGGCAGCGGCGCCAGCACCCGTTCCAGCGCCTGCTGGCGGGCGCTGCGGGCGCTGAGCGGGCGCGACGGCGCCTGCAGGATGTCCCAGGCCTGCTGGCCGGCCTCGCGCCAGCGCTCGAACAGGGTGTCCTGCGCATAGGGCAGGGCGGCCGCCACCGCGTCCAGCGCCAGCTGGGCGTCGCGCCAGGCATCGGCATAGCGCTTGCGGAAGGCCGGGTCGTCCAGCACCATGTACTGGCGGGCGCTGCGCGTCATGGCAACGCTGCGCTCGGCCAGTTGCTGGGTATTTTCAGTGAGCGCCAGCGCGTGGCGTCCGCTGTCGCGGCTGTGGGCGGCCAGGCGGTCCAGGGTCCACAGGGCATGCAGCGAGGCGGCGCTCAGCAGCACGGCAATCAACAGGAAGACGCCCAGCAGCAACTGGCGAAACGAGAGTTTCGAGAGCATGTGGGTCAGGAAATGGCTATGTTGATGGAATCATATGACCAAACAGCCGGGATGGCCTGTTCGATTGGCATCAACGCCTGCATTTGCTGCCGGGGGAAGGCGGCCAGCGGTGCCGGCCGGGGCGGGTTTATTCGGCGGGGCCGACGTCCATGCCGTCGTAGGATTCGAGCTGGTGCTCGGCGGCGAATTGGTAGAATTCCTGGTTGCGGGCGTGCAGGGTGTCGACCGTGTGCTTCTCGACTTTCTCGATATGCAGCCACCACAGCGCCGGATTGCCGGCTTCCGGCTTGGAGTCGTAGATGCCGACGAACTGATAGCCTTTGGTCTGCAGCGCGGGCACGGCGGCTTCCAGCCTGGCCTTGTCGGCATCGGCAAAAAAGTAGCCCCACAACAGCGGCTTGCTGATATCCCATGGCGCGTTCTGTTTCATGTCCGCAAACAGCGTGACCATTTCTTCTTTGGTAATCATGATTTATTCCTTGGAGCGGCGGTAGAGACTGATGCCCAGTCGCTCAATTTGGGCCAGTAGTTCAGGATTGTCGATCTGTTCGTGAATGGACAGGTCGATCTTGTAAGGCAGAAGGAGATTGTCCAGTGCGTGCTCTATTGTAAACAATAGCGGCACGGTCAGTCCTTTTCCTACAAGGCAGAGGTCGATATCCGATCCAGGCCGGAAGTTCCCGCGCGCGCGGGAGCCGTGCAGTATAGCGTGCTCAACCTGCGGGAAGTTGCGCAGCACTGCGGCGATGGCGGCCACGGTGTGCGCGGACAAGCCATGCGCTGCGTCATCAAACTGCATCAGAAAGCTCCACCATGCGCTGCTCGAACTGGCAGAACAACGTGAAATAGCTGCTGGGAATTAAGGCGGCAATTTTGTCGGCGGTGGCCTTGTTGTAAGTATGTCCAAGTTCGTTCAGTTGGCCTTTGTCGATGAGTTTCCTTAGCTGTGCCAGAGCCAGCCGATAATTCGACAGTCGTTGCAGCCAACGGAGATGGGGCTCGCTCATGATGACGCTATTTTACCGCGTCGAAGGCGATGCTGACTTTCAGGCCGGCGTGATGGGCGGCGTCGTCCAGGGTGATGGTGGCGTGGTGCAGGGTGGCAATGTCGCGCACGATGGCCAGCCCCAGACCGTGGCCGCCCGGATTGCGCTCCAGCGTGGCGGCGGCGCGGTAGAACGGCGTGAATACCCGCTCGCGCTCGGCGGCGGCGATGCCGGGACCGCTGTCTTCCACTTCCAGCAGCACCTGATCCGCCGCTTCGCGCACGCGCAGGATGACGCTGCCGCCGGCCGGCGTGTAGCGCAGCGCATTGTCGACCAGGTTGGCCAGCAGCTCGTGCAGCAGCAGCGACTGGCCCTGCACGCGGCCTTCCTGTTCGGCTTCCAGCGACAGGTCAATATTCCTGGCCACGGCCGTCACCGCCAGCTCCAGCCCCACCTGACGCGCCAGTTCGCGCAGCGAGACCGGTTCGGTATTGTCTTCGCTGCGGTGCTCGATGCGCGCCAGCGTCAGCAGGCGGTTGGCCAGGTTGACGGTGGAATCGGTGGTGGTGGCCATGCTGCGCACGATGTCGCGCAGCGCCTCCGGATCGGCGCCGGCCTTGTCGCATTCGCGCAGCGCCAGTTCGGCCTGGGTTTTCAGCACGGTCAGCGGCGTGCGCAGCTGGTGCGAGGCGTCCGCAATGAAGCGGCGCTGGCTGTTGATCAGCATGTGCATGCGCAGGCGTGAGCTGTTCAGGGCCGCCACCAGCGGCCGCACTTCCTTGTGCACCAGCGTCGGATCGACGTCGGAGGCATCGTTGGGATCGCGCGTTTCGACCGCGTTCTTCAGCTGCATCAGCGGCTGCAGCACCAGCCGCACCGCGAACCACACCAGCAGCGCCACCGCCGCCAGCAACAGCGCTTGCCACATCAGCGTGTCGAACAGGATCTGGTTGGACAGCACGCGCCGCGCCTCCAGTGTTTCGCCGACCTGAATCAGCGCGATGCCGCGCATGGAATCGTCGTACACCGGTTGCAGCAGGGCGGCAATGCGCACCGGCTGACCGTTGTAGTTGGCGTGATAAAAGCGCACCAGCGCCGGATAGGCTTCCGAGCGCGGCACGTTGGCCGGCACCGGCGGCAGGTCGGCGTAGCCGGACACGGTTTCGCCGGCGATGCCGGTGACCTTGTAGTAGATGCGGCCCAGCGTGTCGGTTTCAAAGCTGTCCAGCGCCACGTAGGGCACGTCGGCCACCACTTTGCCGTCCACCACCGAGACCCGCTCCGCCAGCGCGCGCGTGGAGGCCAGCAGCGAGCGGTCGTAGGCAATGTCGGCGGCATCGAGTGCGTTGCGGTAGACCGAGATGGTGTTGAGCGCCACCAGCACCAGCAGGGGGCCGAGCAGCCAGCGCAGCAGCTGTCCGCGCAGGCTGCCCAGCGCGGCGCCCGGCGCGAGACCGAGGCGGCGGGCAAGGGCGGGCAGCAGTGGCATGGTGCTCAGGCCGTGCCGACCGCGGCGCGCGGCTGCAGCAGGTAGCCGATGCCGCGCAGGGTGGTGATGACAGCGGCGTCCGGGCCGGGTATGTCGAGCTTCTTGCGCACCCGGTGGATGTACAGGTCGATGGCGTCGATGCCGGCATCATCGCCTAGCGAGAATACTTCATCGAATAGCTTTTCCTTGGAGACTGCGCGGCCGCTGCGGGTGATCAGCGTTTCCAGCACCGCGTGCTCGCGCGGCGTCAGCGCCAGCGGATTGCCGGCGTAGCTGAACATGCGGGTGACGGTGTCGAAACTGAGCGCGCCGCAGTGGTGTACCAGTGCCTCGTTGCCGACGCTGCGGCGCAGCAGCGCTTTCACACGCGCCTCCAGCTCCGCCAGTTCGAACGGCTTGGCCAGATAATCGTCGGCGCCCAGGTTCAGGCCCTGCACGCGGTCTTCCAGTCCGCCGCGCGCGGTCAGGATCAGCACCGGCGTCTTGGCGCGCGCGCCGCCGCGTGCGCGCAGGCGCTTGAGCACATCCAGCCCGTCCATGCGCGGCAAGGTCAGGTCGAGGATCACCAGCGCGTAATCCTGGGTGTGCAGCAGGGCGTCGGCGTCGGCGCCGTTGTCGGCGCATTCCACCGTCAGATGGGCGTCGCGCAGGGCCTTGGCCAGCCAGTGCTGCAATTCAGTGTGGTCTTCAACTAACAGTATGCGCATGAGGGCTTGCCAGTTCGTTCAAATAAGTGCAGGGTAAGGCCAGCATCATGGCGCCGGCGCGCGGAAAAGGGAAGTCCCGGTCGTGCTTGTGGTCAGCAGGAGACATTGAAAGGCAATTGAAAGATTGACGCTCCTATAGTGGCAGCACTGATTGAGAAATCAGGCACACAAAAAACTATACATGGAGACAACTCATGAAGAAATCCCCCCTGGCCCTCGCGGTCCTGGCATTGTTTGCGGCCGCCGGTAGCGCCCAGGCCCAGTCCAACGTGCAGGTCTACGGCCTGCTCGACGTCGGCATGGAAAGCGCCAACAACCAGACCCCGACCGGCGGCAGCATGACCCGCGTCATCTCGGGCGGCATGAACACCTCGCGCTGGGGCCTGCGCGGCAGCGAAGACCTGGGCGGCGGCCTGAAAGCGGTCTTCAACCTCGAAGGCGGCATTCTGATGGACACCGGCGCCCAGGACGGCGCGCTGTTCAAGCGCCAGGCCAACGTCGGCCTGGAAGGCGCCTTCGGCCGGGTGGTGGTCGGCCGTTCCTTCACCACCGTGTACGACACCGTGATCGGCTTCGACCCGATGGGCTTTGCGCCGTTCTATTCGTGGGCCACCTCCGGCCCGGCCACCGGCCCAAGCAAATACGGCTTCACCACCCAGTACGACAATATCATCAAGTACGCCGGCACCTTTGGCGACTGGCGCATCGGCGCCAACTACGCCGCCGGCGAGCAGACCACCGGCACCCAGGACAGCGCCAAGACCGGTTTCAGCACCGTCTACAAAATGGGCGACGTCAACCTGATGGCGACCTGGGAGCGCAACAACGGCAACACCGTGCCAGCCACCGGCAACCGTGACAAGAACACCGTCTGGCACATCGGCGGCAATTACGAGACCGGCCCGTTCAAGTTCTGGGCGGTGCTGCGCGACTACAAGCTGGTGGCCGGCAAGGCGCTGACCGCCGATGTCGACGCCACCACCACCTGGGCCGGCGTGGCCTACAAAACCGGCGCCACCACGCTGACCGGCGCGGTCTACCACGTCAACGTCAAGAACGTCGCTGCCGGCAAGGATGCCGATCCGACCATGTACGTGGCGCGCTACCGCTACGCGCTGTCCAAGCGCACCGACCTGCACGTGACGGCCGCCTACGCGAAAGCGAAGAACGGCCAGCTCACCGGCCTGTCGCGCGACGACGCCGGCTACGGCAACAGCCAGCACGGCCTCACCGTCGGCATGCAGCACCGCTTCTGATATGAAAACCCTGCTGGCACTCATCTGCGCACTGCTGGCTGGCGCAGCGGCCCAGGCGGCGGGACTGGAATGCATCGTGCCGTCCAAGCCGGGCGGCGCGATGGACCTGACCTGCAAGCTGGCGCAGAAAGGCCTGGCAGGACTGCGCGATACGCCCAATCCGCCGCCGTCGGATATGCACATCACCTACCTGCCGGGCGGGATCGGCGCGGTGGCGTGGCACTCGCTGGTACAGCGGCGCCGTACCGAGCCCAATACCTTGGTGGCGTTTTCCGGTGGCTCGCTGCTGAATCTCGCGCAGGGCAAATTCGGCAAGGTGAAGTCGTCGGATGTGCGCTGGGTGGCGGCGCTGGGAGCGGACTACGGCATGATCGCGGTGCGCGCCGATTCGCCTTACAAGACGCTGCGCGATCTGGTGGCTGCCCTGAAGGCGAATCCGGAAAAGGTGCTGATCGGCGTGTCCGGCACCATCGGCAGCCAGGACTGGCTGAAGATGGCGCTGGTGTCGCGCAGTGCCGGCATCGATCCGAAAGCGCTGCGTTTCGTGGCGCTGGAGGGCGGCGGCGAGGCGTTCACCGCCATGCACGCCAACTTCGTGCATGTGGTGTCCGGCGACGCCAGCGAGGCCACGCTGTACGCGGCCAGCGGCAACACGCGGGTGCTGGCGGTGCTGTCCGAACAGCGCCTGCCGGGCGTGCTGGCCAATGTGCCGACCGCGCGCGAGCAGGGCGTGGACGTGGTGTGGCCCATCATCCGCGGCGTGTGGATGGGGCCCAACGTGCCGGACGCTGACTACAAGCAGTGGGTGTCGGCCTTCGACCGCGTGCTGGCCAGCCCGCAGTTTGCGCAGATGCGTGCCGCATCTGGTTTATATCCGTTTGGGCTGACCGGCGATGCGCTGGCGGCCTATGTCAAGAAAGCCGTGGACGACTACGGCAAGCGGGCGGCCGAACTAGGTCTCGTGCGCTGATTACATAACTATCTGGAGATTACGATGAAGTTGAAACATACTGTGGCCGCCGCATGCGCGTTTTTTGCCGGATCGGCCTTTGCGCAAGTCCCTGCGGGCTACCCCGCCGACTACCAGAAGATCATCGACGCTGCGAAGAAAGAGGGCAAGCTGGTGATCTACGGCGCCACCGACAGCAAGGCGACCCAGCCGCTGATCAAGGATTTCAGCGCCATGTACCCGGGCATCACAGTCGAGTACAACGACATGAACTCGACCGAAGTGTATAACCGCTTCATCTCCGAAGTGGCGGCCGGCGGCAACACCGCTGACGCCATGTGGTCCTCCGCCATGGACCTGCAAATGCGGCTGGCCTCGGACGGCTACGCGCTGCAATATAAATCGGTGGAGGCGTCCAAGATCCCTGGCTGGGCGGTGTGGGATGATAAAGCCTACGGCACCACCTTCGAGCCGGCCGCCATCGTCTACAACAAGCGCCTGGTGGATGCCAGGGAAGTGCCGCAGACGCACGCCGACTTCGCCGCCCTGATCCAGCAGCCGAAATTCCGCGACAAGGTCACCACCTACGATATCGAAAAATCCGGCGTCGGCTTCATGTTCATGACGCAGGATGCGCGCGAGTATCCGAAGTTCCTCGACCTGGAAAACGCGTTTGGCGTGTCCAGGGTGCGCGTGCAATCGTCCACCGGCACCATGATGGAGCGCATCTCCTCGGGCGAGAACCTGATCGGCTACAACGTGCTGGGTTCCTACGCGCTGGTGCGCGCCAAGGCCGATCCATCGATCGGCGTGGTGCTGCCGAAGGATTACACGCTGGTGATGTCGCGCGTATTCTTCATCAACAAGGCCGCCAAGAACGTCAACGCCGCCAAGCTGTGGCTGGACTACATGCTGTCGCACCGCGGCCAGACCATCATCGCCAACGACTCCAAGCTGTTTGCGATCCGCGCCGACGTCACCGGTGAAACCACTTCGGCGGAGCTGATCAAACAAATCGGCAACGACAAGATCAAGCCGGTGCCAGTCCATCCTATCCTGCTGCAATTCCTGGGACCAGCCAAGCGCATGGCCTTCCTCAAGCAGTGGAAAGAAACCGCAGGCAAGAAGTAAGAGGGCATGAACATGCAAACACTCGCTCACTCCAGCCGGCCGGGCCTCAACTGGCCGCGCGGCGTGGTGGTAACGCTGGCCGCCGGCGTTATCTTCCTGCCGCTGATCCTGATTTTTTATCAAAGCTTTTTGAATGCGCCGTTCTTCATGCCGGTCAAGGAGCTGGGCCTGGACGCCTACCGCTTCATCTTTGAAGATCCCGATTTCGCGGTGGCGTTCAAGAACGCATTCTGGCTGGCCACTGGCCTGGCGCTGATCGCCGTGCCGCTGGGCGGCATGCTGGCCTTCCTGATGATCCGCACCGACCTGCCGGGCAAGGGCTTTATTGCGCCGCTGCTGCTGGTGCCGATCTTCGTCTCGCCGATGGTGATGGGCTTCGGCTACGTGGTGGCGATGGGGCCGGTGGGCTTCTATTCGCTGTGGGCCAAGGACATCGTCGGCTTCATCCCGTGGAATATCTACTCCTTCACCAGCATCGTGGTGATTGCCGGCCTGACGCACGTGCCGCACGTCTACCTGTACGCCTCGTCGGCGCTGAAGAGCCTTGGCTCGGATGTGGAAGAGGCAGCGCGCGTCAGCGGCGCCTCGCCGCTGCAGGTGATGTTCAACGTCTCGCTGCCGATGATTACGCCGGCGCTGGCGTATGCCGGGGTGCTGGTGTTCTTCCTCGGCTTCGAGGTCTTCGGCCTGGTGCTGGTGCTGGGCGATCCGGAAGGCCACATGGTGCTGGCCACCTATCTGTACAAGCTGACCAACAAGCTGGGCACGCCGTCCTACCACCTGATGGCTGCCGTGGCGGTATGCCTGGTGATGGTGACCATGCCGCTGGTGATGGTGCAGCGCTGGCTGCTCAAGTCGGCCAACAAATTCGTCTCGATCAAAGGCAAGGGCGCGCGCAGCAAGGCCATGCCGCTGGGCCGCTGGAAGTGGCTGGCGTTTGCGCTGATCTTCGGCTGGCTGATGTTCACCATCATCATGCCGATGTCGGGCATCGTGCTGCGCTCCTTCGTGCAGTACTGGGGCGAGGGCGTGAAGCTGGCCGATGTGCTGACCTTGCAGCACTTCCGTGAAATCATCGAACAACCGGCGCTGGTGCGCGGGATCTTCAACACGGTGCTGATTGGTGTGATCGGCGGCGCCTGCGCGGTGATCTGCTACTGCGCCATCGCGCTGGCCATGCACCGCAAGCCGGACATGATCACCCGCTTCCTCGACTACAGCGTACTGGTGCCGCGCGCGGTGCCAGGCCTGCTGGCCGGCTTGTCCTTCCTGTGGGTGTTCCTGTTTGTGCCGAGCTGGCTGGACGGCGTCTTGAAGGGCATGGACAACGGCGCGGCGATCTGGCTCAGCGAACATGCGATACCGATGCTGCGTTCCCTGCGTTCCACCATCTTCGCCTTGTGGCTGGCGTATTCGGTGGTGTGGCTGGCGTACGGCATGCGGCTGATTTCGACCGCGCTGCTGCAGGTCGGGCCTGAACTGGAAGAGGCGGCGCGCGCGGTGGGCGCCACCCGCGGCAAGGTGACGCGCGATGTCACCGTCCCGCTGATCAAATACGGCCTGCTGGGCGCGTGGCTGATGGTGTTCCTGATCTTTGAACGCGAGTATTCGACCGGCGTCTACCTGCTGTCGCCGGGCACGGAAGTGATTGGCGCGCTGCTGGTGTCGCTGTGGGCCACCGGCTCCACCGATCTGGTGGCGGCACTATCGTTCATCAACATCTCGCTGGTTGCCGTGGGCTTGGGTGTCGCGCTGCGCTTTGGCGTGAAGTTACACAACTGAGAGAACTATTATGAAACGAGACATCATGACTAACGAACTGACCGTCAACGAACTGCATCTGGACTACGGCAGCGGCGCCAGCGCCAACCCGATTCTCAAGGGCGTGTCCATGCACCTGCAAAAAGGCGAAGTGGTGGCGCTGCTGGGGCCTTCCGGCAGCGGCAAGACCACGCTGCTGCGCGCCGTGGCCGGGCTGGAAAGCCCGAAGGCCGGCACCATCGCCATTGGCGAACGCAATGTGTTCGACGGCGCCAAGGGCTTCGAGATGCCGGCCGAGCAGCGCAACCTCGGGCTGGTGTTCCAGTCCTACGCGCTGTGGCCGCACAAGACCGTGTTTGACAACGTGGCGTATGGCCTCAAGCTGCGCAAGCTGGGCGCGGCCGAAATCAAGGACAAGGTCAGCGACGTATTGAAAAACCTGGGGCTGGGCCATCTGGCGGAACGCTATCCGCACCAGCTGTCCGGCGGCCAGCAGCAGCGCGTGGCGATTGCGCGCGCGCTGGTCTACAACCCGCCGGTGATCCTGCTGGACGAACCGCTGTCCAACCTCGACGCCAAGCTGCGCGAGGAAGCGCGCGCCTTCCTGCGCGAGCTGATCGTGCGCATGGGGCTGTCGGCGCTGATGGTCACGCACGACCAGGCCGAGGCGATGGCGATTTCGGACCGCATCCTGCTGCTAAATAACGGCAAGATCGAGCAGCAGGGCACGCCGCAGAGCATGTACGAAACCCCGGACACCCTGTTCACGGCGGAATTCATGGGCAGTAACAACCGTCTGCCGGCGCGCGTGGTCCAGCGCGACGGCAAGCAGGTGCACCTGGACATCAACGGCACCCGTCTGCAAGCCACCGCGCGCGGCAACGCCGGCGGCGATGCGGCCCTGATCCGGGTGGAGGAGGTGAAAGTCAGCGCCACGCAAGTCGACAACGCGATCGAGCTGCCGCTGCTGACCTGCATGTACCTGGGCGACCGCTTCGAGTGCCTGTTCAAGAGCGCCAACGGCGAAATCAGCCTGCGCGCGTATTCCAAGTACCGCCTGGACGCTGGCCGCTACTGGCTGCAACTGCCGTCCGACAGGCTCTGGGTCTTCTAAGCGGCCGGGGTCGTTTATAATGCCCTTTTGGTTTAGGGCAATTATTTTCGACATGACGAAGGCTTCTTTCTGGATGGTGGATGCGGATGCGGTGACGGACGCCGAGCTGCAGCGCCTGCGCGGCTGGCTGTCGCCGGGCGAGATGGCTCGCCACCAGCGCTTCGTCCGCGCCTACCGCCAGCGCCAGTTCGTGGTCGGCCGGGTGCTGCTGCGCATGGCACTGGGCCGTCTGCTGGGCGTGACGCCGCAGGAGGTCCGGCTGGAAGAGCAGGTCGGCAAGGCGCCGCGGCTGGCCGCGCCGGTGCTCAAGGGCGTGCAGCCCGGCTTCAGCATCGCCCACAGCGGCCGCTGGGTGGCGTGCGCGGTCAGCGCGCACACTGCGCTGGGGCTGGACATCGAAATGAAAGACGGCACGCGCGACCTCAACGCGCTGGCCGCGCAGGCTTTCGACAGCGTCGAAATGTCGCAGTGGGAACGCCTGCAAGGCCTGCCTGATCAGCAGCGGGTGGAAGGTTTTTACCGCCTGTGGAGCGAAAAAGAGGCGCGCTTCAAGCTGGGCGTCACCGGCGGCGGCCATTGCTTGGTCTTGCCGCATCCAGAACTATCGATGGTGCTGTGCACCGAGCAGCCGCTGGAGCGCGCGCCGGCGATAGAACTGGTGACGCTGCAGGCATAAAAAAGCCGGCTTGTGCCGGCTTTTGCTTTTCTTGTGAAGACTTAGAATGCGTAGCGCACGCCGGCCGACACGAAGTCTGCCTTGATGTGGCTGCCGCCGTCTTTGGCGATCTTGCCGAAGTTTTCGTATTCAGCCACGAAGCTGACGTTTTTGTTCAGTGCGAACGATGCGCCCACGCCGATGTATGGCGAGGTGCGGTTGTCCGAACCGCTGGCGCTGAAGCCAGGCGCCGAGCCGGTGACTTTCACGTGGGTGGTGGCCACGCCAACTTTGCCGAACAGGGCGAACTGTTCGTTCAGCGGCAGGGTGCCGGTGGCGGCCAGGTAGATCGACTTTGGTTCCGACGCGATGCGCGCGCCGTTGCCGCTTTTCTCTGCTTCACGCAGGTCGGCAAAGCCGGCTTCCACGCCGAAGTTCTGGGTGTAGTTGTAGCCGCCGTACAGTTTCCAGGCAGTGGTGCTTTCCTTGAACGAATAGCCTTCCACATTCACTTTTTGCTCGGCACGGCCGACGTTGCCGCCGATGTAAGCGCCTTCCGCTTGCGCGGCCAGGGGCGCAGCCAGCGCTGCGATCATTGCGATGAAGATGGTTTTTTTCATAATAATTTCCTGATGTGGTCCCAAAAAGCGAAACGAAACATCTGCTACTAGCCGATGTTTCGTTTCGCGAGGGCAATATTATATAGAAAGGTAACCAATCCTGCAAATCCTTCAGGCCTTGGCAGCCACCGTCTGACGGAGCGGGGCACCTAACGGGTGTATAGTCGATCCATGCTTTCACCGGAGGGGAGTTATGGAGAGCAAGTTGGATTCATTGTTGGCGGCGTACTCCGCAGGACGCATGAGTCGCCGCGAACTGGAACGGGCCACCGGGCTGTGGTTTGGCGAGATATTGTCCGAAATGGCGATGCGCCATTTGCCGCTGCCGCGGGTGGACACGCGCGTCCATTTCAATGAAGCGCAGCAGCGTTTGTTCCAGCGGGTGTTCGGATGAGCATTACACTGATCGTCACTGACGCCGGGCCGTTGATCACGCTGGCGGTGGCGGATGCTTTGGATACTCTCAAGCTGCTCGGTGCGCGCGTGATCATTCCGGATATGGTGCATTTTGAGGTTACCCGGCACACGGAGGAGTTCGCCGAGTTTGCCGCAATGCTTGCCTTGAACCCGGCCTTGCACCTGCGTAATCGCGGCGAGAGGGCCGCAGCCGAAGTGCTTGCCAATGAGTTGGATGGCATGGACGCAGGCTTGTTATTGTTTGAAGATACCGACATACGCAAGGCAAACTTTCTCGTCCGCGTGCCAGATAACGTGTTGATCCTGTCCACCTCGACTTTTCTTCACGGCTTGCAGCGGCGTCACTTGATTGCAGACGCGGAAGCGATACTCGATCGGGCTACCGCCGTGCGTGGCTCCGCGGTTCGCGCCCCCGGCGCGTTCGCTCGTGCAGGCGCTGAGGATGGGTTGGGGAACCGGACCGATTGATTTCGTGCATCCAACTTGTTTTTCGGCATGTCAGCAGCGCTGCGGCTACGGTTATAATCCGCTCAATCTTTCCTGAACGGATACGTCCCTCATGAGCCAGCCCAATCAGTTTTCGCTGTTGAAGCAGCGCCGCTTTGCGCCGTTTTTCTGGACCCAGTTCCTCGGCGCGTTTAACGATAATTTGTTCAAGACGGCGCTGGTGGTGATCATCACCTTCGATGCGCTGAGCTGGACCACCATGTCGCCGTCGCTGGTAACCAACCTGATTCCCGGCCTGTTCATCCTGCCGTACGTGCTGTTCTCCGCCACCGCCGGCCAGCTGGCCGACAAGTTCGAGAAGTCCGGCCTGACGCGCTTCGTGAAATGGCTGGAGGTGGCCATCATGTGCGTGGCCGGCATCGGCTGGGTGACGCATCACCTGTGGCTGCTGGTCGCCGCGGTGGTCGGCATGGGCGTGCACTCGACGCTGTTCGGCCCCGTCAAATATGCCTATCTGCCGCAGCAGCTCAAGCCGGAAGAACTCATAGGCGGCAATGGCGTGACCGAGATGGGCACCTTCGTCGGCATCCTGATGGGCGAGGTGCTGGGCGCGGTGCTGGTGGTGCAGCAGCCGCATGGCCTGATGCTGGAAGCCGCCGCCACCATCTGCGTGGCCGCGCTGGGCCTGGCCGCGGCATACCGGATTCCGCATTCGCCGGCACCGGCGCCGGACCTGAAGATCAGCTGGAACTTTGTCGGCGAATCGATTCGCAACATCAATTTCTCGCGCAAGAACCGCACGGTGTTCCTGTCCATGCTGGGCAACTCGTGGTTCTGGTTCTACGGCGCGCTGGTGCTGGCGCAGTTCCCGGTGTACGCCAAGGACTACCTGCACGGCGACCACGGCGCCTTCGTGCTGCTGCTGACCATCTTCTCGCTGGGCGTGGGCAGCGGCTCGCTGCTGTGTGAGCGCCTGTCCGGCCGCAAGGTGGAAATCGGCCTGGTGCCGTTCGGCTCGATCGGTTTGACAGTGTTTGGCGTCGATCTGTATTTTGCCAGCCTGGCCTTCAGCAGCACGGCGGCAGCGGGCGTGCATCTGGATGCGTTTGCGCTGCTGGCGCAGCATGGCATGTGGCGCATTCTGTTTGATGTGCTGATGATTGGCATGTTTGGCGGCTTCTTCATCGTGCCGCTGTTCGCGCTGATCCAGTTGCGCTGCGATCCGGCCCACATTTCGCGCACCATCGCCGGCATGAATATCCTGAACGCGCTGTTCATGGTGGCGGCGGCCGGCCTGGCCATCGTGCTGCTGGGGCAGGGCCTGAGCATTCCGCAGCTGTTCCTGGTGACCGCGCTGCTGAACGCCGTGGTGGCGATCTACATCTTCTCGCTGGTGCCGGAATTCCTGATGCGCTTCCTGGCCTGGCTGCTGATCCACACCATCCACCGCGTGCAGGTGGTCGACGCCGAGCGCATTCCGGCCAAGGGCGCCGCGGTGCTGGTGTGTAACCACGTCAGCTATGTCGATGCGATCGTCATCATGGCGGCCGCGCCGCGCCCGATCCGCTTCGTGATGGACCACCGCATCTTCAAGTTGCCGCTGCTGGGCTGGATCTTCCGCACCGCGCGTGCGATTCCGATCGCGCCGGCCAAGGAAGATCCGTGGCTGATGGAAAAGGCATACGTCGATATCGCCCAGGCGCTGCACGAAGGCGAACTGGTGTGCATCTTCCCCGAAGGCCAGCTGACCCGCACCGGCGATATCAATGACTTCAAGGGCGGGGTGGCCAAAATCGTCGAGCGCACCAAGGTGCCGGTGATTCCGATGGCGCTGCGCGGCCTGTGGGGCCATCTGCTCAGCCGTAACAAGGACGATGTGCTTGAGCGGGTGTTCCACAAGGGCTTGCGCTCGCGTCTGGCGCTGGCGGTGGGGGCGCCGGTGGCGCCGCAGGATGTGACACCGGAAGACCTGAAGCAGCGCGTGGCGGCCCTGCGCGGCGACTGGAAATAATGCTTTTTTAACCCACTGTCCATATCATATTGGTTAGAAAATGTAACTTACCACAGGTTACAAATTGCTGAACTGTTTTAACAAGTTTTCTTTAGACTGCGGTGCGGCGCTTCACGAGAGCGTCGCACACAACCAGGGGAAACTTCATGCAGAAATACACGTATTGCGCGCTGGCCGCAGCGGCCATGCTGGCGCTGAGCGCCTGCGGCGGCCACAGCTACCAAGCGCCACCACAAGCCGCACCGCCACCGGCGCCCACGCCGGTGGCCAGCACCATCACCATCGACTTCACCCAAGGCATCGACGGCTGGACTGCCGGCGTGGCCGATTACACCGATGGCACCGAACCCAGCGAGACCGGCGCCGGCTGGTCCAAGCTGGCGCCGCCAGTGGGCGGCATGGGCTATTACCTGATCTCGCACAACAATAGCGACGACGTGTTCACCTACACCAAGCGCCAGTTCAGCGGCCTGGTGCCGAACGCCAAGTACACCGTCACCTTCGAGATGAGCTATGCGACCAGTGCGGCCACCGGTTGCTTTGGCGTGGGCGGCGCGCGCGGCGAGAGCATTTACATGGTGGCGGCGGCCGCCACGGACGAACCGAAACTGGTCAAGCAAAGCGATGGCCGCTATCGCCTGAACTTTGACCACGGCGATCAGGCCGAATCGGGCAAGCAGGGCAAGGTGCTGGGCACGCAGGGCATCGAGGGACTGGATTGCGGCGGCACCGAGTTCGCCAAGGCCACCCGCAAGTCGGCCGAGGCGATTGCCTTCACCGCGGACAAGGATGGCAAGTTCTGGATCGTGCTGGGCACCGATTCGGCCTTTGAGGGCACCAACGACCTGTACCTGCTGGGCGCGATCGCCCACGTCAAGCCGCAGTAATCAGCGGGCCGCCTGGACCTGGTCGCGGTTATGCCGGGCGCCGGCCAGGCGGACAATTTGTTCCAGTTCCACCGGCTTCACCAGATGATGGTCGAAGCCGGCTTCGGCGGTGCGCCGGCGCGCATCGCCCTGGCCCCAGCCGGTCAGGGCCAGCAGCAGGATGCGCTCGGCGCCGGCGATCTGGCGGATCGCACGCGCGGTTTCGTAGCCATCCATGCCCGGCATGCCCAGGTCCATGATGATCATGTCCGGGGCCTGCGCTTCCACTGCCGCAATGGCGGAGGCGCCATCGTACACCGCGCGCGCATCGAAGCCATCCAGCTCCAGCAGGGCGGTCAGCGAGTCGGCGGCGTCCTGATTGTCGTCCACCACCAGCACCTGCAGCTTGCGGCCATCCGCTCCTTCCTGCTGCGACAGCGGCACCGGATCGCGCGTGCCATCGTTGCTCAGCACCGGCAGGCGGATCACGAATTCACTGCCTTTGCCCGGGCCCTCGCTGTAGGCGTCCACCGTGCCGCCGTGCATCTCGGCGAACTGGCGCGACAGGCTCAGGCCGATGCCGAGGCCGCTGGAGAACTGGCCGTTGACGGTGTTGCTTTGCTCGAACATGCGGAAGATGCGCGGGATGGTCTCGGCATCGAGGCCGATGCCGTCGTCGCGGATGCTCACCAGCAGCTGGCCGTCATCGATGGCCGCGCGCACCACCACGTGACCGCCCTGCGGTGTGAACTTGACCGCATTGGACAGGATGTTGGCGTAGATCTGCACCACGCGCGCATAGTCGACGTTGAGCATCACCTCGTGCGGCGGCAGCTGCCAGGCGATCTTGATGCGCTTGGCATCGGCGGCCTGCTGGCATAACTCGTTCACGTGGCTCATCACCGAGGCCAGCGACGCCAGCTGCTGCTGCAGCTTGATCTTGCCGCTGGTGATGCGCGCCACGTCCAGCAGATCATCCACCAGCCGCGTCAGCAGGCGCACCTGGCGCTCCACCATGTCGCGGATGCGCGCCACCGGCGCCGCGTTGGGATACAGGTGGGTCAGCAGCGACACCGAAGTGCGGATCGGCGCCAGCGGGTTGCGCAGCTCGTGTCCCAGGCTGGCCAGGAATTCGTCCTTGCGGCGCGCCGCCTCGCGCACCTGATATTGCTTGTTGCGCGCGCGCAGGGTGGCGTGCAGCGCGGTGATCAGGGTCAGCGTGCGCACCGGCCGTTCCAGCAGGGCCAGGTTGCCAAGCGCGGTCACCGCCTGCCGCACGGTGGGCGAATCGGCGCCGTTGTGGGTCAGCAGGATGATCGGCAGGTCCGACCATTCCGGCTGGCGCGCCACGGCGTGCTGCAGCAGCTGGAAGCCGCCCGGCGCCAGCGCTTCCTCCACCGTCAACACGGCGCCGGCGCCGTGCTCCAGTTCCTGGCCCAGCTCGGCCAGGGTGGCGCACACATGGCTGTCGATGGCGGCCACCGCCAGCACCTTGGCGGCCAGCGGCGCATCCTGGCCGGTGGGGGCGTAGATCAGGATGCGGCTTTCCATGGCGCTCAATCGTCCCGCAGGTCCGCATTGGCCGGACCGTGGTAGGTTGGCACGCCGGTCAGCACGCCGTGGAAGTCTTTCAGGACCGGCCCGACCTGCAGGCCGCCGTTGCCGACCGAGAAGCGGCGGATGGTGCGCTCGTGCGCGCTGCCGCGTTTCTTGAACACGGAAATCGCCTGCTGCACGTCGCCGTCGCACTCGAAGTAGCGCAGCATGATGATGTTGTCGGCCAGGTAGCTGGCATCGACCGAGCTGCTCATGCCGGTGCCCAGTATGCCCTGCTGCACGCCAACGATGATGCTGACCACGCCGCGCTGGCCCAGATAGGTCAGCAGCTCGTGCAGGTAGATGATGAGGAAGCGTTCGTCCGGCACCGCGTTCAGATAGCCGTTCAGACTGTCGATCACCACCACGCGCGCACCGTTTTCCACCGCCGTCGTCACGGCGCTGGAGAATTCGCCGGGCGCCAGTTCGGCCGGATCGATCTGCTGCACCGTCAGCAGGCCGTTCTGGATCGCCTCCGGCAGATTCAGGCCCAGGCTGAGGCAGCGGTTCAGCATATTGTTGCGCGCCTCTTCGAACAGGAACATGGCGCAGCGCTCGCCGCGCAGGGTGGCCGCGTGCACGAACTGCGCCGCCAGCGAGGACTTGCCGGTGCCGGACGGCCCGCTGATCAGGGTGCTCATGCCTTCTTCCAGGCCGCCGCCGATCAAGGCGTCCAGGGTCGGCATGCCGCTGGAAAGCTGCCGGCGCGGGCCGCTCTCGCGCGAGTGCGCGGCCACCAGGCGCGGGTAGATCTGCAGGCCGCCCTTGACGATCTTGTAGTCGTGCGCGCCGCCGCGGAAGGCCACGCCGCGGTATTTGACCACGCGCAGGCGGCGCCGTTCGGCGCCGTAAGCCTGGTCGACCAGTTCCAGCGTCAGCACTGCGTGCGCCACGCTGCGCACTTGCAGGTCGGTGCTGAGGGCGGTGCGGTCGTCGAGGAAGATGGAGGTGCAGTTGCGGCTGCTCAGGTACTGCTTGAGCGCCAGCACCTGGCGCCGGTAGCGCAGCGGGCTTTCCGCCAGCAGCTGCAGTTCGGACAGCGAATCCAGCACCAGCCGGCGCGGCTGGTGGCGGTCCACCGCCGCCAGGATGCGCTGGGTGGTGTGGCTCAGTTCAATTTCGGAGGGATGAAAGATGGTGTACTGCTGGTCCGGGTCCAGCGCCTTTTCATCGGGGATGATTTCCTCGATGTGGATGCCGTCCATGTTCCTGCCATGCGAGTCGGCCACGCTGCGCAGCTCGACCGAGGTTTCGGCCAGCGTGATGTACAGCGTGGACTCGCCCAGGCGCACGCCTTCCAGTAAAAATTGCAGGGCCAGTGTGGTCTTGCCGGTGCCGGGCTCGCCTTCGACGAGGTAGAGCCGGTGACGGGTGAAGCCGCCGGCCAGAACATCGTCCAGACCCGGCACGCCAGTAGATAGAAAGTCGGTAGTAACGCTGTTTTGCTCTTCCATGAGTAAGACCCGAAGCAGAATGTCCGATGTTGGGAAATACTACATGAATGCCGGTAAATATGATGTTCGATAGCGCACTTAGCGGCGCGCGCGCAGCTGCATGCCTTGCTGCTTCTGACGGTACATGGCGCGGTCGGCGCGGCTCAGCAGCATTTCGGTGTCCTGCGGGTCGTCCGGGTGGTGGATGGCGATGCCGATGCTGGCGCTGAGGGTCACGGTGGCGGTCTTCAGGATGAAAGGGCGCTGCAGCGCCGGCAGCAGCTTGTCGGCCGCTTCCTGGGCGTCGGCATCGCTGTGCAGCATTTCGAGGATGATCACGAACTCGTCGCCGGCCAGGCGGCCGACGGTGTCGGTCTTGCGCACCGCGCCGCGCACGCGTTCGGCGAACTGGCGCAGCAGCTCGTCGCCTTCCTCATGGCCGTAGCGGTCGTTGACCTGCTTGAAGCGGTCGAGGTCGAGGAAGAACACGGCGCAGCTCTGGCGCAGGCGGTTGGCGCGTTGCAGCGCCTCGGGCAGGGCCTGCATCAGGGCGCGGCGGTTGGGCAGGCCGGTCAGGGTGTCTTTCAGCGCCATCGCCTCCATCGAGGCGAACAGCGACTTGCGCTCGCTGATGTCGTGCAGGAAGGCGATGAACAGGTGGCCGCTGCTGCGCGGCACGTAGGCCAGCGAGACTTCCACCGGCAGCTCCTGGCCGGCGCGGTTGTGCAGCGTCAGTTCGACCCGGCGGCTCAGCATGGCGGCGGCGCCGTCGCCGCTGTCGGCCAGCTGGCGCATGTCGCGCTCGTAGGCGCGGCGCAGCAGCGGCGGCAGCATCATGGCGGCCAGCGGCTGGCCGATGACTTCGGTCCGCTTCCAGCCCAGCAGCTGCTCGGCCTGCAGGTTCCACTCGCGCACCACGCCGCCCGGATCGAGCGCGATGAAGGCGTCGTGGGCGTTGTCCAGAATCGCCCGCAGTTCGGCCGCGCGTTCCTGCAGCAGGTGCTGGGTGGTTTGCTCCTGCGCCAGCGCGCGTTCCAGCTGCAGCGCCTTGCGGGCGATCTCGCGGGTGCGCTCGGCCACCGCCGATTCCAGCTTTTCATTCAGGCCGCGCAGCTCGTCCACGTGGTTCTGCTCATTGCGCAGCATGTCGTTCAGCGCACGCGACAGCACCTGCACTTCGTAATAGCTGTCGTCGCGCTCCACGGTCGGCAGGGCGGCGGCAGTGGCCGGCGCGGCCAGGCGCTGCTCGATGGCGCGGCTGAGGGCATTCAGCGGACGGGTGAAGCGGCGCGCCACCGCGGCGGCGACCAGCGCCATCGCCAGCCCGAGGACGGCCCCCAGCAGCAGGATCTGGCGCTCCAGCGCGCGCGCGCCGGACAGGGCCAGCTCCTCCGGCTGACGCACCAGGATCGCCCAGCTCAGCGTGGCCGCATCGGCGGGATTGCCGGTGCGGGCGTAGCCGGTCAGGTAGCTGCGGCCGTCGGCCCAGGTTTCCTTGAGCGCGCCGGAGGCGCCGCTGTAGGCCAGCGTCAGGCTCTCGCTGCTGATCTTTTGTTCCTCCATGCCGGGCGGGCCGAGGATGACGGTGCCGTCGCGCCGCACCACGAAGATATCGGCCGAGTATTGCTTGTCGGCCGGGGCAAAAATGGTCTGCACCATGCGCCGCGCCCAGCCCCAGTTCATGTGCACCGACACCACGCCGCGGTGCTGGCCGTCCGGGCCGGCGACCGGCGCGGCGGCATCGACAAAGCGCCAGGGATCGGTGTTGGCCGGCAGCTTCTTGCCCAACAGATTGGCCGGGTGGATATCGCCGGCGTACAGCCGGTCCTGGCCGCCCTTGAACCAGTCGCGCTGGCTGACGTCCACACCTTCCTGCACGCCCTGGGTGGCGGCGAACACCTTGCCGTCCGCGCTGGCCAGGCCGATCCAGGCGTAGTCGGGGAAGGTTTTTTGCAGGCTTTCCAGCACCTGCCGCACTTCCGCCGGATTGCGCCCTTCGCGCACACGCGGCAGTTCGGACAACAGCTGCACATCGCTGGTGGCCTTGCGCACCACGCCGTTGAGCGCGTCGCGCATTTGCCAGGACAGCTGTTGCAGGCGCTGCTCGGCCTCGCGGCGGGCGTAGTCAATGGCGAAATGGTCGACCAGGATGAGCAAGGACAGTACCGTCAGCAGCACCGTCGCGCTCACACCCACAGTCACCAGGGTGGTGAGACGGGGGCGGGCGGCAGGGGGCGGCGGGAGCATGGGCTGCACTGGCGGACCGGAATGATGTCAGAAAGAAAGTAATTCATTGTAGCACCGCCGCCCTTGCACGGGCCCTTGTCCATGGCAATTTCGCCGCCTTAAGCCACGCTTAAGCTTGCCGCATTGCACAAGAAAGTTGCTTGACTTAATTAGAATGATCGTTCATTCTATAGTCTGTGCTTAATTTTTATACAGAAAGCTCATCCCATGGCAGCCTTTTTCTGCAAAAAACCGCTGCTGCGCACCGTTGGCGCCGCAGCCATGCTCTCCGCAATCGCCGTCCTCGCCGGTTGCTCCAAATCCACGACCGAAGCACCTCGCACGCAGCAGGTGGCGGAAGTGGGCGTATTCAAGGTGGCGCAGGAAGCGCTGCAAATCACCACCGAACTGCCGGGCCGCACCGCCGCTTATCAAGTGGCCGAGGTGCGCCCGCAGGTCAGTGGTCTGATTCAGAAACGCCTGTTTGTAGAGGGCGCCGACGTCAAAGCCGGCGTCCCGCTGTACCAGATTGACGCCGCCACCTATCAGGCCGCGTACAACTCGGCCAAGGCCGCGCTGGCCAAGGCCAGGGCCAACCTGGTGGCCGCCGCGCCGAAAGTGGCGCGCTACAAGGACCTGGTGGCGATCGAAGGCGTGAGCCGCCAGGATTACGACGACGCTGTCGCCGCCCACGAGCAGGCCAAGGCCGACGTGGAATCGGCCACCGCCGCGCTGGAACAAGCCAGGATCAATCTCGATTACACCCACGTGGATGCGCCGATCAGCGGCCGTATCAGCCGTTCGACGGTAACGCCGGGCGCACTGGTGACCGCCAACCAGACCACCGCGCTGACCACCGTGCAGCAGCTCGATCCGATCTACGTCGACGTCACCCAGACCAGCGAAGACATGCTGCGCCTGAAGCGCGAGATCGAAAGCGGCGGCCTGAAAAAGAATGGCGGCCAGGCCAAGGTCACGCTGCTGCTGTCGGACGGCACCAAATACGAACAGGAAGGCAAGCTGCAATTTTCCGACGTGACGGTGGATCCGGGCACCGGCAACGTCACGCTGCGCGCGCTGTTCCCGAATCCCAGGCACGATCTGCTGCCGGGCATGTTTGTGCGCGCGGTGATCGAGTCGGGCGTGAACGAACACGCCATCGCCGTGCCGCAGCAGGGCGTGACCCGCAATCCGAAAGGCGAGGCCACCGCGCTGGTGCTGAACAAGGAAGGCAAGGTTGAGCAGCGCACCCTGGTCACCGGCGGCACGCTGGGCAACAAGTGGCTGGTGAAGTCCGGTCTGAGCGATGGCGATCTGCTGATCGTGGAAGGCGTGCAGAAAGTGAAGCCGGGTGCGCCGGCCAATGCCGCCAAGCCGGCAGCCGCTGTCGCCGGCGGCGCCATGCCGGCCAACGCCAAGAGCGCGCAATAAGGAGATAGCCCATGTCCCGTTTCTTTATTGATCGCCCGATTTTTGCGTGGGTGGTCGCGATCGTGATCATGCTTGCGGGCGTGATTGCGATTCTCGGCCTGCCGATATCGCAGTATCCAAGCATTGCGCCGCCGTCGATTTCGATTACCGGCTCGTACCCGGGCGCTTCGGCCAAGACGGTGGAAGACGCCGTGACCCAGATCATCGAACAAAAGATGAAGGGCATCGACGGTCTGCGCTACATGTCCTCGTCGTCCGATTCGACCGGTGGCGTGAATATCACCCTGACCTTCAAGAGCGGCACCAATCCTGACATCGCGCAGGTGCAGGTGCAGAACAAGCTGCAGCTGGCGACGCCGCTGCTGCCTGCCGCCGTTCAGCAGCAAGGCCTGGTAGTGGCCAAGGCCACCAAGAACTTCCTGATGGTGCTGGGCTTCGTGTCCGAAGACGGCTCCATGAAGCAGGCCGACATTGGCGACTACGTGGCCGCCAGCGTGATCGATCCGATCTCGCGCGTGGAAGGCGTGGGCGACGTCACCAACTTCGGTTCGCAGTACGCCATGCGCATCTGGCTGGACGCGGCCAAGCTGCAAAGCTACCAGCTGACGCCAGCCGACGTGTCGTCGGCCATCAGCGCGCAGAATACCGAAGTCTCGGCCGGTGAGCTGGGCGGCTTGCCGGCAGTGGCGGGCCAGCAGCTGAATGCCACCGTGACCGCGCAAAGCCGTCTGCAAACCGCCGAACAATTCGGCGCCATCCTGCTGAAGACGTCCGCCAGCGGCGCCACCGTGCATCTGCGCGACGTCGCCCGCATGGAACTGGGCAGCGAGACCTACAACATCCTGGCGCGCTACAACGGCAAGCCGGCATCCGGCATGGCGATCAAGCTGGCCACCGGCGCCAACGCGCTGGATACCGCCAACGCGGTGAAGGCCAAGGTGGCCCAGCTGGAGAAGCAATTCCCGCACGGCCTGAAAGCGGTGGTGGCTTTTGATACCACGCCATTCGTCAAGCTGTCGATTGAAGAAGTGGTAAAGACGCTGGTGGAAGCCATCATCCTGGTGTTCCTGGTGATGTACCTGTTCCTGCAAAACTTCCGCGCCACGCTGATTCCAACCATGGCGGTGCCTGTGGTGTTGCTGGGGACCTTTGCCATCCTGTCGGCGCTGGGCTACTCGATCAACACGCTGACCATGTTCGCGGTGGTGCTGGCGATCGGCCTGCTGGTGGACGACGCCATCGTGGTGGTGGAAAACGTCGAGCGCGTGATGACGGAAGAGGGCTTGTCGCCGTTGGAAGCGACCCGCAAGTCGATGAGCCAGATCAGCGGCGCGCTGGTGGGCATCGCCATGGTGCTGTCGGCGGTGTTTGTGCCGATGGCGTTCTTCAGCGGTTCGACCGGCGTGATCTACCGCCAGTTCTCGATTACGATTGTGTCGGCCATGGTGCTGTCGGTGCTGGTGGCGATGATCTTTACGCCGGCGCTGTGCGCGACCATTCTGAAACCGGTGGCCAAGGGCCATCACCTGAGCGACAAGGGCTTCTTCGGCTGGTTTAACCGCACCTTTGAACGCAGCACCAACAAGTATCAGGGCATTGTCGGTTCGATCCTGAATCGCGGCGGCCGTTCGCTGGCGGTGTACGGCATCATCCTCGTTGTGCTGACCTTTGTGTTCATGCGCCTGCCGACTTCCTTCCTGCCGGAAGAAGATCAGGGCGTGCTGTTCTCGCAGATCCAGCTGCCGACCGGCGCGACGCAGGAACGTACGCTGAAGGTGATTGAAAAGGTCGAAGACCACTTCATGAACGACGAGAAGAACGCGGTTGCTTCGGTGTTCGCGGTGGCTGGCTTCAGCTTCAGCGGCAATGGCCAGAACAGCGGCATCGCCTTCGTGCGCATGAAGGACTGGTCCGAACGTCCGGGCGCGGCCAACCGCGTCAACGCGATTGTCGGCCGTGCCATGGGCAAGTTCTCGCAGATCAAAGATGCGATGGTGTTTGCCTTTGCGCCGCCCGCCGTGCTGGAACTGGGTAATGCCAGCGGCTTCGACCTGCAACTGCAGGATATCGGCGGCGTCGGTCACGATGCGCTGATGGCCGCGCGTAACCAGATGCTGGGCATGGCGTCCAAGAGCCCTGTGCTGGTGGGCGTGCGTCCTAACGGCCAGGAAGATACGCCGCAGTACAAGATCACGGTCGATCAGCAGAAGGCGATTGCACTGGGCCTGAAGGTGGAAGACGTGAACAAGGTGCTGAGCACTGCCTGGGGTAGCGCCTACGTCAACGACTTCGTCGATCGTGGCCGCGTGAAGAAGGTGTACCTGCAAGGCTCGGCCGAAGCGCGCATGACGCCGGAAGACCTGAACAAGTGGTTCGTGCGTAACGCCGACGGCCAGATGGTGCCTTTCTCGGCCTTCACCACCGGCCAGTGGATTTACGCCTCGCCGCGTCTGGAGCGTTACAACGGCCTGCCGTCGACCGAGATTTTGGGCCAGCCTGCGCCGGGCCTGTCGTCGGGCGCCGCCATGGCGGAAGTCGAGAAGCTGGCGGCGCAGCTGCCGCCGGGTATCGGCTACGAATGGACCGGCCTGTCGACCGAGGAGCGCGACTCCGGTTCGCAAACCACGCAGCTGTATGCGATCTCGATCCTGATCGTGTTCCTGTGCCTGGCCGCGCTGTATGAAAGCTGGTCGGTGCCGTTCTCGGTGCTGCTGGTGGTGCCGCTGGGTGTGGTGGGCACGGTACTGGCCACCTACGTGTTCAAGTTGTCGAACGACGTCTACTTCCAGGTCGGCCTGCTGACCGTGATCGGCCTGGCGGCGAAGAACGCGATCCTGATCGTGGAATTCGCCAAGGAGCTGCAAGAGCAGGGCGTCGAGCTGAAACAGGCCACGCTGCAAGCAGTGAAACTGCGTCTGCGTCCGATCCTGATGACTTCCATCGCGTTCGGGCTGGGCGTGCTGCCGCTGGCGATCAGCAGCGGCGCCGGCTCCGGCAGCCAGAACGCGATTGGCGTGGGCGTGCTGGGCGGGATGCTGACGGCGACCTTCCTGGGCATCTTCTTCGTGCCGCTGTTCTTTGTGCTGGTGCGCGGCTACTTCGCGCCGAAGAAGGCTGCTCCTGCAACTGTAGAGGTGCATTGATATGAAAAAGTCTGTGTTTACTTTAGCTGCGCTGGCGCTGTTGGCCGGCTGCAGCCTGGCGCCGGTGTATGAACGTCCGGCGCAACCAGTGGCGCAAGCCTGGCCGACTGGCGACGCCTACAAGGGCGTGCCTGCCGCTGCCGACGCCAGGCCGGTGTCGCAAATCCTGTGGCGCGACTACTTCGCGGACGACAAGCTGCGCAAGGTGATCGAGCTGGCGCTGGCCAACAACCGCGACCTGCGTGTCTCGGTGCTGAATATCGAGAAGGCCAAGGCGCAGTACAACATCGACACGGCGGCGCTGCTGCCCAAGTTGTCGGCCAACGTCAACCAGAACGCAGCGCGCACGCCGTCGACGATGACCGGCACCGGCGCAGCCGCCATCAACCGCCAGTACAACGGCGGCCTGGTGATGGCGTCGTATGAGCTGGACTTCTTCGGCAAGGTGCGCAACCAGTCCGAGGCTGGCTTGCAGAGCTACCTGGGCACCGAGGAGGCGCGCCGCACGCAGCAGATTACGCTGGTGGCGGAAGTGGCCAACGCTTACCTGACGCTGATCGCGGACCAGCAGCGTTTGAAGCTGGCGCAGGAAACCCTGAAAAGCCAGCAGACCAGCTATGACCTGAGCCAGAAGCGTTTCGCTTCGGGCGTGGTGGCAGGCACCGACATGTACGATGCCCAGACCACGCTGGAATCGGCACGCAATGACGCGGCGGTCTACACCGCGCAAGTGGCGCTGGATCAGAACGCGCTGACGCTGCTGGTGGGCAGCGCCGTGCCGGAAGAACTGCTGCCGACCGGCGATCTGACCGAAGTGACGCAACTGGCGGCAATTCCGGCCGGCCTGCCATCGGACCTGCTGCAATCGCGGCCGGATGTGCAGGAAGCGGAGCGCGCGCTGCGCGCCGCCAACGCCAACATCGGCGTGGCGCGTGCGGCCTTCTTCCCCAGCATTTCGCTGACGGCATCCGGCGGCAGCGCCAGCTCGACCTTGTCCGGCCTGTTCAAGGCGGGTTCGTCGGCGTGGACTTTCGCGCCAGCCATCAACCTGCCGATCTTCGATGGGGGCGTCAACCGCGCCAACCTGAATATCGCCAAGGCGGACCGCGACATCTCGGTGGCGCAGTACGAGAAAGCGGTGCAGACCGCGTTCCGCGAAGTGGCCGACGCGCTGGCCACGCGCGGCACGCTGGATGAGCGCATGTCGTCGCAGCAGGCGCTGGTGGATGCTGCGCAGAAGAGCTACACCATCAACGAAGCGCGCTACCGCAAGGGCGCGGACTCCTACCTGAACGCGCTGGTGTCGCAGCGCGCGTTGTATTCGGCCCAACAAGGCCTGATCACCACGCGCCTGGCCAAGAGCAGCAACGCCGTCACCCTGTACAAGGTGCTGGGCGGCGGCTGGCAGCCGGAGTTGCCGCAGCCGCGTGGTTAAACCGGTGTGGCGGGTGCATTGTGGTGCGCCCGCCGTTATAATCCGTTTAACAACTATTTCAGGAACGCTCCATGAAAACCGAAGTGAAACGGCGCAGTGACCCGGAGCGGGCACAGAGTCGTCGTAGCCAGGTGTTGCAGGCGGCGGCGGTGTGCTTCGCCCGCAGCGGCTTCCATGGCGCCAGCATGGCCGAAATCTCGAAAGAGGCGGGCATGAGCGCCGGCCATATCTACAACTACTTCGACAGCAAGGAAGCCATCATCATGGCTTTCGTCGACCTGGAATCGGAGCATGTGGCGGCGCAGCTGCGTGAGCTGAGCAGCAAGGAAGATCCGTTGCAGTCGATGATCGACGAGGCGCCGCGCCATATCGATGAGAATCTGGATCCGAAATTCTTCCAGCTGCCGATGGAGATGTGTGCCGAGGCGGCGCGCAATCCCAAGATTGCCGAGGCGATGCGCGCGTCCGACGTGGCGGCGATGGCCGAGTTCCGCCCGATTATCAAGCGCGAACGCGAGCGGCGCGGCTTGCCGGTCGATGATGCGCTGCTGGACGGCCGCATCGACACCATGGTGTCGCTGTTCCACGGGCTGCCGATCCGCGCCCTGCACCGCCCCAACATGGACCGCGACTCTCTTGTGGAAGGGTATCGGGTCGCCATGAAGGCACTGCTGCTGAGCTGATTTGTCTCCTAATGTATCCGGCCGCTGCACGCGCGCGGCTGCTGTTGTACCATGCTTGATGTCTCTTCCCGCTTACAGGAGCATCATGACTTCCTACGTAATTCCCGCCCAGGATATCGTCGGCCTGCCGGTCGCCGGTACTTCCGATTTATTCCCGGTGCGCCGCGTGTACTGCGTCGGCCGCAACTACGCCGGCCACGCGCGCGAGATGGGTTCCGACCCGGACCGCGAACCGCCTTTCTTCTTCTGCAAACCGGGCGATGCGCAAGCCGTGGTGCCGGCCGCGCCGAACCGCGTGCTGGAACTGCCGTATCCGCCGCAGACCAATAATCTGCACTACGAGTGCGAGCTGGTGGTCGCCATCGGCAAGGGCGGCGCCAATATTTCGGTGGAGGACGCGGCTTCGCACATCTACGGCTATGCCGTCGGCTTCGACATGACGCGCCGCGACCTGCAGTTCAAGATGCGCGATGCGGGTCGTCCGTGGGAGATTGGCAAGGCCTTCGACTACTCGGCGCCGATCGGCCTGATTCATCCTGCGGCCGACGCCGGCGATATCAACAACGCCGCGATCCAGCTGGATGTGGATGGCGTGACCAAACAGTCCTCCACCATTGCGCACCTGATCTGGTCGATCAGCGAGACCATCGCCAATCTGTCGACCCTGTTCACGCTGGCGCCGGGCGATCTGATTTTCAGCGGCACGCCGGAAGGTGTGGGCGCGGTGGTGCGCGGCCAGGTGCTGGAAGGCCGCGTGGCCGGCCTGTCGCCGATTACGGTGAAATTGGTATAAACCGTTTATAGCAAAGCGTCTATGGCGCTGAGCGCTTCACAGGCGCCGGCCGCCAGTCCGACATCGCGCGGGCTGGCGACCTGCGGTTCGCGCGGGTTAATCCGGATCATGCGGCCATTGTGGTGGCTGACGACAGCCTGGCCGAAGTGGCGTACCGAAGGAATCGCCACGCCGGCGCCCAGTTCCACCACCAGCGGGCGCGCCGCCTGGTGCAGCAGCTGATGCAGGCGCGCTTCCTGCGCGGCGGAGCGTTGTTCGTTCCAGCCCCAGTCGCCAAACATCAGAATGTTCGGCCGCGCCAGTGCGCCGCAATGCGGGCAGGTTGGCGGCGCGTTCAGCAGGCGGCACGCCGCGTTGTCGACTTGCGGCGTGTAGTCGTCCGCGCTCCAGATGTGTGAACCGCAGGGTTCCAGACATTGCAGGTGATGGATCGAGCCGTGGCATTCATAAATGCGCTGCGGGTCGAAGCCTGCGGCCTGAAACTGGCCGTCCACATTGCTGGTGAAAACAGCATAGCCATGCTCCATGCGTTCGCCCCATTGCTTCAGCAGGGCGAAGCCGGCATGCGGCGCGGTCGCACGGTAGAGATTCAGGCGATGGCCATAAAATCCCCAGGCCAGGGCCGGATCGGCGTGGAAGGTGGACGGGGAGGCGACGCTGGTGAATTCCATGCGCGCCTGGGCCAGGGCCGGATAGGCCTTCCAGAAACCCTGGTTGCCGCGAAAATCAGGCAGGCCGGAGTCCACGCCCATGCCGGCGCCGGCGGCCACGATCAGCAGATCGGCCTGGGCGACGAGGGCGGCGGCATGTTCAAGCGAGACGAAATCCATCCGCCCATCTTAGCGCCGCAAAGCAAACATGACAAATACTTAAAGCCGCTGCTATAATTGCGCGGTTAGTCGGGGCGTAGCGCAGCCCGGTAGCGTACCTGCATGGGGTGCAGGGGGTCGGAGGTTCGAATCCTCTCGCCCCGACCAACACAATAAAATCAAAGACTTACCTTGCTTCGGCGGGTGGGTCTTTTTTTTTAGCCCGGCAAAAACAGCTTCAGCAGCGCCGGCAGCAGTTGGGCAATAAAAATGGCCGTCACCGACCACTGGATGATGGATGCCTTGGCTTCGGCTATCTGAGCCCTGGTTTCGGCTATCTGGGCATTGGTTTCGGCATGGTGGGTCCTGATGTCGGCCCGAAGCTCGGCCCTGGTTTCCGAGAAACGGTTCTCCAGATGGGCAAACATTACCTTGAGCTCGGCAATATCATCCTTGGTGGCGTAATTGGCTTTTATCGTGGCGATATCGGCCTCGTTTGCCTCCAGCTTCTGAATGCGCGCTTCGGTATTCATGCGCCAATGGTAGGCCTCCGGATTTTCCAGGTCAAATTTCACGGACATAATGTGCTCCCTGGCTGATAGCCCAGCGATTCTGCCTTGGCTATCGTAGTCGCCTGCGACAGTGCGTGATTGATGCCGGTCAAAGGGAACAGGGGCTGATAGTTGACAGCGTCGCAGTCCGTGCCAGGCGCGCATAGCCGCGCGCGCACGAAGCGGATGCAGCTGGCGCCGTTGGGATTGGCAATGCAGTTGAAGTGGGCGCGCGCCGGGCAGGCCGGCAGGCTGGCGGCCGGGATCGGGGTCATGTTCAGGCTGCCGTCGGCATTGCGCGTCAGTGACAGGTAGTCGATGCGGATATGGGCGTCGCTGACCGGTGCCCCCAGCGGCAGATGGCCGGCGTCGCTGCGCAGCACGGCCGACTGGCGGATCGCGTCCATCACGGCGGGGTTGCTGAAGTCGCTGACGGCGGCCAGGTAGGCGGCGCGGCGCGTGGCTTCCTGCAGGGTGTTCCACAGGTACAGCACGCGCGTGGCTTCGATCACGAAGAACAAAGCGGCCAGGAACAGCACGATGCTCAGCGCGAACTCGGCAACGGTGGCGCCGCGCTGCGGCTTGCGGCTAGTTGCCCACATAACGCACGCTGCGGCTGATCCAGAGCCGCTGTTCCAGCAGCTCCTGCACATAGCCTGGGAAGATATTCGGCACATCCACAATCACGGTGACCGAGACCTCGGTTGGCGTGGTGCCGTTCAGCAGCACACACGGCACGCCATTGCAGGCCACCACGATCGCCGCGCTGCTGCCCAGCGTGTCCAGCTCGGCCTGGACGATGGCCTGGGTCAGGTTGCTTTCCTGCGTGGCCAGCGCCGGGGTTTTCAGATTCACCAGCGGCGCGCTGGACAGGTAGCGCGTGCCGGCCTGCAGGGCTTTCTGCACCACTTCGTAGTGATGCGTCAGACGGCCGTAATACAGTACCACCGCCAGCAGCGTCATCAGCGTGGGCAGGATCAGCGCCATTTCCAGCGCCGCGATGCCGCGCTGGCGCTTCATCGCTGCAGCTCCACGGCGCCGGCCAGCGACGCGGCCGGGGCGATGCCGGCAAACTCGGCGCTCAGGCTGGTGGCGGTGGCCGGCACTGTCATGAAGAAGCGGCCCACGCCCAGTACGGTGGCGCTGGCGGTGGCGCCGGCCGGCACCGGGCAGGACAGCAACGCCACGTTCAGCACGCGCCGCCGTGCCTGGCCCGGATGGGCCGCCGAGGGCGGCTGGAAGTAGGCGCCGCCGCCAGTGCTGTACGGCGTGGCGCCGGCGGTGGCGGATGGGTAGCCGCTGGCCGCCGGCGGTCCGGGCGTGTAGAGCCTGGACCAGTCGGCGGTGCCAAAGGTGGCGTAGCCGCTGGCCGGCTCGACCGGACTGGCGCTGTAGGCCGAGTACGGCACGGCGCGGGCGTAGGCCCACAGCGGGCCGTATTGCGGCGCGGTGTTGCTGGCGTCGCCGGGCAGGGGATCGGCGCGGGTCCAGAGCCGGGTGCCGCTGATCCACGGCGCCGCCACCTGCGTGCTGCTGGCCGGGTTCATCCAGCCGATGCCGGCATACAGATAGGACTTGATGTTGCTGTCCGGCGGGGCTGCCTCGGGCGTGCAGTGGTTGCCGGTGTAGTTGTCGAACCGTGAGTTCAGGTGCAGGTACAGGGACGCCAGCGGGAAGTTGCGCTGCACGCTGAGCGGGCCGCCGGTGACGCTGGGCATCAGCATGGCGCCGGCGCACACGAACGGCCCCACCACGGCAGTGCTGAAGTTGGCAGGCGCGCCGGGCAGGCCGGGCGGCGTCAGCGGATCGATCAGGAAGTGCTCCGGCGTGGTGTCGCCGGGATTCAGCTGCATGAGGTTGTAGGCGACGCCGCGGCGGAAGCCATATTCCACCAGCTCGTTGTAGGCGGTGGCGCCGGTGTTGGCGCGCGAGGCTTGCGCCGGCCCCTGCGCGCAGATGGCCAGCGGCGTGACCGGTATCTTCAGGCGGCCGGCAATGGCGTGTGCCGAGGCCTGCAAGGTGGCGCCGGCGCCGCTGTGGGCGCGCATGAAGATGGACGGAACGTGATTGAGGTGACTGTCCAGCGCTGCCAGCGCGGCGGTATCGACCTTGGCGTACAGCAGGGTGGCCGGCGCGGCGGCGGCGCTGGCGGCGTCGATCCAGCCGGCCTCGACGGTGCCGGGCGCGGCCGCAAAGCGCAGTGCCGCGTCCGACCATGGCACGGCCAGCACGTTGTAGCGGTACTTGTAGGTGGCGGCCGCGCTGGCGGCGGCCTCGACCGCCTTGTCGACGCCGGCCGCGGTGCCGTTCAGTTCGCGCGCGGCGGCCAGCGCGGCAGCATCGGCCAGCGCCTGCAGTTCGACCTTGCGGTTGTACGCCAGCGCCAGGTCCAGCGCCATCCCGGCCATGCTCAGCAGGGCCAGCACCATCATGGCAAACAGGATGAAGATGGCGCCGCGCTGGCGCGGCAGGCGGGCGGGGCGCATGCGGCGATCTCCTCGGTGGATTGACCGCTCCGATTCTATCCAAGAGGAAATATCAACCCTTGATGCGGCGCAAGCAGACTCCTGACAGAAACTGTCACAGCCGCGCCGTAAACTAGCTTCATTGCCAACCTTGTACGGAGAACCACATGAGCCCGGATTACGTCCTGTTGTATGTTGACCAGCCTGCCGCCAGCAGCGCGTTTTATGCCGACTTGCTGAACCTGCAGCCGGTGGAAAGCGGCCCGACCTTTGTGCTGTTCGTGCTGCCGTCCGGCCTCAAGCTGGGCCTGTGGTCGCGCCACACCGCCGAGCCCAAGGTGCTGGCCCATGGCGGCGGCAGCGAGCTGGCCTTTGCCGTGCCGGACCGCAGCGTGGTCAACGACATGTATGCCGACTGGTCGGCGCGCGGGCTGGCCATCGCCCAGCGCCCGACCGCGATGGATTTCGGCTACACCTTTGTCGCGCTGGACCGCGACGGCCACCGCCTGCGCGTGCTGGCGCTGGATGCGTAAAGAATGGCGGCGCCAGCCGCCATTTTCGTTGACACTCAAAAAGAAGGAGTGTTATATTTCTCCTCAGATTGGTAACGTTTCCAATCTCACCCTCGTCTCTTCGCCCCGCGAAGTTGCCGGCGCCTTGGGCGGCGCCGGTTTTTTTGTCGGCGCAAAGGCGGTAGTATCGGGGGAAGACCGACCATAACGGAGACTGGATGGACAAACACACCATCGGCGCGCAGCGCCTGGCAGGAACCTTGCTGACCGCACTGGCGCTGGGCGCCGCCGGCGCCGTGCATGGCGCCGCCGCGCCCAAGGCGGAAGTGATGCACTGGTGGACCTCCAGCAGTGAATCCGCGGCGGTGCGCAAGTTCGCGGACGCCTACCGCGCCGCCGGCGGCGTCTGGGGCGATACCGCGATCGCCGGCGCCGACCAGGCCAAGGCCGTGGCCATCAACCGCATCGTCGGCGGCAATCCGCCCACGGCGGCGCAGTTCAACACCACCAAGCAGTTCCGTGACCTGATCGACCAGGGCTCGCTCAACAATGTCGACGACATCGCCGTGCGCGACCGCTGGGACCAGCTGATGCCGCAGCCGGTGCTGGATGTGATCAAGGTGAAGGGCCACTTCTATGCGGTGCCGGTGGACATCCACATGTCGACCTGGATCTGGTATTCCAAGGCCGCCTTCAAGAAGGCCGGCATCGTCAAGGAGCCGGCCACGCCGGACGAGCTGTTTGCCGCGCTGGACAAGCTGAAAGCCGCCGGCCTGATCGGCCTGGCGCATGGCGGCCAGCCGTGGCAGGAAAACATCCTGTTCCAGGCCATGCTGGCCAACGTCGGCGGCAAGGAGCTGTACCTGCAGGTGCTGCGCGACCGCAATCCCAAGGCCGTCAATTCGGAGGCGTTCAAGAAAGTGCTGCTGGCCTTCAAGCGCCTGCAAAGCTATGTGGACCCCGGTTCGCCCAACCGCAACTGGAACGACGCCACCGCCATGCTCATCAGCGGCAAGGCCGGCGTGCAGATCATGGGCGACTGGGCCAAGGGGGAATTCGCCGCCGCCAGACAAAGCGCCGGCAAGGATTTCGGCTGCATTCCCGGCCTCGGCGCCAACGTGCCTTACCTGATCCAGGGCGATGCCTTCGTGTTCCCGAAAACCAGCCAGCCGGACGCGGTGCGCGCGCAAAAGCTGCTGGCCACCACCATGCTGACGCCGGGCGCGCAGCTGGAGTTCAACAAGATCAAGGGTTCGCTGCCGATTTTGAGCGATGTCGATACCTCCGGCATGGATATTTGCGCCCAGGCCGGCATGGCGATTTTGAAGGATAAAACGCGCGCGGTGGGCATGATCGAGGTGTTCCTGACGCCCGACCAGAACGGCGCGCTGCAGGATGTGCTGACCACTTTCTGGAACACCCGCATGCCGGTGGAGAAGGCGCAGAAGGGGATTGCCTCGGCGTTGCAAGATTGACGGGGGCGCGTTATCCTTGCCGCCGCATAGACAGAACGGATAAGGGGACTCGTGGCAACCATCAAAGACGTAGCCCGGCTGGCGGGCGTGGGATTGGGCACCGCCTCGCGCGTCATCAGCGGCAAGGGATCGGTATCGCAATCCACGACGGAGAAAGTGCGCAAGGCCATCGAGCAGCTGGAATTCCGGCCATCGCACGCGGCGCGCTCGCTGCTGTCGGGCAGCTCGCAGATGATTGGCGTGTACATCCCGTACCTGAGCGGGACGTTCTACACGCCGATCCTGCAGTCGATCTACACGGCGCTGCGGGCGGCGGGGCTGAACATGGTGGTGGCGTTCGGCGTTGGCGATGGCGACGCCCGCAACCAGGCCATCGAGGGCGTGAATTTCCTGATCGAGCGCGGCAGCGACGGCCTGATCGTGATGAGCAATGCGATGGAAGACGAGGACTTTGTGGCGCTGGGGCCGTTCCAGTCCAAGGTGGTGGTGATCAACCAGGATTTCGCCAGCATCTCGGAGCAGTGCTTCACGGTGGATCACGAAGCTGGCGGGCGCCTGGCGGCGCGTACCTTGCTGGATCTGGGCCACCGCAAGATCGCGGTGATCGCGGGCCGCGCGGCCGCGCCCGACAACCAGCAGCGTATCGCCGGTTTCAAGGCGGAGCTGGAAGCGGCCGGCATCGATACGCGCAAGATGTGGATGGCCGATGGCGAGTTCACACCGGAAGGCGGCCTGGCGTGCGCGGAAAAGCTGCTGCAGTCGGGCGAAGAATTTACGGCGGTATTTTGCGCCAATGATGAGATGGCGGTAGGGGCCTTGTCGATGTTCCAGAAGGCCGGTGTGAAAGTGCCGGAGCAGGTGTCGGTGCTCGGCTACGACGATACGCACAGCGCGGAATTCACCGCGCCGCAGCTGACCAGCGTGCATATCCCGTGGAGCGAGATGACCCTGAACGGGCTGAATTATCTGCTCAACCGCTGCTATGAATTAAAGCGGCCGGTGGAGCGCGAGTACCGCCTGCATGTTGCAGAACGCGCCTCTTTGGCGCCGCTGAAGAGTAAAAAGAAGTAAAGATCAAGAGCACGCGATGGTCGCATGCTCTTTTTTTAAAGTGACTTGGAAACGATTCCATGCTGGAGATCGCATGTTCATAAAACGATGGCTCAGTACCGTTCTGCTGCTGGCTGGCGCAGCCCAGGCGCAGACCTCCTTGCCCATGCTGCATACCGAAGGCACCCGATGGCTGACGGCCGATGGCAAACAACCGGCGCTGCGCGGCGTCAATCTGGGCAACTACCTGATCCAGGAGTTCTGGATGATGGGGCAGGAGACCAAGGCGGTGGACGACCAGTGCAAGCTGGAAGCGGTACTCGATCAGCGCTTTGGCTACGAAGAACGCCAGCGTTTATATAGTCTGTTCCGCGATAACTGGATCAGGCAGCGCGACTGGGATCTGCTGCCGAAGATGAATCTGAATCTGGTGCGCCTGCCGTTCATCTATAGCGTGGTGGAAGACGAAAAGAATCCACGTCACTTGCGCGCCGACGCCTGGAAGTATCTGGACAGCGTGATCGATGAAGCCGAGAAGCGCGGCATCTACGTCATCCTCGACCTGCATGGCGCGGTCGGCAGCCAGGGCTGGGAACATCACAGCGGCTGCGCCGGCAAGAACCAATACTGGGACACGCCGGAATACCAGGAACGTACCATCTGGTTGTGGCAGCAGATTGCCGCCCGCTACAAGGACCGCGGCGCGGTGGCCGGCTACAGCATCCTGAATGAGCCCTGGGGCACCACGCCGGAAAATCTGGCCGTGGTCATGGGCACGCTGTACAAGGCGATCCGCGAAATAGACCAGAACCATGTGATCATCCTGCCGGGCCATAGCAAAGGCATAGACGCCTATGGCAAACCGTCCGATCACGGCATGCGCAACGTCGCCTTCGAAATGCATCCGTATCCCGGCCACTTCGGCTGGGGCAAACCGGGACTGGCCGTGCACAAGGGCTGGCTGCAATGCGTGGGCGCAGGTGACAACGTTTGCAAATGGAAGAGCAAACTGGAAGCACTGAACACCGCCTTCTTCGTCGGTGAATTCCAGCCGTGGGCCTTCATCGGCGCCGAGCATGGCGGACAAGTCATGCGCGTCACCTACGACACTTATGTCGCCAACGGCTGGGCCTCGACCGCGTGGGCCTGGAAGGTCCTGACCAACAAGGGCGGGCAGGGCAAGGGCACCTGGGGCCTCGTGACCAACGCGCCCGGCGCCGCCATACCCAAACTCGATTTCACCAAGGCCTCGCTGGCCGAGATCGAAAACCTGTTCCGCTTGTACGGCAGCGTGCCGTATCAGCCGCAGCAAACCGCCATCAAATGGATGAACGCCACCGTACCGCCTACTCCCTTCGCCAAATAAAACCATGACCATGATTCTTACTGACCTGCCTACGGCGATCAAGCGCTCCGACTTTGCCAGCGATTTTCTCTGGGGGGTATCCACATCCGCATACCAGATTGAAGGCGCCGCCGCCGTTGATGGCCGCGTGCCGTCGATCTGGGACACCTTTGCCGCCACGCCGGGCAAGATCCGCGACGGCTCCACCGGCGAAGTCGCTTGCGACCACTACCACCGCTGGGAGGAGGATCTCGATCTGGCGCGGTCCATGGGTCTGAACGCGTACCGCTTTTCGATCGCGTGGACGCGCATCTTCAACGGCGTGGACGCGCCGCCGAACGCGCAAGGTCTGGCGTTTTATTCGAAGCTGGTGGACGGCATGCTGGCGCGCGGCCTGCAGCCATGGTGCACGCTGTATCACTGGGATTTGCCGCAGTACCTGCAGGATCAGGGCGGCTGGAACAACCGCGCCACCATTGACGCCTATCTGCAGTACGTCGATGTGATCACCAAACACCTGGGCGACCGCATCAAGCATTGGATCACGCACAACGAGCCATGGTGCACGGCGATGCACGGCAACTGGGATGGCATGCACGCGCCGGGCAACAAGTCGCTGCCGCTGGCGCTGCAGGTCTGCCACAACGTGCTGGTGTCGCACGGGCGCGCCGTGCCGCTGATCCGCGCCAATGTGCCTGGCGCGAAGGTGGGCATTGCACTCAGCCTGCACCCGGTGAAGGCGGCCAGCGGCAGCGCGGCCGATATCGCCGCCGTGTCGCGCCACGACGCGCTGCGCAACCGCTGGTTCCTGGACGTGCTGTATGGCCGCGGCTATCCGGCGGAGGCGCTGGCGCTGGTAGGCAAGGACGCGCCGGCGATCGAGGCCGGCGACATGGAAGCCATCGCCGTGCCGTGCGATTTCCTCGGCGTGAACTACTACTTCCCGGAAGTGGTGGTGGACGCGCCGGATGAATATCCGCTGCGCACCCGCATCGTCTATCCGCAGGACCGCCAGCGCACCGATTTTGGCTGGGAAGTCTCGCCGGGAGGCCTGATTACGCTGCTGGAGCGCGTGGCGCGTGATTATCCGACCGGCGATTTGTACGTCACCGAAAACGGCTCGTCCTATGATGACCATCTCGGCGCGGACGGCGCCGTCACCGACACCGCGCGCCGCGATTACCTGATCCGTCACCTGGCCGCCATGCGCGACGCGATTGCGGCCGGCGGCAAGATCAAGGGCTACTTCGCCTGGAGCCTGCTGGATAACTTTGAATGGGCGGAAGGCTATCTGCGCCGCTTCGGCCTGACCTATATCGACTACCCGACGCAACGCCGCATCGTCAAGCAGAGCGGTGAATGGTACAGCGCCTTCGTGCGCGGCAAAAACTGATTATTACAACGGAGAGAGACTGAATGAATTCGCATAACCACATCCTGCGCCGCGCCGTCCTGACCGCAACCCTGGCGTTGAGCGCCAACGCCATCGCCGCGCCAGCCGCCAGGCCGCTGACCGACTGGCCGCACATCACCAGCGCCGTCAAGCAGGACAAGGCGATGGAAGCGCGCATCAAGGAGATCGTGGCCGGCATGACGCTGGCGCAGAAGATCGGCCAGATGACGCAGCCGGAAATCAAGTTCAGTACGCCGGAAGATATCCGCAAATACTACATCGGCTCAGTGCTGAATGGCGGCGGCAGCTGGCCGCAGAATAACAAGCACGCCAGCGCCGCCGACTGGGTCAAGCTGGCCGACGCTTACTACGACGCGTCCATGAGCACCGACATGAAGGTGCAGATCCCGGTCATCTGGGGCATCGACGCCATGCACGGCAACTCGAATATGTACGGCGCCACGCTGTTCCCGCACAACATCGGCCTGGGCGCCGCGCGCGATCCGAAACTGGTGGCGGACATGGCCAAATCGGTAGCGAAGGCAGTGCGCGCCACCGGTATCGACTGGGTGTTCGCGCCGACGCTGGCGGTGGTGCGCGATGATCGCTGGGGCCGCACTTACGAGAGCTTCTCGGAAGATCCGGCCATCGTGCGCGATTACGCGGCCGGCTACGTCAAGGGCCTGCAAGGCGACCTGAAATCCGATAACACCGTGGTGGCCACCGCTAAGCACTTCGTCGGCGATGGCGGCACTTTCGAGGGCAAGGACCGCGGCGTCAACCAGTCCACCATGTCGGAGATGATCAACATCCACGCGCAGGGTTACTCCCCGGCGCTGCAAGCCGGCGTGCAGACCGTGATGGCGTCCTTTAACAGCTGGAACGACGTCAAGGGCGGCACCGACCACGGCAAGATGCACGGCAGCCGCGAGCTGCTGACCGTGGCGCTGAAAGAGAAGATGGGCTTCGATGGCCTGATCGTCAGCGACTGGAACGCCATCACCGAAGTGCCGGGCTGCGCGGAAGACAGCTGCGCCGCGTCGATCAACGCCGGTGTCGATCTGGTGATGGTGCCGGAAAAATGGAAGACCTTCATCGCCAACACCATCGCGCAGGTGGAGAAGGGCGAGATCCCGATGTCGCGCATCGACGATGCGGTGACCCGCATCCTGCGCGTGAAAATGCGTTCCAGTCTGTTCGATGGCAAGAAGCCTTCGCAGAACATCTACGCCGGCAAACAGGAAGTGCTGCAGGACCGCGCACTGGCGCGCAAGGCAGTGCAGGAGTCGCTGGTGCTGCTGAAGAATAACGGCAATGTGCTGCCACTGGCGCGCGGCAAGAAGATTCTGGTGGTCGGCAAGAGCGCCGACAACATGGCCAACCAGTCGGGCGGCTGGTCGCTGACCTGGCAGGGCACCGACAACAAGAACAGCGACTATCCATACAGCGACACCATCCTGGCTGCGATCCAGGACGTCGCCGGCAAGGACAATGTCACCTTCAGCGAAAACGCGGCCGGCGTGGATGTCAGCCAGTTCGACGCGGTGATCGCGGTGATCGGCGAAACGCCGTACGCTGAAGGCGATGGCGATATCGGCCCGGCCGGCACGCTGCGCCTGTCCGGCCGTCATCCGGAAGACCTGGCGGTGCTGCAGGCGGTGTCGGGCAAGGGCAAGCCCGTGGTGACGGTGGCAATCACCGGCCGTCCGCTGTACACCAACGACCTCCTTAACCTGTCGGACAGCTTCGTGGCCGCCTGGCTGCCGGGCACCGAGGGCAAGGGCGTGACCGACGTCCTGTTCCGCAAGGCCAACGGCAAGATCAACAAGGACTTCCGCGGCAAGCTGTCGTTCTCGTGGCCGAAATCGGCCTGCCAGTCGCCGCTGAACGTGGGCGACGCCGGTTACGATCCCTTGTTCAAATATGGTTTTGGTCTGAACTACAGCAACAAAAACCACCTGCCACAGCTCGATACGAGCTATCCTGACGGCGGTTGTAGCAAAACTACGGCTGTCCCGGTGTACAATCCTACGGACCGCGCCACTTACGGCCTGTACGTGAGCAGTGGCGGCCAGCGGGTGGTGTTGGGGGCGGACCTGAATGCCGTGTTCAACCTGCCGACCGTGAAGGTGGAAACCGCGCAGATCAACACCCAGCAGGACGCCAAGCGTCTGACCTGGACCGGCACGGCAAAACTGGAGGCGCAGGCCCGCAAGGCGATCAAGCTGCCGGCCTACGCCAGCACGGACGGCGCGCTGCAGTTTGATGCGATCGTGTCGGCGGCGCCGCAGGGCAAGGTACAAATCGGCATCGAAACGGTGGAGCTGGACGCCAGCGCTGTATTCCAGCGGCTGGCCGGAACAGGCAAGCAGACGGTCAAAATCCCTCTGTCGTGCTTCGCGGACCGTGGTTTGCCGCTGGCGGCTTTGAGCACGCCATTCAGCGTCAGCGCGGATGCGCCGTTTGCCGCGACGTTCGCCAACATCCAGATCGTTGGCGGCGCCGCCAAGGACAAGGACGCGCTGGCGTGTGGGGACTTTAAATAAAAAATACGAGGAGATGTAAAAGTATGGAACACTATTCGCAAACTGCACCGGTCGCAGCGGGGCAGCCGGCGCAGACCAGCGGGAATACCGGGCCGCTGGTCATCGTCACCATCCTGTTCTTCATGTGGGGTTTGCTGACGTCGCTGAATGACGTGCTGATCCCGCACCTGAAGGCGGTCTACACGCTGACTTATGTGCAGGCGATGCTGGTGCAGTTCTGCTTCTTCGGCGCCTACTTCATCGTCTCGCTGCCGGCCGGTATGCTGATCAAGAAGATCGGCTACCAGCACGGCGCGGTGGCCGGCCTGACGATTGCGGCTGCCGGTTGCGCGCTGTTCTATCCGGCGGCGACCAGCGGCTATACGCTGTTCCTGATTGCCTTCTTCGTGCTGGCGGGCGGCATCACCATCCTGCAGGTGGCGGCCAATCCTTACGTGGCGGTGCTGGGCGATCCACGCACGGCGTCCAGCCGCCTGACCCTGACCCAGGCCTTCAACTCGCTGGGCACCACCGTGGCGCCGGCGCTGGGTGGCATGCTGATTCTGGGCGGCGTGGTGCTGAGCGCTGATGATCTGGCCAGGCTGCCCGCCGCCGAGCAGGCAGCGTATCACGCCAAGGAAGCGGCCAGCGTGCAAGGCCCTTATCTGGCCCTGGCCGGGGCGCTGCTGGTGCTGGCCATCCTGTTTGCGATGGCGCGTCTGCCGAAGATCGTTGATGCGGAAGACAGCAGCGTCAAAGGCGGCTTCAGTGAAGTGCTGAAGCACCGCCACCTGGCGCTGGGCGCGGTGGCGATCTTCCTGTACGTGGGCGGTGAAGTCAGCATCGGCAGCTTCCTGATCAACTTCCTGGGCGATCCTAAAGTGGCCAGTCTGTCGGCGGCGGATGCGGCGCATTACGTCAGCTTCTACTGGGGCGGCGCCATGATCGGCCGCTTCATCGGCTTCGCCGTGATGCGCACCATCAGCCCGGGCAAGGCGCTGGCCTTCAATGCGGCTGCGGTGATCGTGCTGGTGCTGCTGGCGATTTTCAGCGGCGGTACGCTGGCGATGTGGGCAATCCTGGCGGTGGGCCTGTTCAACTCCATCATGTTCCCGACCATCTTCTCGATGGCGCTGAACAAACTGGGTCCGCTGACCGGCCAGGGCTCGGGCGTGCTGTGCATGGCAATCGTGGGCGGCGCGCTGGTGCCGTTCGCACAGGGGTATCTGGCGGACACCGTCAGCCTGCAGCTGTCGTTCCTGATCCCGGCTGCGTGCTACACCTTTATCCTGTACTTTGGCCTGAAATACGCCAATATGTACAGCGAAAAATAAGGAATGCTGGTTTGGTCAAAAGCTCCCTGCGGGGAGCTTTTTTTATGCCAAAACGGCCATTAGTTTTTGCATCGACGTCAGCGGAATCAACGCCTCCGGCGCATCGATCTCCATCACGACATCGTTGTAGGCAACTGGCCGCAGTTGCTCGATTTCCGAGGTGTCTGATTGCCGTGCTTCATCGAGTAGTTGCTGAAGGGCAGGTGGAGCCAGCAGGTTAAGTTTGGTCAGTAGCGTACCGTACTTCCTGACGTCGGCTTCGTTGGCCGCAATGCGCTCTGCTGGTCGGATGGCAAGGTTGATGCAACCGAATACTGCAAAGGTCGCCAGCAGCCACGCTGATTGCGCCGGCATTTGCGCAGCCAACGTAGCGACGGCGCTACTGCCAGCAAGCAGGCTCATGAAGGTAAGCGTCGTCTGAATGCGACGGTAAAAGCGAGCGGTGCGTTGGCATAGCCGCTGCCCATAGCGGCAATTAAAGTACAGCTCGTCCTTGTCTTCGTCCATGATGAGTTTCCTCCTTCGTAGGCTGCGGATTGGGCGGTGCGGGCTTGCGGCGCTTGCGCTTCCGTTTAGGCGGCGGACGCTGCGGAAAATGAGATTTCGGCTCAAGGGACTACATTGTAGGCCTTTCCGGCGCCGGCGATGGGCGCACGATTCCATCATGCAGGCGCTTTTGGCGCCTGCTTTGCGATAGATCAGTACGGAAGGGCTGACTACGCTTACAGGAAGCGGTCAATGATTTTTTTGCTGTGCTTGTCGAGCTCGCGCAGGTCGCGGATCAGGTAGTGGATGCCGTGGATGTCGGTGATCAGCAGGGTGTCGATCGTCAAACGGCGGATGTCTTCTTCGCCGCGCAGGACGAATTCGGTGTCGCCACGATCGGTCGCCACGGACCAGGTGCATGGCGTGGCGTAGCTGGTGACGCTGTTGATGCGCGCGATCTCCGGCATGAATTCCCGCCCGCTCAGTTCTTCGCTCACCAGCGCGCCAATGGCCGCGGGAAGGTCGGCAATGCGGTCAATCCACGCCACTTCCTTGCCGTCGTTGTTGAGCAGCGAGATGCCGTCTTCCGGCGCCTGCACCGGGAAAGCGCGCACCGGCGACACGCCTTCGTGCACCACGCCCTCGGTGGTGGTCAGCACCAGTTTGCCAAAGGGATTGCGGATCAGTTCAAATTGCGTCGTCATCTTATTCTTCCTTGCCCAGTTCCGCATTGCGCGCCTGCGCCTGATACAGGCGGTAGTAAGCGCCTTCCAGCGCCATCAGTTCGTCGTGCGGACCGTCTTCCACCACCACGCCGCGATCCAATACCACCAGACGGTCGGCTTTCTGCAGCGTCGACAGACGGTGCGCAATCGCGATGGTGGTGCGGCCTTGCACCAGATTGTCCAGCGCGCGCTGGATTTCTTTTTCGGTCTCCGAGTCCACCGAGGCGGTGGCTTCGTCGAGGATCAGGATCTTCGGATCGATCAGCAGCGCGCGCGCGATCGAGATGCGCTGACGTTCACCGCCCGACAGGCCCTGGCCGCGCTCGCCGACCATCGAGTCGTAACCCTGCGGCAGACGCAGGATGAATTCGTGCGCATGGGCGGCGCGTGCCGCGGCGATGATTTCCTCGCGCGTCGCATCCGGCTTGCCGTAGGCCAGATTCTCGGCAATGGTGCCGAAGAACAGGAACGGCTCCTGCAGCACCAGGCCGATATTGCGGCGATAGTCCGACACCGCGAACTGGCGGATGTCCACGCCATCCAGCAGGATCGCGCCTTCCGCCACATCGTAGAAGCGGCAGATCAGGTTGACCAGCGTGGATTTGCCGGAACCAGAATGGCCGACCAGGCCCACCATCTGTCCCGCCTTGATATCCAGATTGATGCCGCGGTTGACCGCGCGGTTACCGTAGCGGAAGCCGACTTCACGCAGGCTGATATTACCCTCGACCTGATTCAGCTTGACCGGATTCACCGGCTCCGGCACCGACGACACGTGATCGAGAATGTCAAAGATACGCTTGGCCGCCGACGCCGATTTCTGCGTCACCGACACAATGCGGCTCATCGAATCCAGGCGGCCGTAGAAGCGGCTGGCGTAAGCGATGAAGGATGACAGCACACCCACCGTGATATTGCCCTTGGAGACTTGGTAGATACCGAACACCCAGATCACCAGCAAACCCAATTCAGTCAGGAAGGACACGGTCGGCGAAAACAGCGACCACACCTTGTTCAGCTTATCGTTGACGGCCAGATTGTGCTTGTTGGCGGTGCGGAAGCGGTTCGCTTCGCGCGCTTCCTGCGCGAAGGCTTTCACCACGCGGATGCCGGGTATGGTATCGGCCAGCACGTTGGTCACTTCGCCCCACACGCGGTCGATCTTCTCAAAGCCGGTGCGCAAGCGGTCGCGCACCAGATGGATCATCCAGGCGATGAAGGGCAGCGGCGCCAGCGTGCAGATGGCCAGCCACGGATCGAGATTCAGCAGGATCACGCCGGTCATGATGATCATCAGGCAGTCGGACAGGAAGTCCAGCAGGTGCAGCGACAGGAACACGCAAATGCGGTCACTTTCCGAGCCGATGCGCGACATCAGGTCGCCGGTGCGTTTGCCGCTGAAGTATTCCAGCGACAGCTGCAGCAGGTGTTCGTAGGTGGTGGTGCGCAGGTCGGCGCCGATGCGCTCCGAGGCCAGCGCCAGCACATAGGTTTTGCCCCAGCCGAAAATCCACGCCAGCACCGACGCGCCCACCAGGCCGGACATGTACCACACCACCAGCATCGGATCGACCGCCTTGCCGTTCTGGTAAGGAATCAGCACATTGTCCATCAGCGGGATGGTCAGGTAGGGCGGAATCATGTGCGCGCCGGTGGACAGCAGCATCAGGGTGAAGCCGAGCGCCAGCTGCCATTTGTAGGGACGGGCGAAGCGCCACAGGCGGAACAGGGTCCAGGTCGACGGCGGCGTGTAGACCACCTTGGTGCAGACCGGGCATTCTTCCTGATCCGGCTCCATCGGCGCCTTGCAGCTCGGGCAGATGTTTTTATCGTCCAGCACCACCGGTTCGCCGCTGGCGTGGCTGTCGAGGTGGGCGTCGAATTGCTCGACCAGGCGGATCGCCGCCAGATTCTGTCCCAGCGTGAAGCGCCACGCGCCCAGGCGGCCGTGCGCATTGACCAGCTCCAGATGGCCGACGCCGGCGTGGTCGTGATGCTTCAGCACCAGATCCTGCGTGAACGGCCACGATTCCCAGCGCGCCGCGCCCGGCGCGTGCGCCAGCACGCGGCTTGGTGTAATGACCACAATCCCCTTGGAAAAACGAAGTTGCTGATCCAGGTCAACCTCCAGGGCACTTACAACGTTTTCCCCTTGGGAAAGTTGTGCCTGTATCTCGGAACGCCAGCGTTCAGGGAGATCGCCAGGGTTGGATACGGTGGGAAGTTGTTCGGTTGTCATCGTGCGGCGTACTCCAGAGGGGAAAAGGCTGATATAACGGCCACTTTACGGTATTCTGTCAGTGATTAAACATTTGACAGAGAACAATAAAATTAACGTTTTGCGATCGCGGCAAGTATACCGCACGGCAGCTTGCCCGGCATACAGGGTTTAAGGGTTTACAATACGCGGCGCGGGCTGGCTCAGCCGATAACAAAGTTACAAGAATCAATACATGACTAAGAAGAAAGACATCGAAATTCTCCGCGTCACTTATTTGCGCGGACCCAATATCTGGACCTACCGCCCGGTGATCGAGGCGTGGCTGGATATCGGCGAGCTGGAGAATTTCCCCTCGAATTTGCTGCCCGGTTTGTACGAGCGTCTGACGACGATCCTGCCGGGCCTGATCGTCCACCGCTGCGGCGTGGGCGAGCACGGCGGCTTCCTGGAACGCCTGCGCGACGGCACCTATGCCGGCCACATCCTCGAACACGTGGTGCTGGAACTGCAAAACCTGGCCGGCATGAAGACCGGCTTCGGCAAGACCCGGGAAATTATTCCGGACAGCGGCTTGTACAAGATGGCTTTCCGCACCCGCCAGGAAGAAGTCGGCCGCGCCGCGCTGGCCGCCGGCCGCGATCTGCTGATGGCCACGATTGAAGACCGGCCTTACGACCTCGACGCCACCGTGACCAGGCTGACCGACATGGTCGAAAGCCTGTGCCTCGGCCCGAGCACCGGCAACATCGTGGACGCCGCCGGCGTGCGCAAGATCCCGCACATCCGTCTGACCGACGGCAATCTGGTCCAGCTGGGTCATGGCGCCGCGCAGCGCCGCATCTGGACCGCTGAAACCGAACACACCTCGGCCATCGCTGAAGGCATCGCCAGCGACAAGGATCTGACCAAGACCCTGATCTCGTCGTGCGGCGTGCCGGTGCCGGAAGGCGAACTGGTGAAGAGCGCCGCTGAAGCATGGAGCGCCGCGCAGGACATCGGGCTGCCGGTGGTGCTCAAGCCGTATGACGGCAACCATGGCCGCGGCGTTTCGCTCAACCTGAGCACCGAAGCCGATATCGCCGCCGCTTACGCCCTGGCGGCGGCAGAGGGCGACAGCAGCAGCGTGATCGTCGAGCGCTTCATTGCCGGCGACGAGCACCGCCTGCTGGTGGTGGGCCGCCGCGTGGTGGCCGCCGCTGCCGGCGAGTCGCTGTGGGTGACCGGCGACGGCAAGTCCACCGTGCTGGAACTGTGCAACAACCAAATCAACACCGACCCGCGCCGCGGCGAGACCGAGGAATTCCCACTGGGCCTGGTCAAGCCGCATGAATCGGGCGAGATCATCCTTGAACTGCAACGCCAGAACCTGAGCCACGCATCGGTGCCGGCCGAAGGCGTGAAAGTGCTGATCCAGCCGAACGGCAATGTGGCGGTCGATGTCACCGACAAGGTGCACCCGCAGGTGGCCGCAATGGCGGCGTTGGCGGCGCGCGTGGTCGGCCTGGACATCGCCGGCATTGATCTGGTGACTTCCGACATTTCGCGTCCGCTGGAGGAAACCGGCGGCGCCATCATCGAAGTCAACGCCAGCCCGGGCCTGCTGGCCCACCTGAAGCCGGCGGTGGGCGAGCCGCGCAATGTGGGCGAGGCGATCGTCGAGCATCTGTTTGGCGAAGCCACCGGCCGCATGCCGATCGTCGGCATCACCGGTACGCACGGCACCACCATGACCGCGCGCCTGGTGGCGTGGCTGCTGCAAATCAGCGGCAAGAAAACCGGCCTGACTTGTGCCGAAGGCTTGTTCGTCAACGGCCGCGAGCTGCCGCTCGATGGCCTGAGCGCATGGGAAACCGGCGAGCGCCTGCTGCTGAACAAGAACGTTGAAGCCGGCGTGTTTGAAAACAGCGCGCGCATGATCCTGGCCGAGGGCCTGGCTTACGACAAATGCGCGGTTGGCGTGGTGACGGACGTCAGCGGTCTGGAAGCCGTGAGCGAGTTCCACATCGACAGCGAGGACCGCCTGTACAACGTGCTGCGCACGCAGGTGGACGTGGTGCTGCCAAGCGGTGCAGCGGTGCTGAATGCCGCCGATCCGCAAGTGGTGGAGATGGCCGATCTGTGCGACGGCGAAGTGATTTTCTACGGTGTGGATGAGCATCTGGACGCCATCGCCGCCCATCGTCAGGATGGCAAGCGCGTGGTGTTCCAGCGCAAGGATTGCATCGTGATGGCGAATGGCGGTGACGAAGTCGCCAGCCTGCCGTTGTCGCCGCTGGTGCCGCCGGAAGCCGTGCTGGCCGCGATTGCCGCCGGCTGGGCGCTGGGCCTGACGCCGGACCTGATCGGCGCCGGCCTGCGCACCTGGGAAGCGTCGCCGAAGAAAACGCATCACTGATCGTTATCACTGAAAGAATAAGAAGATTCATATGGAAGTCATACGCACCCGCGCCCTTCGCGGCCCGAACCTGTGGAGCCACCACACCGCGGTGGAAGTCATCGTCTCGTGCCCGCCGGAAGAACAATCGATCGCAACGCTGGCAGGTTTTGAGCAGCGCCTGCGCACGCGCTTCCCGGCCATCGGCGCACTGCAGCCGACCGGCACCACCGGACCTGTTTCGCTGGCCCGCGTGCTGGAAGTGGCGGCACTGAGCCTGCAGGCGCAAGCCGGCTGCCCGGTCACCTTCAGCCGCACCACCGCCACGCTGGAAAACGGCATCTACCAGACCGTGGTGGAATACACCGAGGAAGCGGTCGGCCGCCGCGCGGTCGAACTGGCGGAGGCGCTGATCAACGCAGCGCTGAAAGACACGCCGTTCGACCTGCACGCCTCACTGGAAGAGCTGCGCGATCTCGATGAAGACGTGCGCCTTGGTCCAAGCACCGGCGCCATCGTCAATGCCGCCATCGCGCGTGACATTCCTTTCCGCCGCCTGACCGAAGGCTCGATGGTGATGTTCGGCTGGGGCTCGAAACAGCGCCGCATCCAGGCCGCTGAAATGGACAGCACCGGCGCCATCGGCGAGACCATCGCGCAGGACAAGGAACTGACCAAGAAGCTGCTGCACGCGGCCGGCGTGCCGGTGCCGATTGGCCGCTCGGTGGAAGATGAAGCCGACGCCTGGAAGGCCGCGCAGGAAATCGGCCTGCCGGTGGTGGTGAAGCCGAAGGACGGCAATCAGGGCAAGGGCGTGACGGTTAACATCATGACCAGGGAACACCTGGAAGCCGCCTTCCGCACCGCCAAGGAATTCCGCGACGACGTGATGGTCGAGCGCTACCTGCCGGGCCACGATTATCGTCTGCTCGTCATCGGCAACAAGCTGGTGGCAGCGGCGCGCCGCGATCCGCCGCATGTGGTGGGCGACGGCAAGCACACCGTGCGCGAACTGGTGGACATCGTCAATGCCGATCCGCGCCGCGGCTCGGGCCACTCCACTTCGCTGACCAAGATCCGTTTCGACGACATCGCCATTGCGCGCCTGGCGCTGCAAGGGCTGCAGGCCGATTCCGTGCCGGCCCACGGCCAGCGCGTCATCCTGCGCAACAACGCCAACCTGTCGACCGGCGGCACCGCCACCGACGTCACCGATGACGTGCATCCGGAAGTGGCGGCGCGTGCGGTGGAAGCGGCGCAAATGATCGGCCTCGATCTGTGCGGCGTGGACGTGGTTTGCGACAACGTGCTGGAACCGATTGAAAACCAGCGCGGCGGCGTGGTGGAAGTGAACGCCGCGCCAGGCCTGCGCATGCACATCGCGCCATCGTTCGGTAAAGGCCGCGCGGTGGGCGAGGCCATCGTCAACACCATGTTTGCGCCAGGCGAGAACGGCCGCATTCCGGTGGTGGCGGTGACTGGCACCAACGGCAAGACCACCACCGTGCGCCTGATTGCGCATCTGCTGACCGCCAGCGGCCTGCGCACCGGCATGACCAATACCGACGGCGTCTACATCGAAGGCCGCCAGACCGACAGCGGTGATTGCTCCGGTCCGCGCAGCGCGCGCAACGTGCTGCTGCATCCGGACGTCGACGCGGCGGTGTTTGAAACCGCGCGCGGCGGCATCCTGCGCGAAGGCCTGGCCTTCGACCGCTGCCAGGTGGCGGTGGTGACCAACATCGGCATGGGCGACCACCTGGGGCTGAATTACATCACCACAGTGGAAGACCTGGCGGTACTCAAGCGCGTGATCGTGCAGAATGTCTCGGAGAGCGGCTTCGCGGTGCTGAACGCGGTCGATCCTATCGTGGCCGGCATGGCGACCAACTGCCGCGGCAAGGTGATCTTCTTCGGCGCCGACCGCACGCATCCGGTGATCGCCACCCATCTGGCGCAGGGCAGCCGCACCGTGTACGTGGAAAATGGCCACATCGTGGCGGCGGAAGGGCGCGAGCAGCACACCATTCCGCTGTCGGCGGTGCCGATCACCCGCAACGGCACCATCGGCTTCCAGGTGGAGAACGTGATGGCGTCGGTGGCGGCGGCGTGGGGCGTGGGCATCAGCTGGGACGCGATCCGCCTCGGCCTGAAAACCTTCGCCAACGATTCCGACAATGCGCCGGGCCGTTTCAATGTGTTCGACTACAAGGGCGCGACCCTGATCGCCGACTACGGCCACAATCCGGACGCCATCCTGGCGCTGGTGAAGGCGGTGGAGACCATGCCGGCCAAGCGCCGCGTGGTGGTGATCTCGGGCGCCGGCGACCGCCGCGACCAGGACATCACGCAGCAGACCGAAATCCTCGGCCGCGCGTTTGACGACGTGCTGCTGTACGAAGACGCCTGCCAGCGTGGCCGGGTGGATGGCGAAGTGGTGGCGCTGCTGCGTTCGGGCCTGAACGGCGCGCCGCGCACCTCGCACATCGAAGAGATCTACGGCGAGTTCAAAGCCATCGATACGGCGCTGGCGCGCCTGCAGGACGGGGACTTGTGCCTGATCCTGATCGATCAGGTGGAGGACGCGCTGGCCCACATCGCCAAGCGCATCAAAGAAGTTTAGGCTATACCTATCAAGTTAATAGATATTTATAGTTTTTATTTATGACGCTCGTTGTTTAAAATAGCTCTACGCTATCAAACAACGAGGAGTCATAGTCATGAAAATTACGACCGCATCCGGCATTCCTGTCGCCGACAACCAGAATTCCCTGACCGCCGGCCCGCGTGGCCCGGTGCTGCTGCAAGACTTCCACCTGATCGAGAAACTCCAGCACTTCAACCGCGAGCGCATTCCTGAGCGCGTGGTGCACGCCAAGGGTTCGGGCGCTTACGGCACCTTCACTGTCACGCACGACATCACCAAGTATTCGAAAGCAAAGCTGTTTGCCGAAGTGGGCAAGCAGACCGAAACCTTCATGCGCTTCTCCACCGTGGGCGGCGAGAAGGGCAGCGCCGATACCGAGCGCGATCCACGCGGCTTTGCGGTGCGCTTCTATACCGAGGAAGGCAACTGGGATCTGGTCGGGAATAACACGCCGGTGTTCTTCCTCAAGGATGGCATCAAATTCCCGGACTTCATCCATACGCAAAAACGCGATCCGCAAACCAATCTGAAATCGCCGACCGCGATGTTCGATTTCTGGAGCCGCACGCCGGAAAGCCTGCACCAGGTGACCACGCTGTTCTCCAGCCGCGGCACGCCGGACGGCTATCGCCACATGCACGGTTTCGGCAGCCACACCTACAGCCTGATTAACGCCGCCGGTGAACGCGTCTACGTGAAGTGGCACTTCCTGACGCAGCAGGGCGTCAGGAACCTGAGCGCGGAACAAGCCACGCGCATCGCCGGCACCGATCCGGACTACGCGCAGCGCGACCTGTTCAACGCGATTGCGCAAGGCGACTTCCCGCGCTGGGACGTCAAGGTGCAAGTCGCCACCGAGGCTGAACTGGCGGCATGGGAAGCGCGCACCGGCTGGAATCCGTTCGACCTGACCAAGGTGTGGCCGCACAAGGACTTCCCGCTGCTGCCGGTCGGCGTGCTGGAACTGAACCGCAATCCGGTCAACTATCACGCGGAAGTCGAGCAGGCTGCCTTGTCGCCATCGAATGTGGTGCCGGGCATGGGCTACTCGCCGGACAAGATGCTGCAGGCGCGCCTGTTTGCTTACCACGACGCGCAGCTGTACCGCGTCGGCACCAACCACCAGCACCTGCCGGTGAACGCGCCGCGCTGCCCGTTCCACAACCAGCAGCGCGACGGCGCCATGGCCGGCGCCAATGGCGGTGCGGCGGTCAATTACGACCCGGTGCAGGCCAACGGCAGCAACCCGCACGGCATGGGCCACGGCGAACCGCCGCTGGCGCTGGACGGCGCCGCCGGCCGTTACGATGGCCGCGGCAAGGAGGACGACTACACCCAGGCCGGTGACCTGTTCCGCCTGATGCCGGCCGAAGAACAGCAAAACCTGTTCAACAACATCGCCGGTCCGCTGAGCCAGGTGAACATCGAGATCATCGAGCGCCAGCTGGCCCACTTTGACCAGGCGGATCTGGCTTACGGCGCGGGCGTGCGCGCAGCGTTAAAAGCGCGCGGTGTCAACCTGGCGTAAAGATGGCTTACAATCTCCACGTTGCAGCGCATCGTGGAGGTCAGACTTGAAGTCCAATCCTGCTTGTTCACCATCGACCGCCTTGCCTGGCCAGATTGTTCTGGTCCTGCAGGGCGGCGGCGCCTTGGGCGCCTACCAGTTGGGCGTGTATCAGGCCATGCACGAAGCCGGCATTGAGCCCGACTGGGTGATCGGCACTTCCATCGGCGCCATCAATGGCGCCATCATCGCCGGCAATCCGCCGCAGCGCCGGCTGGATCAGCTGCGCGAGTTCTGGCATCGCATGGAACGCAACTCCTTCGGCTTTGCCACCATGCCGCGCGCGGTGGCCAATGCCATCACGGTGGGGCAGGGCATTCCCGCCTTCTTTGAACCCAACCTGCCGTCCTGGTGGAATCCCGAGGCGCGCGTCGGCGTCGAACATGCCTCCTTTTACCTGACCACACCCTTGCGCAGCACGCTGGAAGACCTGGTCGATTTCCGCTACCTCAATGACAAGCAGATGCGCATGACGGTGGGCGCGGTCAATGCCCGTAACGGCACCATGCGCTACTTCGATACGCGCAAGGAGCCGCTGTGCGTGGACCACGTGATGGCGTCCGGCGCGCTGCCGCCGGCCTTCCCGGCGGTGCGCATCGATGGCGAGCCGTATTGGGACGGCGGCATCTACTCCAACACGCCGATCGAGGCGGTGCTGGACGATGAGCCGCGCCGCAGTTCGGTGATCTTCTCGGTACAGGTGTGGAATCCGGATGGCAGCGAGCCGGAAAGCGTGCTCGATGTGCTGGATAAGCACAAGGAGATCCAGTACGCCAGCCGCGCCAGCAATATCGAACAGCAGCGCAGGCTGCACCGCCTGCGTCATGTGATCCGCGAGCTGACGCACCACCTGCCGGATGCGGAACTGGCGCTGCCGGAAGTGCGTGAACTGGCCTCCTGGGGCTGCGGCACTGACATGCATGTGGTGTCGCTGCGCGCGCCGCGCATCGGCAACGAAGACCACACCAAGGACATCGACTTCAGCGCGACCGGCATCCGCGCGCGCTGGCAGGCGGGCTATGACGATACCCGGCGCTTCATGAAGCTGCGGCCATGGGACCAGCCCATCGACCCGATCGAAGGGATCGCGATCCACGAGCTGCCGGAGCGCTAGCCCCTCGTGGGGCGGGTTTCGTGTCTTGAGCAAAATTGTTGGAACTTTTCGGCGGCCTCGCCGGAATATGATCAAGACCCGACGATGACGCCCAGACGATGACCATCTCCACCATTACTGCCGATACCGATTTGCTGCGCCAGATGCGCAGCGGGACTGCGGCCGCATTCCAGGCGCTGTACCGGCGCCACCAGGGCGCGCTGTTCCGCTTCGCGCTGCTGCGCAGCGGCTCTGCCGACACCGCGGCCGACATCGTCCAGGAAGTGTTCATGGGCCTGCTGACGGACAGTCTGCGCTTCGATCCCCTGCGCGGCGAGCTGCGTGCCTTCCTGTTTGGCGTGGCCCGCAATCTGCTGCTCAAGCACGAGGAACCACGCCTGCGCCACGCCAGCCTGTCCGAGCCGGACGAGGAGGGCGAGCTGGAATTCGACAGCGGCAGCGAGGCCGCCGAACCGCTGGCCCGCATGCTGGACAACGAGGTGGCCGAGGAGGTGCGGCGTGCGCTGTCCCTGCTGCCGCCGGCCTACCGCGATGTCGTCATCCTGTACGAATTGCACGACCTGTCCTACCTGGAGGTGGCCGCCGTGTGCCAGATCGATATCGGCACGGTGCGCTCACGCCTGTCGCGTGGCCGCGCCGCGCTGGCGAAACGATTGGCGGCCCATCGCTCCACCCTGATTAAATCTGCCTGAGAAGAGCTGACCATGCATACTGACGAATCCCGAGATCCCTTGCTGGATGCCCTGCGCGGCGCGCTGGCGGAACGCGATACGCCGCCCGCCGTGGAAGACGCGCTGATGGCCGCTTTCGCGCGGCAGCATCCGAAGCGGCGCTGGTGTCAGCGCATCTCCGCCGCCCGGTGGGGCATGGCGGGCGGCCTGGCCAGCGCGGCGCTGGTGGTGCTGGTGCTGTCATTGCACACGCAGCCGCAGGTGGCGGCGCACGCCGTACCGTTTGCCGGACCATTCATCGCGCTGGAGCCGCTTGAGCGTATCCGCAGCGATCCCGATCCGCGCGTCGTCGAGACCCGCATCGCCCGCACCGCACTGGCTGGCCTCGGCGTGCCGCTCACGCCTGAAAATGCCGGCGACCAGGTCCGCGCCGAAATGCTGATCGGCGCCGATGGCCAGCCGCTCGCGCTCCGTCTTTCCAGCTTGTAGCAACCCACCTGTCAGAGGATGATATGAAGACTCAGAAAATACTGCTTTCCGCCTTGCTCGGCTGCCTGTTTGTATCCGCTGCGGCGACCGAGGTCGAGCCATCGCCCGCCAAGGTCGTCAAGAATGCGCCCTACAGCGCGGTGGTGGATCAGGAGACCCAGCGTGACCTGGCCGACGGCAATCAGATCACCAGCAAGACCAGCACATTGCACTATCGCGACAGCGCCGGCAATACGCGGCAGGAAATACGCGGCCCCAATGGGGAGGTGCAAAGCATCACGATCCAGACCGCCGCAGACAATGCGATGTACACCCTGGTGCCGGCAGCCAGGCTTGCGATCAAGTTGTCACTGGACCGTATCAATGCCAGGGCCGCGGCGGTGGGTACGGCCGCCGGATCGGCGATCAAGGCCCGCATCGAGAATGAACGCAAGGATGGCGAGGACGTCATCATCAAGCGCGCAACGCCGAACAGCAATACCTACGCGAATATCGTTCCGCTGGTCGCCGGCGCCTACGGCGACATGAAGTGGGCCAGCAAGACCATCACCAAGGACCTGGGCACACGGACTATCGAAGGCCTCAAGGCCGAGGGCAAATTACGCAGCTATGAGATCCCGGCCGGTGAGGCGGGCAATCGCAAGCCGATCGTGGTGACGGATGAAAGCTGGTATTCGCCCGAGCTGCAGGTGACGCTGTATTCGAAGCATAGCGATGCGCGCACGGGCGTGGCGGTGTTCCGGCTGTCCAACCTGAAACGCGCCGAGCCGGCAGCGGGGCTGTTTTCGGTGCCGCCGGATTACACGGTCAATGATGTGACCAGCGCGCCGGAAAAGGCGCTGGGAGAGATCGAAGCCCAGTGGAAGAAAAAGTGACGCCGATGTGCTGGTAAAATATGGTCACAGTAATTCACTCAGTATTGGATCACCATGACCATCAAAATCAGCCAAAACTTTGACTCGGGCGCCATTGAGGTGCTGCGCGCCGACAGCGCAGCCACCATCGAACTGAATCTGCGCAAGGACTCGCACGCGGACATTCACCAGTGGTTCCACTTCCGGGTCCAGGGCGCACGCGGCCAAAAGCTGAACATGCGCTTCCTGAACGCCGGCTCGGCCACCTACGCCAAGGGCTACGAGGACTATCAGGCCGTGGCCAGCTACGACACCGAGAACTGGTTCCGCGTGCCGACCACGTTTGATGGCCAGGTCATGACGATCAGGCATACGCCCGATACCGACAGCATCTATTATGCTTACTTCGAGCCGTATTCGTTCGAGCGCCACCTGCGCCTGCTGGGCGAAGTGGGCGAGCACCCGCTGGCCCGCGTGCATGATCTGGGTTCGACCGTGGATGGCCGCGACATGAACCTGGTCGTCATCGGCAAGCCGGAAGCGGAAAAGAAAATCTGGTTCATCGCGCGCCAGCACCCGGGCGAGTCGATGGCCGAGTGGTTCATCGAAGGCCTGATCGATTCGCTGCTGGATGACGCCAATCCGATCGCGCGCAAGCTGCTGCAGCGCTGCGTGTTCTACATCGTGCCGAACATGAACCCGGACGGCTCGGTGCGCGGCAACCTGCGCACCAACGCGGCCGGCGCCAATCTGAATCGCGAGTGGATGACGCCTTCCGTCGAGCGCAGCCCGGAAGTGCTGTACGTGAAGCAGAAAATGCACGAAACCGGCATCGACATGTTCTTCGATATTCACGGCGATGAAGCGCTGCCGTACAACTTCGTGGCCGGTAACGAGATGCTGGAGAACTTCAGCGAAGAGCGCCGCCTGAAGCAGCAGGCCTTTATTGACCGCTACAAGAACGCCTCGCCGGACTTCCAGGACAAGGTGGGCTATGCCGCCAGCAAGTACAAGGAAGACATGCTGACGCTGGCCTCCAAGTACGTCGGCCACCACTTCGGCTGCCTGGCGCTGACGCTGGAGATGCCGTTCAAGGACAACGCCGATCTGCCGGACCCGAACGTCGGCTGGAACGGCGCGCGCAGCGCGGCGCTGGGCGCGGCGATCCTGCAGCCCATCCTGCTGTCGCTGGACGATTACTGATCATGGGCGTTGAGATCGAGCGCAAGTTCCTGTTGAGCGGCGATGGCTGGATGGCGCTGGGCGAACCGGTGCTGTTCAAGCAGGGCTACCTGTCGTCGCACAAGGAACGCGTGGTGCGCGTGCGCATCGAGGGCGCGCGCGCGGTGATCACCATCAAGGGCGCCAACAAGGGCGCCACGCGCGGCGAGTGGGAGTATGAGATTCCTGTGGCTGACGCGGCCGAGCTGCTCGACGGTTTGTGCGAGCAGCCCTTGATCGAGAAGTACCGCCGCCGCATCAGCTACGCCGGCAATGTGTGGGAAGTTGATGAATTCCTCGGCGCGAACGCCGGGCTGGTGGTGGCGGAGATTGAATTGCAGTCGGAAGGCCAGCAGTTCGACAAGCCGGACTGGATCGGCGAGGAAGTCACGCACGATTTGCGCTATCTCAATTCAAGCCTGATCAGGCATCCATACTCCGCTTGGTAAAGCCGTTCGCTTGTCCTAAGCTGTAAGGATGGACAACGAACGGCAAATTGCGCTTGAGGCGCGCTTCGATACGATACTGCCGACCTTGGCAACCAAGGCGGATATTGAAGCCTTGCGTGCTGACATACACAAGTGGATGGTCGGCAGCATGATCGGCCTGTTCATCGGCTTTGGCGGCCTGGCCGCCGCGCTGGGCCAATTGCTGAAACCGCCATTGCCTGCCGCCCCGGTGGCTGTGCAGGCGCAGCCAATACCGCAGCCTGCACCAGCGCCTCCGACACAGGCGCCGCCAACCATCATCATCAATATCCCGCCGCTCAAGTAGAAAGCCCCTGTTGAACAGGGGCTTTTGCTTAGTGGAAGTGCTCGGTGCCGGTGGGGGCGTCTTCCGGCATTTCGGCGTGGGCCAGCTCGCCTTGCGGATCGGCAAACAGCGGGGCGCCGCAGTCGTCGCAGAATTCCATCACGTAGCGCTCGCCCAGCTTTTTCACTTGCGTGATGCCGGCCGCGTTCAGGTGGGCGGTGATGTCTTCCACCGGCGTCATCGGCTTTTGCAGGGCGTTCAGCGCGCCCGGACCTTCCGGCGGCGTGCCTTCCTCATCTTCCTGCCCGTACAGCGGCCATACCACGCCGTAAATCACGTCGGTCGACGAACGCTGGGTGAAGGCGACCCGGTATTCATCGATCTGGCCGTCGGCATTTTCTTCGCCAAAGCCGGCAATCACGGCGCGCAGTTCGTTCGGCTCGACCGCCAGCGTGTGCGTCAGGTAGTGCACGGCGGCGCGGATCGAGACCGGGCGGATCAGCTTGTCCGCTTCGCGGCAGGCCATGTAGTAGGCTTCCGGCAGCAGCAGTTCGACGCCGCAACCCGGCAGCAGGCGGTTGACGGTCGGCGTGGCCTGCGCGCGCCATTGCTCCAGCGCGGCGGCGCGCTCGGCGGCAAAGCTGGCCTGGTGCTCGGCCATTTGCCAGCGGAACAGCGGGGCGCCGGCCGGCGCCACCACGGCCGCCAGCAGGTAGCGGGTGTCGGCCAGGAAGGGCGCGGTTTCCGGGACCTTGGTGTCGGCCTTCAGCACCGTGCCCTTGAGCGCGGCCTGCGCCAGCTTTTGCACCTTGCCGTAGGTCTCGACGTGGCTGCGCGGCAGCTGGTCGATCGAGAACAGGGTCGGCGACATGGCCATCTGGGTGCCGTCGGCCAGCAGGTGCGCCGAGAAGTGCGCCGACAGGGTTTGCAGGATGTCGGCCGGAATGGCGCCGGAGGCAATCGCAAAGCGGGTCCACGCCAGGATCGGCGCGGCCACCAGCAGCACGTCGAATTGCTTGCTGACGCCATCGGCGGTGTCGATGGTGATGTGGCTCGATTCGCTGACCGCTTCCACGCTGTCCATCAGCACGTCGTACGCGTTCAGGTCTTCCTTGAACAGCGCGTTGAGGGTGGCGTCGATGGTGTCCTGGTGGCCGGTTTTCAGAAGTTTCTGGAGCTGTGCATCGAGGGAGTGTTCCCATGCCCGTTCTTCGATGCGACTGGCCGCCTGCCCGACTGCCTGGGCGTAGGTGGCGAGGCGCTGGCTCTCGGCGGACAACTTATGGGATGAAGCTTGTTTTGAACGACGCATCGCGCGAAGAGTCTCATTAAAAGTGAATAAAACGGATTATGACCCTATTGTAGATGATTCGGCAAACGTGCATAAAAAAAGCCGGGCGAACCCGGCTCCTATGGTGCGGCGCCTGGCGTATCAGGCCGCCAGCAGCTGGCGCAGGACGAACGGCAGGATGCCGCCGTGCTTGTAGTAGTCGACTTCGATCGGGGTATCGATACGCAGCAGCACTTTCACTTCCTGGCTGGAACCGTCTGCACGGTGGATCACCAGGGTGGCCAGCTGTTGCGGCTTGATTTCGCCGTCCAGGCCCTTCAGGTCGTAGGTTTCCTTGCCGGTGATGCCCAGCGATTCCACCGAGTCGTTGCCGATGAATTGCAGCGGCAGCACGCCCATGCCGACCAGGTTGGAGCGGTGGATGCGCTCGAACGAACGCACGATCACCGCCTTCACGCCCAGCAGCTGGGTGCCCTTGGCTGCCCAGTCGCGCGACGAGCCGGTGCCGTATTCTTCGCCGCCAAACACCATGGTCGGGGTGCCTTCGGCCACGTACTTCATGGCCGCGTCGTAGATCGACAGCTGTTCGCCCGATGGCTGGTGGATGGTGATGCCGCCTTCCACTGCGGAACCGTCGGCCTTCGGCGGGATCATCTTGTTCTTGATGCGCACGTTGGCGAAGGTGCCGCGCATCATGATCTCGTGGTTGCCGCGGCGCGAGCCGTAGGAGTTGAAATCGGCTTTCTGCACGCCGTTTTCTTTCAGCCATTTACCGGCCGGGCCGTCTTCCTTGATCGAGCCGGCTGGCGAGATGTGGTCGGTGGTGATCGAGTCGCCAAACACGCCCAGCGCGCGTGCGCCCTTGATGTTCGGATCGCTCGCCTTCGGCGTCATCTCGAAGCCTTCGAAGAATGGCGGCTCGGCAATGTAGGTCGACGCCGGCCAGTTGTAGACCTGGCCTTCGGTCGAGGACACGTTTTCCCACAGCTTGCCCGGGTTGCCCTTCACATCGGCGTAGTTGGTCTTGAACACTTTCGAGTTCATGGCGAACTTCATCAGCTTGGCGATTTCCTGCGAGGTCGGCCAGATGTCGCCCAGGTACACGTCCTTGCCATCCTTGCCCTTGCCAACCGGCTGGGTCATCAGATCGACCGTCATGTTGCCGGCGATGGCGTAGGCCACCACCAGCGGCGGCGAAGCCAGGAAGTTGGAGCGGATGTTCGGGTGGATGCGCGCTTCAAAGTTACGGTTACCCGACAGCACGGCCGAAGCGACGATGTCGTTCGAGGTGATGGCGGCATTCAGTTCCGGCGTCAGGTCGCCGGCGTTGCCGATGCAGGTGGTGCAGCCGTAGGCGGTCACGCCGAAGCCCAGTTGTTCCAGATAGGGCAGCAGGCCGGCGGCGGTCAGGTACTCGGTCACCACGCGCGAGCCAGGCGCCAGCGAGGTCTTGATGTGCGGCGCCACGGTCAGGCCGGCTTCCACCGCCTTCTTGGCCAGCAGGCCGGCGGCCAGCAGCACGCTCGGGTTGGAGGTGTTGGTGCAGGAGGTGATGGCGGCGATCAGCACGTCGCCGTTCTTGACGTGGACGCCGTTGGTGGTGGTGTAGGTGGCGTTCAGGTCTTCGGCTTTTTTGTTGAAGCCGTTTTCCGAGGTCGGTTTCGAGAACAGTTCGATGAAGTTGTTCTTGACGTTGCCGATTTCGATACGGTCTTGCGGGCGTTTCGGACCGGCCAGCGACGGCGTGACGTCGGTCAGGTTCAGTTCCAGCACGCGGGTGTAGTCGATCTCGCCGGCTTTCGGCACGCCGTACATGCCCTGGGCCTTGAAGTAGGCCTGGAAGGCGGCGATTTCTTCCTTGGTGCGGCCGGTGCCTTCGAAGTATTCGATGGTGGCGTCATCGACCGGGAAGAAGCCCATGGTGGCGCCGTATTCCGGCGCCATGTTGGCGATGGTGGCGCGGTCGGTCACGGACAGGGTCTCGGTGCCTTCGCCGAAGAATTCGACGAACTTGCCCACCACCTTGGCCTTGCGCAGCATTTCGGTGATGGTCAGCACCAGGTCGGTCGCGGTGCAGCCTTCGCGCAGCACGCCGGTCAGGTTGACACCGATCACGTCCGGGGTCAGGAAGTAGACTGGCTGGCCCAGCATGCCGGCTTCCGCCTCGATGCCGCCCACGCCCCAGCCGACCACGCCGATGCCGTTGATCATGGTGGTGTGCGAGTCGGTGCCCACCAGCGAATCCGGGTAGTAGACGCCGCTGCCGTCCTTGTGCACGCCGCGCGCCAGGTATTCCAGGTTGACCTGGTGGACGATGCCGAAGCCCGGCGGCACCACGCCGAAGGTGTCGAAGGCTTGCATGCCCCACTTCATGAACTGGTAGCGCTCGTTGTTGCGCGAGAATTCCAGCTTCATGTTCAGGTCCAGCGCCTTCGGCTCGCGGAAGTGGTCGATGGTGACCGAGTGGTCAACCACCAGGTCGACCGGCACCAGCGGCTCGATCTTCTTGGCGTTCTTGCCCATCTTGTAGGCGACGTTGCGCATCGCGGCCAGGTCGGCCAGCAGCGGCACGCCGGTGAAGTCCTGCAGCACCACGCGGGCCACGATGAACGGGATTTCTTCGGTGCGCTCGGCGGTGGCGCCCCAGTTGGCCACCTGCTTGACGTGCTCTTCAGTGACTTTCTTGCCATCGACGTTACGCAGAACGGACTCCAGCACCACGCGGATCGATACCGGCAGGCGGGAGATTTTGGCGCCCAGGCTCTTTTCCAGGGCAGGCAGCGAATAGAACTTCGCCTTTTTACCCGAAATATTAAATTCCTGAAGCGTGTTAAGCGTGTTGTGGGACATGACCTCTCCTTCGGGTGGGTATCGTCTATTGTTAAAGTGAAGCGTGCTTACTGAATCGTGATCTTGGTGCTGGACGGTTCGGTCGCAGCGGTCGACACTGGTTTCAACTGTTCGGCGTTGCGGCACTCATTGGCCAGCTGGCGGTTCTGCTTGGAGTCCAGCAGCATGCCCTTGGCCGGGATGCCGATCCAGATCAGGCCGTACAACTTGTTCTCAAAGCGGTTGGCGCCGGTGGTGGTGCCGACCCGGGTCAGGCGGTGCAGGCGCTTTTTCCAGCGCAGCGCGATGTGAGCGTCGTCGCTGGCGTTGGTGTAGATGGTGATCTTGTTGCCCAGCTCGCAGTCGAACTCGGTGACGGCGGAGTCGGTGATGGCCGGCTCGTCGGCTTCCTCATCCGGCGCTTTCGGCTCGACCGGCTTGGCGGCGGCGGCTTTCTTGCTGGTCTTTGCTACCGCTTTCTTGACGGTTTTCTTGGCCGGCACATCGCCTTCGGCGTGGGCGGCGCTGGCCATGGTCAGGGAGGCCAGCGCGAGGCTGCAGGCCATGAATAATTTGGAGATGGACATCAGTGTGCTTCCTGTGGGTGATCGGTGGTACTGCCGTTGAACAACGCGGCCACCGACTCGGGCAAAGTCAGCCCGGCCAGTCTGGCGCGCTGTAAAACGGTCCAATAATATCTGTAGCTGGCGCGGTCGTGCAATCGGCCATTTTGGGAGATCGGCCCCCATTGCACGGCGGCCGCTTCGTGCAGGATGGCGGCCGCCTCGCTGACCTCGGACAGGCGCGGCGTGAAGGTCTTGATGATCGGCTTGATCTGGTTGGGGTGGATGCTCCACATGCGCGTGTAGCCGAATTCGGCGGCGGCGCGCTGGGCATCGTTGGCGGCCACCGCCGTGTCCTTGATCTCGGTGGTGACGTTATGCGACGGCACCTTGCCGTGCGCGTGGCAGGCGGCGGCGATTTCCAGCTTGGCGCGCACCACCAGCGGGTGGGTGAACTGGCCCGGCGTGCGCATGGCGTTGCCGGGTATCGCGCCATAGTGCGAGGAAACGAAATCCATGATGCCAAACGACAGGCTCTGCACCTGGGGCAGGGCGGCAATCGCGTAGGCGTCGTGCAGGGCGCCATGGGTTTCGATCAGCACGTGGACCGGCAAGTCCTTGCGGCCGGCCTTGGCGGCATGGGTGTTGATCAGCCTGATGGCGCGCTCGACGTCGGCCACGCCGCCGGCTTTCGGCAGCATCAGGTAGGCCAGGCGCGGGGCGGCGGCGCAGATGATTTCCACGTCGCGGGCAAAGAACGGGCTGTCGACATCGTGCACGCGGGCGCCGATGCGGTTGAATTTGTTGTCTTCGGAGTTGAGCAGTTCGACGATCAGCCGGGCATGGGCTTCCTCGTTGCCGGCGCTGGCGCCGTCCTCGCAATCGAGGGTGATATCGAACAATGGACCAAGTTCTTGTTGCAGGGCGATCGATTTGCGCATCAGCTTTTCGGAGCCGGCGTAGTGATCGCAGGCGGGCAGCAGCAGCGGCTGGCGGTTACCCTGGAATAAAACCTCGGATGGGTGCATGCGTGATGGGGCGGGTGAAGAAATAACCGCCGCGCTGCTCTCGGCAGCGCGGCGGGTACGGCGGATCGGTGGTTTAACCGGTTCCACTGGAACAGCGAAGAATTATGGCAGCAGGTGCTTGACGCCTTCGCGCTCTTCGGTCAGTTCCTTCAGGGTCAGGTTGATGCGCTCTTGCGAGAAGGCGTCGATTTCCAGGCCCTGAACGATTTTGTATTCGCCGTTTTCGGTGGTCACCGGGAAGCCGAACACGATGCCTTCAGGGATGCCGTACGAACCATCCGATGGCACGCCCATGGTGGTCCACTTGCCGTTGGTGCCGACGTGCCAGTCGTGCACGTGGTCGATGGCGGCGTTGGCCGCCGAAGCCGCCGACGACAGGCCGCGCGCTTCGATGATGGCGGCGCCGCGCTTGCCCACGGTTGGCAGGAAGGTGTTGGCGTTCCATTCCTGATCGTTGATCAGTTCCTTGACCGATTTGCCGTTCACGGTGGCGAAGCGGTAGTCGGCGTACATGGTTGGCGAGTGGTTGCCCCACACGGTCAGCTTCTCGATGTCTTTTACCTGGGTGCCGGTCTTGGCAGCCACTTGCGACAGGGCGCGGTTGTGGTCCAGGCGCAGCATGGCGGTGAAGTTCTTGGCCGGCAGCGACGGCGCCGATTTCATGGCGATGTAGGCGTTGGTGTTGGCCGGGTTGCCGACCACCAGCACTTTCACATTGCGCGATGCCACCTGGTCCAGCGCCTTGCCCTGGGCGGTGAAGATCTGGGCGTTGGCTTCCAGCAGGTCCTTACGCTCCATGCCCGGGCCGCGTGGGCGGGCGCCCACCAGCACGGCGTAGTCCACATCCTTGAATGCGGTCAGCGGGTCGGAGTGGGCGGTCATTTCGGTCAGCAGCGGGAACGCGCAGTCGTCGATTTCCATCATGACGCCCTTCAGCGCCTTCTGTGCTTTCTCGTCAGGGATTTCCAGCAGTTGCAGGATAACTGGTTGGTCCTTGCCGAGCATGTCGCCGTTGGCGATACGGAACAGCAGAGCGTAGCCGATCTGGCCGGCAGCGCCGGTAACAGCAACACGCAGTGGGGTTTTAGCCATGATGAATCTCCAAAGTGGGAAGTGAATCGTTCGTGAAGCAGGACCGGCGGCCGGTCCGGAAACCGTAATCATACTGCAAAATGCCACGCTTATAATCATGTATCTGGCAAGCGTAGCCTCGGGAGTGTAGGCCGGGCGCCACTATCTGTCAATTCTATCTTATGTCTTATATAAGACAGATCAGTTATTGCCATTTCTTCTGGACGGCACAGGCCTTTTGTGGTGAAATCGTGGGCTATGAGTTCCGCGCCGCCCAATCCGAACAACAATCCCGCTGCCGCCAACGCTGGCAGCGCGGGGGGCTCGTCTCCTACTTTCTCTCCTCTGTACCAGCAAATCAAGGCCCTCATTACGCAGAGCCTGCAGTCCGGCGAATGGAAACCGGGCGAGCTGATTCCCAGCGAAGTCGAACTGGCCAACCGCTTCAAGGTGAGCCAGGGGACCGTGCGCAAGGCGATCGACGAGCTGGCCGCGGAAAACCTGGTGGTGCGCAAGCAGGGCAAGGGCACGTTTGTGTCCACCCACCACGAGGCGCGCGCGCACTTCCGCTTCCTGCGCCTGATGCCCGACGAGGGCGTGCCGCACTACCCTGAAAGCAAGTTCATCGAAGTCAAGCGCATGCGCGCGCCGGCCGACGTGGCGCGCCTGCTGGACCTGAAGTCCGGGGATGCCGTCATCTTCATCAAGCGCGTACAATCGTTCGACGCCGTGCCGACCATCGTGGAAGAGCTGTGGCTGCCGGGTCTGACCTTCAAGGGATTGACCGCCGAGCGGCTGGAAGAGTACAAGGGGCCGATGTACGGCCTGTTTGAGTCTGAATTCGGCACGCGCATGATCCGTGCCACCGAAAAAATCCGCGCCGTGTGCGCCGCCGAGGGCGACGCCGCGCTGCTGCACGTCCCCGTGAACACGCCGTTGCTGGCGTCGGAGCGGGTCTCGTTTACCTATGGTGACAAGCCGGTGGAATTGCGCCGCGGCTTGTATTCGACCGAGCGCCACCATTACCACAACGAGTTGAATTGAAGGAGACACAGCGCACACGAAAGGGCGCGTCACACGCCTGTAGCATTGTTGCGCTGATAATACGTTGAGCTACGGAAAGTGGCCGCCAGCCAGTGTTGCCAAACACTATTTTAGTTATATGTGACAATAGATATTGGTTATGAATGCGGAAATAGGCGAAAATCGCTGTCTCACCAAATTTTTGTTATAAGCCTGAGGAGGTCTTGTTATGTCAGAAGCCGTAAGGGAAGCCCCTAAAAAAGAACGGCCGGAGTTCCGTAACATCCATGTTACCGAACTGTCCAACTACCGCATGCCATTGGCTGCCATTGTGTCCATCCTGCACCGTATTTCCGGTGTCCTGATGTTCGTGCTGCTGCCGTTCGTGCTGTATCTCTTGCAAAATTCCCTGCGTTCCGAGATCTCGTTCGCGTACTACGAAGGCTTTGTGACCTACCCGCTGGTCAAGCTGATCATCCTGGCCTTGGTGTGGGGCTTCCTGCACCACATGTGCGCCGGCATCCGCCACCTGGTGATGGACATGCACATCGGCCTGGACAAGCACTCGGCACGTAAATCGTCGGCCACCGTGCTGGTCATCAGCCTGGTGCTGACCGCCCTGATCGCCCTGAAACTGTTTGGAGTCTTCTGAAATGTCCATTAACGATAACGGTATCGGCCCTAAGCGCCGCGTCGTCGGCGCCCACTATGGCGTCAAAGACTGGCTGGTGCAGCGCGTCACCGCAGTCATCATGGTGCTGTACACCGCCATCCTGGTGCTGTCCTTCCTGAGCGGCCAGAACTTTACCTATGAAGGCTGGGCCGGCCTGTTCGCCCAGCAGTGGTTCAAGCTGGTGACCGCGGTCACCCTGATCGGCCTGTTCTACCACGCCTGGGTCGGCATGCGCGACGTCTGGATGGACTATGTGCGCGCCGTTGGCCTGCGCCTGACCCTGCAAATCGCCACCATCGCCTGGCTGATCGGCTGCGCCGTTTGGGCGATTCAAATTATCTGGAGTGTGTAATCGTGGCAGCTATCAAATCTGCAATCCCTACCCGCCGCTTTGACGCGGTAATCGTCGGCGCCGGCGGCTCCGGCATGCGCGCATCGCTGCAGCTGGCCGAAGCCGGCCTGAACGTGGCGGTGCTGTCGAAAGTGTTCCCGACCCGTTCCCACACCGTGGCAGCGCAGGGCGGCATCGGCGCCTCGCTGGGCAATATGGCCGAAGACAACTGGTTCTGGCACATGTTCGACACCGTCAAGGGCGGCGACTATCTGGGCGACCAGGACGCGATCGAATTCATGTGCCGCGAAGCCCCGAAGGTGGTGTACGAGCTGGAACACTTCGGCATGCCGTTCGACCGCAACCCGGACGGCACCATCTACCAGCGTCCGTTCGGCGGCCACACCGCCAACTTCGGTGAAAAAGCCGTGCAGCGCGCCTGCGCCGCGGCCGACCGCACCGGCCACGCCCTGCTGCACACCCTGTACCAGCGCAACGTGCGCGCCCGCACCCACTTCTTCGTCGAGTGGATGGCGCTGGACCTGATCCGCGACGCCGAAGGCGACGTGGTCGGCGTGGTGGCACTGGAAATGGAAACCGGCGAGGTCATGATCCTGGAAGCCAAGACCACCATCTTCGCCACCGGCGGCGCCGGCCGTATCTTCGCGGCCTCGACCAACGCCTTCATCAACACCGGCGACGGCATGGGCATGGCGGCACGCGCCGGCCTGCCGCTGCAGGACATGGAATTCTGGCAGTTCCACCCGACCGGCGTGTCCGGCGCGGGCGTGCTGATCACCGAAGGTGTGCGCGGTGAGGGCGGTATCCTGATCAACTCGGAAGGCGAGCGCTTCATGGAGCGTTACGCGCCGACCCTGAAAGACCTGGCGCCGCGCGACTTCGTGTCGCGTTCGATGGACCAGGAAATCAAGGAAGGCCGCGGCTGCGGTCCGAACAAAGACCACGTCATGCTGGACCTGCGCCACATCGGCAAGGAAACCATCGAGAAGCGTCTGCCGTCGATCCTGGAAATCGGCCACAAGTTCGCCAACGTCGATGCCACCAAGGAACCGATCCCGGTGGTGCCGACCATCCACTACCAGATGGGCGGCATTCCGACCAACATCCACGGTCAGGTGGTCACGCCAAACGGCGACGGCACCCAGAAAGTGGTCAACGGCCTGTACGCGATCGGCGAATGCGCCTGCGTCTCGGTGCACGGCGCCAACCGCCTGGGCACCAACTCGCTGCTGGACCTGGTGGTGTTCGGCCGCGCGGCCGGCAACCACGTGGTGGCCTCCAACCTGAAGCAGAAAGAAAACAAGCCGCTGCCGAAAGACGCGGCCGACTTCGCACTGAACCGGCTGAACAAGCTGGAAACCTCGACCGGCGGCGAAAAAGTGCAGGGCGTGGCCAACGACATCCGCGCTTCGATGCAGAAGTACTGCGGCGTGTTCCGTACCGACGAAGCGCTGCAAAAAGGCGTGGAAGAGATCATGAAGCTGGACGAGCGCCGCAAGCACGTCTCGTTCAAGGACAAGTCCAAGGTCTTCAACACCGCCCGCGTCGAAGCGCTGGAACTGGACAACCTGATCGAAACCGCGAAAGCCACCATCGTCTCGGCAGCCGCCCGCAAGGAATCGCGCGGCGCCCACGCCCACAACGATTACCCGCACCGCGACGACGACAACTGGATGAAGCACACGCTGTGGTTCTCGGAAGGCAACCGCCTGGAATACAAGGCGGTGGTGACCAAGCCGCTGACGGTTGATACCTTCAAACCGAAACCACGTACTTTCTAAGGCTATACAACATGGCACGCACTCTCAAACTGAAAATTTACCGTTACGATCCGGACCAGGACGCCAAGCCGTACATGCAGGACGTAACCGTCGAGCTGAAAGACACCGACAAGATGCTGCTGGACGCCCTGCAGCGCATCAAGTCCGACGTTGACGACTCGCTGGCCCTGCGCCGCTCGTGCCGCGAAGGCGTGTGCGGTTCGGACGCGATGAACATCAACGGCAAGAACGGTCTGGCCTGCACCACCAACCTGAACGAGCTGACCGAGCCGATCGTGCTGCGTCCGCTGCCAGGCCTGCCGGTGATCCGCGACCTGATCGTCGACATGACCCAGTTCTTCAAACAGTACGATTCGATCAAGCCGTACCTGATCAACGATTCGATCCGTCCTGAAAAAGAACGCCTGCAAACCCCGGAACAGCGCGAAGAGCTGGACGGCCTGTACGAGTGCATCCTGTGCGCGTGCTGCTCGACCTCGTGCCCGTCGTTCTGGTGGAATCCGGACAAGTTCGTCGGTCCGGCCGGCCTGCTGCAAGCCTACCGCTTCATCGCCGACTCGCGCGACGAAGCCACCGGCCAGCGTCTGGACAACCTGGAAGATCCGTACCGCCTGTTCCGCTGCCACTCGATCATGAACTGCGTTGACGTGTGCCCGAAAGGTCTGAACCCGAACAAGGCAATCGGCAAGATCAAAGAGCTGATGGTACGCCGCGCGATTTAATCTGTAGCGCACACGGGCGGCGTCAGCGCCGCCCGTTTTTGTGTAAAGTAGCACGACTATGACTGAAACCAACCCTTCTGCGCATCAGTCCGACCCAGCCAACCGCGCCCGCCTGCGCTGGCGCTCCCGCCGGGGTCTGCTGGAAAACGACATCATCCTCACCCGTTTTCTGGATGCGCATGAAACCGAATTGACCGACGAGGAAGTGGACGCATTCACGCGGCTCCTCGACTTGTCGGACAATGCCCTGATGGATCTGGTACTGGCCCGTAAAGAGCCGGAAGGCGAAATCGACCTGCCGCACGTGCATGCGATGCTGCAACGGTTACGTAGTGCGTAATACCTCACACCCAGAATTTTTGCTTTTTTTACTTGCATCATCTCTCCAAGAAGGAAGAGTCCATGAACATCTCTGATAACAAAGCCACTCTGTCGTTCTCCGATGGCAGCCCATCGGTCGAATTCCCGATCTACAAAGGCACCGTCGGTCCTGACGTGGTCGACATCCGCAAACTGTACGGCGCCACCGGCAAGTTCACCTACGACCCCGGCTTCATGTCGACCGCGTCGTGCAACTCGTCGATCACCTACATCGATGGCGACAAGGGCGAACTGCAATACCGCGGCTACCCGATCGAACAGCTGGCCGTGAACGCCGACTTCATGGAATCGTGCTACCTGCTGCTGAACGGCGAACTGCCGAACGCAGCGCAGAAGAAAGAGTTCGTTGACACCGTGTCCAAGCACACCATGGTGCACGAGCAGATGCAATTCTTCTTCCGCGGCTTCCGTCGCGACGCCCACCCGATGTCGGTGCTGGTCGGTACCGTTGGCGCGCTGGCCTCGTTCTACCACGACTCGCTGGACATCAACGATGCCAAGCAGCGTGAAATCTCGGCCATCCGCCTGATCGCCAAGATGCCAACCCTGGTCGCCATGGCCTACAAGTACTCGATCGGCCAGCCGTTCATGTACCCGCGCAACGACCTGTCGTACTCGGCCAACTTCATGCGCATGATGTTCGGCAACCCATGCGAAGAGTACAAGGTCAACGACGTGCTGGTGCGTGCGCTGGACCGCATCCTGATCCTGCACGCCGACCACGAGCAGAACGCGTCGACCTCGACCGTCCGTCTGGCCGGTTCGTCGGGCGCCAACCCGTTCGCCTGTATCGCTGCCGGTATCGCCTGCCTGTGGGGTCCTGCCCACGGCGGCGCCAACGAAGCGGCACTGACCATGCTGAAGGAAATCGGTTCGGTTGAGAACATTCCTGACTTCATCGCCAAGGTGAAAGACAAGAATTCGGGCGTGAAGCTGATGGGCTTCGGTCACCGCGTGTACAAGAACTTCGACCCGCGCGCCAAGCTGATGCGCGAAACCTGCCACGAAGTGCTGAACGAACTGGGCCTGCAGGACGATCCGCTGTTCAAGCTGGCGATGGAACTGGAAAAGATCGCACTGAACGACGAATACTTCGTCTCGCGCAAACTGTACCCGAACGTCGACTTCTACTCGGGCATCGTGCAATCGGCGCTGGGCATTCCAGTGTCGCTGTTCACCGGTATCTTCGCGATGGCGCGTACCATCGGCTGGATCGCCCAGTGGAACGAAATGATTGCCGATCCAGAACAGAAAATCGGCCGTCCACGTCAGCTGTTCGTTGGCTCGCCAACCCGCGACGTGCCGCCGCTGGACAAGCGTTAATCCATTAACGCATCAGGAAAACGGGCTGCGGCCCGTTTTTTTTCGCGCCTGCTCAGCAGATAGGCTGTGGCGCTGACGGCGACGCAAGCGCCAACAATGACCATGGTCAGGTACCGCGGTTCGTGCCTGAGCAAAATTGCGGGGATGGCGCCACCGGCCACACAGATGGTCCAGATGTTGAGCCTGACCAGCAGCAGATAGGCCGGTATGCCCCAGAACAGCATGCCCACGTAAAACATCGGTGTGATAAACACCGTCACCACCACCAGACCCCTCAAGCCATCGTACCAGCCCAGTGCCGTGACAGGAATGTGTGCCAGCGGCGCATACATGACCGCCTTCCAGGGGATGGCATAGCTGGCGGCATTCGGTGACTTTCCATCGCCCATTTTCCTCATCGCGCGCAGCTCGGCAATCAGGAACGCGCCGAGCGCGGCAAGGCCGATCGCAAACAAGATCACCCCAATAGGGTGGATGGAAGACATGCTCACGATCGCGTCTCCTCAAGTGGCGCGCCTGCTATGGAGCTCAGGCCTTGCTTTCCTCAAGAAGCTGGTGGAAGACGGCGCGGCTGTTGTCGTCGATGCGCAGGAACTGGACGCCGGTCTTGAAGCCCAGTTCGGCATCGGGATCGCTGTAGACCACCTGGCCCATGGCCAGCACGTTGTGGTCAGTGTCGCCCAGCTGGACCTTGAAGGAGACCGCGCAATATTGCGCCAGGCGGATCTGGCTGCCGGTTTGCAGGCTGATGCCGCCGTGCGACAGGTCCAGGGTGTGGACCTCGTGGCGGCTTTCGTCGGTCATGGTCAGCACGGCTGGCTGGCGGACCGCGTGGCGTCGGGCTGTGCGGGCTTTCTGCGTCATGATGCGAACAGAAGTTGGATTATGAAAAGAATATCACAATCTGGAACGTCCGCCAGTCAGGATCAGCGCGGTGTTGCGGGGCGATCGAAATGCAGCATGTGTTCGACATGGACCTTGATGCCGTGGTTCAGGCTGGCCAGCGCCTTGCGCAGGGCGCGCGCCGAAGCTTCGCCTATGCCGCCCACGGTAATGCTGTGCTCATAACAGCCGCCGCGACGCAGGATCAGCCATTTGTCGACGCGCGCCTCGGCGCTTTTCAAGGTCGATTCCAGCTCGCTGGCGGCGGGTTCATTGGCGCCCAGCTGCAGATGGAAGGTGTGCGTCATGCGGAACTGGGTATCGAGGGAAGTGTGCGTGCTCATGGTTACTCCTGAAAGCTTGGCCCGATTCGGAGCAAACCATGTGCGCCCGCTTCGTTGCCGTTAAAAGGCCGCATCGCCACAAAGGGCATCCACCTTGCCCGGGGAGGCAGGTTGGCGTCGGACAAGCCGACTCTTGATGCATTACTGAATTCGTTATAACGAATTTGAGTTCAATATAGCGGAAAACGTCTAAGAGAGCAATAGGCAGGAAATCAACTTGCGCGGTGGCGGCGGTCGGGGCGCAGCACCAGTAGCCACCAGCCCAGGACGCCGATGGTCAGTTGCGGCAGGTTGTAGAGGAATTTATCGATGGTCACATCGCGTCGCTGCGGCCAGGCGCTGTTGGCGGTTTCCGCGATAATGTTGGTGTGATAAAAGCAAGCCGCCAGCAGGAACAGCGCGGCCACGCCCCAGATCGCCGGCAGGCTGGTCACGCGACGGCGCAGCAGCGAGGCGAACGGATACACCAGCACGCAGCAGAACACATAGGCAAACAGATTGACCGGCAGGTTGGCCAAATCAAAGTGCGGCAGTACGACTGGCACGGCGCAAATCGCCACCGCCAGCATGACGGCAATCGCGGGATGGGCCTGTTCCGGCCAGGAGGAAAAGCGGTTGTTCATGTTCTGGTGCGCAGTGAAAGGGCACCATTGTAGTGCTACTTCTCCTGATCGAGCAGGGCCTGGATTTCTTCGCGTTCTTTTTTGCTGACGTGGCCGCCGCGCAGGGCTGCCAGAACCAGGGCTTTGCCGGAGCCGGCAAAGGCTTTCTGGATCAGGTCTTTCAGCAGGCTGGTCTGGACGGAGTCCTGTTCCTGCACCGGCGCGTAGACGTGGGCGCGCTGGCTTTCGTCGCGCTTCAGCAGGCCTTTGGTGTGCATGACTTGCAGCACGCGCAAGACGTTGGCGTAGCTGGTGTCCGGACGCGTTTCCAGCGCCGCCTCGTGCACTTGCCGCGCCGTGGCGGGGCCGAGCGCATACAGCAGGCGCAGCATCTCCAGTTCGGCGGCGGTGGGTTTCGGTAAGGTACTCATGGATGTAGAATAAAATATCTAGACCGGATTGTCTAGCTGTTCTTTGATGTCGCTGAAGCGCGGGCTGCCTTGCTGGCAGGCGGCTTGCAGCTGGCGCAGGCGCGGCGGGACCTGGCCGCTGCGGTCCAGCAGTTCTTCCAGCAGGTTGCCGAAGGCGCGGACTTCCAGTGTTTGCAGTGCGTCGGCTTGCGGGCCGGCCGGGTCGTAGAAGGAGGCGGCGCCGAAGTCGCCCAGCAGGGTGTGGCCGTGATCGTCGTGCAGGACGTTGTGGCCGTACAGGTCGCCGTGCATGATGCCGTGGCTGTGCAGCTGGGCTGCCGCCGAGGCGATGGCGCGGGCGATGTTGAGCGCGGTGGGCAGGTCGAAATGTTTGTCTTCAGCGTAGATGTCGCGGGTGCAGCTGTCCAGGCTGGGCGGCCCGGCCAGATTGTGGAAGTCCGGCGAGATCAGTTCCATCACCAGACCGTGGGCGTTTTCAGGATGGTGTTCCAGGTGGCCGAGGATGGCGATCAGGTTGGGATGAGCCCCGGCGCCGAGGCAGGCGGCCATTTCGCTCAGCGGTGAGCCGTCGCTGGTCATGGCGGCGCGGAAGAGTTTGACGGCCACCGGCATAGCAGCTGGCGTGGTGACGGCGGCCGGCGCGGGCGCGGGGGCAGCGTTGCCGTCGCGCTGCCAGTCGGCGCGGTAGATGATGCCGGAGGCGCCTTCGCCCAGTTTTTCGCGCAGCGTCAGCGAGGTCCAGCTGATGGCGGCGGAGGGCGTGTGCGCCAGTGTGTCTTCCAGCGCATCGCACAACGGATTGCCGGCGTAGGCCAGCCATGTCAGGCGCGGCAGTGCCAGCAGCCAGTCCGGCAGCGCGCTCAGCTGGTTGCTGGCGATGCGCAGCAGTTCCAGCTGGCGCAGCTGCGCCATGGACGCCGGCAGGGCGCGCAGGCGGTTGCCGGCCAGCATCAGCTTCTGCAGTTGCGGACGTTCGCCGAGTTCGGCCGGCAGTTCTTCGATGGCGTTATCGGTCAGCACCAGCCAGCGCAGTTTGGCCGGCAGGGCGGCGGCCGGCACCCGGCGGATGCGGTTGGCTTTGAAGCCCACCATGGTCAGCGAGGGACAGGCGCCCAGCACGCCCGGCAGCTCCTGAAACTGGTTGTCCGAGCAGAAAATGATGCGCAGCTTGTGCAGGCGGGGCAGGTCGTCCGGCAGCGCCGACAGCGCATTGCCGGACAGGTCGAGGATTTCCAGGCTATCGGCCAGCGTGTAGATTTCGCGCGGGAATTCGGTGAGGCCACAGCGCAAAGTCAGGCGGGTGATGCCTGCCAGCGCGCCGCTGCGCAGCTGCTCAAGGGTGTGCATGGGAAGAGGTGATAAACAAGGACGGCGCAGTGTATCACTTCATCGCCCGCGTGCTTACCACTTCATTTCACCCTTGGCCACCTTGGCGCTGGTATCCAGGCCGCCCGGCAGGCCGGCGTTTGGATAGAGCGCTTTCATGCGGCCGATCAGCGCGGCCGAGTCCGTGGCCTTGGCGGTCTCATTTTCAAAGGTGAGCACATAGTTGCGGGTAAAGCTGATTGCCTCCGCGGTCAGCGCCGCGCCCGGCTTGAAGTGGCCAGGCACCACCGTCGCCGGTTTCAGGACGGCAATGCCGTCCAGCGTGGCCAGCCACTGGCGGCGCGATTCCGGCGTTTGCGTGTCGGCCATCCACACGTGCAGGTCGTTGAACAGCACCACGCCGCCCACCACCGCCTTGATCGATGGGATCCACACGTAACCGCGCGGCGCATCCTTGATTTGCAGCGTCTGGCCTTCCAGCTTGATGGTGTCGCCCTGCAGCGGCTGCGGCACGATCACTTCATGCGGCGCGTTGTCTTTCAGGATCGGCCCCCAGAAGGCCACCTTGGCGGCTTTTTTCTTTTCGATGCCGGCAATCACGGCTGGGGTGGCAACAATCTTCGCGTCCGGGAAGGCGGCGTGGATCACGTCCAGGCCGAAGTAAAAGTCCGGATCGTCGTGACTGATGTAAATGGTGGTCAGGCGCTTGCCGCCGGCCTTGATTTTCTCCACCAGCTTGAGCGCTTCGGCGCGCGAGAACTGGGCGTCGATCAGCACGGCATCGTTGTCGCCGCTGACGATGACCGAGGCGACCGGGAAGATGGCCGCTTCACCGGGATTGAACACATCCAGCTTCAACGGCGCGGCCTGGGCGGCGACGGTGGTGGCGAGGGCGGCGGTCAGCAGGGCTTGTTTGAACATGATCACTCCAGAAAAGTAAGAATGACGCCATCTTAAATTTCTCAATGCGATAGAAAAATACGGTAATCTGGCTTTTTTAATTGCATAAATCGGACAAATCATGGACCGCATTACCGCCGCCCGGGTGTTCATCACGATCGCTGAGCGCGGCAGCATGATCGCCGCCGCCGACACGCTGGACATGTCGCGCGCCATGGTCACGCGCTATCTGGCCGAGATGGAGCAGTGGGCGGGCGCCCGGCTGCTGCACCGGAGCACCCGCCGCCTGAGTCTGACCGACGCCGGTGATGTCACGCTGGCGCGCTGCCGCCGCATGCTGGAAGTGGCGGACGACATGGCGGTGGCCGCCGGCGACGCTGCCGACACGCCCCAGGGCCTGTTGCGGGTCACCTGTTCGCAATCGCTGGCGCAGGCTGAGCTGGCTGCGGCCGTGGGCGAGTTTCTGAAACGCTATCCACGCACGGCGGTCGATCTGCAGATGAGCAATCGCGCCGTCAACCTGATCGAGGAGCGCATCGACCTGGCGCTGCGCGTCACCAACACCCTGGAGCCCAACCTGATCGCCCGCCAGCTGGGCAATTGCGACTCGGTGGTGTGCGCGGCGCCGGCGTATCTGCAGGCGCGCGGCACGCCGCGCGCTCCGCACGAGCTGGCCGGGCACAACTGCCTGACCTACACCTATTTCGGCAAGAGCCTGTGGCAGTTCACCGATGAGGCAGGCGCCGCGCTGTCGGTGCCGGTCAGCGGCAACCTGTCCGCCAATGAAGACCTGATCCTGCTGAAGGCGGCGGAGCAGGGCAGCGGCATCGCCCTGCAGCCGCTGTACAGCGCCGCCCCGCTGATCGCTGCCGGCAAGCTGGTGGCGTTGCTTCCTGGCTACACTCCGATCCGGATGGGCATCTATGGCATTTACACCTCGCGCCAGCACATGGCGCCGGCGCTGCGCGCCATGCTTGACTGGCTGGCAAGCTGGTTTGACGGCGCAAACCAAGCGTCCATGCGGCTTAAGTTAGCATTAACGCCGAAAGATTTAGCGTGATTTTGTCGCGTCAATGATTGTTGAGATACAATACCGGTGCTATGCTGAATGGCCCGTTTGAATACTACTTGAACAAATAGCCCTTCCCCCACAACTTGATGTGCAATCCGCTAACCGGTCAGGCCGTGTCGCGGAAGGTTAGATTAACCCGCTAATTCCTCGCGAAGCGCGAAGAAAGGTGAGCAAGAATGATGCAACAATACACGTCCAACTCCTACCTGTTTGGTGGGAACGCCCCGTACGTTGAAGAACTGTACGAAGCGTATCTCGACAATCCAGGCTCCGTCCCAGACAACTGGCGCGCCTACTTCGACGCCATGCAGCACGTCCCGGCAGTCGATGGTTCCAACAAACCCGACGTAGCCCACGCTTCCGTCATCGCCTCCTTCGCAGAGCGCGCCAAAGCCGGTCCTATCCGCACCGTTACCGCCACCGCCGACGCCGAAATGGGCCGCAAGCGCGTTGCCGTCACCCAGCTGGTCGCAGCCTACCGTTACCTGGGCTCCCGCTGGGCCAACCTGGACCCGCTGCAACGCCAGGAGCGTCCTAACATCCCTGAGCTGGATCCGAGCTTCTACGGCTTCTCGGATGCGGACATGGACACCGTATTCAACATCAGCAACACCTACTTCGGCCCGGAAACCGCGACCCTGCGCGACCTGCTGAACTTCCTGCGCGACACCTACACCCGTTCGATCGGCGCAGAGTATATGTACATCTCCGACCCGGCTGAAAAGCGCTGGCTGCAAGAGCGTCTGGAATCGATCCGTTCGACCCCGAACTTCACTCCGGAAAAGAAAAAGCACATCCTGGAGCGCCTGACCGCGGCCGAAGGCCTGGAACGCTACCTGCATACCAAATACGTCGGCCAGAAGCGCTTCTCGCTGGAAGGCGGCGAGACCTTCATCGCCTCGATCGACGAGATCATCCAGCGCGCCGGTGAAAAAGGCGTGCAGGAAATCGTGATCGGCATGGCCCACCGCGGCCGTCTGAACGTGCTGGTCAATACCCTCGGCAAAGCGCCGAAGGATCTGTTCGAAGAATTCGAAGGCAAGCACGGCGACGACCTGCCGGCCGGCGACGTGAAATACCACCAGGGCTTCTCGTCGGACATCTCGACCGTTGGCGGTCCAGTCCACCTGTCGCTGGCGTTCAACCCGTCGCACCTGGAAATCGTCAACCCGGTGGTTGAAGGTTCGGTCAAGGCCCGTATGGACCGCCGCGGCGACCACGCCGGCAAGCAAGTGCTGCCGATCCTGGTGCACGGCGACGCCGCGTTCGCCGGCCAGGGCGTGGTGATGGAAACCCTGAATCTGGCGCAGACCCGTGGCTACGGCACCGGCGGTACCGTGCACATCGTGATCAACAACCAGATCGGTTTCACCACCTCCGACCCGCGCGACGCCCGTTCCACCATCTACTGCTCGGACGTGGTGAAGATGATCGAAGCGCCGGTGCTGCACGTCAACGCCGACGATCCGGAAGCCACCGTGCTGGCCTCGCAGATCGCCATGGACTACCGCGCCCAGTTCGGCAAGGACATCGTGGTGGACATCATCTGCTTCCGCAAACTGGGCCACAACGAGCAAGACACCCCGGCGCTGACCCAGCCGCTGATGTACAAGAAAATCGGCAAGCACCCAGGCACCCGCAAGCTGTACGCCGACAAGCTGGCGACCCAGAACGTGATCCCGGCCGATGGCGGCGATCAGATGGTGGCCGCTTACCGCGACGCCATGGACGCCGGCAAGCACACCGTCGATCCAGTGATCTCCAACTTCAAGAACAAGTTTGCCGTTGACTGGCTGCCGTTCCTGAACAAGAAGTGGACCGACGCTGCCGACACCGCCGTGCCGACCACCGAACTGAAACGCCTGGCCGGCCGCATCACCACCGTGCCGGAAGGCTTCAAAGTGCACTCGCTGGTAGAAAAAGTGCTGGCTGACCGCGCTGCCATGGGCCGCGGCGAAGTGAACCTGGACTGGGGCATGGGCGAACACCTGGCCTTCGCATCGCTGGTATCGTCGGGCTACGCTGTGCGCCTGACCGGCCAGGACGCCGGCCGCGGCACCTTCACCCACCGTCACGCTGTGCTGCACGACCAGAACCGCGAGCGTTGGGATGCCGGCACCTACGTGCCGCTGCAAAACATCGCTGAAGGCCAGGCGCCATTCACCGTGATCGACTCGGTGCTGTCGGAAGAGGCAGTGCTGGGCTTTGAATACGGCTACTCGACCGCCGAGCCTAACACCCTGACCATCTGGGAAGCCCAGTTCGGCGACTTCGTCAACGGCGCCCAGGTCGTGATCGACCAGTTCATCAGCTCCGGCGAAGTGAAGTGGGGCCGCGCTTCCGGCCTGGTCATGCTGCTGCCGCACGGCTACGAAGGCCAGGGCCCAGAGCACTCGTCGGCACGCCCGGAGCGCTTCCTGCAGCTGTGCGCCGACAACAACATGCAAGTGGTGCAGCCAACCACCGCCTCGCAGATCTTCCACGTGCTGCGTCGCCAGATGGTGCGTCAGTTCCGCAAGCCGCTGGTCATCATGACCCCGAAATCGCTGCTGCGTAACAAGGATGCAGGTTCGCCGCTGGCGGAACTGGCCAAGGGCGCGTTCCAGACCGTGATCGGTGAAGTCGACGAGAAAATCGACGCCAAGAAAGTCAAGCGCGTCATCGTCTGCTCGGGCAAGGTTTACTACGACCTGGTCAACGCACGCAAGACCCGCGCCCAGACCGATACCGCGATCCTGCGTATCGAGCAGCTGTATCCGTTCCCGCACAAGGCCTTCGCTGCCGAACTGAAAAAGTTCCCAGCCGCGACCGAAGTGGTGTGGGCACAGGACGAACCGCAGAATCAGGGCCCATGGTTCCAGATTCAGCACAATATCTTCGAGAGCCTGGAAGCGGGCCAGCGTCTGGCTTACGCCGGCCGCCCGGCTTCGGCATCGCCAGCCGTCGGTTACTACGACAAGCACTACGCTCAGCAAAAAGAGCTGCTGGAGACCGCATTCTCGAAGCTCAAAGGTTTCATCCTGACCAAATAAGCAGCACCACTTTCTGAACGGAGCGCCGCCTTTGCTACGCAGGGCGGCGCCGCAAAAACAAATATACGGAGTTTTTTCATGGCACAAATCGAAGTCAAAGTTCCTCAACTGTCGGAATCGGTCGCAGAAGCAACCATGCTGACCTGGCACAAAAAAGTCGGCGACGCCATCTCGCGCGACGAAAACCTGATCGATATCGAAACCGACAAAGTTGTTCTGGAACTGCCGGCACCTGCCGCTGGCACCCTGGTGCAAATCATCAAGGGCGACGGCAGCACCGTGGTGGCTGACGAAGTGATCGCAATTATCGATACCGAAGGCGGCGCCGCGGTGGCCGCTGCGCCGGCCGCTGCTGCCGCGCCGGCCGCCGCCGCACCGGCTCCGGCCGCTGCGCCTGCCGCTGCCGCCGGCGGTTCGAAAGGCGACGTGGCAATGCCGGCCGCCGCCAAGATCCTGTCGGAAAAAGGCCTGTCGGCTTCCGACGTGGCCGGTTCGGGCAAAGATGGCCGCGTGACCAAGGGCGACGCCCTGGCCGCTTCGGCACCGTCGACCCCGGCCGTTGCACCGCTGGCCGCGCCAGCCGCCAAGCCAGCCCTGGCACAAGTGGCCGCCCCTGCCGCCGCCAACCTGGGCGATCGTCCGGAAGAGCGCGTGCCGATGAGCCGTCTGCGTGCCCGTATCGCTGAACGTCTGGTGCAATCGCAATCGACCAACGCGATCCTGACCACCTTCAACGAAGTGAACATGGCGCCAGTCATGGACTTGCGCAACAAGTACAAAGACAAGTTCGAGAAAGAGCACGGCGTCAAGCTGGGCTTCATGTCGTTCTTCGTCAAGGCCGCCGTTGCCGCGCTGAAGAAATACCCGATCCTGAACGCCTCGGTGGACGGCAACGACATCGTCTACCACGGCTACTTCGACATCGGTATCGCGGTTGGTTCGCCACGCGGCCTGGTGGTGCCGATCCTGCGCAACGCCGACCAGATGTCGATCGCTGAAATCGAGAAGAAAATCGGCGAGTTCGGCGCCAAGGCCAAGGAAGGCAAGCTGACCCTGGACGACCTGACCGGCGGCACCTTCTCGATCTCGAACGGCGGCACCTTCGGTTCGATGCTGTCGACCCCGATCATCAACCCGCCACAATCGGCGATCCTGGGCGTGCACGCCACCAAGGACCGCGCTGTGGTGGAAAACGGCCAGATCGTTGTGCGTCCGATGAACTACCTGGCGATGTCCTACGACCACCGCATCATCGACGGCCGCGAAGCCGTGCTGGGCCTGGTGGCCATGAAGGAAGCGCTGGAAGATCCTGCACGTCTGCTGCTGGACCTGTAATTAGTGCCTGTGCCCCCGGCCGGTCCGGGGGCTGACTAAGGGGTCATGAATGAGCGTTGCTGAAGAAATCAAGCGTTTGCATGAACTGCATCAGGCCGGTGCGCTGTCGGACGAAGAGTTTGCCGCCGCCAAAGCCCGTTTGCTGAACAACCAGGCTGCTCCTGCCACCTCCAACGACATCTCGCGCCTGCGCCGTTCGCGCACCGACCGCTGGCTGGGCGGCGTGTGCGGCGGGCTGGGGCGTATTACCGGTGTCGATTCCTGGATCTGGCGCCTGCTGTTTGTGCTGTTTGTGCTGACCTTCGGCTTCGGCCTCGCACTCTACATTCTGTTGTGGATCTTCGTTCCAGAAGACGAACTGATTGGAAATTAAAAAATGAGTAAACAATTTGACGTAGTAGTTATCGGCGCCGGTCCTGGCGGTTACATCGCCGCTATCCGCGCTGCACAGCTGGGTTTCTCGGTGGCATGCGTCGACGCATGGGAAAATGAAAAAGGCGGCCCGGCACCGGGCGGCACCTGCACCAACGTCGGCTGCATTCCATCCAAAGCGCTGCTGCAATCGTCGGAACACTACGAGCACGCCGGTCACGCGTTCAAGGACCACGGCATTGACGTTGCCGGCCTGTCGCTGAACCTGCCGCAAATGCTGAAGCGCAAGGACACCGTTGTGAAGCAAAACAACGATGGCATCCTGTTCCTGTTCAAGAAAAACAAAGTGACCTTCTTCCACGGCCGCGCCGCCTTTGCCGGCGCCGCGACCGCTGAAGGCTACCCGCTGACCGTGTCGGCCCCGGCCAACGAAAGCATCGTCGGCAAGCAAGTCATCATCGCCACCGGTTCCAACGCCCGTGCCCTGCCAGGCGCGGAATTCGATGAGAAACTGATCCTGTCGAACGAAGGCGCACTGGCCATTTCGGACGTGCCGAAGAAGCTGGGCGTGATCGGCGCCGGCGTGATCGGCCTGGAAATGGGTTCGGTATGGCGTCGTCTGGGTTCGGAAGTGACCGTGCTGGAAGGTCTGCCGACTTTCCTGGGCGCCGTCGACGAGCAGATCGCCAAGGAAGCCAACAAACTGTTCACCAAGCAGGGCCTGAGCATCAACCTGGGCTGCAAGATCAACAAAGTCACCAAGGGCGACAACAACGTCACCGTGGAATACGACAACGCCAAGGGCGAAGCCAACACCGCCGTGTTCGACAAGCTGATCGTGTCGATCGGCCGCACCCCGAACACCAACGGCCTGGCTGCGGACAAAGTCGGCCTGGCGCTGGACGAGCGCGGTTTCGTGGCCGTTGATGACGACTGCAAGACCAACCTGCCAGGCGTATGGGCGATTGGCGACGTGGTACGCGGCCCGATGCTGGCGCACAAAGCGGAAGAAGAGGGCGTTGCAGTGGCCGAACGCATGGCTGGCCAGCACGGCCACACCAACTTCGCCACCATCCCTTGGGTGATCTACACCTCGCCGGAAATCGCCTGGGTGGGCCGCACCGAGCAGCAACTGAAGGCCGACGGCGTGGCGTACAAAGCCGGCACCTTCCCGTTCCTGGCCAACGGCCGCGCACGCGCGCTGGGCGATACCTCGGGCATGGTCAAGTTCCTGGCGGATGCGGCCACCGACGAAATCCTGGGCGTGCACATCATCGGCCCGATGGCGTCGGAACTGATTTCGGAAGCCGTGGTGGCGATGGAGTTCAAGGCCTCGGCCGAAGACATCGCGCGTATCTGCCACGCTCACCCGTCGCTGTCGGAAGCGACCAAGGAAGCCGCGCTGGCGATCGACAAGCGCACGCTGAACTTCTAAGCCGGTCGCTTAAAAACGCGTGCTGCCTGGTTGCGACTGCTCGCCGTGCTAACGCACTGTCGCCGCGCCTCGCAGCACAGGTTTTGAAGCAACCTTCGAAGTAAGGTTTGAAAGGCGGGCCGTCATGGCCCGCCATTTTTGTTTGTGCAGAATGAACACTATGAACGTCCAAGAGTACTACAACAACGCGCTTGCCCAGCGCGGCTACAAGCCCGACGAGGCGCAGCAGCGCGCCATCACCCGTTTGCAGCAATGCTATGACGAATGGGTGGAGTACAAATCGCAGCGTTCCAGCACCTTCAAGCGCCTGATCAACCGCCCGGCGGTGCCGAAGGGCGTGTACATGTGGGGCGGCGTGGGGCGTGGCAAGTCGTTCTTGATGGACAGTTTTTACTCGGTGGTGCCGCTGGTGCGCAAGACGCGCCTGCATTTCCACGAATTCATGCGCGACATCCACCGCCAGCTGGACGAGCTGCGCGGCGTGGCCGATCCGCTTGACGAAGTGGCCAAGCGCGTGGCCAAGAAATACCGCCTGATCTGCTTCGACGAATTCCACATCTCGGATGTGGCCGACGCCATGATCATGTACAACCTGCTGAAGGCGCTGTTCGACAACGGCGTGTCCTTCATCATGACCTCGAATTACGATCCGCAGCTGCTGTACCCGGACGGCCTGCACCGCGACCGCATCCTGCCGACCATCGCGCTGCTGTACGAAAAGCTGGACGTGATGAACATCGACGCCGGCATCGACTACCGCGGCCGCGCGCTGGAGCAGGTGGAGGCGTACTACACGCCGCTCAACGCCCAGACCGACAAGGCGCTGCGCGACGCCTATGCCAGCGTGGCGGAGACCGCCGATGAAGACCCGGTGATCCGCATCGAGGCGCGCGAGATCCGCGCCCTGCGCCGCGCCGGCACCATCATCTGGTTCGACTTTAACACCCTGTGCGGCGGACCGCGCTCGCAGAACGACTATCTGGAAATCGCCAGCCGCTTCCATACCGTGATATTGTCCGGAGTGCCGATGATGTCGGCCGCCATGTCGTCCGAAGCGCGCCGTTTCACCTGGCTGATCGACGTGTTCTACGACCAGGGCGTTAAACTGCTGATGTCGGCGGAAGTGGCGCCGGAAGAGCTGTACACCACCGGCGCCATGGCCAACGAATTCCATCGCACCGTGTCGCGCATCGTCGAGATGCAGTCGCAGGAATACATGAATCGCCAGCAGCGCGGCGCCGCCGCCTCGCTGGCGTAACAGGATCGGACTATGAAAGCACTGATTGCATTGCTGCTTGCCACGGCGGCAGCCGCCCAGGCCCAGAACGTGACTTCGGTAGAGCAGGCCAACGCTGCACTGGACAAGGTGGCCAGGGACCGCGCCGCCGTCAACGAGGAGTTTGCCGCCAGCGAGCGCGAATGCTCGACCAAGTTCTTCGTCAACAACTGCCTGGACAAGGCCAAGGAAAAACGCCGCGTCGCGCTGTCCGCCATCCGCGCGCGCGAAGTCGACGCCCAGCACTTCAAGCGCGCCGACTCGGTGGCCAGGCGCGATGCCGAGCTGGCCGAACGCGCGCGCAAGGACGCCGAGGAAGCCGCGCTGCGCGCGGCCCAGCCGCCGAAACCGCCACACGAGGAAAAAGCCGCGCCGCCGGCGCCGACTGGCCAGCGCGTAGCCGACCGCGAGGCGGAATATGCCGCCAGGGTCAAGCGCCAGCAGCAGAAGGATGCCGCCGAAGCGGGCCAGCGTGCCGCCAACGTCGCCGCGTTTGAGAGGAAGAAGGCCGAGTCCGAGCATCGCCAGGCGGAAGTGGCGCGCAAGAAGGCGGAAAACGCCGCCAAAGCTGAACGCGCTGCCGAGCGCCGCGCAGCCGAGGAGAAAAAGGCCGCGGCCCAGCCGGCGCCGGCCAAGTAATCAGACTGCGCGGCGCATCGTTTCCACGGTGTAGCCGGGCCCCTGCGCCGGCGGCGCCAGCAGCTTGATGATGGCCATCGAGCAATTGTCGCCCTTGCCCTGGGCGCGTTCGCCGGCCTTGCCGATCAGCCGTTCGGCGGCCTGGCGCGGCGTGTTGCGCTGTACCGCGGCCGCCAGCTCTTCGGGCCGGAACAGCTGCCACAGGCCGTCCGAGCACAGCATCAGCGCATCGCCGGCCTGCAAGCCTTCGTGCCAGCCGGTGGTGACAAACGGCGGTTTCAGGCTGTTGCCCAGCGTATTGTTCAGCAGGCGCGAGCCGCGGTGCTTCTTTGCCGCCTCCGGCGGCAGCTTGTCGTGCTGGATCAGGTGCTCGACGTAGGCGCTGTCGTTGGTGCGCATGGCGCAGGTCTCGCCGCGGAAGCGGTAGATGCGGGCGTCGCCCACATGCGCCCACACCGCCTGCGCCTGGGGCGTCAGCACCAGCACGGCGAGGGCGCTTTGCGGCTCGGCGCTAGCGGCCAGCGGATTCATGGTGATCACCTGGTGGGCTTCCAGCGCGATATTGCGCAGCAGTTCCTGCAGGCGTGCCAGGTTGGCGCTGTCGCCCACCCGGTATTCGTCAAACAGGTGCTTGGCGGTCAGCAGCACCTGGTCGGCGCCGATCGGGCTGTGGTTGCCGTCGGCCAGCACGGCCATGACGTAGCCCGGCGCCTGGGCAGCCGTGTACAGGGCGACGCGATCATTTTGCTGCGGCCGGTTGCCGATGTGCTGGGCGGTCCCGGCTTCGATTTTGTAAGCGCTCATAGTCGACAATGTATCCTGAACGGCCGCGGCACGATCATTCTGTTGGCGGCGGGCGCGCCGTAGATTAAACTATGCACCGTGTCGCAGTTTGTGTGCAAGACCCATGTTGTTCCAGTGAAACTATTTGGCCGAGAAATATGACTGATGTACAAGATATCCAACGTCGATTGATCGAACTCGACGTCGAACACCGCGACCTGGACGCGGTCATCGACATGCTCACGCTGGATGGACACCACGATCAACTGCAATTGCGCCGCCTCAAGAAGCGCAAGCTGCAACTGAAAGACCATATCACTCTGCTGAAAATGCAATTGGTGCCTGACGTTCCGGCGTAAGCACCCCGACCCATTTTGACCGAACACCTTCCTCCCGCCGCGACCTCCGACGCCATTCCCGCCGTCATCGGCGCCACGCCTGAACAGCCTCCCGGCAAGTATGATTCCGAGGTCGAGCGCCTGTTTGGCGCCGGCGGACCGCTGGGGCCGGCCGTGGGCGACTTCCGCCCGCGCCGCTCGCAGACCGAAATGGCCAAGGCGGTTGCATCGGCGATCGCCACCCAGACCACGCTGATTGCCGAGGCGGGCACCGGCACGGGCAAAACCTTTGCGTACCTGGTGCCGGCGCTGCTGTGGGGCGGCAAGACCATTGTTTCGACCGGGACCAAGAACTTGCAGGACCAGCTGTTCCTGCGCGACATCCCGGCGGTGCGCAACGCGCTGCAGGCGCCGGTGTCGGTGGCGCTGCTGAAAGGGCGCTCCAACTACCTGTGCCACTACCACCTGGAGCGTACGCTGCAGAACGGCCGCATGACCTCGCGGGACGACGTCGGCTACCTGCGCGAAATCTCGCGCTTCCTGAAAATGACCAAATCCGGCGACAAGGCGGAACTGGCGCGGGTGCCGGAAAATGCACTGATCTGGAACCTGGTGACCTCCACCCGCGACAACTGCATGGGCACGGAATGCCAGTACTACCAGGATTGTTTCGTCATGAAAGCGCGCAAGGAAGCGCAGCAGGCGGACGTGGTGGTAGTCAACCACCACCTGTTCTTTGCCGACGTGGCGCTGAAGGATTCCGGCATCACTGAATTGCTGCCGTCGGCCAACACCATCATCTTTGACGAGGCGCACCAGCTGCCGGACACCGCCACCCTGTTCTTTGGCGATACCTTCTCCACCTCGCAAGTGCTGGAACTGTGCCGCGATGTGCTGGCCGAAGGCTTGTCGAATGCGCGCGACGGCGCCGACTGGGGCAAGGTCGTGACCGTGGTGGAAAAAGCCGCGCGCGACCTGCGCCTGACCTTCCCGCAAGACATTGTGCGCCTGTCCCTGCCGCAGATCGCCCCGTCGAGCGACTTCTTCCCGGCGCTGGAAACCCTGAAAGACGAGCTGGACGGCATGATGGCCGTGCTGGAAAAGCACGCCGAGCGCGCGGAAACGCTGGAACAATGCCGCCAGCGCGGCGTCGACCTGGTGGCGCGGCTGGCGGCCTGGAAATTCGATCCCAAAGCCAAGGTGGCCAAGGGCGAGGAAGCGGTGTTCTGGGTAGAGGCGTTTGCCTCCTCGCTGCAGCTGCACAAGACGCCGCTGTCGATCGCGCCGATCTTCAACGGCCAGCGCGAAGGCGTGCCGCGCAGCTGGATTTTCACCTCGGCAACGCTGGCGGTAAAAAACGACTTCAGCCACTTTGCCGAGCAAATGGGCTTGAATAACGAGCCATCGATGTCGTGGCCGAGCCCGTTCAACTACGAAGAACAGGGCATTTTGTACGTACCGACCGGCCTGCCGGACCCGAATTCCTTCGGCTACACCGATGCCGTGCTGGACCTGGCGCTGCCGGTCATCGAGGCCGCCGGCGGAAAAACCTTCCTTTTGTGCACGACTTTGCGTGCCGTCAAGCGCGCCGCCGAGCGTCTGCGCGACGAATTCGAGAAGCGGGGCCTGCCGTACCCACTGTTTGTGCAGGGTGACAAAGGCCGCACCGAGTTGCTGGACCAATTCCGCAAAGCCGGCAATGGCGTCCTGATCGGTTCGCAAAGCTTCTGGGAGGGCGTGGACGTGCGCGGCGATGCCCTGTCATTAGTCATCATCGACAAACTGCCGTTTGCGCCGCCGGACGATCCGGTGCTGGCAGCGCGGCTGGAAGTGATGGAAAAGCAAGGCAAAAACGGCTTCATGAGCCACACCCTGCCGGAAGCCATCATCAACCTGAAGCAGGGCGCCGGCCGGCTGATCCGCGACGAAAAAGACCGTGGCGTGCTGATGTTGTGCGACCCGCGCGTGATTTCCAAGCCTTACGGCCGCCGCATCTGGCAAAGCCTGCCATCCTTCAAACGCACCCGCGAACAGGAAGTCGTGATCGAATTCTTCAAAAACAAGAATTCCGAGCAGTAACTTTCAGTTAAAAAATTTGGGGTCAGCTCTGACATTCGGACATTCGGGAACTAAATAATTTTGAATTAGTTCCGCAATGTCCGAATGTCAGAGCTGACCCCGAATTGTTAGTGCGGCAATACCACCACTTTGCCGGTGACTTTGCGGGCGGCCATGTCATTCAGCGCCTGGGCCGCATCTTCTAACTTGTAACGCCCCGATATGCGTGGCTTGATTTTGCCTTCGTGTAACCACTGCAGCAGCTGGCGCATGTTTGCCATGTTGCCTTTTGGATCACGCTTGGTGTGTTCGCCCCAGAATACACCGACCAGGGAGGCGCCTTTCAGCAAGGCTAAATTCAATGGCAGTTTGGGAATCTCGCCGTTGGCAAATCCCACCACCAGGTAACGCCCGCCCCAGGCAGTCGCGCGGAACGCCGGCTCGGCATAGTCACCGCCCACCGGGTCGTATATCACGTCCGCACCCTTGCCGCCCGTCGCGGTCTTTACTTGCTCGCGCCAGTCCGCCTGGCTGTAGTTGATCAGGACGTCGGCGCCATGCTGGCGGCATACTTCCAACTTCTCATCAGTCGAAGCGCAAGCAATAATGCGGGCTCCAAGGGCTTTTCCTATCTCGACGGCCGCCAGGCCGACCCCGCCAGCCGCGCCAAGAATTAGCATGTTCTCACCATTTTTTAGCTTGGCCCGGTCCACTATCGCGTGGTAGGAGGTGCCGTAGGTGAGGGTGATGGCGGCCGCGGTGTCGAAATCCATGCCGGACGGCATTGGGATCAAGGCTTGTGCTGGTGCTAATAATTGTTGCCCGAAACCACCGGTGGGGACGAAGGCGATGACTTGGTCGCCGGGTTGGAAAGTTGTCACATCGCTACCGGTCGATTGGATGACACCCGCTACTTCGCTGCCCGGCACGAACGGCAGTTCCGGTTTGAATTGGTATTTTCCTTGCACGATGAGTACGTCCGGAAAATTGACGCCGGCCGCTCGTACGTCGATCACCACCTGTCCCGGACCGGGGCGCGGGTCTGGTAAATCTTGCACGGTCAGCGTGTCCGGTGCCCCCCAGGTCTCACATACGACTGCTTTCATGCGGGTCTCCTTTGGTTATAAAAAAGAACGGTCGTTATATTTTTATCTTACCTGAAACTGCCAGCCGTTTGCGCAAAGTTCCGCCTGTCGCACGTTTGTTCTAACTCAAAGTCTCTGCATTATGGCTTGTTAGAGTTGGTTAAACGCAGGGAGGATGTCATGACTATCCGTCACGGCTGCTTTTTCAGTTATGCCCATGGCCAGCATACTTATATGAGTAAGTTCAAGGACGATTTGATCGATGCCTTGAAGTGCTATCTCGAACCCCACTTCGACAACGAAGACGAGTTGTTTGTTGATAGCGAGCAACTCGGCGGCGGCGATGACCTCGACGAGAAGATCGCCCGCGCCCTGTGCGAGAGCGTTTGCATGATTGCCATTTATACACCCAAATATGAAGCCCACGGCTATACCCGCCGTGAGTTTGCAGCAATGCAACTTATTGAGCGCGAGCGCAAGCAGTGGTACAGCTTGCCCAGCCATCTGATTATTCCCGTCATCATGACGCGCCATCCCAGCGGCTTGCCGCCCCAAATCGCCGGACCGGGCATGTATGTGGATTTTTCCCGCTACACCCTGGCCAGCGGCGACCTGAAAACCAATCCCGACTTCCTCCCGGACATTGAAAAAATCGTCCACCGCATTGCCGAGCATTACCACTGTCTAAAACGCAGCATGCCGCCCGGGCACGACTGCAGCCGTTTCGTGCTGCCCGAGATCCCCCCGGAGTGGCGTGCCATTCCTCCTCCACATTTCCCACGCTAAAGGTTTGCCATGGAACTCCATCCATTGACCCTGCCGCCGCTCAGCACCAGCGGCGAAGTGATTACTTTCTATTCTTACAAGGGGGGCACCGGGCGCACGATGGCGCTGTCGAATATCGCTGTGCTGCTGGCGCGCCTGCAAAATGCCACCACGCCGGTATTGATGATCGACTGGGATCTCGAAGCGCCGGGGCTGCACCACTATTTTGCCGACCAGCAGCAAGAGCCCAGGCCCGGCGTGCTGGAATTGTTCGAGCATTGCCGCGAGCAACTTCAGCACCACCGCAACGGCGCCGCGCTGGACGATGAAGACTGGGCGCACGATGTGCTGTCGACGATTGATTGGGGGCAATATGTGACGCGGGTCGATCAGGGCAGCCAGCTCTACCTGATGCGCGCCGGCCGCTTTGACGACAGTTACGGCGAGCGGCTGGCCGCCATGCACTGGGAGGAACTGTTTTACAGTTGCCCGGCGCTGTTCCGTTGTTTTGCCGATCGGCTGTCGCGCCATTTCCGCTACGTGCTGGTCGATTCGCGCACGGGCCGCACCGACAGCGCCGGCATCTGCACCACCTTGCTCCCGCGCAAACTGGTGGTGGTGTTCACGCCCAACCGGCAGAGTCTGGAAGGGGTGCAGGCGCTGGTGGCGCGCGCCACCACCTACCGCCGCAGCCACGAGGATGAGCAGCGGCCATTGCTGGTCTATCCCTTGCCGTCGCGCATAGAAATGGGCGACAGTCTGCAGCGCGCCCAGTGGCGCCGCGGCGATGAGCGTCTGCGGATTCTGGGTTACCAGCCCAGCTTTGAGGAGTTGATACGCGATTGCTACGGCATGCAGCATTTGTCGCTGGAGAGCTACTTTGACGAGGTGCAGCTGCAGCAGACCCGTACGTTTGCCTATGGCGAACAGGTGGCGGTGCAGCTCGATCAGGGCGGCGACCGCTTTTCGCTGACCCGCACCTTCGAGGCTTTTTTGGCGTGGCTGGCTCCCGGCTATTTTCCGTGGCAGTCGCACCGCGAAATCCACTTGCTGTCCGCGATTGCTGAGGCGCGCCGCGCGCTGGAGGCGGGCGGCGGCGCCGGCCGCGCCGTGCCCCAGCCGCTGGCGCGCGACCTCAATCTGCTGGGCGAGCTGTACCGGCGCGAGGGCAAGCTGCGTCAGGCGCTGGCCTGTTTTGAGGAGAGTCTGGTCCTGCGCCAGCGTGGTCTGGGCGAGGATCACCCGGATACGCTGGTCAGCAAGACCAATCTGGCCACGGCGCTGCGGCTGCAGGGCAAGCTGGAGGAGGCGCAGTTTCTGGAGGAGTGCGTGGTGGACGCCCGTGAGCGGCTGCTGGGCGCCGAGCATTTCGATACGCTGGCGGCGCGCAGCGCGCTGGCCATCACCATGGGCCTGCAAGGCCGGCTGGCCGAGGCGCTGGCGATTCAGGATGCCGTGATCGATACGTATATGCGGCTGCTCGGCGCCGAGCATCTGCTGACGCTGTCCGCCAAGGCCGCGCGTGCCGAATTGCTGCTGCAGCGCGGCGACACCGAACATGCCCGCAGCGTGCAGGAGCAGGTGCTGGCCGCCCGCAAGCGGCTGCTGGGCGCCGAGCATGCCGATACCTTGCGCAGCAAGACGGCGCTGGCCCAGACCTTGGTGCATATGCAAGAGCTGGACGCCGCGCGCAGTCTGCTGGAAACGGTGCTGCACGCCCATTTGCGGCGGCTGGGACCGGATCACCCGGAGACGCGCAAGGCGCGCGAGCAGCTGGTCGAGCTGCAGTTGCAACTGGGTATGCCGGCAGTCGAGCTGCAGCCGGTGCACGAACTGCATCAGAATGCCGCCATGGACGATTACGGCGATGCGCTGGTGCGGCCCGGGCGGGCGCGCAGCGCGGCGGCGGCCAACAGCCTGTGGTCGCGCTCGTCGGACGAGCTGGTGGCGCTGGACGGTTACCTGTCGGCGCCGCGCACGCCGTCGCGGTGAGCGAAATTTATCTGTTTTCCGGGCTGCCGGCGTGCGCAGTCCGGCCATTGCTTCAGGTAAAATCTCCGGTATGAGAATCCTGATAAGCAATGACGATGGCTACCTCGCGCCTGGCATCAATGCGCTGGCCGAGGCGCTCGCGCCCATCGCGGACATCGTGGTGGTGGCCCCCGACAGCAACCGTTCGGGCGCGTCGAACTCCCTGTCGCTGGACCGGCCGCTGTCGGTGCAGCGCGCGGCCAATGGTTTTTATTTTGTCAACGGCACGCCCAGCGATTGCGTGCACATCGCCCTGACCGCCGTGCTGGACTACAAGCCCGATCTGGTGGTGTCCGGCATCAACAACGGCCCCAATATGGGCGACGACACCCTGTATTCCGGCACCGTGGCGGCCGCTACCGAAGGTTTTCTGTTTGGCATCCCGTCGATTGCCTTCTCGCAGGGCGCCTACGGCTGGGAGCACATTGCAGGCGCCGCCCGCCATGCGCGCGACCTGATTCAGCGCTTCTACCAAGAGCTGCCGCGTCCCTGCCTGTGGAACGTGAATATACCCAATCGTCCTTATGAGCAACTTAACGCTGTGGCGGCGACCCGGCTCGGCAAGCGCCACCAGTCGGAGCCGGTGATCCGGGCGCAGGACCCGCGCGGCCGCGATATCTACTGGATCGGCCCGCCGGGCGCCTGCAAGGATGCCGGCGAGGGCACGGATTTCCATGCCGTGGCCAACGGCAAGACCTCGATCACCCCGCTGCAGATCGATCTGACCCACACCTCCCAACTCAGTGCATTGGCAAAGGCCTTGGCATGACCGACAAAAACCGTACCTTTCCTTTGCCGCTGTCCTCGGTAGTAGACAAGGGGGCCAAAAAGGCAACGGTCTTCGGGCCGGTGGCAACACCGCAAACCGCCACCCAGAACGCCGCGCGCCACGCGCCGCCCCAGTATCCCGGCCCGCGCCCGGTGGCCACCCCATCCAAGTCGCACAGTTACGCCATGGAGCGCGCCCAGCCGGTGCCAGCCGCCGCGCCGCGCTCGAATCCGCTGGTGTCGGACGCTGTGCGGCGCGCCATGGTGCAGCGCATTGCCAAACAGGGCGTCAAGGACCAGGTGGTGCTGAACGCCATGGAGACCGTGCCGCGCCACATGTTCATGGACGAGGGCCTGGCGCCGCAAGCCTATGTCGACGCCTCGCTGCCGATCGGTCATCACCAGACCATTTCCCAGCCTTACATCGTGGCGCGCATGATCGAGGTGATGCGCAACGGCGGCCAGCTCAAGCGCGTGCTGGAGATCGGCACCGGCTGCGGCTACCAGGCGGCGGTGCTGGCCTGCGTGGCGCAGGAAGTGTATTCGATCGAGCGCATCAAGCCGCTGCACGAGCTGGCCAAGGCCAATTTGCGCCCCCTGCGGGTACCGAATCTGCGTCTGCATTACGGAGATGGTATGCTTGGGCTGCCGCAAGCGGCCCCGTTTGACGGTATCATTCTGGCCGCGGCCGGGATGGAGGTGCCGCAAGCCCTGCTGGAGCAGCTGACCATCGGCGGTCGTCTGGTCGCGCCAGTGGGGACGCGTACGCAGCATTTGGAACTGATTACACGCCTCGGCAAGACGGAATGGGCCAGCCAGACGCTGGAAGACTGCCATTTCGTGCCGTTGCGTCCGGGCGTGATTTAGCGCCCGACCCACTAGACACGACGATGAGAATGACGAAGAAAAGTAATGTGCTCTTGATGAGCTTTGCGCTCGCTTTATTGAGCGCCTGCGGTACCACTCCCAACCAGGCCCCGGTCGTAGACCGCACGATTCCGCCGGCCGTCAAGCCCGCCACGCCAAGTGAAACGGCGCAGGTCGCCCGCGACGAGCGCGGCCTGTACACCGTGAAAAAGGGCGATACCCTGATCCGCATCGCGCTGGAATTTGGCCAGAATTACCGCGATCTGGTGGTCTGGAACAACCTGGCCAACCCGAACGACATCAAGGTCGATCAGGTGCTGCGCGTGCTGCCGCCCGAGAGCAATGGCAGCGGCGTGGAAACCGCCGCCGTGATCATGCCGCCGTCCGACAAGACCCCGCCGCCACCGCCGGTGGTCAAGAAAACCGGTCCGAAAGGCGACAAGAAACCGTATTCCGAGGCCAACCTGGCCGAGCTGCAGCGCGCCGAAAACGGCAAGGAAGTGGCCGCCGCGCCAGCCCCGGCGCCAGCGCCTGCGGCACCGCGCGCCAGCACGCCGGCCCCGGCCGCGCCTGCCGCTCCGGCCCTGGCTGCTGACGACGCCAACCTGAGCTGGGTGTGGCCGGCCGACGGCAAAGTCATTGCCACCTTCGACGAGGGCAAGAACAAGGGCGTGGACATCGCCGGCAAGGCGGGCCAGCAGGTCGTGGCTGCCGGCGCAGGAAAAGTGATGTATGCCGGCAGCGGCATCCGCGGATATGGTAATCTCGTTATTGTGAAGCACAGTAATAATTTGTTGTCGGCCTACGCACACAACCGCACCATCCTGGTCAAGGAAGGGCAGAGCGTAAGCAAGGGACAAATGATTGCGGAAATGGGCGATTCCGATACCGATTCCGTCAAGCTGCACTTTGAAATACGGCAGCAGGGCAAACCGGTGGACCCGTCCCGCTTCCTGCCCAACCGCTAGCTGAGCCGATGAGATGACCTCTACGCCGCACGATCAGATGGATGACGATGCTCTCCCGGACGATTTCCGGGACGAAGCCAACGATGATGCCGCGATCGATGGGGTAGACGATGCGGACCTGCCGGAAGCCGGCGCGGTCCTGGAAAGCGTCGACGAGCTCAAGAAAGTGCTGGCCGCCGAGCTGTCGACCGACACCACCCAGCATTATCTCAACCAGATCGGCACCCGCCCGCTGCTGACCGCGCAGCAGGAAGTCCACTACGCCACCCTGGCCAAGGCCGGCGATTTCAGCGCCCGCCAGACCATGATCGAGCACAACCTGCGGCTGGTGGTGTCGATCGCCAAGCATTACATCAACCGCGGCGTGGTGCTGCTGGACATGATCGAAGAGGGCAACATTGGCCTGATGCGCGCCATCGACAAGTTCGAGCCCGAGCGCGGTTTCCGTTTTTCCACTTACGCCACCTGGTGGATACGCCAGAGCATCGAGCGCGCCATCATGAACCAGGCGCGCACGGTGCGCCTGCCGGTGCACATGGTGCGCGAGCTGAACCAGATCCTGCGCGGCAAATACCACCTGGAAGCCCAGCACCACAATGGCAAGGACGCCACCGCCGAGGATATCGCCGAGCTGGTCGGCCGGCCGGTGGAGGAGGTGCAGGACATCCTGGCGCTGTCCGAGCACGCCACCTCGCTGGATGCGCCGCTGGACAACGATCCCCAATCGTCGCTGATGGACATGCTGCCCGGCGACAGCGAGGACAGTCCCGACGCCCGCGCCGAGCATCACGAAATGACGGTGCTGGTGCGCGACTGGCTGACCAAGCTGCCGGACAAGCAGCGCATCGTCATCATGCGCCGCTTTGGCCTCGATAATGACGATCCGGCCACCCTTGAAACCCTGGCCGAAGAGATGGGCGTGACGCGTGAGCGGGTGCGCCAGATCCAGCAGGAAGCGCTGGTCAAGCTCAAGCGGGCCATGGCCGCGCGCGGCGTGGTCCGCGATTCGCTGCTGTAGTCTGCTATCATATCGGCCCGACGCAACGACCGTTGGCCTCCGATCCGTCATGCCGGCGCAAGCCGGAATCCATAGCCCTTGCGCATGCCTGCGAACTGAGTATGGATTCCGGCTTCCGCCGGAGTGACGGTTTTAAGCCGCCTTCTCATTCAATATTGAACGCTATGCAAGAAAATACCATCGACATCAAATCGCTCGACATGGACGCCCGCGGCGTCGGCCACATGCAGGACAATGAAGACGGCACGCCGGGCAAAGTGGTGTTCGTGGAAGGCGCCCTGCCGGGCGAGCGCGTCAGCTTTGAAACCTTCAAGAAAAAGAAGAACTGGGAAGCGGCCAAAATGACCGCGCTGCACCGCGAGTCGTCGATGCGCGTCAAGCCGAAGTGCGAACACTTTGACTACTGCGGCGGCTGCTCCATGCAGCACATCGAGCCCAGCGCCCAGGTGGCGATCAAGCAGCGCGTGCTGGAAGATAACCTGTGGCACATCGGCAAAGTCACCGCCGACAACATCATGCGGCCGATGTACGGCCCGACCTGGGGCTACCGCTACCGCGCGCGCCTGTCGGTGCGCTGGGTGGAAAAGAAGGGCACGGTGCTGGTCGGCTTCAAGGAAAAGAAATCGATCTTCGTGGCCGACATCCAGAGCTGCCAGATCCTGCCCAAGCACGTGTCGGACATGTTCATGCCGCTGCGCGCGCTGGTCGGTTCGCTGTCGCTGTACAACCAGATCCCGCAGATCGAACTGGCCATCGGTGAAGACGTCACCGTGCTGGTGCTGCGCATCATGGACGCGCTGAGCGCCGACGACGAAACCAAGATCAAGGCCTTTGCCGATCAATACAAAGTGCAGTTCTGGCTGCAGACCAAAGGCCCGGAAACCGCCGCGCCGTTCTATCCGCTGGAGCCGCAGCTGCACTACCTGCTGCCGGAATTCGGCGTGCGCATGCCGTTCAAGCCGGTCGACTTCACCCAGGTGAACCACCACATCAACCGCGTGCTGGTGCACAAGGCGCTGCGCCTGCTGGACGTGCAGCCGGAAGACCGGGTGGCCGATCTGTTCTGCGGCCTCGGCAACTTCACGCTGCCGCTGGCGACACTGGCGCGCGAGGTGGTGGGCATCGAGGGCAGCCAGGCGCTGACCGACCGCTCGCTGAGCAATGCCAAGGCCAACGGCCTGGATAGCAAGACCACCTTCTACAACCGCAACCTGTTCGAAGTGACGCCGCAGGACCTGATCGACCTCGGTAAATTCGACCGCATGCTGATCGACCCGCCGCGCGACGGCGCCATGGAACTGTCGCTGGCGCTGGGCGAACTGCGCAAGACCAACCCGGAGTTCCTGCCGAAGCGCATTGTGTATGTCTCGTGCAGCCCGTCGACGCTGGCGCGCGACGCCAATGTGCTGGTCAACGTGGCCGGCTACAAGCTGGATAAAGCCGGCGTGGTCAACATGTTCCCGCACACCTCGCACGTTGAATCGATGGCGGTGTTCGACCTGGTGTAAGTGTTTTTCTTCTAATGTTATTGACTTTGCAGGAGGCGTGCGCAACACTGAGCTGATCATCATCAGCGCCTGGAGTTGGCATGCGCCTTCTGTCCCGCCTCATCGCGATGGCTGCTTTCTGCAGCCTGCCGCTGGCCGTTCTGGCCGACACTTCCATCACTTCGTTTTCGCCATCGGGCACCGTCAAGGGCGTGCGCCAGGTGGCCGCGCGCTTCAGCGGGCAGATGGTTCCGCTGGGCGATATGCGGCTGGGCGATCCGTTCAACATTGACTGTCCGGAAGAGGGCAAGGGCCGCTGGATCGATGGACAGAACTGGAGCTACGATTTCGTGCGCGACCTGCCGGCCGGCGTGGCGTGCCGCTTCACGCTCAAGGACGACCTCAAGGATTTGAGCGGCAAGCCGCTGAACGGCACGCGCCAGTTCAGCTTTGATACCGGCGGCCCCGCGATCGTGGAAGCCGCGCCGCGCGAGGGCGCCAGCTACATCGACGAGCAGCAGATTTTCGTACTAGGTCTCGATGCCCCTGCCAGCGATGATGCCGTGGCAGCACATGCCTGGTGTCGCGCCGACGGGATCAATGAACGTATCGGCGTGCGCGTGCTGCAGGGGACGGAACGGCAGCAGGTGCTTGATCTGCGCAAGTCCTTCACCGAACGGTATCTGTCCCTGTACTTCAAGGCGCGCGGCGTGGTGTGGCGCGCCACCACGGCGGTCAGGAACAAAAAGCTGGAGCGCTTGCCGCTGGCGGTTTTGCAGTGCAAGCGCAGCCTGCCGCCGGCGACGCAGGTGTCGCTGGTGTGGGGCGCCGGCATCGAGGCTGACAGCGGCATCGCCACCAAAGAGGATCAGACGCTGTCTTACAAAACACGTCCCGACTTTACGGCGCGCTTCAGCTGCGACAGACTGAACGCCGATGCCGGCTGCGTGCCGTTCCTGCCGATGCGCGTGCAATTCAGCGCGCCGGTCAAGCGCGCGGACGCGCTGGCGGTCAGGATCACGGGGCCGGGCGGCAAAGTCTTTAAACCGCAGTTGAATAAGGACGAGGAGAAAAACGAGTATCTGGAGTGGCTGACCTTCAAAGGGCCGTTCCCGGAAAGCGCCAGGCTGACCGTATCGCTGCCGGCTGGCGTGAAGGACGATGCCGGCCGGTCGCTGGTCAATCAGGCGCGCTTCCCGATGGCGATCCGCACCGACGCCCAGCCGCCGCTGGTCAAGTTCCCGGCGCGCTTTGGCATCATCGAAGCCAAGGGCGACAAGCTGCTGCCGGTCACCGTGCGCAATGTGGAGGCGGCGCTGGCCGGCACCAAGGTCGATGGCGCCGCGCTGCGCGTCAATGAGGGCGCAGCGCTGGATCAGCAGGACCAGCAAGTCATCGCATGGCTGAAGCGCATGGGCAGCAGCTACAGCTGGGAGCCACAGGAACTCCACGCGGACAAGATGGCCAGGCCGCTGCTGGACGCCAAGGCCGGCAAGGTCGAACGCTTCACCATGCCCAAGCCGGGCGGCGGCAAGGCATTTGAAGTGGTGGGCATCCCGCTGCGCAAGCCGGGTTTCTACGTGGTGGAGCTGGCGAGTCCCAAGCTGGGTGCGGGGCTGGCGCTGGGCAAAGGGCCGGCGTATGTCAGCAGCGCCGCGCTGGTCACCAACATGGTGGCGCACTTCAAGCACGGCGCCGAATCGTCGCTGGTGTGGGTGACGTCGCTGGACAAGGGCCAGCCGGTGGCGCAGGCGCAGGTGGCGGTGCGGGATTATCACGGCAAGCTGCTGTGGCAGGGCATGACCGACAGCGGCGGCCTGGCGCACATTCGTCAGGAACTGGTGCAGAAGGAAGATCAACGTTTCTTCATCAGCGCGCGGCTGGGCGGCGATATGACGTTCACGCTGTCCGACTGGGATCGCGGCATTGAAACCTGGCGCTTCAATCTGCCGACCGGTTACTACGGCGCCGATAACGTGATCGCCTCCACGGTGTTCGATCGCACGCTGCTGCGCGCCGGCGAGACGGTGCACATGAAGCACTTCCTGCGCCGCCATGTGGAGCAGGGGCTGGCGCGCGCGACCAAAGAGCAGCCGGCCAGCATGTTCATCATCCACGAAGGCAGCGGCCAGCAGTATGAATTGCCGCTTAAATGGAGCGCCAACGGCTCGGCCGAAAACACCTGGCCGATTCCGGCCGACGCCAGGCAGGGTTGGTATCAGCTGATGATCGGCGGGCGCGGGTCGGGCCGCTTCCGCGTCGAGCAGTTCCGCGTGCCGACCATGAAAGCGCTGCTGCAAGGGCCGAAAGTGCCGGCAGTGCAGGCGTCATCGGTGGATCTGGATGTCCAGTTGAGCTACCTGTCAGGCGGCGGCGCGGGCGACGCGCCGGTACAGTTGCGCAGCGTGGTGCAGAGCAAGAGCATCAGCTTTGAAGACTACGCAGACTTCAGCTTCAGCACCGGCGACGTCAAGGTCGGCGTCGAGCAGCGCGGCGGCAGCTTTGATGATGACGAAGGCATGTTTGAAGGCGAGGAGGACGCGGCGAGCGGCCCCGGTGCAGTCAGGACACGCAGCCTGACGCTGGACAAGGCCGGCGGTGCGCGCATCACGCTGGATCAGCTGCCGGCCGTGCAAACGCCGCATGAGGTCATGGCCGAGATGAGCTATCAGGACGCCAACGGTGAAACGCTGTCCGCCGCCACCCGTATTCCTTTGTGGCCGTCCAGTTACGTGATCGGTATCCAGCCGGACGGCTGGGTGGCCAGCAAGGATGCGCTCAAGTTCACGGTGGCGGTGCTGGACCTGCAAGGCAAACCGGTCACCGATGCGCCGGTGGCAGTGGATATCTTTCAGCGGCAATCCTATTCGCATCGTCGCCGTCTGATCGGCGGCTTCTATGCGTACGAAAACAGCAGCGAAGTGAAAGCGCTGGGCGCGGCCTGCGAAGGCAAGAGCGACAGCAAAGGCCTGCTGATCTGCCAGATCAAGGCGCCGGCATCGGGTAATCTGATCCTGCGCGCGAAAACACAGGATGCGCAGCAGCGCGTCGCTGTCACCAATCGCGAGACCTGGGTGGCCGATGGCGCCGACTGGTGGTTTGCCGCCACCGACAACGATCGCATCGACCTGCTGCCGGAAAAAAAACGCTACGAGCCGGGCGACACCGCCAGCTTCCAGGTGCGCATGCCGTTCCGCGAAGCGACCGCGCTGATTACGGTGGAGCGCGAGGGCGTGATCGATACCTACGTGCGTCCGCTCAGCGGCAGCGAACCGGTGTTCTCGATCCCGGTGAAAAAGCAGTACGCGCCGAACGTCTACGTCTCCGCGCTGGTCGTGCGTGGCCGCGTGAACGGCGTGCAGCCGACCGCGCTGGTCGATCTGGGCAAGCCAGCCTACAAGCTGGGCATCGCGCCGCTGCGGGTGGGCTGGTCGGCCAATGAACTCAAGGTGCAGGTGAAGGCCGATAAGGATGTCTACAAGGTGCGTGACAAGGCCACCGTGTCAGTGAAGGTCACACGCCCGGACGGCTCGGCGCCGCCGGCCGGTGCGGAAGTCGCGCTGGCGGCGGTCGATGTCGGCCTGCTGGAGCTGATGCCGAACACCAGCTGGAATCTGCTGGAAGCCATGATGGAGCAGCGTAATCTGCAGGTCACCACGGCCACTGCGCAGATGCAGGTGGTGGGCAAGCGCCACTTCGGCCGCAAGGCCGTGCCGGCCGGCGGTGGCGGCGGCAAGGGCGCGGGACGCGAGTTGTTCGACACGCTGCTGTTCTGGAAGGCGCGGGTCACGCTGGATGCCAACGGCCAGGCCACGGTGCAGGTGCCGATTAACGATTCGCTGACGGCGTTCCGGATTGTGGCGGTGGCCAGCGCCGAGGCCGACCTGTTCGGCACCGGCCGCACCGAGGTGCGCAGCTCGCAGGAGCTGATCCTGCTTTCCGGCCTGCCGTCGCTGGTGCGCGAGGGCGACCGCTTCCGCGCCATCTTCACGCTGAGGAACACGACCGACGCCGCCGTCAAAGCGACGCTGCGCGTCAACCCGGGCGGCAACGGCAGCGCCAATACCAGCGCCAGTGGCAGTGGTAGCGGCGGCGGCAGCGGCAGCGGCAGCGGCAGCGGCAGCCGGGGCGGCATTGCCAGCGCGGCGGGGGCGGGTGTCGGTGGCAAGCCGTTGGCGCCGCAAACGGTCGCGCTGGAGCCGGGGCAGGCGCGCGAAGTGAGTTGGGACGTGCAGGTGCCGGCGTCCGCAGCCACGCTGGCCTGGGATGTGAGCGCGGCGGTGGAGGGCGGCGGCCCGGCATCGGCTGATCGCATCAGGATCACGCAGAAAATCGTGCCGGCGGTGCCGGTCACCGTCATGCAGGCCACCTTGCTGCAGCTGGAGCGCAAGCAAAGCATGGCAGTCAGCCTCCCTGGCGACGCGGTGCCGGGGCGCGGCGGCGTGCAAGTGCAGTTCAGCCCCAGGCTGGGCGGCGAACTGCCGGGCGTGCGCGACTACATGCTGCAATATCCATATCGCTGCTTTGAGCAGATGACATCGCGCTCAATTGCGCTGCATGATGAAGCCATGTGGCACGCGGCGGTGGACAAGCTGCCGACCTATCTGGACGCCGATGGTCTGGTCAAATACTTCTCGTCGATGCACGAGGGCAGCGACACGCTGACGGCCTACGTGCTGTCAGCCGCCAACGAAGCCGGCTACGAGATTCCGGAAGCGCTGAAAGGCCGGATGGAATCCGCACTGCTGGCCTTCGTGCAGGGTAAAGTGGTGCGCTACTCGTCGTTGCCGACGGCCGATCTGGCAGTGCGCAAGATCGCCGCGCTGGAGGCTTTGTCGCGCGCCAGGCCGGTCAACGCCAGCGAGCTGGAATCGTTCACCGTGCAGCCGAACCTGTGGCCGACGTCCGCCGTCATCGACTGGTATCAGATCCTGCAACGCTCGCCCAAGCTGCCGCAGCGTGCGCAGCGTCTGAAGGAGGCGGACCAGATCCTGCGCTCGCGCCTCAACTTGCAGGGCACGACCATGACCTTCTCCACCGAACGCACCGATGACTGGTGGTGGCTGATGTCCTCGGCCGACAGCAACGCCAACCGCCTGCTGCTGGTCATGGCCGACAATCCGGCGTGGAAGGATGATATTGGCCGCCTCGCACGGGGTGTGCTGGGGCGGCAGAAGAAAGGCCGCTGGGGCACCACTGTCGCCAACGCCTGGGGCGTGCTCGGTATGGACAAGTTCTCGCGCCTGTTCGAAAGCGAAAAGGTGACCGGCACCGCCGGCGCCACGCTGGCCAATGCCAGCAAGAGCATTGCCTTTGGCGGCGAGCCGGCCGGCGGCACTGCTTTGCTGCCCTGGCCGCGCGGCGGCAGCGGCCAGCTGGAACTGGAACATGCCGGCACCGGCAAGCCGTGGGCCACGGTACAGACCCTGTCGGCAGTGCCGCTCAAGACCCAGCTGTCGAGCGGCTACAAGATCGTCAAAACCATCACGCCACTGGAGCAGAAAACCAAAGGCGCGTGGTCTCGTGGCGATACCTACCGCGTGCATCTGGATCTGGAAGCGCAGTCGGACATGACCTGGGTGGTGGTGGACGATCCAATTCCGGCCAGCGCCACCGTGCTGGGTTCGGGCCTGGGTGGCGATTCTGCGATTTCCGCCGGCGGCGAGCGTGCTGCCGGCTGGGCGTATCCGGCGTTCCAGGAGCGCACGTTTGAAGGCTATCGCGCGTTCTACGCCTTTGTCCCGAAAGGCAAGTGGAGCGTGGAGTACACTGTGCGCTTGAATAATCCGGGGCAGTTCAACCTGCCGCCCACCCGGGTGGAGGCCATGTACAGTCCTGAGATGTATGGCGCCGCACCTAACGCAGCCATGAATGTGAAATGAAACTGATCGTCTCCGCCATGGTGCTGGCGCTGGCCGGCACCGCAGCCCACGCCGTGCCCACCTTTGACGAGGTGCGCACGGCGTATCGCTCGTCGGACGCGGAGCTGCTGGACCGGCATGGCCAGGCGGTTCAATCACTGCGCATCGACATGGCGGTGCGGCGTTTGCCGTGGGTGGCGTTAGGCGATATCTCGCCCGCGCTGCCGGCGGCGGTGCTGCAGGCGGAAGACCAGCGCTTTTACGAACACAATGGCGTCGACTGGAGCGCGGCCGCCAAGGCGGCTTGGGACAACCTGTTCCGCGCGCGTCCGCGCGGCGCGTCGACCATCACCATGCAACTGGCGGCCTTGCTCGATCCGGCCTTGCAGCCAGCGGCCAAGGGGCGCAACTGGTCGCAGAAGTGGGACCAGGTGAAGGCAGCGCGCGAACTGGATGCGGAGTGGTCGAAGCAGCAGATCATGGAAGCGTATCTGAACATGGTGTCGTACCGCGGCGAGCTGCAAGGCGTGGGTGCAGCGGCGCGCAGCATGTTCGGTAAAGCCCCTTCCGGACTGGATCTGAGCGAATCGGTGATCCTGGCCAGCTTGTTGCGCGGACCGGCGGCGGGACAGAAGATCGTATCGCAACGGGCTTGTGCGCTGGCGGGTGAATTGCGTTTGCCTTCAACGTGCAGCGAGATACAGCTGCGTATCATCATTGCCTGGAGCCGCCCGCAGCTGGCGGTGAATTTGCCGCCGGCGCCGCAGGTGGCGCAGCAACTGCTGACACGCAGCGGGCAGGCGGTGCGCAGCACGCTGGACGCGGGTCTGCAGCGTCACGCGCAGACGGTGCTGCGCCAGCAGCTGGCCGCGCTGAACGGCCGCAATGTGAACGATGGCGCGGTGGTGGTGCTGGATAACGCCAGCGGCGAGATTCTGGCCTACGTCGGCAACGCCGGCGGCGCCGAGGTGGATGGCGTGGCGGCGCTGCGCCAGGCCGGGTCCACGCTCAAGCCGTTTCTATATGAGCTGGCGCTGGAGCGCAGGCAGATCACGGCGGCTTCGCTGATGGACGACTCGGCCATTGACGTCTCGACGCCGTCTGGCTTGTACGCGCCGCAGAACTACGACAAGGGTTACAAGGGTTACGTCAGCGCCCGCACCAGCCTTGCCAGCTCGCTCAACGTGCCGGCGGTGCGCACGCTGATGATGACGGGGATGGAACGCTTCCATGAGCGCCTGCGCGACGTGGGCCTCAGCAGCCTGACGCAGCCGGCCGAATACTACGGCTACGCGCTGGCGCTGGGCTCCGCCGAGGTATCGCTGCTGGAATTGAGCAATGCCTACCGCGCACTGGCGAATGGCGGCGTGTACAGCCCGGCGACGCTGGTGCCGCGCGGTGCCGGGGCTGCGCGCCGCGTGCTGGACCCGCGCGCCAGCTTCATCGTCAGCGATATCCTGGCCGACCGCGCGGCGCGCAGCCTGACTTTCGGCCTGAAGAACGAACTGGCCACCACCTTCTGGGCCGCCGTCAAAACCGGCACCAGCAAGGACATGCGCGACAACTGGTGCATCGGCTATTCGGACAAATACACGGTCGGGGTCTGGGTTGGCAATTTCAACGGCCAGCCGATGTGGGATGTCTCCGGCGTCACCGGCGCCGCGCCCGTGTGGCGCGACGTGATGGACTACCTGCACCGCGGCCAGCCCAGCCGCGCGCCCAGGCCGCCAGCGGGCGTGGTGCGCCAGCAGGTGGTCTACCAGCCCGAGTTGGAATCGGCGCGCAGTGAATGGTTCATCGCCGGCACCGAAAGCCCGGTGATCGCCCTGGTGCGTGACGAGCACCGCGCGCCGAAGATCCTGTATCCGGGCGACGCCAGCATCCTCGCTCTCGACCCCGACATTCCGGACGCCACCCAGCGCGTGTTTTTCCTTGCCCAGGGCGGCCACGGCCTGCGCTGGCAACTGGACGGCGAGCCGCTCGGCCAGGCCAGCACCGACTACGCCTGGCGCCCCACGCCCGGCCAGCACCAACTGGCCCTGATCGACGCCAACGCCAGGCCCATCGCCACCACCCACTTCCAGGTGCGCGGCGCCAACGCGCAATAAAAAAGCCGGCACGGGGCCGGCTTTTGAGCGGGGCAGGGGACGCTTAGTCGCGGTCGCCGCCAAAGATGCCCAGCAGGTGCAGCAGGCTGGTGAAGATGTTGTACACGTCCAGGTACAGGGCCAGGGTGGCGCGGATGTAGTTGGTCTCGCCGCCGTTGACGATCTGCTGCACGTCATACAGGATGTAGGCCGAGAAGATGGCAATTGCCACCACCGAGATCACGATCGCCAGCGCCGGGATGTGCAGGAAGACGTTGGCAACCGACGCCAGCAGCAGAATGATCACGCCGGCGAACAGCCAGGTGCCCATGCCCGAGAAGTCACGCTTGGACACGGTGGCGATCGACGCCAGCGTTGCAAACACCGCTGCCGTACCGCCAAACGCGGTCATGATCAGGAAGCCGCCATTGGCGAAGCCCAGGATGCGCGACAGCAGCGGCGTCAGCATCAGGCCCATGAAGAAGGTGAAGCCCAGCAGCAGGGCCACGCCCACGCCGGAATCCTTGTTCTTCTCGATACCCCAGATGAAGCCGAAGGCCACTGCCAGGAACAGCAATGCCATCAAACCACCGCCCAACGGCAGGTGCAGGGACACGCCGAGCGCCGCGCCGAATACGGTCGGAACCATCGACAGGGCCAGCAGCCAGTAGGTGTTGCGCAGCACGTTGTGCTGCACCAATCGGCGGTTTTCCGCCAGATCGTAGGTTTTTTGCATGTTGATCATAGAGCCTCCAGTACAGAGTAAAAGTTTACCGCTTGCCAAAAGCATAGCACGCCGCGCCCGGAATATCCAAAAACATGTCAAAAATGCACTTAATCCGGACTTAAACTGTCTTCGTGCCTGCGCTTTTCAGAATATGAGGTGTTCTATGGTAAAATCAAAGGTTGATTGGATTATCAATTATTGTTTTAAACCTTTCTTTTTATTGGAGTTTTTCAAATGGCAATCGAACGCACCCTGTCGATCATCAAACCAGACGCAGTTGCAAAAAACGTGATCGGCAAAATCTACACCCGCTTCGAAGAAGCTGGCCTGAAGATCGTTGCCGCTCAAATGAAGCAACTGTCGCGCGCTGACGCCGAAGGCTTCTACGCTGCTCACAAAGAGCGCGGCTTCTTCAAAGACCTGGTGGACTTCATGGTTTCGGGTCCAGTCATGATTCAAGTTCTGGAAGGCGAAAACGCCGTCCTGAAAAACCGCGAACTGATGGGCGCAACCGACCCTAAGAAAGCCGACAAGGGCACCATCCGCGCCGACTTCGCTGACTCGATCGACGCCAACGCTGTTCACGGCTCGGACGCTGTTGAAGCCGCTGCTGTTGAAATCGCTTACTTCTTCGGTAAGTAATTTGTAAGGATTCCGTTTCCGCGCTGCGGTGCGGAAACGGGATAAATGATTAGTACTGTTTTGAACCACACTATGAACGCTCCTCTGACCAACTTGCTGGATTTCGATCCCGCGCAACTCATCGCCTACTGCGCCGAGTTGGGAGAGAAACCGTTCCGCGCCAAGCAACTGCAACGCTGGATCCACCAATTCGGTGCGTCGGACTTCGACAGCATGACCGATCTGGCCAAGTCGCTGCGCGATAAACTGAAAACCCGCGCCCAGATCGTGGCGCCGCAGATCATCAGCGACCATACCTCGTCCGACGGCACCCGCAAGTGGCTGGTCGACGTCGGCAATGGCAATGCCGTGGAAACCGTGTACATCCCGGAAGAAACGCGCGGCACGCTGTGCATCTCGACCCAGGCCGGTTGCGCCGTCAACTGCCGTTTCTGCTCGACCGGCAAGCAAGGCTTCAGCCGCAACCTGACCGTGGGCGAAATCATCGGCCAGCTGTGGATGGCCGAATTTGAACTGCGCCGCACCAAGGGCATCGAACCCGGCCCGAAAGGCGAGCGCCAGATCACCAACGTGGTGATGATGGGCATGGGCGAGCCGCTGCTCAACTTCGATCCGACCGCCACCGCGCTGAAGATGATGTTGGACGATAACGCCTACGGCCTGTCGCGCCGCCGCGTGACCCTGTCCACCTCGGGCGTGGTGCCGATGATCGACAAGCTGGCGCAGGAAGTGCCGGTGGCGCTGGCGGTGTCGCTGCACGCCTCCAACGACGAGCTGCGCAACGGCCTGATCCCGCTGAACAAGAAATACCCGCTCAAGGAGCTGATGGCCGCCTGCAAGCGCTACCTGGAATTTGCGCCGCGCGACTTCATCACCTTCGAGTACTGCATGCTCGACGGCGTCAACGACTCCGACGAACACGCGCGCGAACTGGTGGCGCTGGTGCAGCACCCCGAGTTTGGCGTGAACTGCAAATTCAACCTGATTCCTTTCAACCCCTTCCCGGAATCGGGTCTGCTGCGTTCGAAGAACCCCCGCATCAAGGCCTTCGCGCAAGTCCTGCTGGATGCCGGCATCGTCACCACCATCCGCAAGACCCGGGGCGACGATATCGACGCCGCCTGCGGCCAGCTGGCCGGCGAAGTGCAGGACCGCACCAAGGTCCAGCAGCGCATGGAAAAAATGGCCGAGTACCAGAACAAGTTCGGCGCCAACTTCGGCAAGATCGTGGAGATCCGTTCCTGATGACCTTCCTGGCGCAGCGTAGCCGGCTCAGTCTCGTCGCGCTTGGCGTGGCAGGGGCGCTGGCCGGTTGCGCCTCGTCGGGCACCCAGCCGGGCAACAGCGGCAAGGCCGAGCTGACCACCGCCTCTGACCAGACCGCCATCCAGCGCAAGGTGGATATCCGCATGCAGCTGGCGATCGGCTACTTCGAGCAGGGCCAGTATGCGGTGGCGCTGGACGAGGTCAAGCTGGCGCTGGCGGCCGATCCGAACTACGCCGACGGCTACGGCATGCGCGGCCTGATTTACCAGCAAATGGGCGAGACCGCGCTGGCCGAAGACAACTTCGTGCGCGCCCGCAAGCTGGCGCCGAACAGTCCGGACCTGGCCAACAATTACGGCTCCTTCCTGTGCCAGCAAGGCCGTGTGAAGGAGGCGCTGCCGCTGTTTGATGCGGCCCTGGGCAACCGGAGTTACCGTTCGCCGGCCAGTGCCGCGAACAACGCCGGTTCCTGCGCATTGAAGATCAAGGATTACGCCAGCGCGGAGCGTTATCTGCTGCAAGCCTTGCAGTTGACGCCCGACCTGCCGGCCACCAACGCCAATCTGGCCAGGGTGTATTTTGAAAAAGGCGATTATGTGCGCGCCAATTTCTTCATCACCCGTTTGAACAAGGTGGCAAAGATGGAGAGCCTGACGGCCGATGTGCTGTGGCTCGCGATTAAGGTGCAGCATAAGCTGGGCGACAAGGACGCGGAAGCTGGTTGGGGGACGCAATTGCGCCGCCACCACCCCGGGTCGGCCGAGTATGCTGCTTATCAACGTGGGGCGTTTGATGAGTGAAACAGGGGTACCAATGAATTCTGAGTGGGCAGAACCGCCGCAGGAGCAGGGCAACACTGGCAAGGCTACGCCCGGAGCATTGCTGGCGGCCCAGCGTGAAGCGATGGGCTGGACGGTGGAACAGATTGCAGACCAACTGAAGCTGGCGGTCCGCCAGGTGAAGGCATTGGAAGCCGGTGATTACGCCGCGCTGCCGAATATGGCGGTGACGCGCGGCTTTGTGCGCGCCTACGCCAAGGTATTGAAGATGGATGCGGCCCCCCTGGTCGCGATGATCGAAGCAGCGCAGCCGACCAGCCCCGAGGTCGTGGTGGCGCCGCGCAAGGATCTGGCGGCGTCGTTCTCGGAGTCGCGCTTCCCGTCGATGACGGGCCGTTCGTCGTCGGCGCCGGCCGGGTGGCTGATTGGCCTGGCGGCGGTGGTGGTGGTGGGCGCGGCCGGCGCTTACGCTTACCAGAGCGGTTTGATTCCGGCCTCGCTGTTTGAGCGCAAGGAAGAAGTGAAGACGGCGGAAACGCCGGCGATAGACACCACGCTGGTCAAGCCGGGCCAGGAGGCGACCACGCTGCAGCAGCCTAACGTGCCGCTGATTTCGGTGCCGCCACAGGGCGAGCAGGCCGCGGCGCCGGCATCGGCCGCCGTGGCGCCGCCGGCCGATGCCCCGGCCGCGACGCCGGCCCCTGCGGCGGCAACGCCAGCGCCGGCGCCTGCGGCCACTGCGCCAGCTGCCGCACCGGTTGCAGCGGCGCCTGCCGCTGCCGCTGCTGCGCCGACGCCTGCTGCGGCAGCGCCGGCGGCTGCCGGCACTGGCCACCAGCTGGTGCTGAAAGTGACGGAAGATTCGTGGGTCGAAATTCGCCGCCCTGGCACCACCTCGCTGATCTCGCGCGTGGTGAAAGCCGGCAGCACCGAGACCTTTGACATCAAGGACCCGGCGCTGCTCATCATCGGCAAGCCGGCCGGCGTGGAAGCCACGCTGGGCGGCGCGCCGCTGCCGCTGCCGCTGATCCCGGGCGGGACGATTTCGCGAGTGAACATCAAGTAAGAACAGAGTAGAACGACCATGACGCAAACTGCTATTCCATCGGGACCAACCGACCGCCGCGCCAGCCGCCGCGTGTTGATCTCGCACGGCGAGCGCAAGATCTGGGTGGGCGGCGACGCCCCGGTGGTGGTGCAGTCGATGACCAACACCGACACCGCCAACGCGATCGAAACCGCCATCCAGATCCGTGACCTGGCGCGTGCCGGGTCGGAGCTGGTGCGCCTGACCGTGGACCGTCCGGAGGCCGCCGAAGCGGTGCCGTACATCCGCGAACAGCTGGACAAGATGGAGATCGACGTGCCGCTGGTGGGTGACTTCCACTATAACGGCCACACGCTGCTGCAAGATTATCCGGAGTGCGCCAAGGCGCTGTCGAAGTACCGCATCAACCCCGGCAACGTCGGCAAGGGCGCCAAGCGCGACACGCAGTTTGCGCAGATGATTGAAGTGGCCGCGCGCTACGACAAGCCGGTGCGCATCGGCGTCAACTGGGGCAGCCTGGATCAGGCCCTGCTGGCGCGCATCATGGACGAAAACGCCGTGCGTGAAAATCCATGGACCGCGCAGCAGGTGATGTATGAAGCGCTGATTACCTCGGCCATCGAAAACGCGCAGCGCGCGGAGGAACTGGGTCTGGGCCGCGACAAGATTATCCTGTCGTGCAAAGTCTCGGGCGTGCAGGACCTGATCGCCGTGTACCGCGAACTGGGCAAGCGCTGCGACTATCCGCTGCATCTGGGCCTGACTGAGGCGGGCATGGGCAGCAAGGGCATCGTCGCCTCGACCGCCGCGCTGTCGGTGCTGCTGCAGGAAGGCATCGGCGACACCATCCGCATTTCGCTGACGCCGGAACCGGGCGGCGACCGCACCAAGGAAGTGGTGGTGGGGCAGGAGATCCTGCAGACCATGGGCCTGCGCAAATTCACCCCGATGGTGATCGCGTGCCCGGGCTGCGGCCGTACCACCTCGACCACTTTCCAGGAACTGGCCGACAACATCCAGACCTTCCTGCGCGACCAGATGCCGGAATGGAAAAAGCTGTATCCGGGCGTGGAGGCGATGAACGTGGCCGTGATGGGCTGCATCGTCAATGGCCCGGGCGAATCCAAGCACGCCAACATCGGCATCAGCCTGCCGGGCACTGGCGAATCGCCGGCCGCGCCAGTGTTCGTGGACGGCGCCAAAGTAGCGACTCTGCGCGGTGAGCGCATCGTGGAAGAGTTCCAGGAAATCGTACTGAATTACGTGAAGAAGAATTACAGCAACCATGTCTAAACAAGAAAAAATCGTCGCCGTCAAAGGCATGAACGACATCCTGCCGCAGGACTCGCACCTGTGGCAGCTGTTCGAAAACACCGCGCAGTCGGTGGTGCAGAGCTATGGGTTTCAGCAGATCCGCACGCCGATCGTGGAAGATACGGCGCTGTTCAAGCGCGCCATCGGCGCCGTCACCGACATCGTCGAAAAAGAGATGTACTCGTTTGAAGACTCGATGAACGGCGACCAGCTGACCCTGCGCCCGGAAGGCACCGCTGGCGCGGTGCGCGCTGTCATCGAACACAATCTGGTCTACGAAGGTCCGAAGCGCCTGTGGTATACCGGCCCGATGTTCCGTCACGAGCGTCCGCAGCGCGGCCGCTATCGCCAGTTCTACCAGTTCGGCTGCGAAGCCGTCGGCTTCAGCGGTCCTGACGTGGACGCGGAACTGATCATGATGTGCCGCCGCCTGTGGGATGATCTTGGCCTGCCGGAGATCCGCCTGGAGATCAACTCGATTGGCGACGCCGAAGAGCGCGCGCGCCACCGCGTCGACCTGATCGCCTATCTGGAAAAGCACGAAGACATCCTGGACGCGGAAGCCAAGCGCCGCCTGCACAGCAACCCGCTGCGCATCCTGGACACCAAGAACCCGGCCATGCAGGACCTGGTCAACGCCGCGCCGAAGCTGATGGACTACCTGGGCGAGGAATCGCTGGCCCACTTCAACGGCGTGCGCAAGATCCTCGACCACAACAACATCCAGTACGTGATCAACACCCGTCTGGTGCGCGGCCTGGATTACTACAACCGCACCGTGTTCGAATGGGTGACCGATGCCCTGGGTTCGCAAGGCACGGTGTGCGCCGGCGGCCGTTACGATCCGCTGATCGCCTCGTTCGGCGGCAAGCCGACGCCCGCCGTCGGTTTCGCCATGGGCATCGAGCGCCTGCTGGAACTGATGAAGGAAGCCGGCGAGCCGGACATGCCTAACCAGTGCGACGTGTATCTGGTGCACCAGGGCGAAGCGGCGCAGTTGCAAGCCTTCGTGCTGGGCGAACGCCTGCGCGACGCCGGCCTGGACGTGATCATGCACGGCTCCACCGCGGCCGGCGCCGGCAGCTTCAAATCGCAGATGAAGAAGGCGGATGGCGCAGGTGCGGCCTTCGCCGTCATCATCGGTGAAGATGAAGTGAACAACAACACCGCCGCAGTCAAGGCGATGCGCGCGGCGGAAGGCGAACAGCAGCAAACCACGGTGCCGTTCGACCAGGTAGTAGACTTCGTGGTCGATCAGATCACCGACGGCGATGATCACCACCACCACGTGCACGACGAGCACTGCAACCACTAATTCCATTAACGATAACGGCAGACGAATACCATGGCATACGATCTTGAAGAACAAGAACAGATAGCATCCCTCAAAGCATGGTGGGACAAGTACGGCAACGTGACGACCTGGGTGCTGATCGCCGGCCTCGCGGCTTACTCCGGCTGGAACGGCTGGAACTACTACCAGCGCGACCAGGCCGGCAAGGCCTCGGCGCTGTACAGCGAACTGCAGGCGGCCGTGGAAGCCAAGGACAACGCCAAGGTGCTGCGCGCCGCCGCCGACATGGAATCGCAATTCGGCAGCACCGCCTACGCGCCGATGGCCGCGCTGGTGGCCGCCAAAAGCGCGTTCGACGCCAACGACCTGAAATCGGCCAAGGCCCAGCTGCAATGGGCGGCCGAGCATGGCGCCGATGAATTCAAGGCGGTGGCCAAGGTGCGCCTGGCCGGCGTGCTGCTGGACGAAAAAGCCTACGACGAAGCGCTGAAAGTGCTGGCCGGCGACGTGCCTGCGCAATTCGTTGGCGCCGTGGCTGACCGCAAGGGCGACATCCTGGCCGCGCAAAATAAAGTGACCGAAGCCCGCGCCGCCTACAAGGCCGCGCTGGACGCCACCGACAAGAAAAATCCCGGCCGTCAGCTGATTCAGATGAAACTGGAAGCCGTCGGCGGCACCGCCTAACCATTCAAGCACCAAGGTTTGAGACTATGCGTATTACCGAAAAAGTAGTTGCAGCAAGCGTGTTTGCGATGTTGGCTGGTTGCTCCTTGTTCTCGTCCAAGGAAACCAAGAACCTGCCGGCGCCGCTGGTGGAGTTGAAGAACCCGTCGCTCACGCCGCAGGTGGTGTGGAAGTACTCGGTAGGTAAGGCTGGCAACGCGGTGTTCACGCCTGCCGTTGCCGGCGACAGCATCTACGTGGCCGATGCCGATGGCACGCTGGTGCGCCTGAACGCCGCCAACGGCAAGGAAGTCTGGCGCATCAAGACCGGCACCGACCTGACGGCCGGTGTGGGCAGCGATGGTGAAGTGGTGGTGGTCGGCGGCGTCAAAGGCCAGATCCTGGCCTACGACACCAACGGCAAGCAGCTGTGGAAAGCCCAGGCGTCGAGCGAAGTGCTGTCGTCGCCGGAAGCCGGCAGCGGCGTGGTGGTGGTGCGCAGTGTCGACAACATGATCACCGGTTACGACGCCAAGACCGGCGCCAAGAAATGGAATGTGGCACGCACCACGCCAGCCCTGACCCTGCGCAATGCGCCGGGCATGGTGATCAACGGCCAGAATGCCTACATCGCCCAGCCGGGCGGCAAGCTGCTGGCGCTGAATGTGGCCGGCGGCCTGCAGCGCTTTGAAGTGGTGGTGGGCGAGCCGCGCGGCGCTACCGAGCTGGAACGCGTGACCGACATCGCCGGCACCCCGGTGATGTTTGAAAAAGATGTCTGCGCCGTGTCGTACCAGGGCCGTGTGGCCTGCTTCGACGCCACCACTGGCGCGCCGCACTGGAGCAAACCGACATCGTCCGACAAGGGCGTGGCGGTGGACCAGCGTTTTGTATTCGTCTCTGACGACAAAGGCGAAGTTGGCGCCTACAGCCGTGAAAACGGCGCCAACGCCTGGAAGAACGACAAGCTGTCGTACCGTGTGCTGTCGACCCCCGTGTCGTATGGCCGCGCGGTGGCAGTCGGCGACTATCAGGGTTATATCCACTTCCTGTCGCGGGAAGATGGTTCGTTTATAGGTCGTGTGGCGACGGACGGCAGCCCTATCCAGGCTGACCCGGTCATCGCCGGCACGAATTTGATTTTCCAAACCCAATCAGGGACTGTGACCGCTCTCGCGGTCGAATAATAAAATGAAGCCGGTAATCGCATTAGTGGGTCGACCCAACGTTGGGAAATCGACCTTGTTCAATCGTCTGACCCGCTCGCGCGATGCGCTGGTGGCGGACTTGCCTGGGTTGACGCGCGATCGTCACTATGGCGAGGGCCGTGTCGGCGAACGTCCCTTCCTGGTCATTGACACCGGCGGCTTTGAGCCGGTGGCCAAGGAAGGCATCCTCCACCAGATGGCAAAGCAGACCAAGCAAGCCGTGGCCGAAGCTGACGTGGTCATCTTCCTGGTCGACGGCCGCCAGGGCCTGACGCCGCACGACAAGACCATCACCGACTTCCTGCGCAAGAGCGGCCGTCCGGTGATTCTGGTCGTGAACAAGGCGGAAGGCATGCGCTACACCGCGGTGGTGGCGGACTTCTATGAACTGGGACTGGGCGAACCGGCTGTCATTTCGTCGGCACACGGCGACGGCGTGGCCGATCTGGTGGAGCTGGCGCTGGACACCGCCTTCGAGCAGCGTCCGGAAGATCCTGAAGAGCTGGAGAAGTCGGACCGCGGCGTCAAGATTGCGCTGGTCGGCCGTCCCAACGTCGGCAAGTCGACCCTGATCAACACCCTGGTGGGCGAGGAGCGCGTGATCGCCTTCGACATGCCGGGCACCACGCGCGACTCGATCGAGATTCCGTTTGAGCGCGACGGCAAGAAGTACACCCTGATCGACACCGCCGGCATCCGCCGCCGCGGCAAGGTGTTTGAAGCGATCGAGAAGTTCTCGGTGGTGAAGACGCTGCAATCGATCTCGGAAGCCAATGTGGTGGTGCTGATGCTGGATGCGCAGCAGGACATCTCCGAGCAGGATGCCCATATCGCCGGCTTCGTGCTGGAAACCGGCCGCGCGCTGGTGATCGCCGTCAACAAGTGGGACGGCCTGGAATCGTGGCAGCGCGACGAGATCAAGATCGACATCGACCGCAAGCTGGACTTCCTCGGCTTCGCCAAGATGCACTTCATCTCGGCACTGAAGGCGCAGGGCATTGGTCCGCTGATGAAATCCCTGGACTCGGCCTACGCCGCCGCCTTTGCCGACCTGTCCACGCCGAAGCTGACCCGCGCGCTGATCGAGGCGGTGGAAAAGCAGGAGCCGAAGCGCAAGGGCTCGATCCGTCCGAAGATGCGTTACGCCCACCAGGGCGGGATGAATCCGCCGGTGATCGTCATCCACGGCAATGCGCTGGATGCTATCAGCGAGCCGTATAAACGCTATCTGGAGAAGCATTTCCGCGAGACGTTCAACCTGGTCGGCACGCCGCTGCGCATCGAACTGCGCACCGGTAAAAATCCATTCGCAAAATCTTCGGAAAAATAGTCGATTTTTTTACAGGAACTCCCTGCAAAAAAAGCAAAAACAAGGTACAGTGGCTTAGAAGCACCACTTTTGGCGTGGCGAGCGGTGTTTCAGCGAAAAATGTTTGACTTTAGTTAGACTTTTTGCTGAGCCACGTACTTGAAATCAAGCGTTTCGCCTCCACTTCCAACACAACAACATAAAATGGAGCTGTTATGAGCAACAAAGGGCAACTGTTACAAGACCCATTCCTCAATGCCTTGCGCAAAGAGCACGTTCCTGTTTCGATCTACCTGGTCAACGGCATCAAGCTGCAGGGCCATATCGAATCGTTCGATCAATACGTCGTACTGCTGCGTAACACCGTGACCCAGATGGTCTACAAGCACGCCATCTCGACCGTGGTACCGGCGCGCGCCGTCAACCTCAATATTGAAAACGAAGCGGAATAAGCATTTGCAGCATCGCTTCTTTTTACCTGGCCTGACCGTCGTATGCGTGCAGTTCTAGTCGGTATCGATTTCGGCAAGGGCGACTTTGCCGCCAGCATGGAGGAACTGCAACTGCTGGCCCGTTCCGCCGGAGCAGATCCGGTGACGACGATCACGGCAAAGCGTTCCTCCCCGGATGCGGCTTATTTCGTCGGCAGCGGCAAGGCTGACGAAATCGGCCAGGCCGTGCTGGCCGAGCGCATCGAAATCGTCATCTTCAACCACGCCTTGTCGCCGGCGCAGCAGCGCAATCTGGAAAAGCGCCTGAATATCCGGGTGCTGGACCGTACCAGCCTGATACTCGACATCTTCGCGCAACGGGCCAAGAGCCACGAGGGCAAGCTGCAGGTCGAGCTGGCCCAGTTGCAGCATCTGGCCACGCGCCTGATCCGCGGCTGGACCCACCTTGAGCGTCAGAAGGGCGGTATCGGCTTGCGCGGTCCTGGTGAAACCCAGCTGGAGACCGACCGCCGGTTGATCGGTGAGCGCGTCAAGATGCTGCGTTCGCGCCTGGCCAAGCTGCGCAAGCAGCATGAAACCCAGCGCCGTTCGCGCAACCGTACCCAGACCTTCTCCATCTCGCTGGTGGGCTACACCAATGCCGGCAAATCGACCCTGTTCAACGCGGTGACCAAGGCCGGCGTGTATGCGGCCGACCAGCTGTTCGCCACGCTGGACACGACTTCGCGCCGGGTCTACATGAACGAGGAAGTCGGCCACGTGGTCTTGTCCGACACGGTTGGTTTCGTGCGCGAGCTGCCGCACCAGCTGGTGGCGGCGTTCCGCGCCACCCTGGAAGAGACCATCCACGCCGATCTGCTGCTGCATGTGGTGGACGCGGCGTCGCCGGTGCGCATGGAGCAGATCGAGCAGGTCAACCTGGTGCTGCAGGAAATCGGCGCCGATCACATCCCGCAGATTCTGGTGTGGAATAAGATCGACGCCGCCGGCCTTGAACCTTCGGTTGAACGAGATGAATATGATAAGATTTCCAGGGTCTTCCTCAGTGCGCGCACGGGGCAGGGACTGGACCTGCTGCGCGACGCCATCACTGAATGGGCCAAGGCCGCGCCGGGCGCGCGCCTGCAGCAGCCGTATGAGACCGAAGAAGAATTAGAAGAAGTAGAGAGCAGTCCCACCCTCACTCACGTTGGATCACACTAATGCGTGTCTCCTCACTTATGAAACGACTTGGCCTGAAGCTGTCGCTGAACGACCCTCGCTGGGGGAAGGACAACAAGCCGCAAGCCAATGAAGGCAAAAAGCCCGGCGAAGGGCCACCCGACATGGAACAGCTGTGGCGCGACTTCAATCAGCGCCTCAACGGCTTGTTCGGGCAAAAGCGTCCCAACAATAACAACGGTGACAACAATGGCGGCGGCGATGGCAGCGGCGGCAACCGCCCTGACATGAGCGGCGGCGTGCGTGCCACGGCCGGCGCCATCGGCGCGGTGGTGGCGCTGATCTGGCTGGCCAGCGGCTCGTTCATCGTGCAGGAAGGCCAGACCGGCGTGGTCTACACCTTCGGTAAAGTCAGCCATACCACCGGCTCCGGTTTCAACTGGCGCTGGCCGTATCCGTTCCAGAGCGACGAAACGGTCAAGGTATCGCAGATGCGCATGGTGGAAATCGGCTACCGCGGCAATATCAAGAACAAGCAGGCGCGCGAATCGCTGATGCTGACCGATGATGAAAACATCATCGACATCCAGTTCGCCGTGCAGTTCAAGCTGAAAGACCCGGTGGCGTGGCTGATGAATAACCGCGACGAGGAGGATACCGTGCGTCAGGTGGCGGAAACCTCGATCCGTGAAATCGTCGGCAAGAACAAGATGGACTTCGTGCTGTACGAGGGCCGCGACAAGGTGGCTTTCGAAACCCAGCAGCTGATGCAGCAGATCCTCGACCGTTACGCCTCGGGCGTGCTGGTCTCCAGCGTCACCCTGCAGGCGGTGCAGCCGCCGGAGCAGGTGCAGATCGCCTTTGACGACGCGGTGAAGGCAGGGCAGGACCGCGAACGCCAGAAGAACGAAGGTCAGGCCTACGCCAACGACGTGATTCCGAAAGCGCGCGGTACCGCATCGCGCCTGCTGCAGGAGGCCGAGGGCTATCGCTCGATGGTGGTGGAAAACGCCACCGGTAACGCCTCGCGCTTCAAGCAGGTGCTGGTCGAGTACCAGAAGGCGCCGGCCGTCACGCGCGACCGCATGTACCTGGAAACCATGCAGCAGATCTTCTCCAGCGCCTCCAAGGTGATGGTGGACGCCAAGACCGGCAGCAACCTGCTGTACCTGCCGCTGGACAAGCTGATCGCGCAAGCGGCAGCCACCGATGCGCAGGCCGCCGCCGCGCGCGCCGCCCAGGCGCAATCGTCGGCGCCGTCCGCCAACACCACGCTGCCGTCGGAGCTGATGCCGTCGGTGGAAGTGAACCGCACGCGCGACTCGCGCTCGCGTGAATCCTTACGTGACCGGGAGAGCCGTTAATGAATCGCATAGCCAGTACCGTCGTCCTGGGTTTCATCGCCCTGATGCTGCTGTCGTCGACCGTGTTCGTGGTCGACCAGCGCAAGTACGCGATCGTGTTCGCGCTGGGCCAGATCAAGGAAGTCATCCGCGAGCCGGGGCTGCATTTCAAACTGCCGCCGCCGTTCCAGAATGTGCTGTTCCTGGATAACCGCATCATGACCATCGAGTCGCCGGATGCCGAGCGCTTTATCACCGCCGAGAAGATGAACATCCTGGTGGACAGCTTCGTCAAGTGGCGCATCGGCCGCGGCGAGAACCAGCCCAAGCTGTACTACGTCACCTTTGGCGGCGACGAAGGCCGCGCGCGCGACCGCATGTCGCAGATCATCAAGGCGGCGCTGAACGAGGAAATCACCAAGCGCACCGTGGCGGAAGTGATCTCCGGCCAGCGCGGCAAGGTGATGGAAGGCATCCGTACCAAGGTGGTGCAGGAAGCCGCGCAGATCGGCGTCGAGATCATCGACGTGCGCCTGAAGCGGGTGGAATACGTGGAGCAGATCAACACCTCCGTGTATGAGCGCATGAAGGCCGAGCGGATGCGCGTGGCCAACGAGCTGCGTTCGACCGGTTCGGCCGAATCTGAAAAGATCCGCGCCGATGCTGACCGACAGCGTTCCGTGATCCTGGCCGAAGCCTATCGCGACGCCGAGCAGATTCGCGGTGAAGGCGACGCCAAGGCGTCGGCCATCTACGCCGAAGCGTTTGGCCGCAATCCGGAGTTCTACAAGTTCTACCGCAGCCTGGAAGCCTATCGCGCCACCTTCAAGAACCACGGCGACGTGATGGTGATGGATTCCAGCTCGGACTTCTTCAAATACTTCAAAGGCTCCGGCACCGGCGGCGCCGCACCCGCGCCAGCCAAAAAGTAAAGCAGGGACCCCGCATCGAGGTGCCCACAAGGCACCTCGATCGCATCTTTTTCCCCTCTAAAGACGCGTTTTCGCGTAAAATATCAGGTTCGGCCCTCCGCTTGGGTGGCCGAGGCCTCCGCGCCGCATTGTTCATTTCTTAATTAAATAGTCCCATGCCTAATTGGCTGCTGCCCGAGAATATCGCCGACGTGTTGCCGTCGGAAGCACGCAAGATTGAAGAGTTGCGTCGCCTGATGCTGGATAATTTCCGCCTGTACGGCTACGAACTGGTGATGCCGCCGCTGCTGGAATATCTGGAGTCGCTGCTGACCGGCGCCGGCGAAGACACCGACCTGCGCACCTTCAAGCTGGTGGACCAGCTGTCCGGCCGCATGCTGGGCCTGCGCCCGGACATGACCACGCAAGTGGCGCGCATCGACGCCCACCTGCTGAACCGCGCCTCGGTCACGCGCCTGTGCTACGCCGGCAGCGTGCTGCACACCCGTCCTTCGGGCCTGCACGCCACCCGCGAGCCGCTGCAGATCGGCTGCGAGATGTACGGCCACGCCGGCCTCGAAGCCGACGCTGAAATCCAGGAACTGGCGCTGGCCTCGCTGGCCCTGGCCGGTTTCACCGAAGTGCGGCTGGACCTGACCCACGTCGGCGTGCTGCGCGCGCTGCTGGAGCAATGCCCGGCGGCCCAGCGCGATCAGGCTAAAATCCACGCTGCGCTGCGCGCCAAGGATGTGCCGGACCTGCAGGCGTTGACGAAAGATTACGCACCAGCGGTGCGCGCGGCCCTGCTGGCCTTGCCGTCGCTGTACGGCGATATCGACGTGCTGGCAAAAGCGCGCGCAGTGCTGCCGGAACTGCCGGGCATCGCCAAGGCGCTGGCCGAACTGGCCGCGCTGGCGGCATCGGCCCTCGGCCGCGCCCAGGTGGCGATCGATCTGGCCGACCTGCGCGGTTATCAGTATGAAAGCGGCGCGATGTTCGCGCTGTATGTACCAGGCTTGCCGAACGCGGTGGCGCGCGGCGGCCGTTACGATCACGTAGGCGAGGCCTTTGGCCGGGCGCGTCCCGCCACCGGTTTCTCGCTCGACCTGCGCGAACTGGCGCGCCTGTTGCCGACCGCGGAGCGCAAGCATTCGATCCGCGCGCCATGGGGCAATGCGCCGGAATTGAAGGAAAAAATCGCCGAGCTGCGCAAGTCCGGCGAAGTGGTGATCCAGAGTATGCCGGGTCACAGCCACGAACTGGACGAGTTCGAGTGCGATCGCGCGCTGGTGCTCGAAGAGAATGGTAGTAACTGGATTCTTAAAAACTTAGGTTAATGTGATGTCAAACAAAAACGCAAAAAACGTCGTCGTCATCGGTACCCAGTGGGGCGATGAAGGTAAAGGCAAAATCGTCGACTGGCTGACCGACCACGCCCAGGGTGTGGTGCGCTTCCAGGGCGGTCACAACGCCGGCCACACGCTGGTCATCGGCGGCGTGAAAACTGCGCTGCAGCTAATCCCGTCGGGCATCATGCGTCCAGGCGTGGCCTGCTACATCGGTAACGGTGTGGTGGTGTCGGTGCCGGACGTGCTGCGCGAAATCGACAAGCTGGAAGCCGTGGGCGTGGAAGTGGCCTCGCGTCTGAAAGTGTCGGACGCCGCCCCGGTGATCCTGCCTTACCACTCGGCGCTGGACCACGCGCGTGAAGCCGCCCGCGGCGACGCCAAGATCGGCACCACCGGCAAGGGCATCGGCCCTGCGTACGAAGACAAGGTGGCCCGTCGCGCCATCCGTATCGCCGACCTGCTGAACGAAGGCCGCTTCGCAGAAAAGCTGAAAGAAAACCTGGACTACCATAACTTCGTGCTGGAAAACTATCTGAAAGCACCAAAGATCGATTACCAGAAGACCCTGGACGACGCGCTGGCCTATGTGCCGCGCCTGCGCCCGATGGTGACCGACGTGTCCAGCGCCCTGTACAAGGCGCACAAGGCCGGCGCCAACCTGCTGTTCGAAGGCGCCCAGGGCTCGCTGCTGGACGTCGACCACGGCACCTACCCATTCGTGACCTCGTCCAACTGCGTGGCCGGCAATGCCGCCGCCGGCGCTGGCGTGGGCCCGAGCATGCTGCACTACGTGATGGGCATCACCAAGGCCTACACCACCCGCGTGGGCTCCGGTCCGTTCCCTTCGGAACTGCCAACCGACGCCGGCGTGGGCCACCACCTGGCGCAGGTGGGCCACGAGTTCGGCACCGTGACCGGCCGTGCCCGCCGCTGCGGCTGGTTCGACGCCGCGCTGCTGCGCCGCTCGGTCCAGATCAACGGCGTGACCGGCATGTGCATCACCAAGCTGGATGTGCTGGACGGCCTGGAAAGCCTGAAGCTGTGCACCGGCTACACCATTGACGGCGAGCCGACCGACATCTTCCCGTCGGGCGCCGAAGAAGCCGCCCGCTGCGTGCCGGTGTACGAGGAAATGCCGGGCTGGAAAGACAGCACGGTCGGCGCCAAGACCATGGAAGCCCTGCCGGTTGCCGCCCGCAACTACATCAAGCGTATCGAAGAACTGGTCGGCGTGCCGGTGGACATGGTCTCGACCGGTCCGGATCGCGAAGAAACCATCGTGCTGCGTCACCCGTTCGCGTAATTAAGGAATTTTATGAGCACCCCACAATCCAACGAAAAACACCTCTGGGTCTCCTGGGACGAGTATCACCGCCTGATCGAGCGCCTGGCGCTCAAGGTGCATGAGTCGGGCTGGAAATTTGACATGGTGCTGTGCCTGGCGCGCGGCGGCGTGCGCCCCGGCGATGTATTCTCGCGCATCTTCGACGTGCCGCTGGCGATCCTGTCGACCAGCTCCTACCGTGCCGAGAAGGGCACCGTGCAGGGCGACCTCGACATCGCCAAGTACATGACCATGACCAAGGGCCCGCTGAGCGGCAAGATCTTGCTGCTGGACGACCTGGCCGATTCCGGCGTGACCCTGATGAAGGTGGTGGACCACCTGAAGCAGAACTTTGCCGGCGTGACCGAAGTGAAAACCGCGGTCATCTGGACCAAGGGCAGCTCGGCCTTCAAGCCGGACTACCAGATGGAAGAACTGCCGCACAATCCATGGATCCATCAGCCGTTTGAAGACTACGACGGCCTGCGCCCGCACCAGCTGGCGGCCTGGATCAAGAAGGGCGAAGCCAGCAACTAAGCCGGCCTGCTGTGTTTCGTGGTGAAAAAACGACCCGCCCGGGTCGTTTTTCTTTTGAAATTACTTTTAAGCAACTCTAATTTCATTTTTTCATCAAATAATGCTGAAAAGATGATGACATTTCCTTATTGTATGTTAAGATTGCGGTAAGTAATAAAAAGGCAGCAAGGCAAGACTCTGCGGCCGACAAATCCAAGGCCCGGTATCTTAGCCAATACAAAAAATAAGGAAATCTCATGAAATTGAAACAAATTGCTGTCGCCTCCCTGTGCGTTGCAGCTGGCGCCTTCTCCGCTCCTGCAATGGCCGCCGTGGTTGAATACGACATCACCTCGATCGGCTCGACCCTGACCAACATCCTGACCGACCTGTCGATCCACCAGTTCGACGCCTCGCTGGGCACCCTGACCGGCATCACCATCGAGTACGGCTCGGCCGTGAACGGCAATGTGGCCCTGACCAACACCAGCCTGACCAAGAACAAGACCACCACGGTCAGCCTGTCGACCACCATGACCCTGACCGGCCCTGGCGCCCTGGCGCTGGGCGGCGACACCAAAGCCCTGTTCAGCGGCGTCAACGCGACTGCCGTTAAGAACTCCGCCAACGTCATCGTGGCCAGCGGCGAAGCCGAGCTGTTCAGCAGCTACGCAGTCAACGCCAGCAACTTCAGCCTGTTCACCGGCACCGGTTCGGTGACCGCCGCACTGGCGATCAACGCCACCGGCACCGCTGTCGGCCAGACCGGTATCGGCACCAAGTTCACCACCCTGGGTGACGGCGCCGGTAAAGTGACCTACACCTACACCGCTTTGCCAGTGCCAGAGCCAGAAACCTACGGCATGCTGCTGTTGGGCCTGGGTGTTGTGGCATACGCCGCCAAGCGCAAATCGCGCTCGGCCCAAGCCTGATACGCCAACCCGACAAACAAGAATCTGGATCCCAACATGAATAAATTCTCGAAAACCATTTTCGCTGCAGCGGCCCTGACCCTGGCCATGGGCGCCAACGCGGCCGTGATCGAATTCACCTCGAACACCGCGCACAACATTGAAGAAAACGACGGCGAACTGAACTTCGCCAAGTTCAACACCGCACTGGGCACCCTGACCGGCGTCAAGTTCGAACTGTTCAACGTGCTGAGCGGCTCGATCGATGTGACCAACGACGCCACCAGCGGTTCGGGCACCTTCGTGGTGACCGCCGGCGGTGAGATCTCCAGCGATGTGCTGGGCAGCCTGCTGACCACCACCGGCTCGATCACCAAGAACTTCTCGCTGGCCGCTGGCCAGACCGGCAGCGTCACGCTGGACCCATGGACCGTGTCGAACCACGTCAGCTTCAGCGCCTCGTCGAGCGACCTGAGCGCCTTCAAGGGCACCGGTGACTACACCGCGCTGCTGAGCGGCTGGTCGTCGGCCACCAGCTCGGGCAGCGGTAACGCCACCTACAACCCGGTCATCGTGATGGACGGCTACGCCAAAGTAACCTACACCTACGACGCCGCGCCGGTGCCGGAACCAGAAACCTACGCCATGCTGCTGGGCGGCCTGGCACTGATGGGTGTGGTAGCACGCCGCCGCAAATCGGCATAAGCTGAATCTGGTGGTACACTCAAACGGGAGCTTCGGCTCCCGTTTTTCTTTTAACCCAGAGACTCCATGACCCAGGACTTTTTCCAGACCTTCATCCTGCTGCTGCTGGTGACCGACCCGTTCGGCAACGTGCCGCTGTTTGCCAGTGTGCTCAACCCGGTGCCGGTGGCGCGCCGTCCGCGCATTGTGGTGCGCGAATGCGCGATCGCCTTCGTGCTGCTGCTGATCTTCATGTTCTTCGGCCGTCACTTCCTCAGCGCGCTGCACCTGTCGGAAGTGGCGCTGCGCATTGGCGGCGCCGTGATCCTGCTGCTGATTTCGATCCGCATGATCTTCCCGCACCCGGACGGCGTGCTGGGCCGCACCGACGGCGCCGAACCGTTCATCGTGCCGCTGGCGATTCCGGCGCTGGCCGGGCCGTCGGCGCTGGCCACGGTGCTGCTGTTCTCGCGCGAGAGCACGGGCGAAGTGCTGGTGCACGTGGCAGCGCTGGCGGCCGTGGGCGTGGTGTGGCTGGCGGTATTCCTCAGCGCCGAGAAACTGCAGAAAGTGCTCGGTCCGCAGGTGATGACGGCGTTTGAGCGCCTGATGGGCCTGATCTTGACCGCAATGTCGGTGGAGATGCTGCTGGGCGGCATCCGCGAGTTTGTGAAGTCGCTGTAAATGGAAGAGGGCAGGCGCTTGACGCCTGCCTTTTTTGCTTCTATAGTTAGATAATTATCTAATTAGATGATTTTCAAATGAATGCCACCAACAGCGCCTTCAAAGCCATTGCCGATCCAGCGCGGCGCGAAATCCTGCGTCTGCTGCGCGGCGGCGAAATGACGGCCGGCGAGTTGGCACAGCAGTTCGACATGAGCAAGCCCACCATGTCGCATCACTTCGCGGTGCTGGCCGAAGCCGACCTGATCACGCGTCGGCGCGAAGGCCAGACCATCTGGTACGGTCTCAACACCACCGTGCTGCAAGACGTGCTGGCCTGGATGATGGACCTGGCCGGCGACCAAGCTCAAGGGAGAAACAAATGAAGCCGCGCGCCTTATTGCTGTGCATCCTGATGATCGTGGCCATGACGGCGGTCACGGCGTATTTCTATCCGTCGCTGCCGGAATCGATGCCGATCCACTGGAATGCGGCCGGGCAGGTGGATGACTACGGCGCGCGCTGGCATCTGTGGTTGCTGGGGCCGGTCAGCATGAGCGGCTTCCTGCTGCTCGGCATAGTCTTGCCCTGGCTGTCGCCCAGGCAGTTCGAGGTGCAGGCCTCGGGCGACACCTACGGCTACCTGATGGCGATTCCGGTCGCGCTGATGGCCGGCGTGGAGATCATCGTGCTGTGCGCCGCACTGGGCGTGCAGGTGCGGGTCGAGCGTGTGGTGCCGGTGCTGGTGTTTATCGTCCTGATCCTGGTCGGCAACCCGATGGGCAAGGTGCGCCGCAACTTCTTCCTCGGCATCCGCACCCCATGGACGCTGGCAAACGAGCGCGTGTGGAATGCCACGCACCGTCTGGCCGGCAAACTGATGGTGGGCAGCGGCGTACTGGGCCTGATCGCCGTGTGGCTGGGCGCGCCGTACTGGCTGTTGCTGGTAGTGATGATGGTGTGGGCGCCGGTGGCCACCGGCTACTCGCTGGTGCTATACAAACGTCTTCCTCAATAACTGGAGAAAAGTATGAAGCTGTTGCTGTCCTTGATGATGCTGTCGTCGTCCGTGTTTGCCGCCTCGCGGCCGGTATCGCTGGAGGTGGCCGGCGGCGCGGTGTACGGCACCGAGCTGACGCCCGATGGCGTGAACGGCAAAGTGCCGGTGGTGCTGCTGCATTCCGGCTCCGGTCCCACCGACCGCGATGGCAACAGCACGTTACTGCCCGGTCCTAACGATTCTTTGAAGCTGGTGGCGGAAGGCCTGGCGCGCCAGGGCATCGCCTCGGTGCGCTACGACAAGCGCGGCATCGCTTCCAGTGCGCTGCCGGTGTGGAAGGAAGAGAGCCTGCGCCTCGATGACTACATCGGCGATGCCGCCGCCTGGCTGCGCAAACTGCACAGCGACCCGCGCTTCTCGCGCGTGGTGATGGCCGGTCATAGCGAAGGCGCGCAGATCGCCGCGGAAGCCTGCGCGCAGGGCGGGGCGGATGCCTGCGTGCTGATCGCCGGCGCTGGACGCAGCCTGGACGAGATCCTGCGCGAGCAGCTGAAAGACAAACTCCCGCCGCCGCTGATGGCCGAGAGCGACGCCATCCTGTCCTCGCTCAAGGAGGGCAAAACGGTGGAGAAGGTATCGCCAACCCTGATGGCGCTGTATCGCCCGGAAGTGCAGCCTTACCTGATCTCCGCCCTGCAGCACGATCCGCGCAAAGCGATAGCGGCCCTGAAGATGCCGGTGCTGATCCTGCAAGGCACGTCCGACATCCAGGTGCCGGAACAGGAGGCCAGGCTGCTGTCGGCGGCGGCGCCCAAGGCCAGGGTGGTGATCGTGGAGGGCATGAACCACCTGCTGAAAATCGTCGGCAACGATCAGGCGCTCCAGCAAAAATCCTATGCCAGCCCGGACCTGCCGGTGGCGCCGCAACTGCTTGATGCCCTGAGCAGCTTCGTCAAGGCGCCGTAACTCAGGCGATATTGTCGGCGCCCGGTGCGCCGAACAACTGCTGCTTGAGATGATGCAGCTGGTCGCGCACCTGCGCGGCCTTTTCGAACTCCAGATTCTTCGCGTGATCCAGCATGGCTTTTTCCAGGCGCTTGATCTCCTTGCTGATCTGCTTCTCGCTCATGGCTTCGTACTTCGCCGTTTCCTGCGCCACCTCCAGCTCTTCCTTCGCTCCCTTCTCGCTGTAGACGCCGTCGATCATGTCCTTGATGATCTTCTTCACGCCGCGCGGCACGATGCCGTTGGCTTCATTGAAGGCGATCTGCTTGGCGCGCCGACGCTCGGTCTCACCAATGGCGCGTTCCATCGAATCGGTCATGCGGTCGGCGTACAGCAGCGCCACGCCGTTCAGGTTACGCGCGGCGCGGCCGATGGTCTGGATCAGCGACCGCTCGGAACGCAGGAAGCCTTCCTTGTCGGCGTCCAGAATGGCCACCAGCGACACCTCCGGCAAGTCCAGGCCTTCGCGCAGCAGGTTGATCCCGACCAGCACATCAAAGGTGCCGATGCGCAGATCGCGCAGCAGCTCCACGCGCTCCACGGTTTCGATATCGCTGTGCAGATAGCGCACCTTCACGCCATGGTCGCTCAGGTATTCGGTCAGCTGTTCCGACATGCGCTTGGTCAGCGTGGTGACCAGCACGCGCTCGTTCTTGGCCACGCGGTCGGTGATCTCGGACATCAGGTCGTCGACCTGCGACAGGGCAGGGCGCACGATCACCTGCGGGTCCACCAGGCCGGTCGGACGCACCACCTGTTCCACTACCTGATCCGCGTGCTGCTTCTCGTATTCGGCCGGCGTGGCGGAGACGAAGACCGTCTGCCGCATCTTCTGCTCGAACTCCTCGAATTTTAACGGCCGGTTGTCCAGCGCCGATGGCAGGCGGAAGCCGTAGTCCACCAGATTGGTCTTGCGTGAACGGTCGCCGTTGTACATGGCGCTCAACTGGCCAATCAGCACGTGCGACTCGTCGAGGAACATCAGCGCATCTTTCGGCAGGTAGTCCACCAGCGTTGGCGGCGGCTCGCCGGCCTTGGCGCCGCTCAGGTGGCGCGAGTAATTTTCAATGCCCTTGGTGAAGCCGATTTCAGCCAGCATTTCCAGGTCGAAGCGGGTGCGCTGTTCGAGGCGCTGTTCCTCTACCAGCTTGCCCTCCTTGCGGAAAAACTCAAGGCGCTCGCGCAGCTCTTCCTTGATGCTCTCAATCGCGTTCAGCACCGTGGAGCGTGGCGTCACATAGTGCGAGCCTGGGTACACCGTGAAGCGCGGGATCTTCTGCTTGACGCGGCCGGTCAGCGGGTCGAACAGCTGGATCGATTCCAGCTCGTCGTCCCACAGCTCCAGGCGCACCGCCAGATCCGCATTCTCGGCCGGGAAGATGTCGAGCGTATCGCCGCGCACGCGGAAGGTGCCGCGGCCGAAGTCCACTTCATTGCGCGTGTACTGCATCTGAATCAGACGCGCGATGATGTCGCGCTGCGCCACGCGGTCTTTCTGGCGCAGGGTCAGAATCATCTGGTGGTACTCGTTCGGATTACCGATACCGTAAATGGCCGACACCGTCGCCACGATCACCACATCGCGCCGCTCCATCAGCGACTTGGTGCACGACAGGCGCATCTGCTCGATGTGCTCATTGATCGACGAATCCTTTTCAATGAACAGATCGCGCTGCGGCACGTAGGCTTCCGGCTGGTAGTAATCGTAGTACGAGACGAAGTACTCGACCGCGTTCTCCGGGAAGAATTCGCGGAACTCCGAATACAGCTGCGCGGCCAGGGTTTTGTTTGGCGCGAACACAATCGCCGGGCGTCCCTTGCGCGCAATCACGTTGGCCATGGTGTAAGTCTTGCCGGAGCCGGTCACGCCAAGCAGGGTCTGGAAAAACAGGCCGTCGTCGATGCCTTCGCACAGCTGATCGATGGCCGTCGGCTGATCGCCGGCGGGCGGGAAGGGCTGGTGTAATTTGAACGGCGAATCCGGGAACGTCACCACGGTCGCCTTGGGGGTATCTGCTACAGGTAATTCAGCCATCTTGCTCAGACCTTTGTTAGAATAATGGCCTGCCAGCGGCCTGAAGTCGTTATTTTAGGGGCGCTGTCTATACATCTCTGCTGCGAACCGCTTCCAATTGAATCCAATCTTATCATGACGAATCCTAGCTTGTTCAGCGCCATCGACATGGCACCACGCGACCCTATCCTGGGTATTACCGAAGCCTTTAACGCCGACCAAAACCCTCAGAAAATCAATCTGGGCGTCGGCGTCTATTATGACGACAACGGTAAAGTGCCGCTGCTATCGTGCGTGCAAAAAGCGGAGGAAATCCTGATCGCGGCGCCAGCACCGCGCACCTACCTGCCGATCGAAGGCCTGGCTGCCTACGACAAGGCGGTGCAAGAACTGGTATTTGGCGCCGACAGCGCTGTTTTGCAAGAGAAGCGTGCCGTCACCGTGCAAGCCATCGGCGGCACCGGCGCACTGAAAATCGGCGCCGACTTCCTGAAGCGTTTCGCCCCGAATGCAGAAGTCTACATCAGCGACCCAAGCTGGGAAAACCACCGCGCGCTGTTCGAAAGCGCCGGCTTCAAAGTCAACAACTACGCCTACTTCGACGCCGCCACCCACGGCGTGAACTTCGCCGGCATGATCGCTGACATCAAGGCCATGCCAGCCGGCTCGATCGTGCTGCTGCACGCCTGCTGCCACAACCCGACCGGCGCCGACCTGACCTCGGACCAGTGGACCGAAGTCATCGCTGCCATCACCTCGCGCGGCCTGGTGCCGTTCCTGGACATGGCCTACCAGGGCTTTGGCGCGGGCATCGCGGAAGACGGCGCCGTGGTGCGCCGCTTTGCGGAAGCCGGCGGCCCGCTGCTGGTATCGAACTCGTTCTCCAAATCGTTCTCGCTGTACGGCGAGCGCGTGGGCGCGCTGAGCGTGGTGGCTGCCACTGCGGAAGAAGCGGCCCGCCTGATGTCGCAACTGAAGCGCGTGGTGCGCACCAACTACTCCAACCCGCCTGTGCACGGCGGCAAGGTGGTGGCGACCGTGCTGACCACGCCAGAACTGCGCCAGATGTGGGAAGACGAGCTGGCCGCGATGCGCGTGCGCATCAAGGAAATGCGCGAAGCGTTTGTGGTGAAGCTGCAGGCCAAGGGCCACGACTTCGCCTTCGTGCGCGACCAGGTGGGCATGTTCTCGTACTCGGGCCTGACCAAGGCGCAAGTCGAGCAACTGCGCGCGAAATCGATCTACGCTGTCGACACCGGCCGCATCTGCGTGGCTGCGTTGAATTCCCGCAATATCGATATCGTTATTGACGCCATCGCGGAAGTGCTCTAAACTCTTGTTTCTTCGCATTGAGCTGCAAAGCTTGATACGAAAGGCAGCATGAAATACCGCAGTAAATTGCACCTTGCTGGTGTGAAAGAAACAGTATAAAATGTTGCCTCTAATCCCTGATAGCTCAGTCGGTAGAGCGACGGACTGTTAATCCGCAGGTCCCTGGTTCGAGTCCAGGTCGGGGAGCCAGAATACAGTAGCATGCCAAGAACCCAGCCCTAACCCGGTTGGGTTTTTGCGTTTTAGGGGCCGTTTATTTGCGCATAGTGGTCCATGTTGAGGCCGTTGGGCTGTAGGGATGAGCTACCCCTTAGGTTGGCCTCGCGCGGCACCGGTAGGCACTCTGCGGGCCGGTCGATGGTGGACTGGGACACGAAGGCAGGGCGACCGAACTCCTGCAGCGGTCGGGCGGTATTGACGTCACTTAGTCTGTCATACTGCGCTAGACATTGCCACGGCATATTCAAAGAAGAGATTATGACCGCTTCGAAAAATCCATCATATGATGAACTCTTGGCTAGCATTGCGCGGCGACGGAAGGAATGGGCTGACCAGCAGCTAGCCGAACATGCTGAGCAAATTACTGCTTTCATCGACTTCGCAAAGGCCAAGGGCGTGAAATTGGATCTGGCGGATGTTTCGTACATCGAAAAGATCGGTTTTGTCGCAAATGGCCCAAATTTGTTGGCGCGACTTGCAGGGCCACTACAGCGAGAGCGTGATGGGCTCCTTTCCTTCGATGCATTCCCAATTAGCTACATATTTGACGCCCCTGATCCAGGATACTTCCAGGCTGAGGACTTCTTGCCGATGGCGCACCCGCATTTTCGTCGAGGGATGTATGGTGAGAATCATTTTGCACCACGCTTCGTAGAGATGTTCTGGGCACTGCCGCCAGGTGGTGTTCAGAAATTTCTTGCACTTGATGAAGAGCGTGTAAAACTAAACATCAACACAGGGCAGACCTTCGAAAGAGATACTTGGTTTGGCGCACCATTCAACGATGATATTGCAAGTATTCCCAACGGAATGGTCAAATTGAGACCGCCCGCTGACCTGGACGCCGGAAGCATCGACATGTTCTTTGGTGATGCTTACTGCCTTGATATGAAATGGAACGAAAAAGATGGCATCAAAACGTTTCAAGCTTTGGAAGTGAAATCGGAGCGGACGCGCATCACTTGGGAGGGCGAGATGGTTTTCCCAGCGAGGTATATCCATGCGGAGTTTGATATCTCCAAAGGGGAATTCCGTCATTTTGATGGCGCTGTGCAGTATTACGGTGAGCAGGAGTACCTACTCCGCAGAGATTCAGATTTCAATTACAACGTTAAGAATCGTGAGCAGATCAAAGCAAGGTCCAAGAAGCTCTTCAAATTGAATGGGCAGATATCGATCGCAACATGGGGAGACCTCTGCTCGCAATTTCTTGCGGGAAATCCTCTGATATTCGAATATTTCGCCGGAAGTTACCCAAGCTACCTTGTCGAGATAATTGAGAAGTTAAGGGCGAGGGATGCACGAAATGCTCCTGAAGTAGGATGATATCCGGGCACACTAGCTTGCGGAGAGGCCACTGGAGTGGGAGTGCCAACCTATGCGGCTGGACTGGCCTGACGCTGTATGGGACTTGGTAGGCCATCCTATGCCTAGCTGGGAGATGGCCTGCCATCGTACTCATGCGACCATCCGATAGACTAAGCGCGATGATTGGAGTAAAGCGCCGGTCTTGCGGTAGTCGCGCCACCGGCGACACATCAAGACTCCTTGGACGCTGGGATAAGTGGATCCGTCAAAATCCACATATCGGTAACTTTCCCGAAGTCGATATTGTTCCATTGCTTACCCCACTCCTTGATGAATGCGATATCGGTAGAGTTTGGCTTATGATCCGAACATTTGTCAATTATCACCATTGAAGGTAACGCAACGGAATCACCTATTAACAATGCTTCACCGGATTGTAAGGCTGGAAGGCTTGCGATTAGGTCGCCAGAGGTATCGGGCAATAGTTTTTTTACATATGCCTGATCGTCGGGATTTGTCAACCGCATGGCTATATAGTTACTGCATTGTGAGAAGATTGTTTCAGATACTTCCGAAGGGCGTTGACTTACTATTCCTAAGGTTACACCGTACTTTCGTCCTTCTTTAGCTATGCGTTCGATTGCGATCTTCGACGCCCTAAATCTTACCAGATCGCTACGAGGAACATATTTGTGTGCTTCCTCGTAAACAAGCAATATCGGGGATTCCGCCGCAGCTTGTTTCAAGATGTGGCGCTTATAATAATATCCAAACTCAAAGATTAGGCGTGATACAAGCGACACAGTGATGCTAAGAACCTCAAATGGAATTCCGCTTAAATCAACGACGGTGACATTCGCTGAGTTTTCTTTCTTGAATCCAAGAAATTGTTCGAGAATATTTTCGATCGTGACGCCTGAAATATCGCGAAACAAAAAATCTAACCTTGGATTATTTGTTGTGTTTTCTAACCTCATCAGAAAGCGATCGAATTCACCAGTATAGGGTCCGTTTACAAACTCGGAATTTACCTTATCAAAGGTATAGGAATTTTTGAAGTAGAGTGGAATTCTATTTTCTATTTTTACTGAATCTTTTGTTTCAGGTATTTTATTATTTTTCTTATTAACCAGTTCCGAATTCATGTTTTTCAAATAACACAAAACCTCAGAAATTTTGAATTCAAGTGGAGAGTCAAAGAACGCACGTTTCCCCGGATTGTGAATCTTTTTATTTTCGACTACGGCATGGCGAAATTGTGAAAGCTGATTGTACGATCCATTTTCGCTGCTCTCGATAAATAGCTCTGTCAGTTCCTCGCTATCAAACAACCAATATGGAATTTTGAGGGATGATGAATCCAAGTAATTACATCCTGGAAATGCGTTCTTGTATTCTCCATGAATATCGAATAATACTATATGGGAATTATTCAATCCCGAAAAATTGGTATGCTTAGTTTGAGTTGCGGACTGAAGTACCTTGGCGACAGTGTGGGATTTTCCAGATCCGGTCGAGCCAACAATTGCAAAATGTTTATTAAATAATTTATCGCCATTAACTGGTACGCGTACTTCAGGGTGTGTTGCTAGTCCACTAAATTCAAAGCGCTCATTTTCCTCGATCCCAGTTCTGAAAATGGCTGCGAGCTCGAATGGTTTTAAGATTTCAATTCCATTATTTGGCGGCAAAGGAATTCCGTGCCCTCCGCGCTTAAAAGTTAATTGATCGGTTCCGTAGAGCATTCCTACTAGTTTGACATCCAATAGAAAAGATGGGGACGCGCCTCCCACATTGGCCAGGGGAGACTGAATATCTTTAATGCGATAATTATCGACTACGCCCACTACATAGGTTGATGAAAGTCCTCTGCAAGGAATCTTAACATAGCTTCCAATATTAAATTGACCTTCAAAGAGTGAGGGGTCAATCACTTCAATAACTAGCGATGTCGCAGAAACACTTGATATTTTAAAATTCTCGCTATTCATTTTTGCACCCTCAAAAAGTTAGAAAGCTCTTGCTGACTCACACTATCAATTAAAAAAGCTGGAACTGAATTCCATTCACCAATCTCGCGGGAACCAAGATACAAAATTCGACTCGGCAATGGAACTGATGCGGCGACTTCTGTGACTCTGGATAGTGAGACAATTTTCACTTTGAAGGAGATATTCTCGAGACTATCCGTCGCCTTTTTCCCTAATTTCTTTCGCGTCACGATGGGCTCTAAATTAAAGGATTGAAGATTGAAAGATATTTCTTCATACCCATCTTTAAAATCTATACCGATTCCGGAGATGTATTTTTTCAGGTCGATTCGTAATCGGTCTTCAACAAAAATAGTAGGGGGCTTAATATCAAATGTGGCTTTATGGAAATATTTATCAATCAACTTTCCAATACATAAGCCTAGTTCTTGAGCTGATCCAATAAAACCTGAACCGATGATTATGACGTTATTTTGATATGGGTGTAATTCAATAACGTGCGGCGTGATAAATTTTATGAATTTCGAACGTTCTTCAAATTCAGCAAACGAGGTATGAAAGATCTTTCTTTTCCCATTTTTTATTGATTGCACTAATTCATGCCTGGTCGAAGTTCTATTTGTCCGATCAGTATTCGAAATCACAATTTTTCGTAAATAATCCGCTATGTATCCATAGTAAAAAATCGCTTCATCTCTTGATTTGCAGAAGTCTTGGGCGCCTATCAAGCGAATGACCTCTGAGAATTGTGAGTCATAATCTTCAGCAAATTGAAGGACAAATTTTTTAGCAAAGGCTGCACGAGTTTTATTTTTGATAGAAGAAATTTTTTCGGCAAGCTTTTTGTGCGCATCAGAGGAATCCGCAGCAGCAGCTATCTCTAGTATTTTATCGAGCTTTGCTTTGGAGAAAGTCTCTTTACTAGGTTTTTTGTCTTTGAAGTAACAGTAAAGAATATATTTTCTATCAATTATATCTGTTGCGAAAGAGTCAATTAGTTTTGCGACCGGCTCGCGTATTTTTACATTCGAGAAGTCAGCGGCTTCTTTATACTTGACTTGCACGACGACGTCATCCGTATTCAAATCCTGAATATGCTCGATTGTTACTCGTTTGAATTCGTCATTGCCAGAAAATATTTCTATAATCGTTCTATCAATTTGAAAATCAAAACCCTTAATTGCGTAATAACCGCCATCTTCTTCCATATAGCCCCTGGAGATGTATAGGAATGATCGTAATTGGCTCTCGGCGAGCGCTATTGCTCAAATGCTTCAGTTTGCAGCATAGCATGTTGCGCAATTGGAATATGCGCGGATTGTCACTGCTCGAGTATATCGCGGCGCATAAATAGGGCGAAGAAGGGCTAAGGGGAACCTCGAAAAACCGCTCCGGCTCTGGCATGATGTCGGTGACATGATTCTGACGGGCACCTCGAATAACTGGAGATCCCGGAGGTGGCGCTGAAAAATAGCGACATGGGCAGCGGATCGGCTGCTGATCACCCCAGGCTCCAGGTCCTTTGAGGCGCTTTGTGTGCAGATTCCGGTGGTC